>NZ_JADOTW010000010.1 GCF_015645095.1 Halomonas sp. 328
CGGAACGTTCTGATTTCTCAAGAGAATACCATCCGCTATCTTCGTTTTCAGGCTGGCCTCATGAATAAGCAGGGATACAAGGGAACGCAAAGCGAGACTATCCTCCCCACACTGCCGTGTGGCCACCGAGACGAGCCCCTCCCGCAGGAGGCGGCGCGGCCAATATGACTCGAGGGATACCGAGAGCCCCTGGGCGCCCGACGCCCTGCCGGAACCACGCGGCTCGGCCAGGGGCGCCTAGCATACGCCTCGCGACCGGGCGTAGAGACTCCCGATCACCAGCCCGAACACGACATGCGACAGCAAGGTGGACAGGGGCGCCACCAGCCCGAAGCCCATGCCGAACAGGCCGGAGCCCGCCATGGGAAAGACCGTGACCATCACCACCAGCCAGGCGACCAGGCCAAACAGCAGGCCGCGCCGCACGTCGCTCCGCCCCGGCAGATAGGGCGCCAGCAGCCCGAAGAGCAGGCCCCAGACAAGGCTTCCCACCGTGAAATGGATGCCCCAGGCCACCAGCCGGCTGTCCGGCGTGCCGAGCAGGTCCTGCGCGGCCAGGTTCATGATCTCGATAGGGTCGTACCAGGGAATGATGCCCGCCGACAAGCGCAGGATCATGATCATCGAAATGACCAGGGTGGCCACGAAACCGGCCAACACTCCCCTTACCAGGCGACAGCCCATGACGCACCTCCCGGTGCAACGGCTATGCCTTGCAGTATAGGCCGTCCAGGCCCTACTCCCGACCGGCATCGCGCAACTCGGCGAGGGCCCGCTCGACCAGTTCGGGCCACTCCCCCGGCGCGAGCACCTGATAGCCGCTCTCGCCGCCGAAGGCGCTGGAAAAGACCACATCCGGCTCCAGGGGCTTGAGCAGGCCGAGGCTCTCGATCAGTGCCCGCCGATCCTCGACCGTGTTATGACCGGGGATAAAGCCCGCGTGCCAGAGGCCCTCCTTGCCGCGATAGAGGGTATCGCCGGTGAACAGGTAGCGCCGGCCATGGGGCGAGGCGACCAGGAAACAGGTGCTGCCCGGGCTATGACCCGGCACGGGAATCGCCTCGATGCCCTCGAGCAGCATCTCGCGCCCCTCGAAGAGCCACTCCGGCTCGCGTACCCGGGCGAAATCGTCGCGCTCGGCCCGGTGACCGCCCAGGGTCGTCCCGAAGCGTTCGTGGATGGCGTTCAGGCTCTCGCCCAGCTCATCGCGATGACTCAGGAACTGGTAGGCCACCCCACCCAGCTTCGCCATCCCCTCGAGCTCGTGGCGATGGCCGGTGTTGTAGAAGAGTACGTTGCCCGCCTCCCGCAGGAGCAGGTAGGCGTGGGTGGAGAGCCCCGGGAAGGGATATTCGACCTCGGTTTCCCAGACGTCAGGCTGTAGGCGTCGCATGGTCACCTCCGGTGATGGCTGTCAGCGTCACCCGGAGCCTAAGACCTCGACCTTGCTTGAGGTCAAATCCCCTCTCGCCAGCCCTTAGAGACATCCAATCAAGGACTGCTCTTGGGCACCCCAAGGACGGCGGCCCCCCCTATCAGCGATACAGTTTCAGCGCTCGAACACGTTCCTGGTAGGTCTGCAGGCGTTGCTTGAGCTCGCCCCGGCGCCGTGAAGCGATGCCGTGCACCAGGAAATTCAGCGCCGTGGTCAGGCCGCCGGTCGACTCGAGGATCAGGCCGGTCTTGGTCTGCATGGTGATGAGGTGCGGCGTGGTGACATGCTGGGCGATGCCATATTCGTCGGCGAACACCACCAGCTCGGCATCGCGCCTCACGCACTCCTGGGCGAAGGTAATCCCCGCCTCGGCATAGGGGGCGATATCGACCAGGATCAGGCAACTGCGCTCCTTGTTGCAGTCGAGCCAGGGCCCCATCACGCCACCATAGAGGTTGAGAAACTCCACGCCGGGACGCACCAGCGCCAGGCGATTGGAGAAATCCTCGGCCAAGCCGCTGACCGTCTGGAAGCCACAGACGAAAACCTTCTCCGCCGCATCGACCACGTCGAGCATCGCCTTCCAGCGCGGTGACTCGAGCTGCTTGGCGAGGTCCATCAGGGCCTCGATCTCACGACTGATCGGCTCACCGAGATCACTCCCCGGTCGCTCGACCCGCTCGATCAGGGCGGGATTGAGCAACGACTGCACCCGCACCTGGTCGCGTAGCTCCTCCTTCAGGCTCTTCAGGCCGGTATAGCCCAAGCGGCGCAGGAAGCGACTCACCGTATTGGGACTCACCCCGCTCTTGCGAGCCAGGCTCTCGCCATTCTCGAACACCATGTCATCGAGATTCGCCTGGATATAGGCCGCCAGCGTTCGCTCGGCCGGCGGTAACTCATTGAGCTGACTTTCCAATTTCTCGGAGAACATGCTTTTCCCTTGAGCGTGCTGACAGGACTCTACCTTATAATGGTAGATTTCTGTCTTATACTCATCAAAAGACAGGATCCTGTCACTCCGACAAAGGACCCTGTCGCCCACTCCGGGCCATCCAACAACAACAAGGAGGCATCACATGCCCTGTCCCATCCTTCGCTACCTGCCCACGCCCCGATTGCTGGGAGCGCTCGGCCTAGGCACCCTCACCCTCTCGCCGGCCTTCGCCGACGGCCAACTCCACCTCTACAACTGGGGGGACTATATCAACCCCGCCGTGCTCGAGCGATTCAGCGAGGAGTACGACGTCCGGGTCACCCTGGACACCTACGGCAGCAACGAGGAGATGCTCGCCAAGCTCCAGGCTGGCGCCACGGGTTACGACCTGGTATTCCCCTCGGTGCATATGCAGGACATCCTCTTCCAGCTCGACCTGATCGCCCCGACCACGATCAACCAGAGCGAAGCCTTCAGCAACATTGACCCCGATTTCCTGCGCGCTCGGACCGATCCTGAGGGCGAGTATTGCCTGCCCTACGCCTGGGGCACGGTGGGCATTTTCTACAACCGCAATGCGGTCGAGGAGATAAGCTCCTGGGAGGACTTCTTCGCCGCCGCCCGCGACGGCCAGCGGGTGGCGATGTTAGATGACATGCGCGAAACGCTGGGCGTAGCGCTGATCGTCAACGGCGACTCGGTCAATACCGACGAGGCGGACGCCCTGACCCACGCCGGCGACTATCTGATCGAACGCCGGCCGCTGATCTCCGCCTTCACCTACGACGTGGTGCCCATGGTGCAATCCGGTGACCTGGCCGCTGCCCACTACTTCGTCGGCGCCATGATGTACGTCGACGAGGCCCCGGAGGACCTGGCCTACGTGATCCCCGAGGAGGGGGCCACCCTCTACCAGGAAAATCTCTGCCTGCTCCGAGACGCTCCCAACCGGGACAACGCCATCCGCTTCATGGAGTTCCTGCTGCGTCCCGAGATCGCCGCGCTCAATGCCCGACAGCAGAAGAACGGCACCCCCAACCGCGAGGCCCTGGCCCTGCTGCCCGACGAGCTCCGCAATAACCCGGCGATCTACCCGCCCGAGGAAGTCATGGCGCGGCTACAGGTCTTCGAGGACCTGGGCGCCGCCGTGCGCCGCTACGACCGCACCTGGATGCGAGTGCGCACCGCCCGATAAGCCCCTGCCCCCAGCCATGGATCGACGGTGCCCGGCGGGCGCCGTCCCAGGAGTGCCCGATGAAAGCCACCACCCCCGAGGCGCCGGTCGTCGAGATCCGCCGCGCTATCAAGCAGTTCCGTACCCCCGAAGGCCAGCGAGTACCCGCCCTGGCCGGCATCGACCTGAGCGTGGGAGCCAAGGAGTTCGTCACCCTGCTGGGGCCCTCCGGCTGCGGCAAGACCACCCTGCTGCGCACCATCAGCGGCTTCGAGGCCCTCGACGAGGGCTCCATCCAGATCCAGGGCCAGGAGATGAACCGGGTCCCGCCCCATGCCCGGCCAGTCAATACCGTCTTCCAGAACTATGCTCTCTTTCCCCACCTCTCGGTGGGTGAAAACGTCGGCTATGGCCTCTCGGTGCGCGGGGTGCCGAAACGTGAGCGCCTGCAACGAGTCGGCGAGGCCCTGGAGATGGTCGGCATGAACGGTCTGCAGCAACGCAGCCCCAGCCAACTCTCCGGCGGTCAGCAGCAGCGCGTGGCCCTGGCCCGGGCGATCATCAATCGCCCTGCCCTGCTGCTGCTCGACGAGCCGCTCTCGGCCCTGGACCGCCACCTGCGCCAGACCATGCAGCGCGAGCTCAAGAGCCTGCAGAACGAGCTGGGCATCGCCTTCGTGTTCGTGACCCACGACCAGGAAGAGGCGCTGACCATGTCGGATCGCATCGTGGTGCTCAACGGCGGCCATATCCAGCAGCAGGGCAAACCCACCGAGATCTACGACCGACCGGTAAATGCCTTCGTCGCTGAGTTCATCGGCGAGAGCAACCGTTTCAGAGGCACCCTCGAGCCGGGGGACGGTGGACTCGGCCGGCTGTGCCTGGCGGGCGACGAACCCCTGGTCTTGCGGCGGCCGGCCCAATCCGTGGCGGGTGAGCTGCAGGTGATGCTGCGCCCCGAGCAGTTCTGCGTCCATCCGCCCAGTGGCGACCGCTACGCCAGCCTGAAGGGGCGGCTCACTGCCAAGGCCTTCGTCGGCCGCGACCTGGAGGTCATCCTCGAGACCCGTGGCGGCCAGCCGATCAAGGCGGCCCTACGTGGCCACGACGGCCAGACCCTGGCCGGTCGCGAGCTCGGCGACGAGGTCGCCCTCTGGTACGCCATCGACGCCCCCCATGTGATCGCGGCCTAGGAGGCGACCATGAGCACGACACAACTGTCTTCGACCCTCGAGACCGGCGCCGCCCCCAAGGCTCGGTCCCGCCGGCCGCGCTGGAGCCTGATCGCCCTGCTCGGCCCAGTGACCGCCTTTCTCGGCGTCTTCTTCTTTATGCCGCTGGCCATCATGGCCGTGTTCAGCCTGCTCGAGCCTGGCCTCTACGGCGGCGTGGTGTGGAACTTCTATGCGGATAACTTCGGCCGCATCCTCGGCTGGGCCAATGGCCCTATCGAAGAGTTCGACCCGGTCTACTTGAGCATCCTGATGCGCTCGCTGCGTATTGCCCTGATCACCGCCGCCCTGTGCCTGCTGGTCTGCTACCCGGTAGCCTTTTGGGTCAGCCGGCTGCCGCCCCGGCGGCGCAACTTCTGCCTGTTCCTGATCACCCTGCCCTTCTTCGCCAGTCTGATCGTGCGGCTCTATGCCTGGGTGCTGATCCTTCGTCCCTCGGGCGCGCTCAATGGCCTGCTGGCCTGGCTGGGGATCAGCGACGCCCCGGTTGGCCTGATCTACACCGAGGCCGCGGTGCTGATCGGCCTGGTCTACATCATGGCCCCCTTCATGTTCCTGCCCCTCTACGCGAGCATCGAGAAGCTCGATCGCGGCCTGATCGAAGCCTCCTACGACCTGGGTGCCGGCCGTATCACCACCTTCCGCCGGGTGACCCTGCCGCTCACCCTGCCCGGCATCATCGGCGGCTCCATCCTGGTGTTCATCCCCACCCTCGGCAACTTCATCGTGCCCTCGCTGCTCGGCGGCGCTCAGGTGCTGATGATCGGCAACCTGATCGAGCAACAGTTCCTCCAGGCCCGCAACTGGCCCTTCGGCGCGGCCCTGGCGATGCTAGTGATGAGCGTGGTGCTGGGCCTGCTGACGCTCTATGTGCGCGCTACCCTGCGCCGCCAGGCAACGGATGTCCCCGGCAAGGAGGCCCAGGCATGAAGACGCTGCTTATCCACGTCAGGAAGCGCCTGCTCACCGGCTACGGCCTGCTGTTCTTCGCCTTCCTCTACGCGCCGATCCTGCTGATCGTCGCCTACTCATTCAACTCCAACCCCATCAATATGATGGTCTGGCACGATGTCACCCTGGACTGGTATCGCGCGATCTTCGGGCTCCCCCACCAGCTCGGCGACAGCGAGCTCTACGCCGACTCCACCGACCAGCTGCTCGCCGCGGTGCGCACCAGCCTAACCGTCGCCCTGACGACCACGCTATTCTCGACCCTGGTCGGCACCCTGACCGCCCTGGCGGTGGCCCGCTACCGCTTCCGCCTGCAGGGCTTCTATCGCTTCCTGCTGTTTATGCCCATGGTGATGCCAGATATCGTGCTGGGCATCGCCCTGCTGATCTTCTTTATCAGCGTGGGCATGCCGCTGGGCACCGGCTCGATCATCATCGGACACTGCACCTTCCTGATCAGCTATGTGTTTATCGTCGTCAGCGCCCGGCTGGCGGGCCTGGATACCCGGCTCGAGGAGGCCTCCGCCGACCTGGGCGCGGGCCCCTGGACGACCTTCCGGCGCATCACCCTGCCGCTGATCGCCCCCGGCGTCATCGGCGGCGCCATGCTCGCCTTTATCATCTCGATGGACGACCTGGTGATCACCTATTTCATCTCCGGCGTCGATTCCACCACCCTGCCGGTATTTATCTACGGTCTGATTCGCCGCGGCATCAAGCCTGAGATCAACGCCATCGCCACCCTGCTGATCCTGGCCTCTCTGGCGATCGCCGCCATCGGCCTCTATCTGCGCAACAAGCAGCACTCCGCTACGCCAGCCACCCCTGACAAGACCGATCCTGCCAATGACTAAGACACTGACTCCGCCGCGCCGCGGCCGCGATCTCGGCCTGCCGTTTCCCGGTACCCCGGGGCCATACAACGCCATCACCGATGTACCCGGCATCCATGTCGGCTACGCCACCATCGACCGCCCCACCGCGGACCCGAGGCGCTGGGCCAAGACCGGGGTGACCGCCATCCTGCCCCGGGGCTTCGCCCGGGAGCCGCAGCCCGTGTGGGCCGGCTACCACGCCCTGAACGGCAACGGCGAGATGACCGGCACCCACTGGATCGACGACGGCGGTTACTTCGTCGGCCCGCTGTGCATCACCAACTCCCATGGCGTCGGCATCACCCACCACGCCACGGTGCGCTGGATGATCGAGCACTACGCCGAGCGCTGGCACCACCATCACCTGTGGGCCATGCCGGTGATCGCCGAGACCTACGACGGCGTGCTCAACGATATCAATGGCCTTCATGTGCGTGAGGAGGACGCCCTGGCGGCGATCCGCGGCGCCCGCTCCAGCCCCCTCGCCGAGGGCAACGTGGGCGGCGGCAACGGCATGATCTGCTACGAGTACAAGGGCGGCACCGGCACCGCCTCGCGGCGCCTCAGCGTCGACGGCCGGGACTACACCCTGGGCGTGCTAGTGCAGGCCAACCACGGCATCCGCGACTGGCTGCAGGTGCTCGGCGTGCCCCTGGGGGAGGCCCTGGGCGACGACCACCGCCTCCCCGGGCTCGACAGCGAACGGGGCTCGATCATCGCGGTGCTGGCCACCGACGCCCCCATGATGCCCCACCAGCTCAGGCGCCTGGCCAAGCGCGCCGGCCTCGGCATCGGCCGCGGCGGCACCCCCGGCGGCAACAACTCCGGCGATATCTTCCTCGCCTTCAGCACCGCCAACCCGCGCCCGCTGCCGCAGCTCGCCGAGGCCCACCAGGCCTTCGCCTACCTCAATGACGAGGCCTTCGACCCCTTCTACCTGGCCGCGGTGGAGGGCGTCGACGAGGCCATCGTCAACGCCATGCTCGCCGCCGAAGACGCCCCGACCCAGCGCCCCCAGGGCGGCATCTGCAAGGCGATCTGCCCCGACACCCTAGTTGAGCTGGTGACAGTGCAGTGCCGTCAGCAACGGGTGGCGAGATAGCGGAGGAGATAGAGACGGCTGCAAGCCAGAGGAGATAAGCCAGCCAAGCGGCCCCGATCAGGGGCCGCCTATTGGCGAGGGACAACCCTCAAACAAGGTGCCCTATTACATGAAAGTGGAAAAAGAGGACAACATAGCTCACCCGCAGAGACTCACGAAGACATAGAAAAGATTATTACAATCACTAATAAACACAGAAAAACCAAAACTCAAGGAAGAATACTCAACCAAGCTTCTCTATGAGCAGCGATCTCCTCTTCAGAGGACAAAGCCAAATAATTCCGACAGAAATTATTTTTAAATCTTGCAACCTCTCTCTGGTCAGGAGAATCCCCAAAAACAGTATTCTTAGCAATTTTAAAACCTTCAAGCTCTCCTAAGAAATCATCCTCTAGAAAGAATGAAGGGTCGTGAGAGTTAATCATGAGAAAATCTCTCTCCGGCTTGAAAACATAATTTAACCCCGTCATGGACGACAGGACCTTAGCCCCAGTGACTGGATAAAGAGAGTCTTCTATTGAGCACTTTTCAAACCTTTTCTCTGGCAGCGAAGAAAGCCTAAACGATCCACCTAAATAGTTCAACCTTCTAAAATACAAAACCCCATCAATTTCATTAAACCCCTCTGCATCAGAAATCTTATCCGGTGTATCAGGATCAGTATCAATCAAGCAAACAACTTTACCAGGAAAAGAATGCCGCCCCACTCCTTTTAGCGACATAGAGAGTTGCTTAAATATATTTATCACCGATATATCATTGCTAGCAGCTACAACCTTGTACCCTTCCACACCTTCAAGAATTGAACTTAGATACAGCCGATCAGTCAAGCCTTCACAAACTATCCAGCAAACATTCTCAAATCTTATCGAGTGAACAATCGAGCTTGCAAGCTCATAGCCACTTTTCAGCAACACTTCAGCAGGAACCTTTCCGTTCCCTGGAATAAACTCATCCGTAGAGAAAAAATCACTTCTTCCATCTCCAATATAAGCCACACCGCCTGAAGAAACTATAGGTATAAAACCATACCAATGAGATGTGCAGATCACTTGACATCCATGTACTTCCGACATCTCTATTAGCTTCCTAAACTGCTCAAAGCCAGAGGATATATGTAGAGAATTTTCAGGCTCATCAATAGCCATTACACTAATCTTACTTTTTCCTGACTTGCTAAGAAATGAAAAAACAATATCCACCAAAGCCATTCTTTTCTCACCAGAACTAAGGCTTTTCACTGGAATACCATCTTTCACAAAGCTCTTAGTGGAGAAAAAGGCTTCAATAATTGCATCTGTCAGGTCGCGAGAAGTTAGATTTTTAGTATTAGACAAGCTTTTAAAGCTGTACCCATCATCAACATTTCTTACGGTATGATTTATTTCTCTAGACAAAAGATTAAGGTCGTCATTAATTAGCTGAACAGTGCTTTTAGTCGGATTCCTTCCTCGCCTATTATTCCTAACCGTTATTCTCTTTTGATCTAGTATCTCTATAATCCTAGAAACAATATCTCTAGGGAGTATTTTTTTCATCAGATTCTTCTCTAGCCTTAATAGCTCTGGAACACCCTCCTCGACAGAGATATAACTATACCCAAACAAGCCTATACATTCGGCACAGTATTTATCATATTTTTCCTTTGCCGAATCTTCATCAATCTCCAAGTCAAGCTCTATCTTGCTTATTAGGAGGTCATGAATTACATCGCCTGCATAATATGGACCAATCCCTCTTTCACAGCCAAAGCGCTTTCCAAATATAGCCAGAAGATTATTTGACCTTATTGACTTAAGAAACGGACTAAACTTAACCAAAGCATCGTTGTTTGTCGATTTCTGCTCTTTGAAATAGTCATCAAAAAACCTCAAGAATTCATCTACACTCTTTGCCACTTCAACAGATCCATCGCCTAACAGACCTATATTGATCTCAGCGCATAGCGATACGTAACCACTGGTTTTAGAATATCTGTTATTAGGGACCCACTCCCTACTGTTTAGAACAGTATCTATAGCTTCTAAAACAGTACTCTTACCCACACCATTCCTTCCAATTACTGAAGAGAAACTTTGCCCTGGCTTAGAAAGCTGAACCAAGAAGTTTTTGTGAAAAACCTTGTAGTTTTTTAACAGAACAGCCAGAAACATTCTCCACCCTTAACTAAATATGTTATTAAAAATAAAAAAACACCCATGATTTTTATTCATGGCACGCGCTCAGAGAGCTTCTCCGCGATTCATTCGGAGGAAAATTAATGAGCGAGCACAATGAAGATACAATCCATATGGTACTATTCAGCATACCATATATAAAATCTAACACTATCAATCTCGCCCTACTCCGCTGCTTCCCAGCCTTCCGCATTACCCAGACTGTCCTCCGCCCCCTCACCACCCCCGTCGGGATCGCTTTTACCCTCGACCGGATCTCGTCGATGCAGCTTGGGCGGCGGTGCCACCCAGGCTCTCAGGCGCTGCCCTACCTGCTCGTAGAAGTGCGGGACCGCCTTTTCCAGTTCCTCGATAAAGACCTTGCTGCCGGCGAAGCGGTGGGCCAGATCGGCCATATAGAAGACCTCGAAGGCGCTGGGGACCACGGCGGTGGCCGGTGAGTCCAGCGCCGCGGCATCTTCGAGGACCTGGGCCAGGGGCGCCTGGGTCTCCTCGGCCCTGCCGGGGCGAACCGCCTTGACGAACATGCTCTCAGGCTCCGCCTTGGTCAGTTGTCGCGCCAGCCAGTTGACCCGTGCGGTGCTGCGTTTCTTATCTTGGGGTGCCGCCAGGCGCATCGCGCAGACGATGGTCCGCTTGGTAAGGTCGGCGGTGACCTCCAGATCGGCGGCGGCATCCGGTACTTCCAGGCAACAGCTCAATACCTTGTCCTTGGCCAGGACTTCACAGTCATCCTTGAGGCGCTTCACCGGATCGGTGCGGTGGGCGCGGGCCAGCTTGAGCTTGACGGGGCGACCCAGCTTGCGGCTCATCACCAGGCAGAGATCGCGCTGCTCCTGATGCCAACTGGAGACGGTGTTCTCGACCTCTTCGGTGCCCTTGCCCAGTACGGCACCGCTCTTGACCTTGCCGACCAGGTCTTTCCATTCACGATTCATGCTGTCGAAGCGGGAGATGCCGCTGGAGTCATGGCCGAGATAACGCAGCACTTCTTCGAGCAGGAAGCGCTGATCCGGCGAGTTGATTTCGCCGGACTCCAGCAGCAGCGTCGCCTGGGTCACCGCATACATCCATGACCAGTGGAAGAGCTCGACGCCCTTGAGCAAGGTCTTCGGCACTTTCACCGGATGATGGGAAGGCATGGCCACGAATTGATTGGTGATGGTGAGTACCGCGTCCACCTTGTGTTTCTTGGCCTGCTGGAGGTAATGCTTGAGCTGCTCCTCGCCAATTTCGGCATGGCCGATCTTCGCCTCGATCAGGGCCGACCAGCGTTTTCGCCCCGTTTCCAACACGATCAGGCCATCGGGACGGTCACTCTTGGAGGCATCGGCATCGGCCTCCAATACCACCTCAGTCCAGGCCTCCAGGGTGGCACGACTGCCGATCCGCAGCCCCAGCGAGCCCAGCATCAGTTGTCGAAACTCCTGCACGCCTCGCAAGGCGGCCAGCAGGATCGAGGCCGCCCGCTGTTCCCGGTTGGTATCGGCCGTCACCGGAATCAGCCGGGCCACCTCGGCGCGTTTCACGAAGTCGGGACGTTCCATCCTCACTCTCCTTATTCTTCTTTCTTGTTCTGGAAGGCGTCGCTGAAGGCGGCGGCCAGGATGCCGGTGGGCATGGCGATAATGCCGATGCCCGCCACGGCGGTGAGGCCGGCAAAGAACTTGCCCAGGGCGGTAATGGGCGTCACATCACCATAGCCCACGGTGGTCAGCGTCGCGATGCTCCACCACAACGCCCGGGGCACGCTGCCGAAGGCCTCCGGCTGATCGGCGGCCTCCACGGCATAGAGGCAGGCGGAGGAGAACAGCAGCAGCAGGCCGGCCACGCCCACGCTGAGCAGCAGCTCATGGATGCGAGCGCTCAGGGCCTCGGCCAGGGCCGACCAGGCCCGGCTGAAGCGCCCCAGCCGCGACAGGCGCAACAGCCGCAGTACCCGAAAGATGCGCAGCAGGAAGGCGTTGTTCTGGGCGAGAAAGCCGAGAAAGAAGGGCAGGATGGCGATCAGATCGATCAGTGCCCAGAAGGAGAACAGGTAGCGCACCCGCCCGCCGATGCCGCGATAGCGGGGATCCTCGCCGGCGGCATAGACGCGGGCCAGGTACTCGATGGCGAAGAGCGTGACGAAGACGATTTCGATGCCGCGGAAGAACCCGGGGGCCAGGCGGCGGATGGTGGGCTCGGTCTCGAGGATCGCCACCAGGGAGGCCAGCAGGATCAAGGCACAGACGACCTTGTTGACGGGCGACAGGCCCACCTCCCGCCAGGCCTGGGGCGAGAGCTGGCGGTGCAGCCGCTGCCTAAGCATATCGTGACGCTCCCTCACCCCTCGGCTCCCGGGGCAGCCAGGCGACCGCCCTGCCCTGCCTTCCTCGATGACCCAGCATGCCACCTCCCTGCGACAGTCCCATCAGTGTTGGTATCGGCCGATAGCTCAATGACCTTAGGCCATTAAAGCCCAGCCCGACGTGGGAACGCAAAGCGCCCGCCTAGTGGCGGGCGCTTTGCGTCCTGAAGGGGCATGTCGCCGGGCCGCGATTAGGTATCGCGGAGGCCGCCCCGAATCCATCGGTAATGGGCCCCTACCCTACGGGTTGGTAGACCCACTGCGTCAGCCGTACGTCCAGGGTTACGGTCAGCGACGCCAGCGCCGCCGCCCGCTCCCGGCCCTCGGCCTTGGCGCGATGGAGGTGCGGCGTCATGGCCAGCAGGTCGGCGATGGGTTCGGCACCATTGAGCCCGATGGTGTCGCGCAGCGTCTCCCGGGAGAGGGGCGCAAAGCCTGTCGGCAGCACCTCGTCATCGGCCCGCGGGGGCTTGAGGCTGGGGTAGATGATCTCGCGCAGCTCGCGAAGGTGATCGGGGCCGGCATCGACCCGCAGCAGCACGCCGCCCGGCTTCAGCACGCGGGCGAACTCGGGGTAGACGGGGAAGCCGAACAGGCACAGCACGACGTCCAGGCTGTGGTCCTGCACCGGCAGGTGGGCATTGGTGCCCACCACCCAGGTGGCGGCCTGCTGTTGCTTGGCGGCGGCGAGCACTGCCCACTTGGAGATATCCACCCCCAGCAGGGCCAGGGTCCGCTCATCGCCGGCCGTCCCTGCCTGGGCCTGATCACAGGCCCTGGCCAGCTCGCGCAGGTAGTAGCCCTCGCCGCAGCCGGCGTCGAGGCAGCTCAGAGCGCCCCCCTCGGGAGCCTGCGACAGCACGGCCCGGGCGACGGCCTCGGCAATCGGCCGATAGTGGCCGGCCTCGAGGAAACGCCGGCGCGCCGCGACCATCTCCTTGCTGTCACCGGGATCCCGGGAACGCTTGTGCTGCACCGGCAGCAGGTTGACGTAGCCCTGACGGGCAATATCGAAACCGTGGCCGGCCGCGCAGCGCCAGGCGCCGTCGCCTTGTCGCAACGGCTCGCCGTCCAGCGGACAGGCCAGTGCCGTGAATGTGGTCGAACTCATCTTTCCCTCTGTCATCAACCCAGGCTCGCCAGGCCGAACAAAAAGGAACCCGCCGAGTGGCGGGTTCCTGTCGGATCACAGTCTATGAACGACGATCCGGCTGCGTGCGATGGTCGCCCGTCAGCGTCGTTCTTTGGCCTGCTCAACCAGGCGCTGCTGGCGAGCAATGGCGTTGTTGATCACCTTGTTACGCACCGCCTGCTTCTGCTCCGCAGTCGCGTTGCGCGCAAAATGAGTCAGAGGAGTCGATTTCGCGACGTGTTCTTTCATGCTCAATCCTCACCTACGAGCAGGCGTTCCAGCTGCTCACGAGTGTAGCGGTCGGGCAGATAGCCATCAATCGAGTCGATGTCCGTCTCCCAGTGCTGGTTCGTGCCATCGTTGTTCTTGATGATCATGTCCAGTATCACCTGATCGCCGTATTCCTGCTTGATCCGCCGCAAGACGTCCTGAACATCCAAGAACTGCCGGATGAAGCCATCGAGCGGGATATTTCTCCCCTCGACTTCCTCACGGCTGCACACGAACTGCCATGCAAGGCTAGGATGCTGATATACAAAAAATATCTGCACATCTCTGCCTTTCCGGAGCGAGCGTTCGATGTTCTTTCGTGCCACATCGAAACTGGCCAGCGTCCCATCCAGAATGAACGACTGAAGCTGTTTCAGCATCAGGTCGTGGATTCTCTCCACCAGGATCGATACGGCGCCCTGGAACAACCAGGAGTTACCGCCAGTGTAACCCGGCAGCTCGTCCCTCAAGTCGTCGGGATCGATCCTTAGTATGTTGCCCAGGCCATCCATGCCTTCTTCTCGGAGCTCATCGAGGGCGGCAACATACTCCTTGGATATCTCAGTCTTGCCCGCCCCAGGCGAGCCTGCCATGAAGATCGAGACGGGCCGTTCTTCGGAGGCGTAGCGCTCCCTATCCGTCCACTCTCGGGCGATTTGCTGCCTGTTCCGCTTGGCAAAGGACAGCGCAGCGGCCTGGATCTCCTCGTCGCTGGCCATATCCCTGCTCCACGCTGAGCGGCTCCTAATGAGCCAATGAAAAGGCCACCCAGTGTCTCGAGTGGCCTGTCGAAGGCTACCGGCTCATGGCCGGCAGCGGTTCGATCACTCCCACTCGATGGTCGCGGGCGGCTTGCTGCTGACGTCGTAGGTGACGCGGGAGACGCCGGCGAGTTCGTTGATGATGCGGTTGGAGACCTTCTCCAGCAGCTCGTAGGGCAGGTGGGCCCAGCGGGCGGTCATGAAGTCGATGGTCTCCACGGCGCGCAGGGCGATGACCCACTCGTAGCGTCGGCCGTCACCGACCACGCCCACGGACTTCACCGGCAGGAAGACGGCGAAGGCCTGGCTGGTCTTGTGGTACCAGTCGGCGTTGTGCAGCTCTTCGATGAAGATGGCGTCGGCCTCGCGCAGGATGTCGGCGTACTCCTTCTTCACCTCGCCGAGGATGCGCACGCCCAGGCCCGGCCCCGGGAAGGGGTGGCGGTAGACCATGTCGTAGGGCAGGCCGAGCTCCAGGCCGAGCTTGCGCACCTCGTCCTTGAACAGCTCGCGCAGCGGCTCCACCAGCTTGAGCTTCATGGTCTCCGGCAGGCCGCCCACGTTGTGGTGGGACTTGATGACATGGGCCTTGCCGGTCTTGGCCGCGGCGGACTCGATGACGTCGGGGTAGATGGTGCCCTGGGCCAGGAAGTCGACGCCCTCGATCTTGGCGGCCTCGGCGTCGAAGACGTCGATAAAGGTGTTGCCGATGATCTTGCGCTTGGCCTCGGGGTCGGCCTCGCCCTTGAGCTTGTCGAGGAACAGCTCCTCGGCGTCGACGCGGATCACCTTGACGCCCATGTGCTGGGCGAAGGTCTCCATCACCTGGTCGCCCTCGTTCTTGCGCAGCAGGCCATTGTCGACGAAGACGCAGGTCAGCTGGTCGCCGATGGCCTTGTGCAGCAGGGCCGCCACCACCGAGGAGTCGACGCCGCCGGAGAGGCCCAGCAGCACGTGGCGGTCGCCCACCTGCTCGCGGACGCGGGCGATCTGATCCTCGATGATCTGCGCCGGGGTCCAGAGGCGTTCGGCACCGCAGATCTCCAGCACGAAGTGCTCGAGGATGCGCTGGCCCTGGAGGGTGTGAGTCACCTCGGGGTGGAACTGCACCCCGTAGAACTGCTTCTCTTCCCAGGCCATGGCGGCGATGGGGCAGCTCGGGGTGGAGGCGGTGACGGTGAAGGTGTCGGGCACCTGGGCCACCTTGTCGCCGTGGCTCATCCACACGTCGAGCAGGCTCTTGCCGGTGTCGTGGTCGATATGGTCGGCGATATCGCGGAACAGCGCGGTGGTCTCGTCGATACGCACCTGGGCGTAGCCGAACTCGCGCTGGTGGGAACCTTCCACCTTGCCGCCGAGCTGCTCGGCCATGGTCTGCATGCCGTAGCAGATACCGAAGACCGGCAGGCCCATCTCGAAGACGCACTGGGGGGCCCGGGGGGAATCGAGCTCGGTGACGGACTCGGGGCCGCCGGCGAGGATGATGCCGTTGGGGTTGTACTCGCGGATCTCGTCTTCGGTGATATCGAAGGCGCGGATCTCGGAGTAGACGCCGATCTCGCGGACCCGGCGGGCGATCAGCTGGGTGTACTGGGAGCCGAAGTCGAGGATCAGGATCTTGTGGGCGTGAATGTCGGTCATCTGGCCTTTCCTTTGAGAAGCAACGGTACCGTAAAAGCGAAAGCTGGAAGCGGCATCTTGCCCGCTTCCAGCTTCAAGCTTCCGGCTTCAAGCTTGCAGGCTTAGCCCGCCCGGTAGTTGGGGGCTTCCTTGGTGATCTGCACGTCGTGAACGTGGGACTCGGCGAAGCCGGCACCGGTGATCTTCACGAACTCGGGCTTGGTACGCATCTCCTGGATGGAGGTGCAGCCGGTGTAGCCCATGGAGGCGCGCAGGCCGCCCATCAGCTGGTGGACGATGGCGCTCATCACGCCCTTGTAGGGCACCCGGCCCTCGATGCCTTCCGGCACCAGCTTCTCGGCGCCGGCGTCCTTGTCCTGGAAGTAGCGGTCGGCGCTGCCCTGGCTCTGGGCCATGGCGCCCATGGAGCCCATGCCACGGTAGGCCTTGTAGGTACGGCCCTGGTAGAGCTCCACCTCGCCGGGGGCCTCCTCGGTACCGGCCAGCAGGCCACCGATCATCACGCAGCTGGCGCCGGCGGCGACGGCCTTGGCCAGGTCGCCGGAGAAGCGCACGCCGCCGTCGGCGATCAGCGGGATGTCGTAGGGCTCGAGGGCAGCGGAGACGTTGGCCACGGCGCTGATCTGCGGCACGCCCACACCGGCGACGATGCGGGTGGTGCAGATGGAGCCCGGGCCGATGCCCACCTTGACGCCGTCGGCGCCGGCCTCGGCCAGGGCCTTGGCGGCCTCGCCGGTGGCGATGTTACCGCCGATCACCTGCACCTGGGGATAGTGTTCCTTCACCCAGCGTACCCGGTCGATCACGCCCTTGGAGTGGCCATGGGCGGTATCCACCACGATGACGTCGACGCCGGCTTCCACCAGGGCGGCGACCCGGTCCGGGGTCTCGGGACCGGTGCCCACGGCGGCGCCCACCAGCAGGCGGCCGTCGCTGTCCTTGGCGGCCATCGGGTAGGTGCGCGCCTTCTCGATATCGCGCACGGTCACCAGGCCCTGCAGGTGGAACTGGTCATCGACGATCAGGATCTTCTCGATGCGGCTCTCCTGCAGCTTGGCCTTGATCTCCTCCAGGGGAGTGCCCACCGGCACGGTGACCAGCTTCTCCTTGGGGGTCATGATGCCCGCCACGGTGTCGCTGTGGTCCGGCTGGAAGCGCATGTCGCGGCCGGTGACGATGCCCACCAGGGTCTCGCCCTCCACCACCGGGAAGCCGGAGTAGCCGTACTCGTCGGCCATCGCCAGCAGGTCTTCCAGCTTGGCCTTGGGGCTGACGGTGACGGGATCCTTGACGATCACGCTCTCGTGCTTCTTGACCTTGCGTACCTCGGCGGCCTGGCCGGCGATGGTCAGGTTCTTGTGGATGATGCCGATGCCACCTTCCTGCGCCATGGCGATGGCCAGGCGAGCTTCGGTGACGGTGTCCATGGCGGAGGAAACGAGGGGGATATTGAGTTCGATGTTGCGGGTCAGGCGGGACTTGAGGCTGACATCCTTGGGCAGGACCTCTGAGTAGCCGGGAACGAGTAATACGTCATCGAACGTAAGAGCTTCTTGCGCCATACGTAGCATATCGGCAACACCCAATGTTAAGCAGATGAGGGATGGGGCGTGGGGAAGTTAATCCGCCATTATAACGCCATGATCGGGCCCCGTCACGGGGGCCACTGCCGGGTAACAGAGCCGAACAGGACAACACAGAGGGACACTGTCGCGCCACCCGGCTTCGGCTAGGGTGAAGGGGCGTCAACCCAGTTCCACTCATGGAAAGGAGTGATTCGATGCGCAAACCGACCCTCTCCCTCGCCATTGCCGCCATGGCCGGCGGCTTGGCCCTGGGCACCCAGGCCCAGTCGACCTACCAGCCCCAGGGGCTCTACTCCGCCGACGATATCCTCGATGCCGGCGTCTACCTGACCGGCGCCCCCGACGAACGGGTCGGCGAGGTCGAGGACATCCTCTTCGACGAGGCGATGCAGGTCACCGCCCTGGTGGTCGAGAGCGGCAGCGTGCTGGGCCTCGGCGGTCGCGAATTCATCGTCGAGTCGGGCCGTTTCACCCTGATGACCGACCTCGAGGCGGACGGCGATGCCGAGCACCGGGTGATGCTCGAGGCCAGCGCCGAGGAGCTCGAGGGCTACCCGACCTATAGCGAGGCCTGGTGGGAGCAGGCCCGGGAGCACTCCCGGGACGCCTGGCTGCAGACCCAGGAAGGGGCCGAAAGCGCCTGGCAGGCCACCCAGGAGGGCGCCGAGCGCGCCTGGGAGACCACCCGCGAGAACGCCCAACGGGCCTGGGAAGCGGCCCGGGATGCCGTCACCCCCGACGAGTAAGCCCGCCTGAAGCAACACTTGGATCGACCGATGCACCGCTGGGCCTGGGGCCCGGCGGTGCCGTGTTCCGTAGACGCTCCGTGGCCCCCGACATGCTAGGCTGGGCGCCTTAGCCCGAGGAGCCCCGCCATGTCCGATACCCCCGCCCCGCTCTCCGTCAGCCAGCTCAACCGCCAGGCCCGCCTGCTGCTGGAGCGCGACTTCGGCGACTGCTGGGTGGAGGGCGAGCTCTCCGGCGTCTCGCGACCGGCCTCGGGGCATGTCTACTTCACCCTCAAGGATGCCGACGCCCAGCTGCGCTGCGCCCTGTTCCGCCCCCGGGCGCGCTTCGTCGCGGCACCGATGCGCGACGGCGACCGGGTCAAGGTGCGCGGCCGGCTGTCGATCTTCGAGCCCCGCGGCGACTACCAGCTGATCGTCGAGGCGGTACAGGCCAGCGGCGAGGGCGAGCTGCTGGCGGCCTACCAGCGCCTCAAGACCCAGCTCGAGGCGGAGGGTATCTTCGCCAATGCCCGCCCCCTGCCCTACCCGCCCCGCCACCTGCTGATCCTCAGCTCGCCCAGCGGCGCGGCGATCCGTGACGTCCTGGCGGTGCTGGCGGCACACTGGCCCCTGGCCCGCCCCACCCTGATCCCGGTACCGGTGCAGGGCCGCGAGGCGGCACCCAGCCTGATCCGCGCCCTGGCCCTGCTCAATCGCCAGGCCAACCTGGACCCGACCCGGGATGCCATCCTGATCACCCGCGGCGGCGGCAGCCTGGAGGACCTCTGGGCCTTCAACGACGAGCACCTGGCGCGGGCCATCTTCCATTCGCGGCTGCCGGTGATGTCGGCGGTGGGCCACGAGGTGGACCTGACCCTGGCCGATTTCGCCGCCGATGTCCGCGCCCCCACCCCCTCCGCCGCCGCCGAGCAGCTGGTGCCGGACCAGGCCGACCTGCGCCGCCGCCTGGGGCAATGGGAGGCCCGCCTGGTCCGCGCCCAGCGCGCCCGCCTCGATCGCGAGGCCCAGCGCCTCGATCACCTGCGCGCCCGGCTGCGCCACCCCGGCGAGCGGCTGGCGACCCAGCGCCAGGCCCTCGACCAGTTGCGCACCCGGCTGCAGCGCGCCATGCAGCTACGCCTGACGGGGGAGCGCCGCCGCGAGGAACAACTGGCCCGCCGCCTGGCCGCCCATCCGCCCCACCGCCAGCTGCGCCAGGCCCGGGAGCGCCTCGACGTCGCCCGGCGCCGCCTGGGCACGGCCATGCCCCGGGAACTGGCCCGGCATCGCGAGCGCTTCGGTGGCGTGGTGAGGGAACTGCAGGCGGTAAGCCCGCTGGCGGTACTGGGCCGCGGCTACGCGATCCTCGAGGACGAGGCACACCAGGTGGTGCGCCGCGCCGAGGAAACCCAACCGGGGCAGCGGCTCAGCGCCCGCCTCGGCGAGGGCCGGCTGAGCCTGGAGGTGAAGCGGCGCTTCAAGGACTAGGCTGGCCCATGGCGTCGGCCTTGAAGCGACTCGATTTCAGGAAGGACCAGGCCGGCCCATGGCGTCGGCCGTCCAGATCAGCCCGGCTCGGCGCCGGGCTTGAAACGGCCCGGCTCCAGGTCGTGGCGCCCCAGCAGCTTGTAGAAGTCGGTGCGGTTGCGCCCGGCGATACGCGCCGCCTGGGTCACGTTGCCCTCGGTGATCTTCAGCACCTTGATCAGGTAGCTGCGCTCGAAGCCGGCGCGGGCGTCGTTGAAGGTGGGCAGGCCATTCTCTTCGGCGGCCAGGGCCTGGGAGACCAGCGCCTCGGGAATGATCGGCGCACTGCTCAGGGCCACGCACTGCTCCACCACGTTGACCAGCTGACGCACGTTACCCGGCCAGGCGCAGGAGGCCAGCAGGTTGAGGGCCTCCGGCGAGAAGCCCTTGACGAAGGCCTTGTGGCGGGAGGCCACCTTGGCCACCAGATGCTTGGCCAGCAGCGGCACGTCCTCGGCGCGCTCCTTGAGGGCCGGCAGCTTGAGGTTGACCACATTGAGGCGGTAGTAGAGGTCCTCGCGGAAGTCGCCGTCGGCCATGGCGCGACTCAGGTCGCGGTGAGTGGCGGAGATGATTCGCACGTCGATGGGGATCGAGGTGGTGGAGCCCAGCGGCCGCACCTGGCGTTCCTGCAGGGCGCGCAGCAGCTTGACCTGCAGGGGCAGCGGCATGTCGCCGATCTCATCGAGGAAGAGGGTGCCGCCATCGGCGGCCTGGAAAAGCCCCTGGTGCTGGCTCACCGCGCCGGTGAAGGCGCCCTTGGCATGCCCGAACAGCTCGCTCTCCAGCAGTTGCTCCGGCAGGGCCCCGCAGTTGATGGCCACGAAGGGCTTGTCGGCCCGCGGGCTGGCCTTGTGGATGGCGCTGGCCAGCAGTTCCTTGCCGGAGCCGGATGCACCGGTGACCAAGACGCTGACATCCGAGGCGGCGACCATCTGCGCCTGCTCGAGGATGCGCTCCATCTCCGGGCTGCGGGTGATGATCTCGGCCCGCCAGCCCTGTTCGCCCTCGCCGCTCCACACCGTCTGGGACAGGGCCTCGTCGATGGCGGCGAAGAGTTCGTCGCGGTTGACCGGCTTGGTCAGGAAGCTGAACACCCCCTGGCGGGTGGCGCTGACCGCATCGGGAATCGAGCCATGGGCGGTGAGGATGATCACCGGCAGGCCGGGCAGGCGCCGCTGCAGTTCCTGGAACAGCGCCAGGCCGTCCATCTCGTCCATGCGCAGGTCGGAGAGCACCAGGTCGGGGCGCGAGGCCTCGACCCGCTCCAGGGCTTCGCGACCGCTGGCCGCCGTGGTGACCCGAAATCCATGGCTCTCCAGGCGCATGCCCAGGAGTTTCAGCAGGCTGGCGTCGTCGTCCACCAGCAGGATATGCGCGGCTTGCTTCACACTTCGACTCCGGTCGCCGTCACGGAGACGGCTGACGTAGGTTGATACTCTGCTCGATGGCGGTCAGCGCTTCGAGCTTCTCTTCCAGTTCCTGGCGTTCGGCGACCAGGGCCCGGCGCTCGTCCTCGCTGCGGGCCAGGCGACCCACCAGGGCACGGCGCCCCTCCAGGTCGTTGCGCCAGTAGCGCAGCAGCGGTTGCAGCGACTCCGGGGCGTCGTCGATGACGGTATTCTCCAGTAGCGTCGCGGCACGGTCCCATTCGCGTTCGCTGCCCCAGGCCAGCACCACGGCCCGGGCCAGGCGCGAGCGCTCGTCCTCGCCATCGAGGCGCACCAGCAGGCCATCCCGCCACTCGCGATCGCCACGCTGGGAGGCCAGGCCGAAGGCGACCCAGGCGTCCAGCAGGCAGTCGCTCTCCACCAGCAGCGGGATCTCCCGGTCACAGGACGCCCCAATGGTCGGCGGCGGGGCGATGCTCTGGGGCGCCTCCGGCAACCACTGACAACCGGCCAATAGCGCGGCCCCCACCAGGGCGGCGGCTAGACGATAGTTCATGACTCAACGACTCCTTGCGTGCTCCTGCGCCGCCGGGCCCGGCGGCGCAGGGGTCTTCTTCTGTTCTAGGCTGGGGGGCGGCCCCGGCTGCCAGGGCAGGGTCAGGCGAAAGCACACCGGCAGCAGATCATCGGTGACCAGCTCCAGGGTGCCCTGCTGCATGCGCGCGCAGTCGGCGGCCACCGAGAGGCCGATGCCGGACCCCTTGAGGGCGCCCTGGCGGCGGGCCCGCCCCTGGTAGAAGGGCTCGAAGAGGCGAGCCCGGTCCGATTCGTCGATCGCCGCGCCACTGTTGGCTACCTCGAGGACCAGGGTGGCGCCCTCGCGGCGCTGACGAATCTCCAGGACGCCGCCATCTTCGCCGTAAGCGATGGCATTGGACAACAGATTGTCGAGAATTCGCCCGGTGGCGGTGCGGTCGGCACACCACTCCAGGGACACCACCGGGGCGCTGACCCGCATGCCCTTGTGGGTCAGCGCCAGTCGGTGCTTGGCCAGCAGCTCTTCGATCAGCGCGGTCATATCGAAGCGCAGGGTATCCACCTCGCGGTGGTGCTGCAGCAGGTTGTAGTCGAGGAGCTGCTCGATCAGTCGCTGCAGCTCCTCGCCACTGGCATCGATCAGCTCGAGGATCTCCCGCTGGCGCGGGTCGAGGCCCCCGGCCACCCCGTCGCAGAGCAGCGCCGTGCCCTCCCGCACGCTGGCCAGGGGGGTCTTGAGCTCGTGGGACATATGGCGCAGGAATTGCTGCTTCTGGGCCTCCACTTCACCGAGGCGCGCCGAGAGCCAGTCGAGGCGCTCGCCCAGTTGGACCAGCTCCGCCGGCCCCTGGATGGAGTGGGCCACCGGGGCCGTGCGGCTGTCACCGCCGATGCCCAGGATGCGCCGCTCCAACTGGCGAATCGGCCGCATGATCAACCAGGTGAAGAGCAGCATCAGCGCCAGGCTGGCAGAGACCAGGGCCAGGGTCTGCAGCCAGAGGCGCGCCTGGACGTTATCGGCACGCTCGCGAATCGCCTCGATGCGTTCATCGATCTTGCGGTTGGTAGCCCGGCGCACCGCCTCGGCATGGTTGGCCAGGGCGGCGAAGGCATCCAGGCGTTCGCGCACCTCGGCGCCGGCGGCGTCCGGCAGGGAGGCCAGCTCCTCGAGTAGCGGAAAGAGCGCCCGAATATCCGGATCATCCGGCAGCAGGCGCCGCTGGTCGCGTAGCAGCGACTCGAACTCGGCATGGCGTTCGCTGAAGATCGCCATCAGACCGGGGTCCTCCACCACCGCATACTGGCGGGCACTGCGCTCCATCTCCAGCGACAGGGAGGTCAGGGCCCGGGCCCGGCGGGTCTCTTCCACCGCCTGGCGGGCGCCCACATCGGCCAGGCGAGTCAACTCGGCCAGCGCCTGGCCGGCCTGGAACATCAGCACCCCCAGCGGCAGCATCACCACCAGGAAGGCCAGCAGCACCAGCTGCAACAGGGAACGGGGGCGCCAACGGCGCGACACCTGCGTGGTCATGGCCCAAGTTCTATGCCGGAGTAGGGAAGTCGTCATGCCTCATACCCACCGAGAATACCAGAGATGCCGCCCAGGCCAGCGCAGCGCCCACAAAAAAAGAGGGCCGGCAGAGCCGGCCCAAGGTACGCAGGGAACTGAAGTGACGGGGTATCGTGAGAAACCGCCGTTGGGCCCGTGGCCCGAAGTCATCGGCCGCCCTGATGGGCCTGTGCCGGACTTCCAGGATAAGTCGCCGGTCGGGCGCCTTATCGAGAATCTTCCCCAGTGCGGGGCAGTGCTCGCGGTCTTTTCGTTCCGCTTGCCCTACCCATTGCCAAAGCCGTGCCAAAAAATAAAAAAACCAACAAATACAAACAACTGCCTTTCCATCTTGGTGATTCGTCACCGACCACCGATATGGCCCCACCGCTTTTTCGGCACTTTTCGTCGCCATATGGCGACGCGATTTACCGGAACGAAAAAATATCTTTATAAATCAGCCACTTGTATAGTATGCATTTGGCGACAGCCAACTCGACACCGTACTCAATCGCCGACAACCGTCCTTCCCCTCCCCACTCGGCGTTTGTACCGACGAAAAAAAATGGGCCGACAGGGTCGGCCCGAGGTACGCAGGGAACTAAAGGGGACGAGTCTCGCCGCCTGCCGCCTGGCCGGAGGCATCGCGACTCGCAGGGCCGAGGCCCGGAAGCCATGTCGCGCATCATCGCCTGCCAGGGGCTAGCGCGACGGGGGCAAATGCCCGGCTTCATTCCTGTGACGAGCAGGCCTTCGCCTGCCCATCGAGATTCGATCCCCCGGAGGGGATGAGGCATCCTTGCCAGAGCATCCTTGCCCGTTAACGGAGCCATTCCATGCCTTGCGGCGGCACCGGTCTCATCGCAACCTGAGTGTTACATCGCATGGAGCAGACGCTGGCCCCGGCGGGGCGAGCGGCACAGGGAGCGAAATGCTCACCCTGCCAGGGCCGAAGGAGATGAGCCGTAACAACCTCCTCCTCGCTGCTCACCCTGACTATAGCGATACTCGTGCCACTTTTTTAAAACTACTTAAAAATCATGTGTTTATAAAAAATACGCACGAGAGGAAGGCGGGGACGGGGCCAGACGACCCCGGGAAAGGCGGGAATAACGTCGCGATTCTCCGACGTTTTTGCAAAGAACCTCGATTAACCCTTTTAAATCAAATAGTTAATATATTCTTTTCTGCGACACTCTGCCCGAAGCGGGCCCCGGGCGGCGACACGCCCCCTCGAGGCCATCGCTCAGAGGGCCTTGATCAGCACCTTGGACTTGCGTGCCTGGTTATAGGCTTCGCGTTTCATGGGGGGCAGATCCGCCACCGAGGCGAGCTCGAAGCCATGCTCGAAGAACCAGTGGGTCGTGTGGGTGGTCAGGGCGAACAGGGCCGTCAGCCCCAGGCGCCGGGCGCGCCGCTCGACCTCCGCCAGCAGCAGCTCGCCTCGGGCCCCGCCCCGATAGTCGCCGTGGACCGCCACGCAGGCCAGCTCGCCCATCTCGGCATCGCCGAAGCAGTGCAGCGCCGCGCAGCCGATCACCATGCCGTCGCGATCGATCACCAGGTAGTCGTCGATCTCGTGCTCCAGGCGCTCCCGGGAACGGGCCACCAGCATGCCGCGACGCTCCAGGGGCTCGAGCAGCTCGAGCAGCCCCCCCACGTCGGCCAGCTCGGCGGCGCGCAACTGCTCGTAGCGATGCTGGGTGATCATGGTGCCCACGCCATCGCGGGTGAACAGCTCGCCCAGCAGGGCGTCATGATCCAGCCAGGAGAGCAGGTGGGTGCGAGCCACGCCATGGCGGGCCGCGTCACAGGCCGCCCCCAGGTGGCGGGCCAGCTCGCTGCCGGGGGCGGCGCGCTCCATCAGCGGCGTCGCCTCGGCGGGGGTCAGCTGGCGCTGCAGCCGGCCGCTGGCGTCGTGGAGCCCCGCCGCTTCGCCCAGCAGGATCAGCTTGTCGGCGCCCAGCGCCACCGCGGTCTGCTGGGCCACCTCGGCGGCATCCAGGTCGAAGACCTCGCCGGTGCTGGAGAAGCCCAGGGGCGGCAGCACCACCAGGGAGCCCTGGTCGAGCAGGCCCTGGATCGCCGTGGCCCGTACCCGCCGTACCTCGCCGCTGCGGTGATAGTCGATGCCCTCGCGCACGCCCAGCGGCTTGGCCATCACCAGGTTGCCGGAGACGGCGGTCAGCTCGACCCCATGCAGGGGAGTGTTGGGCAATCCCAGGGAGAGGCGCGCCTCCAGCCACAGCCGCTGCTCGGCGGCGATCCGCTCGACCCGGGCCATGATGGCGTCGTCGGCGACCCAGCGCCCTTCGTGGCGGCAGGGGGCGATGCCCTCCGCTCGCAGCGCGGCCTGCACCTGGGGGCGGATGCCATAGATCACCACCAGGCGCACCCCCAGGGTGTGCAACAGGGCCAGGTCCTGGATCAGTTGCTCGCCTCGCCCCTCGGCCATCGCCTCGCCCTCGATCAGGATGACGAAGGTTCGGCCGCGGTGGGCATTGATATAGGGAGACGAGTTACGGAACCAGTCGACGAAGGGAAAGCGCGTATTCAAGGGCCGCACTCCGGCAGCAGGTGAACGGATAAAGCGAGCTTCGACTATAGCAAGCCAAGGAAAACGGCGGCACCCTTGGGTGCCGCCGCGATGCTTATTGGGGCTTGGCAGCCCCGTAGGTCGGATAAGCCGAAGGCGCATCCGACGTTCCGATGGCGTGTATCCGCCCTGGGTGTCGGATGCTCTCGCCCAAGGCTCGTTTATCCGACCTACTAGCCAAACATCCCCTTGAAGGTAAAGAAGAAGAGGATCGCCAGGCCGGCACCGGCGGGCAGGGTGATCAGCCAGGACATGACGATGGTACCGATCACCCGCAGGTTCAGCGCCGCCATGCCGCGGGCCAGGCCCACGCCCAGCACCGCCCCCACCAGGGTATGGGTGGTGGAGATCGGCAAGCCGGTACCGGAGGCCAGCACCACGGTGGTGGCGGCGGCCAGGGTGGCGGCGAAGCCGCGGCTGGGGGTCAGCTCGGTGATGCCGGTCCCCACGGTGGCGATCACCCGGTGACCATAGGTCACCAGGCCGAAGACGATACCGCCGCCCCCCAGCACCAGTACCCACCAGGGCACCAGGGCGGCGCTGTCGATCACCCCGTCGCTGCGTACCACGCTGATCACCGCCGCCAGCGGCCCCACGGCGTTGGCCACGTCATTGGAACCGTGGGCGAAGGCCATGGCACAGGCGGTAAACAGCATCAGCACGCCGAAGACCCGCTCCACGCCGCCATAGCCGAAACTGTCACCAGCACTCTTCTGGTAGTCGACGCGGCGCTCCAGGATGATGCCCAGCCCCATGATCGCCAGGCCGATCAGGATCGACAGCAGGAAACTCTGCCCGAAGGTGAAGTTCAGCCCCACATGGGTCAGGCCCTTGGTCAGGGTCACCATGGCGACGATGAAGCCGACCAGGAAGACGTACATGGGCACGTAGCGCTTGGCCGCGGCGAAGGGATCGCGGGCCTCGAAGATCAGGTACTGCACCGTCTTGAACAGGCCGAAGGCGATGGTACCGGCCAGCAGCGGCGAGACCACCCAGCTGGAGGCGATGGTGCCGACGCGATTCCAGGCCACCGCCTCCATGCCCAGGCCCACGGCGCCGAAGCCGACGATGGCACCGACGATGGAGTGGGTGGTGGAGACCGGCCAGCCTCGGGCCGAGGCGATCAGCAGCCAGATACCGGCGGCCAGCAACGCCGAGAGCATGCCGTAGACCAGGAACTGGGGATCGGCGGCCAGCAGGTCGGGGTCGACGATGCCGCCACGGATGGTCGCCGTCACCTCGCCGCCGGCCAGCCAGGCGCCGAGGAACTCGAAGATCACGGCGATGATGATCGCCTGCTTGATGGTGATGGCCTTGGAGCCCACCGAGGTACCCATGGCGTTGGCCACGTCATTGGCCCCCACCCCCCAGGCCATGAAGAAGCCGAAGAGACAGGCAAGAATAATGAAGATTTCGCCATGCTGCGCAATGATCGACATAGGGGCTTGGATCCTATGTAGGTGTCAGGAGGAAGCGAGTGACTCGCGGCGGGATCGCCCCGCGAGCCGGAGCCGGGCGGCGCGGTGGCGCCGACCTCAGCGGGCGGTGAGGATCTGCAGACGACTGCCGACCCGTTCGGCGCGATCGGCGAGCTCGCCGATCCAGTCGATGATCTGGTAGAGGAACATCACGTCCACCGGCGGCAGCTGGCTCTCGAGCCCGAAGAGCAGACGGCGGATCGCAATCTGTTGATCATCGGCCTGGTGCTCCAGGTTGTGCAGCTCGCGGATCAGGTTCTGCATCACGTCGGAGACGTTACGACCGAAACCGGACTCGAGCAGGTCCTTGAGCTCTTCCAGGGCCTTGCGGGCCTGGCCGACGGCGGCCACGGCGGTACGCAGGTAGTCTCGCATGGGGCCGGCCAGGGCTTCGGGCACCTGCATCTCGCGGCCCAGCATGATGCCGGTGATATCCCGGGCCTTGTTGGCGATCTTGTCCTGGACGCTGATCAGGTCGAGCAGATCGGAGCGGGAGACCGGCAGGAACATGGTGTTGGGCAGGTTGAGGCGCAGCTCGGTCTTGAGCTCGTCGGCCTCGTGCTCCAGACGGGTGATCGCCTCGCGGTGCTGTGCCGCGGCGGCCCAGTCACCGGTGAGGGTCGCCTCGAAGAAGGGCAACAGTTCATCCGCGGCCTCGCTGGCCTTGACGATATGTGCCAGCAACGGCTGGAATGGCGAACGGCCAAACATCGCGGAGAAGGGGTTGGGAGTCACCATAAGAAAGGTCGCACTTGGGAGTTGGCGGCGACAGTATAGTGACTGAGCCGGCCAGCGTCATAAAAAATTCATACCCTCGTTATACAGGAAACCCCATGCCCCAAGAGATCGAGCTCAAGCTCGCCCTGACCGATGATGGCCCCGAGCGACTGCTGACTCACCCGCTGCTGGGCCATCCCCCCGAGCGGTTGGAACTGGCCAACACCTACTTCGATACCCCCCAGGGGGAGCTGGAAACCGCGCGCATGGCGCTGCGCCTGCGGCGCACCGCCTCGGGCTGGGTACAGACCCTGAAGACCGCTGGCCACAGCCAGGGCGGCCTGTCGCGGCGCGGCGAGTGGGAGTGGCTGGTGGCCGACGAGACCCTGGACCTGGCGCGCCTGGCCACCCTGCCCCCCATGGCGGCGCTGCCGGTGGACCTGCTGGAGCGCCTGGTGCCGCGCTTCGCCACCGACTTCCGACGCCACCGCTGGCTGCTCGACTGGCAGGGCAGCCGCATCGAGCTGGCCCTGGACGAAGGGGAGATTCGCGCCGGGGAGCGGCACGCGGCGATTCGCGAGCTGGAACTGGAGCTCAAGGACGGCGAGCCCGAGGCCCTCTGGGGGCTGGCCGAGCGGCTCGCCGAACAGGTGGCGCTGCGCCCCGCCAACGCCAGCAAGGCGGCCCGGGGCGCCGCCCTGCTGGCCGGGCACTGGCCGCTCCCCGAGGGCGGCGACGCCCTGGCCCTGGAGGCCCGCGCCACCGCCGCCCTGGATGCCTGGCAGGATAGCGGCGACGCGACCTTCCGGGACGCGGCCCGGCAGGCCTATGCCGACCTGGCCCGACTCGCCGCCGACGCCAGGACGCAGGAGCTGGCCGGGCGGCTTGCCGAGGCCCTGACGCAGGACGGGACACCGACCGCCGGGGGCGCTGCCCTGGCCCTGGCCCGCCACCTGCATGCCTGAGGTCGACGCCCCGTGATCAGGAGGATCCCATGAGCGATCAGTTCAAGCCCGCCGCCGAAGGCCTGCGCACCCGTGTCTTCCAGGTGATCTTCGAGTCCGACACGCCCCTGGCCAAGGGCTTCGATATCGCCCTGATCGGGGTGATCCTGGCCAGCGTGCTGGTGGTGATGCTGGATAGCGTCCCCGCCTACCGGGCCGAGCATGGCAGCCTCTTCTACTGGCTGGAGTGGGGCTTCACCCTGGCCTTCACCCTGGAACTGGCGGTACGTCTCTACTGCCTGGAGCGCCCCGGCCAGTACCTGAGGAGCTTCTACGGGGTGATCGACGTCCTGGCGATCCTGCCTACCTGGCTGATGCTGCTGATTCCCGGCGCCCAATCCCTGGTGGTGATCCGCCTGCTGCGGGTACTACGGGTCTTCCGGGTGCTTCGCCTGATGCAGTTCGTCGGCGAGGGGCGCCTGTTGCTGGAGGCCCTCAAGCGCAGTACCCACCAGATCTTCCTGTTCCTGTTCAGCGTCTTCCTGCTGGTGACCATCTTCGCCTCCCTGGTCTACCTGATCGAACCGGAAGAGGCGGGCTTCAGCAGCATTCCCAGCGCCATCTACTGGGCCATCGTCACCCTGACCACCGTGGGCTACGGGGATATCGTCCCGGTGACGCCCCTGGGCCAGGCGATCTCGGTCATGGTGATGCTGACCGGCTACTCGATCATCGCCGTGCCCACCGGGGTCTTCTCCGCGGAGGTGATCCGCTCGATCCGCGCCGACCGCTACTCCGACGAGGCCTGTCCCGGCTGCGGCCACGATCGCCACGAGAAGGATGCCAGGTACTGCCTGAAATGCGGCACCTGGCTCGACGAGGAGACCCCGGATCCCCGGGAGAAGCACGACGACGGCACGACAAACGACGAGGGAGCGCCCGCCTAGGCGGACGCTCCCTCGACTTGCCCCGGTCACCGGGGCCTTCGACTGCCGATTACTCGGTCAGGAAAGGCGCCTCCCAGGCCTCCAGCTCGGCCTCCTCCCAAGTGCCGTAGGTGGCATTGGGGAAGACGATCCAGTCGACGCCGAAGCGTTCGGCGTTGGCCTCCACCTGGGCGTGCTGTTCGTCCAGGGGCACGCTGCTGACGAAGGCCTCGGAGAAGTCGTGCAGGGTGTCGCCCAGTTGCATCACCAGGGTGTAGTTCTCCTCGACGAAGCTCCGACGCTCCTGCTTGGGCGGGCCCAGCAGCAAGACGCTATCGTCACTCACCTGGGGCAGCTCCAGGTGCTCCAGGGTGGCCAGGGTGTCGGCCTTGTTCTCCTGATAGCGGTCGGAGACGTAATAGATGGCCACGCCCTGGGCATCGGCGAACGCCAGGAAGTCCGCGGCGCCGGGGATCAACCGAGGCTCGCCTTCGCGCTCCCAATGCAGCCAGGTGTCCCAGGCCGTGTAGTCGTGGCAGCGCTGCATATCGCGCACCAGCAGGGCACTGTTATCGATCACCGTCTCGTCCAGGTCGGTGATGATGGCCAGATTGGCGTCCTCGCCATGACGCTCGATGGCCTGTTCCAGGCGCAGGGTGGCCAGGGTGAAGCCCTGGCGTTGCAAGGCGGCGATCTCGGCGGACTGCTGCTGGTAGCGCAGCCCCATGGCATAGGCCTGCTGATCGCAGAGGGTCGCCTCCTGGGCGGGCGCTTCGGCACTGGCGGTGGTGGCGAAGGAAGCGGCGGCCAGAGCGGCCAGCAGGGCGGGGAATCGCTTCTTGTTCGGGGTCATTGTTTTCTCCTGTGAGGAGCGGCGGGAGCCGATCCATTACTCACTGTTATCGAAACTGGCGAAAACCAGCCTATTTTATTTTTATTGATCGTTCAAATTAACTCTAGTCCAGACTGGCCCTCCCGCCTGCCCCATTGCGACCCCCGACACGCTCTTTGCGACCCCTGAAACGACGATGCCCGGCCAGGCGCCGGGCATCGTCGTCGGAACGGCTCGATCGGTTACTGGAAAGACGCGATGTCGCCCCGCCCTTCACGAACGATGGTGGGGGGCAGCTCGCGCAGGTCCACCACGCTGGTGGGATCGAGCTGGCAGGCGCCGCCGTCGATGATCAGGTCGAGCTGGTTGGCATAGCGGTCGCGGATCTCCTCGGCGTCGGTCATGGGGAGTTCCTCCCCCACCGGGATCAGGGTCACGCTCATCAGCGGCTCGCCCAGCGCCTCCAGCAGGGCGTGGGTGATGCGGTGATCCGGCACCCGCACGCCGATGGAGCGGCGCTTGGGGTGCAGCAGCAGCCGCGGCACCTCGGTGGTGGCCTGGAGAATAAAGGTGTAGGCGCCGGGGGTATGCGCCTTGAGCAGGCGGAAGACGTCGTTGTCCACCTTGGCGTAGGTGCCGATTTCGGAGAGGTCCGAGCAGACCAGGGTGAAATTGTGCTTGTCGTCCAACTGGCGCAGGCGCTTGATGCGCTCCACCGCCTTCTTGTCCCCCAGGTGGCAGCCCAGGGCATAGCCGGAGTCGGTGGGGTAGGCGATCACGCCGCCGCGACGAATGATCTCGATGGCGCCATCGATCAGGCGCTTCTGGGGGTTATCGGGATGGATCTGGAAGAACTGGCTCATGCGGACTCCTTGCACTGAGACCGGGAGAAGCGAGCCAAGGCGGCGCCTCGGCTCGGGCATGGATCTCAGCATACGCCGCGGCTCAGGCGGCGGCAAAGGTCGCCAGGCGGGGATGGTGCCAGACCGGGGGCACCGCCACCCGGGGCACCGGGCTCATGCTGCCCGGGGCCAGGGGGCCGCCGGGGGCATGGAAGTCGCTGCCCAGGGAGCCGGAAAGCTCCCGCTCGATCAGCTGGCGGGCCAGGTCACGGGTCTGGTCGGGATTCTGGAAACCGCTGACCAGCTCCACCGCCTCGCCGCCGGCGGCCCGGAAGGCGTCCAGCAGCAGGCCGCGCTTGCGCCGGGTCATGCCATAGCGCAGCGGATGGGCCAGCACCGCCACCCCGCCGGAGGCCACCACCCAGGTGACCACCGTCTCCAGGGCGGGCCAGTGGGCCTTGATATCGCCGCGCTTGCCATTACCCAGGTACTTCTTGAAGGCCGTGCCGATATCCTTGACCAGGCCCTCGGCCACCAGGGCCCGAGCGAAGTCGGGGCGCCCCAGGGGACGCTCGCTGCCGGCCTGGGCCCGGGCCTTGGCCAGGGCGTCGTCCAGGCCGATGGCCTCCAGCCGCCGGGCGATCTCCTCGGCCCGCGCCGCCCGCGCCCGGGCCTGGTCGGCCAGGCCTTCGGCCAGGGGGCCCTGGGCGCCCTCGGGCAACAGTGCCACCACATGGATATTGACGCCGCCCCATTGCGAGGAGAGTTCGGTGGCGGGCAGCAGGCGCAGCCCCAGTTCCCGGGCGGCCTCGTGGGCCTCGGCCACCCCGTCCACCGTGTCGTGGTCGGTCAGCGCCAGGTGGGTCAGGCCACGGGCCTGGCACAGGGCCATCAGCTCGGCGGGGGCCAGGGCCCCGTCGGACGCGGTGGAGTGCATATGCAGGTCGAGGCCGGTGACCTCGGCCAGGGAATCGGCGAGCGGGGAAGAATCGGGCATCGGCATGACGCCGGCGGGCGTCTTTGTCAGAATAGGGCCTCCATGGTGCGCGCCCCGTGGGCCGCGGTCAACCGCGTGCCGCGCCGGGGCCAGGCACCGGCCCGTCGGTTATCCTGCAAGGATTCACCCATGCTCTACGCCATCATCAGTGAAGATGTGAATAACAGCCTCGAGCGGCGCATGGCCGCTCGCCCCGACCACCTGGCGCGCCTGGAGAAGCTGCGTGACGAGGGCCGCCTGGTGTTGTGCGGTCCCCACCCGGCGGTGGACAGCGAGGACCCGGGCGAGGCGGGCTTCAGCGGCAGCCTGGTGGTGGCCGAGTTCGAGGACCTCCAGGCGGCCCAGGCCTGGGCGGACGTGGACCCCTATGTGATCGCCGGCGTCTACGCCCGGGTCACCGTCAAGCCCTTCAAGAAGGTGCTGCCTTAAGGAGGTTTTCCACAGCCGGTTTTTGCACAACGACTGTGGAAAACCCTGTTAACAGCCCGCGGATGCCTGGCGCCAGCCCAGAGCCGCCGTCGCTTGAAGCGGGCTGGCTACGCTTTGACCATCCCTGGACGCTTCTGCCTGCGAGGCCCGAGCCGTGACGCTGCCCCCCCTGCGCCCCCTGACCCAGGCCAGCCTGGACTGGCGAGCCGATGACACCCTGGCCGCGGCCCCCCACTCGACCCACTTCGACGACGTCTACTTCTCCCGCCACGACGGCCGCGCCGAGACCGAGCATGTGTTTATCGCCGCCAATGACCTGCCGCGGCGCTTCCGGGAGTGGCGGGAGCCGCGGCCCTTCGTGATCGGCGAGACCGGCTTCGGCACCGGCCTCAACATGCTCTGCGCCTGGGCCTGCTTCCGCGCCCAGGCCCCGGCCGGGGCACGCCTGCACCTGGTCTCCACCGAGCTCTTCCCGCTGCGCCGCGACGACCTGGCCCGGGCCCTGGCGGCCTGGCCCGAGTTCGCCGAGCCCGCGGTGCGACTGGTCGACCAGTGGCCGGAGCCGCTGCCCGGGGTGCATCGCCTGTGGCTCGACGAGCGGGTCACCCTGGACCTGCACTTCGGCGATAGCGCCGACTGCCTGTGGCAGCTGGAGGGCCGGGTGGACGCCTGGTTCCTGGACGGCTTCGCCCCGGCCAAGAACCCCGAGATGTGGCACCCGGCCCTCTTCGAGGCCATGGCGGCCCGCTCCCGCCCCGGCGCCAGCTTCGCCACCTTCACCTGCGCCGGGGTGGTCAAGCGCGGCCTCAAGGCGGCGGGCTTCGCCTGGCGAAAGGTGCCCGGCTTCGGCCGCAAGCGGGAGATGCTGGCCGGCGAGATCGCGGCGCCGCCCCGGGACGACACCCGCCGTCGCACGCCCTGGTTCACCCCACCGCCGGCACGCCCGGCCCACCGCATCGCGGTGGTGGGTGCCGGCCTGGCCGGCACCACGGTGGCCGAGGCCCTGGCCCGGCGCGGCGTGGCGGTGACCCTGCTCGACCCCGCCGGCATCGCCGCCGGCGCCTCCGGCAACCGTCAGGGGGCCCTCTACGTCAAGCTGGCCGCCGAGACCAACGACCAGAGCCGGGTCTACCTGGCGGGGCTGCTGCACAGTCGCCGCTTCCTGGCCCACCGCGACCCGGACCAGGCCCTGTGGCAGCCCAGCGGCGTGGTGCAGCTGGCCAGGGACGAGCGGGAGGCCCGACGCCAGGCGCGCTTCCTCGATCACCACCCCTTGCCGGCCTCGGTGGTGGAGGGCCTCGATGCCGAGACCCTGGCCCGGCGCTGCGGCCTGAGCGGTGAGCTGGCCCCCGGCTGCGGCGGCCTGGACTACCCGGCGGCGGGCTGGGTGCGCCCCCGGGCCCTCTGCGCCCGGCTGGCGGCCACCCCGGGCATCGACCATCGCCCCCTGGCCGTGGAGGCCCTCGCCCCGGAAGGCGAGGGCTGGCGACTGGCGCTCGCGGATGGGGAGAGCCTGGTGGTGGATCAGGTGGTACTGGCCAATGCCCGGGCCGCCAATCGCTTCGCCCAGAGCACCGCCCTGCCGCTCCAGGCGATCCGCGGCCAGGTGAGCGAACTGCCCCTCCCCGAGGGAGCCCCGGCGCCGACCCGAGTGATCTGCGCCGGCGGCTATCTGCCACCGCCCCTGGACGGGGTGCTGACCTTCGGCGCCACCTTCGCCCCCAACGACGCAAGCGATGAAATACGGGAGGCGGACCACGCCGCCAACCTGGCGGAGCTCGAGGCCACCCTGCCCGGCTATGTGGCGGCGCTGCGCGAAGCCGGCGCCGAGCCGGCACCCTCACACCTGGCGGGTCGCGCCGCGGTGCGCGCGGCCAGCCCCGACAAGAGCCCCTATGCCGGGCCGCTGCCGGACGCCGAGGCCTGGCGGCGCGACTATGCGCCCCTCGCCAAGGACGCCAAGCGCATCCCCGAGCTTCCGGGGCGCCACCATCCGGGGCTCTGGATCAGCGCCGCCCACGGCTCCCGGGGCCTGGCCAGCGCGCCGCTGTGTGCCGAGCTGCTGGCCTCGATGCTCTGCGACGAGCCCCTGCCGCTGCCCCGCGACCTGGTGGATCACCTGCACCCAGGGCGGCGGCTGATTCGCGAGCTGATTCGCGGCTAGCCCGCCGACGCCTGGCTGCCGTCACGACCTGCCCGTGGCCCCAGCCGGCCGCTGCCGATCAGGGCGCCGCCGCAGATCAGCAGGGCGGCGATCAGCAGGGTCGGGCCGGCAGCGGCCAGGCCCGCGGCGATCAGCACCAGAGTGGAGAGCAGCGGCGTCGCGTAGGAGAGCAGCCCCAGCAGGCGCACCTGCCCCCGCTTCATGCCCAGGTCCCAGGTAAAGAAGGCACTGCCCACCGGGCCCAGCCCCAGGGCCAGGATGGCCCAGAGATTGGCGCCCTCGGGCCAGCCGCGGGGCTCCCAGGCCAGGTGACAGAGCAGTGCCAGCAGCGCCGCCCCCAGACAGTTCCAGGCCACCGCCGCGGTGGGGATCCGCGCCAGCAGCCGCGAGGCCACCGAGTAGCCGCCCCAGATAAAGGCCGCGGCGAAGGCCGCCAGGTAGCCCGGCGCGTACTCCCCCGCCCAGTCGAGGCCCTCCGGCCCCACCAGCAGCGCCGCGCCGAGGAAGCCGCAGCCTCCCCCCAGCAGATGGATGCCACGCAACCGCTCCCCCGGCAGCAACCAGCCGGCGAAAATCACGATCAGCAGCGGCCAGAGGTAGCTGATCAGGCCGGCATTGGCCGCCGGCGCGTTCTGCTGGGCGACGAAATAGCAGAGGTGGTAGCCGAACAGGCCGCCGATGCCCAGCGCCCAGCCCGCCGGGGGCTGACGCAGGGCCGCGGCCAGGGCCGGCCCCTCGCCGCGGACCAGGAACACCAGCAGCGCCAGGCCGCCGGCCAGGCCGAAGCAGAGCGCGGTGAGCAGGAAGGGTGGCACCGGGCCGGCCCACTGGGTAAACAGCGCCAGGGTCGCCCAACTAAGGACGGTACTGGCACCCCACAGGGTGGCGCGGCGCGCCTCGGCGGGGGATACGGCCGACATCGCGGGTGCTCCATTCGGGAATCAGGCGCCCAGTGTGGTCGCAGGCCAGGGGCCCTGGCTTGTCGATTTCGGCCATCAAGATCCGCGACGGAAATCGCTTGGCGTGATACCCCGCCAGCGGCGGCCAGTGGCAAGAGTGACGGCTGAACTGGGCGCCGTCGGCTATCGATTTCGGCCATCAAGCCCCGCGGCGAAAGTCGCTTGGCGTGATGCCCCGCCAGCGGCGGAAGTGCCGGCTGAACTGGGCGCCATCGGCGAAGCCGCAGGCCAGGGCGATCTCGGTGATCGAGGCCTCGCCCTCGGCCATCAGCCGGGCGGCCCGGGCCAGGCGCTGGTGCGTGAGCCACTGCCAGGGGGTCAGGCCAGTGAGGGCGGAGAGGCTGCGCCTCAGCTGGCGCTCGGAGAGATGCGAGACCTCGGCCAGCCCGGCCAGGTCCCAGGGGGCCGCCGGATCGGCCTGTACCCGCCGGGTCAGCCGCGCCATATTGAGGCGCGGGCCGTTCCAGGGCGGCGCGGCACCGAGTCGCGCCAGCAGGGTCCTGTCGTCCAGCCGCCGGGCCTCCTGTGGCGCCAGGCGCAGGAAGCGGATGCAAGCGAAGAGGGCATCAACATCGCCCTCGCCCGCCGGCAGGTCCAGTACCCGACAACGGTTGCCGGCGTCGAGCCCCAGGTAGTGGTGGGTGGCCGCGGCGGGGATCAGGCAGACGCCCCCCGGCGCCAGGGCGGCGCCACGCCCCTCGATCTCGACGTCCAGGCGGCCGTCGAGGCCCACCAGCAACTGGTGGTAGTCGTGGGTATCGCTCAGGCAGTCGAGAGGATAGCTGCGCTCGACGCTGCCGGAACGCCGTGGGGGCTCGAGGGTCATGGCCTCAAGGATGCCGTCGGGGAGCGACGAATGCCAGGGGGCTAGCCCTCCTCCTCGTCGTCGGCCAGGTCGCGGCCGAAGGAACGCCACTGGGCCAGGGTCATCACCTCGGTGCTCTCGGTCTGGAGGTCGTGGGCGATCAGCAGCTCGCCGCGCTCGAGTTGCGCCTCCAGCTCCGCCACCCAGGCGGCCATGCCGACGCCGGTGTCGGTGGTGTCATAGCCCTGGCGGGTAACGAAGGCCTCCAGCAGGGCGACCAGCGTGGCCCCCGGCAGTAGCCGGTGGGGCACCTCCACGAAGCGTCCGCTCATGCCTGGTTCTCCTCGTTCGTCGCGTCGCTCTCTTCGCCGCTTTCCTCGCCGCTCTCCTCGCCGCTCTCCCAGGCGGCCAGACGCTCCAGGAAGGCCGCCTCGTCCAGCACCGGCACGCCGAGCTGCTCGGCCTTGGTCAGCTTGCTGCCGGCGGCCTCGCCGGCCACCAGGCCGGCGGTCTTCTTGGAGACGCTGCCGGCGACCTTGGCGCCCAGGGCCTGGAGACGCGTCTTGCCCTGGTCCCGGGTCATGCTCTCCAGGGTGCCGGTCAGCACCCAGGTCTGCCCCGCCAGGGGCTGGGGCCGCGCCTCCACCGCCGCCTCCTCCCACTGCAGGCCGCAGGCGAGCAGGTCCTCGAGGGTCTCGCGGTTGTGGGGCTGGCGGAAGAAGGTATGCACATGGCGGGCGACGATGGGGCCCACGTCCTCCACCGCCTCCAGGGCCTCCGAATCGGCGCCCATGAGCGCCTCCAGGGTGCCGAAGTGGCGGGCCAGGTTGGCGGCGGTGGCCTCCCCCACTTCGCGGATGCCCAGGGCATAGATAAAGCGCGCCAGGGTGGTGTGCTTGGCCTTCTCCAGGGCCACCACCAGGTTCTCCGCGGACTTCTCGCCCATCCGCGGCAGCTCCGCCAGGTGGGCGGCACGCAGCCGGAAGAGGTCCGCCGGAGTCTTGACCCAGTCCCGCTCCACCAGTTGGTCGATCAGCTTGACCCCCAGCCCCTCGATATCCAGGGCGCGGCGGGAGGCGAAGTGCTTGAGGGCCTCCTTGCGCTGGGCGGCGCAGTAGAGGCCACCGGAGCAGCGCGCCACCGCCTCGCCCTCCAGGCGCTCGATCTGGGAATCGCAGACCGGACAGCGTTCGGGAAAGGCAATCTCCCGGCCCGCCTCGGCGGGGGTCACCACCCGTACCACCTGGGGAATCACGTCGCCGGCGCGACGAATGGCCACGCTATCGCCGATCTTGACCCCCAGGCGAGCGATCTCGTCGGCGTTATGCAGGGTCGCATTGGCGACGATGACGCCGGCCACCGCCACCGGCTCGAGGCGTGCCACCGGGGTGATGGCGCCGGTGCGGCCGACCTGGAACTCGACGTCGTTGAGGCGAGTGACCTGCTCCTGGGCGGGGAACTTGAAGGCGATGGCCCAACGCGGCGCCCGGGCCACGAAGCCCAACTCCCGCTGCAGGCGCAGGTCGTCCACCTTGATCACCACGCCGTCGATATCGTAGCCCAGGGCATCGCGCTTCTCGCCCAGGCGCCGGCAGTAGTCGATGATCCCCGCGGCGCCGCGTACCACCTGGAGCTCGGCGCTGGTGCGCAGGCCGACCTCGGCGAGGCGCGCCATCAGTTGGCTGTGGGTGGCATCGCCGGGATCCGGCTGGATGCGGGCCACCTGATAGGCGCTGAACTCCAGGGGACGGGTGGCGGTGATGCGGGGGTCGAGCTGGCGCAGGCTGCCGGCGGCGGCGTTGCGGGGGTTGGCGAAGACCTTGGTGCCCTCCTCCCGGGCGCGCTCGTTCATCGCCTCGAAGGTGGCGTGACGCATGGTCACCTCGCCACGCACCTCGAGCAGCTCGGGGGGCGCCTCGCCACGCAGCCGCAGCGGGATGGAGCGCAGGGTGCGCAGATTGGAGGTGATGCCCTCGCCGGTGCGGCCATCGCCCCGGGTGGCGCCGCTCACCAGGCGCCCCCGCTCGTAGACCAGCGACACCGCCGCGCCATCCAGCTTGGGCTCGCAGCAGAAGGCCAGGTCGTCGCCATCCATCTCCAGGCGATCGGCGATGCGCTTGACGAAGGCGGCCAGCTCCTCTTCGTCGAAGGCGTTGTCCAGGGAGAGCATGGGCACCGCATGCTGTACCTCGGGGAAGCCCGCCGCCGGGGCGGCTCCTACCCGCTGGGTGGGGGAGTCGTCGCTGGCCAGTGCCGGGTGCGCCTCCTCCAGTTGCTGCAGCCGCCGCAGCCGGCGATCGTAGTCGGCATCGGTCAGGTGAGGATCGTCGAGGACGTAGTAGCGGTAGTTGGCATCGTCGAGCTCGGCGCGCAGCCGCGCCACCTCGTCGCGAATCGTTGGATCGGGTTGACTCATGGCATCCCTGGTCTGGTGTCACTAAGGCTGGAGGGATTTTCGCATACCCGGCGTCCTTAGGCCCCATAAAGCCACACCCCCGATGGAGACCATCGGGGGTGTGCTTCCAACTTCCGGCTTCGAGCCTCCGGCGTTAGTTCACCTGATAGCGCTGCAGGCGATGGCGCCGCTCGAACTCGTGGACCTTCTGGCGGGCGAACTCCACGGTCTGGGCGGTCATCACGCTGTGATTCTCGTCCTTGAGCTCGCCGCCCAGGTGACGGACTACCACCATGGCGCACTCCACCATCGCCTCGAAGGCCGCCGAAGTGTCCTCGGCCCCCGGCAGCGGCATCAGGAAGGTGATGCCCGGGGTGGCGAACTCGTCCATGGCGTTCAGCGGGAAGGTGCCGGGCTTGACCACATTGACCATGGAGAACTGCAGCGGACTGTCGGCCGCCTCGGTCTCGAAGCGATGGAAGATGCCCATCTCACGACTGTAGCGAAGCCCGCAGGCCAGCATCAGCTTGAGCAGCTCGGTACCGGAGAAGCCTTGCTCCTCGCGACACATGACGCTGATGACGATCACCTCCTCGGCATGGGAAAGGGCTTCCCGGGCCTGGGGGGCCTCGACATCGTTGCGCAGCGCCTTCTCCACCACCGGGTGGGGCGCGACCGCCTCGGAAGCACGCACTTCGGGCTCGCGGTCGGGCTCGGCCATGGCGTCCGCGGTGGCGTCGTCCGCATAGCGGCTATCCCGATGACTGGGCCCCGCGAAGGTGAAGAGCGGATCCTGGGCGTCGCCCTCGGACTCCGCGGCGGCCTGGCGACGTTCGGCGGCTTGCCGCTCCTGCTCCAGACGCCGGCGCTCGGCGGCCTGTTGCTCGGCCTCCCGGCGTGCGGCTTCCTGCTGCTTCCGTTCGGCCTCCTGCTGCTGGCGACGCGCCGCCTCGGCGGCGGCCCGCTCGGCCTTCTGGCGCTCGCGCTCCTGCTTGCGCTGGCGATTCTGCTCGCGGCGCTCGTGGAGCCCTTTCTTGATGCCCGCTCCGAAGCGTTGCATCGATTGCCCCATCTTCACCGAACCGCTCTTGAAGGAGTCGGCCATGCCGTCGAAGTCCACCAGCCGATAGCGCTCGTCGTCGGCATGGGGATCGTGATCGGCGGGATCGGTGACCAAGGCGGGAGTCGCCTTGGCCTCGCCGGCCGTGCCTTCCACCGTCGGCTCGGTGGACAAGGCATCGCCCTCGTTCGGAAGCGACAGGCTGGGTTCGGCCTTGGGCTCGCGCCTGGGTTCGGCCGCCCTGGGCTCTTGGGGGGGTGCTTGCTCGCCGCCGGCCTGCGGTGTCTCCGCCTCGCCCGCGGGAAGCGCTTCGGTGTGCTCCTGGCCCGAGGCGGCCGCGGACGATACCCCCCGAGTCGCCCCCGGCGAGGCAACCGGCTCGGAGGCCTGGCTCGCGGGCGATGCCTTCTCGGTATCGGATGCCGCGTCGGCGGACGGCCGCACGGCCGCCGCCGGAGGCTCGGGCCGCTTGGCCTGCCACTCGGCCAGCACCCGGGAAGGCCCGGGATGCTCCTGGCGGGTCAACTTGGGCTTGGCCGCCGGGCGTTGGGACTCACTCTCGTAGCTGGCGGGTCGCACGACCCGAGCCCCTCCGTTGGGCAACTCCCAGTTCAGCTCGGCCTCACGGGCCGCCGCCTCGGGATCCTCTTCCTGCCCCCGGGCGTCATCGATGGCAGCGCCATCGACACGGTCCAGCCGGGGCACTCGACGCTGACGCTGCAGGCGACGCACACCATCGATAACGATGAGGGTCACCAGGGCCAGCCCCAGGATGATTAGCCACTCTCTTAGTTCCATGGGTCGTCTTGCCTGTCTGCTAAGGCGCCATGCCTGAATGAAACGTTCGACACCAGCATAGCGCGATTACCAAAAACGGGGCCACTTTTTTGGATGTCAAGTCTGGGCCCCGTGGTTTGCAATCGCCCCTTCTTATTCCCTGATCGAGGGGAAACTATCCGTCCCCTTGCTGCGACACCACCCCATCATCATCATCACGCCTCGGCCAGCACCGCGGCCTCTTCCACGCCCACGGATACCAGCCGCGAGACCCCCGGTTCCTGCATGGTCACCCCCATCAGGCGATCGGCGGCCTCCATGGCGATCTTGTTATGGGTGATATAGATGAACTGTACCCACTCCGACATCTCCTTTACCAGCTTGGCGTAACGTCCCACGTTGGCATCATCCAGGGGGGCGTCCACCTCATCGAGCATACAGAAGGGCGCCGGATTGAGCTGGAAGATGGCGAACACCAGTGACAGCGCGGTCAGGGCCTTTTCGCCCCCGGAAAGCAGATGAATGGTGCTGTTCTTCTTGCCCGGAGGACGCGCCATGATGGCCACCCCTGTCTCCAGCAAATCGTCGCCGGTCAGCGTCAACCATGCGGTCCCGCCGCCGAAGACCTTGGGGAAAAGGGTCTGCAGTCCCTCGTTGACCTGATCGAAGGTCTGCTTGAAACGGGTGCGGGTTTCCTGATCGATCTTGCGGATCGCCCGGTCGAGGGTCTCCAGGGCCTCGCTCAACTCGGCGTGTTGCGCCTCCAGGTAGTCGCGACGCTCCGCCTGCTGCTCGTACTCCTCGATGGCGGCCAGGTTGATGGCCCCCAGACGGCGGATCTTGTCGCCGGTGGCCTCCAGGTTGGCCTGCCAGGCGGATTCGGTGGCGTTGGGATCGAGGCCGGCCTCCAGGGTGGCGACGTCGTGGCCCAGCTCGGCGAGCTGCTCGTCCTGGGCCTCGGCCTTCATGGCCAGGGCCTGGCCCTGCAGCCGCGCCTCCTGGAGACGCTCACGCACCCCCTCGAGGTTGCGCTCGTGGCCCTGGCGGGCCAGCTCGTCCTCGCGCAGCCGCTCGCCGAGGGCGGCGGCCTGATTGCGGCAGGCGTTGAGGGCGCGTTCCGCCTTGTCGCGCTCGTGAAGCAGCTCGTCGAGGCGCTCGCGGTTCTCCTCCTCCGGCTCGCGGAGCATTTCGCGCTGCTCCTCCAGCTCGGCACACTTCTCCTCCAGGCGGGCCCGGGCCTCCTCTCCACGCCCCTGCTGCTGGGCCAGGCCGGCCCGCTCGGTGGTCAGCCGCTGATGCTCCAGGGCCAGCTGCTGGGCGCGCTCCGCCAGGGGACGCTGGCGACCGCGCAACTGCGCCAGGCGCTCGGCGGCCTCGCGGCGCTGACGCTCCTGGGTCTCGCGGGTCTCGCTGCGGGCCTCGAGGCCCGCCATCGCCAGCTGCCAGGCCTCCCGGGCCTCTTCCAGGGTCAGCTCGGTCTCCTCGTGACGCTCGGCGAGACGCGCCAGCTCCTCGTCGAGCTCCTCGGCGCGGCTGGCCAGGTGTTCCAGCCGGCTGCCCAGGTTGGCCTCGGCCAGGGCCAGTTGCTGGCGACGCCCCTGTAACTCCCGCTCCTCTTCCCGGCAGCGCTCCAGGGCCTGCTCCAGGTCGCCTTCCTGCGCCTTGCGCTCGGCGAGCTCCGCTTCCAGGATCGCCAGGCGTTCATCCGCCTCGGCCAGGGCTTCGGCCACCTCGTCCCGGCGGCGACGATTGAGCAGCAGGCCATCGCCCCCGGCCTGGGCGCCGCGACGCCGCGCCCAGCCGCGACCCAGCCAGAGGCCATCGGCGGTGATCAGGCTCTCGCCGGGGGCCAGGCTGGCCTGCTGTTGCCAGGCCTCGGCCTGATCGGCGACACAGCGGATCCCGGCCAGTAGCGCCTGCAGGGGACCGGCGCCCTCGACCCGGGCCGCCAGGCTATCGGCGTCGGCATTCGCCGAATCCACGTCGGGAGCGAGCAGCACCAGCTCGCCCTCGGCCAGGCCGCCCAGGGCCTCGCGGCCCTCGTCCAGCCGGGCCAGGCGGGCATTGAGCCAGGGCGCCAGCACCCAGGCCAGGCTCTCCTCCCAGCCCGTCGCCACCTGGAGACGCTCGCCCAGGCGCGGCGCCGCGGCGAGACCATGGCCCTCCAGGTGCGCCTCCAGGGCCTGGTCGTCGTCGGCCAGGGCGGCGGCGATCAAGGCGTCCAGGGAGGCCAGTTCGCCCTCCAGGCGGCTGCGCCGCTGGCGCAGGGCCTCGCGCTCGCCCTCCCGCTCGGCGAGGCGCTCGCGCAGGGTCTGGCGCGCCTCCTGCAGCGACTCGCGGCGCGTCTCCTGGCCCTCCTGGGCCAGGTCGGACTCCGCCAGTTGCTCAGCCAGCTCGTCCCGCTGGGCGCGCAGTTCGGCCAGGCCGGGCAGCTCGTCGCGCTGCTGGCGGCGGCGCTGGCGCTCATTGGCGATACCCGCCAGGGTCTGTTCCAGGGTCCTGATGCGATCCTGGGCACGCTCCGCCTCGCGGCTCGCCTCCCGGTAGGCGTCGTTGAAGGCCTCCCACTGCTCGCCGGCCTCCTGGGCCCGGACCTCGGCCTCCTCCAGGGCGGCCTCCAGCTCGGCGAGTTGCTCGGCCACCTCCTCCTGCTCCGGCCCCAGGGTCTCCAGGCGCTCGTCCACCGCGGCCAGCCGCTCGCCATCCGCCTCGCCCAGGCGATCCAGGTCGGCCAGCTCGCGGCGGGCGCTCTCCAGGTCCCGGGCCAGCTGCGCCTCGCGGCCGCGGGCATGTTCCAGGCTCTGCTCGATGCGCGCCACGGCGGCGGTACTCTCGTAGAAGCGCGCCTGATGACCCTCCAGCTCCTCGGCCAGGCGATCGTGCTCGACCCGAGCCTCCTCGAGCCGCGACTCACACTGGCGCTGACCCAGCAGCTCGCGCTCCACGGCAGTCTCCAGGTCGCGGACCCGGTGCTCCTGCTCGCCCTGCTCGGCGCGCAGGGCGCGCCCGCGCAGCAGCGCCAGCTCGCCCTTGAGGCGGTGCTCCTGCTCCTTCAACTGGCGGTAGCGGCGCGCCGCCTCGGCCTGGCGCTTGAGGCGCTCGAGCTGCTTGTCGAGCTCCTCGCGGATATCGTCCAGGCGCTCCAGGTTCTCCTGGGTGCGGCGCATGCGGTTCTCGGTCTCGCGGCGGCGCTCCTTGTACTTGGAGATGCCGGCGGCCTCCTCCAGGGTGGAGCGCAGCTCCTCGGGGCGCGCCTCGATCAGCCGCGAGATCATGCCCTGGCCGATGATGGCGTAGGAGCGGGGGCCCAGGCCGGTGCCCATGAAGAGGTCGGCGATATCGCGGCGCCGGCACTTCTGGCCGTTGAAGAAGTAGCCGGACTGGCCGTCCCGGGTCACCTGACGCTTCACCGAGATCTCGGCGTACTGGGCATAGGCGCCGCCCAGGCCACCGTCGCGGTTATCGAAACGCAGCTCGATGCTGGCCTGGCCCACCGGCTTGCGCCCGGTGGAGCCGTTGAAGATGACGTCGGCCATCGACTCGCCGCGCAGGGTCTTGGCGGAGGACTCCCCCATCACCCAGCGCACCGCGTCGATGATATTGGACTTGCCGCAGCCGTTGGGCCCGACGATGGCGGTCATGTTGCCATCGAAGGGCACCGTCACGGGGTCGACGAAGGACTTGAAGCCGACCAGCTTGATGGAGGTGAGGCGCATAAGCCGTCCTGGCCGTTATTCGACGATACGGTCGACCCGTACCTCGATGGGCTCGGCGTCGGCGCCGTGCAGGGCCACGGCGGCGTGGTCGCCGAACAGATCACCGGCCTGGGGGGTGGCCTGGCCGCTGCGGGAGACCCGCACCAGCAGCCGCGCCTCCGAGACCTGGGAGAGGCGTGCCTCGGCACTCATGGCGTTGGCATCGCTGAGGCGCAGGGTGGCGGGCAGCTCGGCGACGCTGAGCCGCGCCACCGCCAGGGGCGGCAGCTCCCCCTCGACGTCCCGGGCCACCACGAAGACCGCGGCCTCGTCGTCGAGCCCCTCGGCCAGCCCCTCGTCGAGGGCGATGCGCACATTGAGCCCCGGCCCCGCGGCCAGGGTGGCGTCGATCTCCTCCTGGGAGGCGCCCAGGCGCTCCTGGGCCACGGCGATGCCCTGGCGCAGGGCATCGGCGGAGGCCGGATCCTCGAAGCCTGCCACGGCGCGACGCCAGTGGTCGATGGCCTCTTCGTAGCGGCCGCGATCGAAGGCGGCGATGCCCAGCATGCCGAGCACCGTGGGCTGGCGGGGATCCCGCTCGAGCACCTCGTCCACCAGCGTCTGGACCTCCTCGGTGAGGCTGCGGTTGGCGACGAAGAACTGCACCTGGGCCAGCTGCGCCAGCAGGCTCACCTCGCGCCCCTCCAGCTCGATCAGCCGCTCCAGGGCGCGGATCGCCGCCACGCCCTGGCCGGTGTCCCGGTAGAGGGGATAGAGGGCCATCCACACATTGGGATTGTCGGGCTGCCGGGCCGCCTCCCGCTCGAGGCGCTCGATCATCAGCGGCGCCGAGTTGTCGGGGTGCTGGCGCACCTCCTGGATGGCCCCGTAGAGGGCCAGGTCATCCTCGTAGCCCTCCTGGTGGTACCAGGCCAGGCTGGCCAGCACCACCGCCACCATCACCACCGGCACCACCAGGCGCCCGGAGCGGGCGGCCTTGAGGGGGCGTGGCTTCAGGTTGGCGGTGTCATCCAGCAGGCTGCGCTCCAGCTCCAGCTTGTCCTCGTCGAAGCGCTCGGCGTCGATATCGCCACGCTCCCGGGCCGCCTCCAGGGAAGCCAGACGGCGGCGGAAGATGGCCACGTTCTGTTCGGCGGAGCGGTCGTTCTCCTCGAAGTCGCGCTGGGCGGCGTGCACCGCAGTGGCACGGCGCAGGGGTTGGCTCAGCAGCCACAGGGCCGGCACCAGCAGCAGCGCAAAGGCGATCCAGAGTAACGTCATTCTGACCTCTCGCGGTTGATCAGGGCATCGAGGCGGGCACGCTCCTCGGCGCTGAGGCGCTGGGCGGAGGCATTGCGCCGGACCCGCACCACCAGCACCACCAGCAGCCCGCCCAACACCACCAGGGCGCCGGGCAGGCCCCACAGCAGCAGGGTGCGGCCCTCGAGGCGCGGGTTATAGAGCACATAGTCGCCGAAGCGCTCGGTCATGTGATCGAGAATCTCGATATCCGCGCGACCGTCCATCAGCAGCAGATAGACCCGCTCGCGCATATCGGCGGAGACCGGGGCGTCGGAGTCGTCGATGGCCTGGTTCTCGCACAGCGGGCAGCGCAGGGAGGCGGTCAGGCTGCGGTAGCGCTGCTCCAGCACCGGGTCGTCGAACTCGCGCACCTCGATGCCGCCGGCCCAGGCCAGATTGGCCGCCAGCAGGGCCACGGTTAACAGGCAGAGGCGTCGTATCACTGCCATTTCTGCACCTCCGGAAGAATCTGCTCACGCACGTCCTGGGGATCGATATAGCCGGTGTGGTGATAGCGGATGATGCCGTCGCGATCGACCAGGAAGGTCTCGGGGGCGCCATACACCCCCAGCTCGAAACCGAGATTGCCCTCCGGGTCGAAGATGTTGACCTCGAAGGGGTTACCGAACTCCTCCAGGAACTCCAGCCCCTTCTCGCGGGTGTCCTTGTAGTTGATGCCCACCAGGCGAATGCCGCGATCGGCCAGGTCAAGCAGCTGCGGCATCTCCAGCTTGCAAGCGGGACACCACTCGCCCCACACATTGACCAGGGTCACCTGGCCCTCCAGCAGGGCGCGATCGACGCGGCGTTCGGGGTCTTCCAGGGTTACCTTGTCGAAGGCGGGGAAGTCCCGGGCCAGCAGGGCCGAGTCGCGGTGGAAGGGATCCAGCGACAGGCCCCGATAGAGGAAGATCGACAGCACCAGGAAACCCACCAGGGGCAACAGCAGCAGCAGGCGGCGCTTCATGCGGTGGCCTCCCGGGAGGTCGTCGTCACGCGGGTGTCCTCCTCGCTGCGCCGACGGCTGCGATAGCGACGATCCAACACCGCCAGCACGCCACCGGCGGCCATCAGCAGGCCGCCCAGCCATAGCCAGCGCACGAAGGGCTTGTACTGGATACGCATCGCCCAGCTACCGTCTTCCAGGTCCTCGCCCATGGCCACATAGAGGTCGCGGAAGAAGCCGGGACGCAGGGCCACCTGGGTCATCGGCATGCCCCGGGCGATATAGATGCGCTTCTCCGGCGCCATGACGAAGCTGCGGGAGCTGCCCTCGCGACTCACCTCGATGGTGGCGGTATCGGCCAGGAAGTTGGGGCCACGCCGGGCCCGCAGCTCGGTCATGGTGAACTCGTAGCCGGCCACCTGGACGCTGTCGCCGGGGGCCAGGCGCACGTTGCGCTCCACGTTGTAGTTGGAGACCACGGCCACCCCGACGATGGTCACCGCCACGCCGACATGCCCCAACACCATGCCCCAGTAGGCCAGCGACAACCGTTTGAGACCGGCCAGCCGCGACGAGGCCTTGGCGCTCTTGTCATGCAGGTCGCGCAGGATCGGCAACACCAGCCACAGGGCGCTGACCAGGCCAATGGCCACCCAGAGGTTCCACTCGCCGCCGTAGAGCAGCGGCGCCAGGATGCCGATCACCAGGGCGGTGAGACCGGAGAGCGCCAGGCGGCGCCATAGCTCGCGCCCATCCATGCGTTTCCAGCGGGACACCGGTCCCAGCCCCATGAAGAGGCACATGATCACGGTCAGCGGCACGAAGAGGGCATTGAAGTAGGGGGGACCCACGCTGATCTTGCCCAGCCCCAGGGCATCCAGGAGCAGCGGATAGACGGTGCCCAGCAGCACGGTGATCGTCATGATCACCAGCATGATGTTGTTGATCAGCAGCAGGGCATCCCGGGACATCCAGCTGAAGCCCACCGCATGGCTGACCCGCGGGGCCCGCAGGGCAAAGACCAGCAGCGACAGGCCCACGGTGATGCCCAGCAGCATCAGGATAAAGAAGCCGCGGGAGGGGTCGTTGGCGAAGGCGTGCACCGAGGTGAGCACTCCGGAACGCACCAGGAAGGTGCCCAGCAGCGACAGCGAGAAGGTGGAGATGGCCAGTAGCACCGTCCAGCTCTTGAAGGAGCCGCGCTTCTCGGTCACCGCCAGGGAGTGGATCAGGGCGGTGCCGGTCAGCCAGGGTAGCAGGGAGGCGTTTTCCACCGGATCCCAGAACCACCAGCCGCCCCAGCCCAGCTCGTAGTAGGCCCACCAGCTGCCCAGGGCGATCCCCACGGTGAGGAAGGCCCAGGCCACATTGGTCCAGGGCCGCGCCCAACGGGTCCAGGCGGCGTCCAGGCGGCCCCCCAGCAGGGCGGCGATGGCGAAGGCGAAGACCACCGAGAAGCCCACATAGCCCATGTAGAGGGTCGGCGGATGGACGATCAGGCCGAAGTCCTGGAGCAGCGGGTTGAGGTCGGCACCGTCGGCGGGCATGTGCGGCAGCAGCCGCTCGAAGGGGTTGGAGGTGACCAGGCTGAAGAGCAGGAAGCCCACGCTGACCATGCCCATCACCCCCAGCACCCGGGCCAGCATCACCTCGGGCAGGTCACGGGAGAAGCGCGCCACGGCGAAGCCCCAGCCCGCCAGCATCAGGATCCACAGCAGCATGGAGCCCTCATGGTTGCCCCAGACGGCGCTGAGCTTGTAGTACCAGGGCAGCATGGAGTTGGAGTTGTTGGCCACGTTGGCGACGCTGAAGTCGTCGAGCATGTAGCTGGCGGTGAGGCACAGGTAGGCCAGCAGCACGAAGGCGAACTGACCGGTGGCCATGGGGCGAGCATAGGCCATCCACAGCGGGCGGCGGGTGGCCGCCCCGGCCAGCGGCATCACCGACTGGACCAGCGCCATCAACAGCGCCAGGGCCAAGGCGAAGTGGCCGATTTCGGGAATCATCTGGATCAACATGGCGACTCCGTGGCCTTAGTCGAGTTTGACGCCGTAGTCGGCGGGGGAATAGCCGGCGGCTTCCAGGGCTTCGGCCACCTCGGTGGGCATGTAGTTCTCGTCGTGACGGGCCAGCACCTGATCGGCCCGCAGCAGCCCCCCTTCGGTGAGGCGCCCCACCACCACCACGCCCTGGCCCTCGCGGAACAGGTCGGGAAGGATGCCACTGTAGTGCACCTCCAGGTCCTCGACGAAGTCGGTGACCACGAACTCCACGTCGAGGCTGTCGCGGTTGCGCACCACGCTGCCCTCCTTGACCATGCCACCGGCGCGAATCTGGCGATCGACGGGGGCCTCGCCGGCGGCGATCTGGATGGGGCTGAAGAAGAGGTTGATATTGGAGCGCAGGGCATAGAGGGTCAGGCCGATGGCAATGGCCGCCAGCGACACCAGGCCCAGGATGACGAACAGTTTCTGTTTACGCTTCGGGTTCATGCACCTTCCTCGACATCGGTTTCGCGGGCCGCCCGGCGCTCCCGCCGGGCACGCCGCTTGAGTTCTCGCAGCAGCTGGCGGCGCTCGGCGCGCGCATGCAGCACGCTGCCCACCAGCAAGACGGCGGTCAGGGCCCAGGCGGCCCAGACATAAGGGGCATGGCCTCCCATGGCCAAGAAGTCCTGAAAGCTGTCGAAGGCCATTAGGGGGTCTCCTCGGCCAGGGCCTGCACCCAGCGCTTGCCGGACTCGCGACGCAGGATTTCGCTACGGGTGCGCATCAGGGTCAGGGCGATAAAGAAGCTATAGAAGCCCAGCACCATCAGCAGCAGCGGCGCCCACATCTCCATCGGCATGGAGACCCGCCCGGTGATGGTGAAGGAGGCGGGCTGATGGAGGGTGTACCACCAGTCCACCGAGTACTTGATGATGGGGATATTGATCACCCCCACCATGGCCAGCACCGAAGCGGCCCGGGAGCCGCTGTCGCGGCTGGCGAAGGCACCGCGCAGGGCGATGACGCCGATATAGAGGAACAGCAGGATCAGCATGGAGGTCAGCCGCGCATCCCACATCCACCAGGTGCCCCAGGTGGGGATGCCCCAGACGCCCCCGGAGAAGAGCGCGATAAAGGTCATGGCCGCCCCCAGCGGCGCCATCACCGCCGCCGCCATGTCTGCGACCTTGATCTTCCAGACCATGAACACCAGCCCGGCGATGGCCATGCTGACGAAGATCGACTGGGCCAGGAAGGCCGCCGGCACATGCACATAGATGATGCGGAAGCTATTGCCCTGCTGGTAGTCGGCGGGGGTGAAGAGCAGCCCCCAGACGCTGCCGACCAGGAGCAGGGCCGCGGCGGCGATCCAGAACCAGGGCATCAGCCGCGCGCTGATGCCGTAGAACCACTTGGGCGAACCGAGCTTGTGAATAAAGGCCCACATGTGCGTCGACACCTCGAAAAGAATTAACCGTTGACGCTGATGCGCAGCGCCGCGGCGATGGCCCAGGGCGCCAGCATCACCGCCAGGGCCAGCAGGGCCCCGAGAATCGCCAGATGGGCGGCGACCCCGCTCCCCAGCAGGGCCGCCTGAACGGCGCCGGCGCCGAAGATCAGCACGGGGATATAGAGCGGCAACACCAGCAGCGACAGCAGCACCCCGCCTCGCGCCAGGCCCACCGTCAGGGCGGCGCCGATGGCGCCCACCAGGCTCAGGCTGGCACTGCCCAGGGCCAGGGCCAGCATCAGGATCAGGTGGCTGCCCGCGGGCAGGCCCAGCATCAGCCCCAGGACGGGGGCCATCAATGCCAGAGGCAGGCCGGTGAGCAGCCAGTGTACCACCACCTTGGCCAGCACCATGGCGGCCAGGGGCTGGGGGGCCAGCAGCAACTGCTCGAGGCTGCCATCCTCGAAGTCGGCCCGGAACAGCGAGTCCAGCGACAGCAGGGTCGCCAGCAGGGCCGCCACCCACAACAACCCCGGTGCCACCGTGGCCAGCAGCTCGGGGTCCGGAGAGAGCCCCAGGGGAAAGAGGGTGATCACCAGGGCGAAGAACGCCAGGGGATTCATCACCTCGCTGCGCCGCCGCAACATCAGCGTCAGGTCACGCCTCAGGGTCGCGATAAGTGCGACCCCGAGACCGCCATGGGGTTCAATGATCGACAGGGGCTGATCCAGGGTATTACTGGATGACATGTCGCCCTCCCTCGCCGAGGCGGATACGGCGCAACTCGCCCAAGGGCGTCAGGTCATGGTGGGTGGTGAGGATCACACTGCCTCCACGGCGGGCATGGGCGAGCAGCCGCTGTTCCAGGGCCTCGACCCCCTGCTTGTCGATGGCGGTGAAGGGCTCGTCCAGGACCCAGAGGGCGCGCGGCGTCAGTTCCAGGCGCGCCAGGGCGACGCGACGCTGCTGCCCCGCCGAGAGCTGCCCCGCCGGCACGTCCTCGAACCCCATCAGACCGACCCGCTCCAGGACCGTCAGGCGCGTCGCCTCACTGCCGGCGTCACCGGCCAGGGCCTGGTACCAGGCGAGGTTCTCCAGGGGCGTCAGGGCCGCCTTGACCCCCGGCGCATGGCCGAGGTAGAGCAGATTGGTCAGGTAATGGTCACGCACCCGGGCCAGCGGCTGGTCACACCAGCGCAGCTCGCCGTCGAAGTCGTGCAACTGGCCGGAGAGGATCTTCAGCAGGGTGGTCTTGCCACTGCCGTTGGGCCCTTCGATACGCAGGATCTGGCCGCCTTCAACGTCGAAGTCCAGGTCACGAAACAGCTCGCGCCCGTCGCGTTCACAGCGTAACTGGCAGCCTTGCAGGCGGAAGCTCACCACACTCTCCCGGCGTCGATGGTCAGCCGCGCACTTTACATGGAAAGCCTTTCCCAGACCAGCATGGGCCGTGCGTCAGCCGGTCGCAGCGCGACTCGTGCGAAGGTGGCGCTTGCCAGCTGGCCAGGCCTTGCTATGATTCAACTACTGTAAATAGTTACAGTGAACTGGTCTTCCGGCTTCACGCCGCCTCGCAAGGGAGATGGAGCATGCAGTCTGTCGCCACCCACTACCTCTACCGCCGCCCCAACCTGCCGCTGGCCGATGCCTGGGAGCCCCTCGATGCCAGCGACCTCGTGGAGGTCCCGCTGCTCGGCCAGGTCGCCGCCGGCATGCCCATGGAGGCCTGCCACCAGGCCGGCGCCATTCACGTGCCCAGTCGCATGGTGCGTCGCAACACCTATGCCCTGCGGGTCCGCGGCGACTCGATGATCGACTGCAATATCCACGACGGCGACGTTATCATCATCGAGCGCCAGGAGAGCGCCGAGAACGGCGAGACCGCCGTGGTGATGATCAACGACCAGGAGGTCACCTTGAAGAAGCTCTATATCGAGAAGCGTGGCGTGCGCCTGCAGCCCGCCAACGAGAGCATGGCCCCCATCTTCCTCGACAACGACGACGTCCAGGTCCTCGGCCTGGTGATGGGCGTGGTGCGCCAGGGCCTGGATGGATGAGTTACCCGATTCCGGACCTGCCCGGGGACCAGTGGCTGGCCCATGAGCTGGAGGTGGAGAAGAGTCGTTTCCTCGCCTGGGTCTGCCATGCCCCCTCCCCCGCCGCTTTCGAGGCCCTGCTCGCCGAGGCACGCCGCCAGCACCCCAATGCCAGCCACCACTGCAGCGCCTTCAATGCCGGCCCACCCGGCGAGCAGCAGGCCATCGGCTTCTCCGACGATGGGGAGCCCGGCGGCACCGCCGGCCGCCCCATGTACCAGGTGCTGGAGGGCAGCGGCCTGGGGCAGGTGGGCTGCGTGGTGACCCGTTACTTCGGCGGCACCAAGCTGGGCACCGGCGGCCTGGCCCGGGCCTATGCCCAGGCGGTGGCCCAGGCCCTGGAGGCCCTGCCCACCCGCCCTTTCACCCCCCGGGAGCCGCGTCGCCTGGCGGTGGCCTTCGCCGGCGAGGCGGAGGCCCGGCGCTGGCTGGAGGGCCGGGACGTGCCCATCGAGGCCGTCGACTATGGCGCCGAGGGGGTCATCCTCACCGTGGGCTGGCCCCAGGGCGAGCCCGTCGATATCACCCCCCTCAGCGCCCGCCTCAAGGGCGATGTGCGCCTGCTCGATAGCCCCTAGCCTACTCCTCCGAGCAAGAGGCGACGTATGGCGCCGACTAGCGCGCTGCAGCGGATAGCGGGGTTGGCTGACTCACTGGTGAGTTCACACGCGGCTTGCCTGGGGACAGACCGTCGCGGGGCGCTGTAACCCCCTCCCTGGGTGCTACTTTTGCCCTGCGTCGCTCTCGCATCCTGCTCCGTTTGCAGGACCGGTGCTGGCCATCCCTGGCCAGCCCGTTCGGAGCCGTGCTCCTCACCCCTGGCAAAAACCCCCGCTCCGTTCTGCCCCCAGCGCCGCTTACCTTTCTGGCCATCCCTGCCTCGGAACGGTGGCATTGCTACGTAAGCGCGGGGCTGGCTAGCGAAGCGACGTCGCCGGGACGCTGACGTGGAGCGAGCGACTCGCGCGGGGACGACAGGGATGTCGTCCCCAGGACCGGCGAGAGGGACCTCGGTCCGGTCCGGCGCGTCAGTCGCGAGCGGAACGTCAGGGTTTCGTCCCGGAGAGGAGCGAGTCAGCCAGCCCCGCGCTTGGCGAAGCGAGTTAGCCGGCTCTCAGCCCCCCATAACGACGATGGCGCCCCAAGGGGCGCCATCGAAGCGTTGCTGCTACCACACTGCGGCCTTAGCCCAGGTACTTGATCATCACCCCGGCGGCCACCGCCGAGCCGATCACCCCGGCCACGTTGGGCCCCATGGCATGCATCAGCAGGAAGTTATGCGGGTTGGCCTCCAGGCCCACCTTGTTGGAGACTCGCGCCGCCATGGGCACCGCCGAGACCCCCGCCGAGCCGATCAACGGATTGATCGGCATCTTGCTGACCGCATTCAGCAGCTTGGCCATCAGGATGCCCGCCGCGGTACCGATGGCGAAGGCCACGATCCCCAGCCCCATGATGCCCAGGGTCTCCACCGCCAGGAACTCCTTGGCCACCAGCTTGGAGCCCACCGACAGCCCCAAGAAGATGGTGACAATATTGATCAGGGCGTTCTGGGCGGTATCCGAGAGCCGCTCCACCACGCCACACTCGCGCATCAGGTTACCGAAGCAGAACATCCCCAGCAGCGGCGCCGCATCCGGCAGGAAGAGCGCCACCAGGATCAGCACCACGACCGGGAAGACGATCTTCTCCAGCTTGGAGACCGGGCGCAGCTGGGTCATGGCGATGGCCCGCTCCTTCTCGCTGGTCAGGGCACGCATGATGGGGGGCTGGATCAGCGGCACCAAGGCCATGTAGGCGTAAGCCGCCACGGCGATGGCCCCCAACAGCTCCGGCGCCAGCACGCTCGACACATAGATCGAGGTCGGGCCATCGGCCCCGCCGATGATGCCGATGGCGGCGGCCTGGTTGAGGGAGAAATCCATCACCCCCAGGGCCGACAGCCCCACGGCCCCCAGTACGGTGGCGAAGATACCGAACTGAGCCGCGGCCCCCAGGAAGAGGGTTCGCGGGTTGGCCAGCAGGGGACCGAAGTCGGTCATCGCCCCCACCCCCATGAAGATCAGCAGGGGGGCGATCCCGGAGGCGATGGCCACGCTATAGAAGGAGTAGAGCATGCCATTGCTATAGCCGGCATCCGCGGCCGCGCTGCTGGCGGCCCGCACCAGTTCTGGAGCGATACCGTCATGGGTCACCTCATAGAGGGTCTCGCGCCAGGCGGCCACCCCCGCCGCGGGATCCAGGCTGACCCCCAGGGTCGCGGCGAGCTGCTGCAGCACCGCCGGCGGCCCTACCTCGATGGCATGCTGTAGCGCCGACAGCGCCAGCCCCGCCTCGGGGATATTGGCCAGGATACCGCCAAAACCGATGGGCACCAGCAGCAGCGGTTCGAACTTCTTGTGGATCGCCAGGTAGAGCAGCAACAGTCCGATGGCGATCATCACGACCTGGCCCAGGCTCAGGTTATAGAGCCCCGAGCCATACCAGAGAGTCAGTAGCTTATCCATATCGCTGCCCTTAGAGGACGATCAGCGTATCGCCGACCGATACGCTGTCGCCTTCCTTGACCTTGACCTCGGCGACGGTACCGCCGCTCGCGGCACGCACTTCGGTCTCCATCTTCATGGCCTCGAGGATAATCACCACATCACCCTCGGCGACGCTGTCCCCCGGCTTGACGTTGACCTTGAAGATATTGCCGGCCAGGGGCGCGGTGATGGCCTCGCCGCTACTGGCGGCGGGGGCCGCCGGGGCGGGCTGGGCGGCCGGTTGAGCGCCACCACCCTGGGCCTGCACCTGCTCGATCTGGCCGCCCTCGGCCACCTCGACCACGTACTGCTTGCCGTTGACGGTGAGGGTATAGGTCTCGGGACCGCTGGCCGCCGCCGGCGCCTTGGCTTCGGCCTTGGCGGGCAGCTGGGCGCCACCACTCTCAGGCGCCTGGGGCACCGGCTCGAAGGCATCCGGGTTGTCGCGGTTCTTGAGGAACTTGAGGCCGATCTGCGGGAAGAGTGCATAGGTCAGGACGTCGTCGATCTCGCGCTCGCCCTCGGCCAGGCGAATGCCCTCGGCCTTAGCCTTCTCCTTGAGCTCGGCGGCCAGGCGCTCCATCTCCGGCTCCAGCTGATCCGCCGGACGGCAGGTGATGGGCTCCTTGCCTTCCAGCACCCGTGCCTGCAGCTCCTTGTTGAACGCGGCGGGGGCGGCCCCGTACTCGCCCTTGAGCAGCGCCTGGACCTCCTTGGAGATCGACTTGTAACGCTCGCCCATCATCACGTTCATCACCGCCTGGGTGCCGACGATCTGGGAGGTGGGGGTGACCAGCGGGATGAAACCCAGGTCTTCGCGTACCTTGGGGATCTCGGCCAGGACATCGTCGAGCTTGTCGCCGGCGCCCTGCTCCTTGAGCTGGCTCTCCATGTTGGTGAGCATGCCACCGGGCACCTGGGCGACCAGGATCCGCGAGTCGATGCCCTTCAGGGAGCCCTCGAAGGCGGCGTACTTCTTGCGCACCTCGCGGAAGTAGGCGGCAATCTCCTCGAGCAGCTCCAGGTCGAGGCCGGTGTCCCGCTCGGTGCCCTGGAGGATCGCCACCACCGACTCGGTGGGGCTGTGACCGTAGGTCATGGACAGGGAGGAGATGGCGGTGTCGACGTTGTCGATGCCCGCCTCGGCGGCCTTGAGGGCGGTGGCGGTGGACATGCCGGTGGTGGCATGGCACTGCATATGGATGGGGATATCCACCGCGGCCTTGAGCTTGGTGACCAGCTCATAGGCGTCGTAGGGCTTGAGCAGGCCGGCCATATCCTTGATGGCCAGGGAGTCGGCGCCCATGGCGGCAATGGTCTTGCCGAGCTCGACCCAGCCATCCAGGGTATGCACCGGACTGACGGTGTAGGAGAGGGTGCCCTGGGCATGGCCCTCCACCTTGCGCACCGCGGCGATCGCCCGTTCCAGGTTGCGCGGATCGTTCATGGCGTCGAAGACCCGGAACACATCCACCCCATTGGTGCGGGCCCGCTCGACGAACTTGTCCACCACGTCATCGGCGTAGTGGCGGTAGCCCAGCAGGTTCTGACCACGCAGCAGCATCTGCTGGCGGGTGTTGGGCATCGCTTCCTTGAGGGCGCGGATGCGCTCCCAGGGGTCCTCGCCCAGGTAGCGGATGCAGGCGTCGTAGGTGGCACCGCCCCAGGACTCCACCGACCAGAAGCCGACCCGGTCGAGCTTCTCGGCGATGGGCAGCATGTCGTCCAGGCGCATGCGGGTGGCAAGCAGGGACTGATGAGCGTCTCGTAGCACCACATCGGTGATGCCCAGCGGGCGTTGGGTCTCACTCATGACCTTGTCGTCCTTATAATCTGAAAGTCGAAGCGTGACAGCCGGGAGGCGACTCCCGGCGCGAAGCAGTTCACCTTAGCGACGATGACGCTGGCGATAGCGATGCAAGGCGGCGCTCATCACCGCCAGCAATTCCTCATCGTCCTGACGAGCCGGCGCCGCGGGAGTCGGCGCCTTGGGCTCGGGGACCGGCACCAGTCGATTGACCACCCGGCTCATCAGGGTGGTGGAAATCACCAGCACGGTCAGGAAGACGAAGACGAAGCCCATGCCGAAGCCCATCAGGGCCAGGCCTTCTTGTAAGAGTTCCGTGTCCAGCATCTCGAGTTCCCCTTGCTCCGCTCACCGCCGACGAACTAGCCGGGCGGCGAGCGCTATTCGGCTGATACAATACGCTGCCTGAATCTACAAAGTTTGCAATGGCACCATGGTTGATCAGCTTGTTAATTTACTACATCCGGGACGGATCGGCCTAGCACCCATGGAGGGCGTGATCGATGCCCACGCCCGCACCCTGCTCACCGCGCGCCCCGGTTTCGACTGGACGGTGACCGAGTTCGTGCGCGTCGTCGACGCCCGACTGCCCCCTCGGGTCTTCCATAAGCACTGTCCGGAACTGGCGGTCACGCCCCCCGCCACCCCCAGCGGCATTCCAGTGCAGCTGCAGCTACTGGGCTCCGACCCGGCGGCCCTGGCCGCCAATGCCCGCCAGGCGCTGCGCCTGGGTGCCGATGGCATCGACCTCAACTTCGGCTGTCCGGCCAAGACCGTCAATCGCCATGACGGGGGCGCCGCCCTGCTGCGCGACCCGCGGCGAGTGGAAGCCGCCGTGGCCGCGGTGGCGGCAGCCGTGGGCGATGCCATCCCGGTCACCGCCAAGATCCGCCTGGGCTTCTCCGATCGCCGCCTGGCCCTGGCCTGCGCCCTGGCGGCCCAGCGAGGCGGCGCCCAACACCTGGTGGTACATGCCCGCACCCGGGACGAGGGGTATCGCCCGCCGGCCCACTGGGAGTGGATCGGGCGCATCCGTCGCGCCCTGGCGATTCCGGTGATCGCCAATGGCGATATCTGGACCCTGGAGGAGTACTGGAAGGCGCGTACCCTCTCCGGCTGCCGGGACGTGATGCTTGGTCGCGGCGCCCTGGCGGACCCCTGGCTGGCGCCACGCATTCGCCACTGGCAGGCCACGGGAGAGCACCTGCCGGCCACCCCCTGGGCGGCACGGGCCGCGATCCTGAGCGACTATGCGGCAATGCAGCATAGCACACTTCCCGAACGGGTCGTGGTGTCGCTACTCAAGCAATGGCTCAATCAGATGCGCGGCCGCGACGCCGAGGCGGCCCGCCGCTTCGCCACGCTGCGACGCATCACGACACTGGACGATTTTCTCGAGGGCCTCGCCGCGACACAAGACGAGATGCCGCTGGCGGGCTAAGAACGCCGCTACCAGGCAACCGGAAGGCGTGGTAAGGAGAGACTGACGGAAGACCGGACGGGGCGGCGTCGTCAACACGGGGGTTGACCCGGAAAAAAGAAGGCGCCGAGGCTTTCGCCGGGCGCCGAACGATCGTCGGCCCCCACCCTCGCTGGCAGGACCCGCCAAAAGCAGAAAACCCGCTCCGATTGGAGCGGGTTAGGTATCTGGCGCGCCCGGGAGGATTCGAACCTCCGACCACCTGATTCGTAGTCAGGTACTCTATCCAGCTGAGCTACGGGCGCTTACAGAAAGTCAGGCAACTCACATCGATCCGAGCAGTGGCAGGGTGTCGATAATGGCGCGCCCGGGAGGATTCGAACCTCCGACCACCTGATTCGTAGTCAGGTACTCTATCCAGCTGAGCTACGGGCGCATGCCTGTGTGTCGATGCTGGCACTAGGCCATATGGCGGAGAGGGAGGGATTCGAACCCTCGATGAGGCTATAAACCCCATACTCCCTTAGCAGGGGAGCGCCTTCAGCCACTCGGCCACCTCTCCCTCATCAACACGGCGCGTATGTTACCGTTTCCGATGGGGTTTGTCCAACACTCAGGGAAACTTTTTTATTCGGGAAGCGGAAGCAGGCAAGTGCTCTGACTTAGACGGGGTTGCCCTCGTCGTCATCGGCCCGTTCCCGCTGGATGCGTTGATAGATCTCTTCACGATGTACCGCGACATCCTTGGGGGCGTTGACGCCGATGCGGACCTGGTTGCCCTTGACGCCCAGGACGGTGACGGTGATGTCGTCGCCGATCATTAGCGTCTCACCGACACGGCGGGTCAAGATGAGCATGGCTGATCTCCTTCTCAGACTTATGGTTGCACGGGATGCGCATTATTTTATGTAACCAAATCGAATTATGCGTCATGGGAGGCCTCCAGGCCAAATGACCCGCCCAACGAAAATGCCGAGGCCCCTTGGGACCTCGGCAATCGGGCCTTCCCTACAGCGTAGAAGGCGTGACGACCGGCGACATTACTCGCTCTCGATATCGTCCTTGTCGAGGCCGAAGGCACTGTGCAGGGCGCGCACGGCGAGCTCCATCTGCTTCTCGTCGATCACCACGGAGATCTTGATCTCGGAGGTGGAGACCATGCGGATATTGATGTTCTCCTCGGAGAGCACGCGGAACATCTTCGAGGCCACCCCGGCATGGGAGCGCATGCCCACGCCCACCAGGGAGACCTTGGCGATATTGTCGTCGCCCTTGACCTCACCCTCGCCCAGGTCCGGCAGCACCTGCTCGTTGAGGATCCGCAGGGTCTGCTTGTAGTCGCCCTTGGCCACGGTGAAGGTGAAGTCGGTGTAGTCGCCGGCCGGCGCCACGTTCTGCACGATCATGTCGACTTCGATATTGGCGTCGGCGATGGGCCCCAGGATCCGCGAGGCCACGCCGGGCACGTCCGGGGTATTGAGCAGGGTCAGCTTGGCCTCGTTGGCGGTGAAGGCGATACCGGAGATCAGCGGTTCTTCCATGGAGTCCTCTTCTTCATCTGTGTCAGCGACGATCAGGGTGCCGGGGCCATCCTGGAAACTGGACAGCACGCGCAGCGGCACATTGTATTTGCCGGCGAATTCGACGGCGCGGATCTGCAACACCTTGGAGCCCAGGCTGGCCAGCTCGAGCATCTCCTCCACGGTGATGGTATCCAGGCGCTGGGCCTTGGAGCAGACCCGCGGGTCGGTGGTGTAGACGCCGTCCACGTCGGTGTAGATCTGGCACTCGTCGGCGCCCAGGGCCGCGGCCAGGGCCACGCCGGTGGTGTCGGAGCCGCCACGGCCGAGGGTGGTGATATTGCCCTCCTCGTCGACCCCCTGGAAGCCGGCGACCACCAGCACCTTGCCATCGTCCAGGTCCTCGCGCATCTCGTCGGTCTCGATGCGCTGGATGCGCGCCTTGGTATGGGCGCTGTCGGTGAGGATGCCCACCTGGGAACCGGTGTAGGAGGTGGCCGGCACACCCAGCTTGTGCAGGGCCATGGCCAGCAGGGAGATGGTCACCTGCTCGCCGGTGGAGACCAGCATGTCCATCTCGCGAGGGGTCGGCTCGTCATTGATCTCGTTGGCCATGCCGATCAGACGGTTGGTCTCGCCACTCATGGCGGAGACCACCACCACCACCTGGTGGCCGTCGTCGCGGAAGCCCTTGACCTTCTCGGCCACGGCCTTGATGCGCTCCACGGAGCCCACCGAGGTGCCGCCGAATTTCTGTACGTATAACGCCATATGCAAGTGTCCTGATTGGTCAGTGAATCGATGAATGATCGGGAACCGGCAAAGAAAAGGGCCGGGGCATTGCTGCCACTCGGCCCTTCGTATCAAGAGGCGAGCTTGGCCTCGAGCCAGCTCGGCACACTATCCAGGGCCCCCGGCAGGGCGGCCGCATCGCTGCCCCCGGCCTGGGCCATATCGGGTCGGCCGCCGCCCTTGCCGCCCACCTGGGCGGCCACGTGATTGACCAGCTCCCCGGCCTTGACGCGGCCGGTGAGGTCATCGGTGACCCCGGCGATCAGGCTGACCTTGCCACCGTCCGGGTCGGCCACGCCGAGCACGATGATGCCGGAGCCCAGCTTGTTCTTGAGCTGATCAAGGACGCCACGCAGCTCCTTGCCGGAGACCCCCTCAAGCTGCTTGGCCAACAGCTTGATGCCACCCACCTCGCGGGCCTCGGCGAGCATGTCGCTGCCGGCGGCGCTGGCCAGCTTGGCCTTGAGGCGCTCGAGCTCCTTCTCCAGGCCACGATTGCGCTCGACCAGGGCGACGACCCGCTCCTCGACCTGCTCCGGCTTGGCCTTGAGGCGCTCGCCAATGCGCGCCACCCGGGCCTCCTGCTCGCGGAAGTAGGCCAGGGCCGCCTCGCCGGTGAGAGCCTCGACCCGGCGCACGCCGGCGGCGATGCCCGCCTCGGCGACGATATGGAAGCAGCCGATATCGCCGCTACGCGCCACATGGGTGCCGCCGCACAGCTCCACGGAGTAGCCATCGGCGCCGATGGTCAGCACCCGCACGCTGTCGGTGTACTTGGCCTCGAAGAGCGCCGCCGCGCCGCGAGCCTTGGCCTCGTCGAGGCTCATATGCTCGGTGCGAGTCTCGGCATTGGCGACGATCTGGGCATTGACCCGGGCCTCCACCTCGGCCAGTTGCTCGGGCGTCATGGCTTCGAAGTGGCTGAAGTCGAAGCGCAGCCGCTCGGCGCTGACCAGAGAGCCCTTCTGCTGCACATGCTCACCGAGAACCTCCCGCAGGGCCTGGTGCAGCAGGTGGGTGGCGGAGTGGTTACGCACCGTGGCGGCGCGCAGGGAGGCATCCACCCGGGGCCTGACGTGGGCGCCCACGGCAAGGGTGCCTTCGATCATCAGCCCCTGATGGAGGTGATGGCCGGCCTGCTTCTGGGTATCGGTGACCTGGAAGCGCCCCCCCTCGAGCTCCAGGTAGCCGGTGTCGCCCACCTGGCCACCGGACTCGCCGTAGAAGGGGGTGCGATCCAGCACCACCACGCCTTTCTGGCCCTCGGCCAGGCCCGCCAACTCGTTGCCGGCGGCATCGACGATGGCGGTGACGGTGGCCTCGTCTTCCAGGCGATCGTAGCCGGTGAAGTCGGTCTCGCCGTCGAGCTCGAGGGCGGCGCCATAGTCGGCGCCGAACTGGCTGGCGGCCCGAGCGCGCTCGCGCTGGGCCTCCAGCTCGCGCTGGAAGCCGGCCTCATCGAGGCTGACGCCGCGCTCGCGACAGACGTCGGCGGTCAGGTCATAGGGGAAGCCGTAGGTGTCGTAGAGCTTGAACACCGTCGCGCCGGGCAGCACCTCGCCATCGAGCTCGCCCAGCGCCGCTTCCAGCAGGCCCATGCCGTGATCCAGGGTCCGCGCGAACTGCGCCTCTTCCTTGGCCAGCACCCGCTCGATCTGCTCGCGTCCCTGGCGCAGCTCCGGATAGGCGTGTCCCATCTCGGCATCCAGGGCCGCCACCAGCTTGTGGAAGAAGGCACCCTGGGCGCCCAGCTTGTGACCGTGACGGATGGCGCGGCGGATGATCCGGCGCAGCACATAGCCCCGCCCCTCGTTGGAGGGCAGCACGCCATCGGCGATCAGGAAGGCGCAGGAGCGGATATGGTCGGCGATCACCCGCAGCGAGGGAGTGCGGGTGTCGGCGTGGCCGGTGGCCTCGGCCGCGGCGGTCAGCAGGTTCTGGAAGAGGTCGATCTCGTAGTTGGAGTGCACGCCCTGCATCACCGCGGCGATGCGCTCCAGGCCCATGCCGGTGTCGATGGACGGCTTGGGCAGCGGATTGAGGGTACCCTCGGCGTCCCGCTCATACTGCATGAAGACCAGGTTCCAGATTTCGATATAGCGGTCGCCGTCCTCTTCCGGGCTGCCGGGAGGACCGCCCCACACCTCGGGGCCGTGATCATAGAAGATCTCGGAGCTGGGGCCGCAGGGGCCGGTGTCGCCCATCTGCCAGAAGTTGTCCTCGTCGAGCTTGGAGAAGCGCGCCGGATCGATGCCCATCTCCTCTTTCCAGATCTTCTCCGCCTCGTCGTCGCTGATATGCACCGTGACCCAGAGTTTCTCCTTGGGCAGGCCCAGGGTCTCGGTGAGGAAGGTCCAGGCGAAGCGAATGGCGTCGCGCTTGAAGTAGTCGCCGAAGCTGAAGTTGCCCAGCATCTCGAAGAAGGTGTGATGGCGGGCGGTGTAGCCGACGTTGTCCAGGTCGTTGTGCTTGCCGCCGGCGCGCACGCAGCGCTGGGACGAGGTGGCGCGCACATAGGGGCGCGGGTCGCGGCCCAGGAAGACGTCCTTGAACGGCACCATGCCGGCATTGGTGAACAGCAGGGTCGGGTCATTGCCCGGCACCAGGGAGCTGGACGGCACGATGGTATGGCCCTGCGCCTCGAAGTAGCTCAGAAAGGCCTGTCTGATATCTGCACTCTTCATAATAAGTCCGTGTGGATAAGCCTGAAGACGCCTGGGCGCCCGGCGCCGGGGCACCGTCGCAAAGAGGACCATTATAACGCAGTCGTCAAGGAACTTTCAGCGGGCCATCGGCGACCGCCGCTGTCGCAGGGAGATAAGCGGGTGAGAGCGCTGCACAGGGGGACGGCTAAAAGGCGGATAGCCCAAAGCCCGGAGAGTCTGATGGCTAGCCTCGGGAACAAGCTCGGCAAGGCTGGAGGCGAAGCTCGCAGGCGGGGCTAACTGACTCGCTCCTCGACAGGACGAAACCCTGACGCTGCGCTCGCGACTGACGCGTCGGGCCGGACCGAGGTCCCTCTCGCCGCCCCTGGGCTCGACATCCCTGTCGATCCCACGCGAGTCGCTCGCTACTCGTCAGCGTCCTGTCGACGTCGCTTCGCTAGTTAGCCCCGCTCTGCCGACGTTCGGCGCAGAAGAAGCACCAAGACGTTTACTCCTCGTCCTGCCAGGCCGTTTCGAGGGCATAACGCACCTGCTCGAAGCCGAAACCGCGGGTCGGATCAACAGCAGGAAGCACCTGCGCGTTTACTCTTCCTCGCACCAGGCCCTTTCGAGGGCATAACGCACCTGCTCGAAGCTGAAACCGCGCCCGGCCAGGAAGCGCTCCTGGCGGGCCCGCTCCTTGGGGGTCGCGGCGGGGCCGGCGAAGCGCCGGGCCAGGGTCGCGGCGGCCAGGGCGAACCAGTCGAGCTCGCCGGCGGCCTCGGCCTCGCCCAGGGCGGTGTCGACGGCCTCCCGGGAGAGGCCCCGCTGGCCCATCTCGGCGCGCACCTTCAGGGGCCCCTGGCCCCGCGCCAGCCGCGAGCGCAGGAAGGCCTCGGCGAAGCGGGCATCGCTCTGCAAGCCCTGCTCGGCCAGGGCATCCAGGCACTCACCGATGGTCTCGGCAGAGTGCCCCTTGTTGGCCAGGCGCCCCTCCAGCTCGTGCCGCGAGTAGTCACGCCGGGCCAACAGGCGAATGGCATCCTCCCGGGGAGACGCGCGATCGGCATCCTCGGCCATGGTTTAGAGCAGGTCGCCCTCGCGGCCCGCCTCCGGTGCCTCGGCGACCTCGTCCGCTTCCTCCTCCGCCGGCGCCACATTGGCCAGCAGTTGGGCGCGGATCTGGCTCTCGATCTCTTCCATGGTGGCCGGGTTCTCCTCCAGGTACTGGGCGGCATTGGCCTTGCCCTGGCCGATCTTGTTGCCCTGGTAGCTGTACCAGGCGCCGGCCTTGTTCACCAGACCGCACTGCACGCCCAGGTCGATCACCTCGCCGGCGTGGTAGATGCCCTTGCCGTAGAGGATCTGGAACTCCGCCTGGCGGAAGGGCGGCGCCACCTTGTTCTTGACCACCTTGACCCGGGTCTCGTTGCCGGTCACCTCGTCGCCCTGCTTCACCGAGCCGGTGCGGCGGATGTCCAGGCGCACGCTGGCATAGAATTTCAGGGCGTTACCGCCGGTAGTGGTCTCGGGGTTACCGAACATCACGCCGATCTTCATGCGGATCTGGTTGATGAAGACCACCATGCAGTTGGCGTTCTTGATATGGCCGGTGACCTTGCGCAGGGCCTGGGACATCAGGCGCGCCTGCAGGCCGACGTGGGAGTCACCCATCTCGCCCTCGATCTCGGCCCGCGGGGTCAGCGCCGCCACCGAGTCGATGATGATGACGTCGACGCCACCGGAGCGCACCAGCATGTCGCAGATCTCCAGCGCCTGCTCGCCGGTGTCCGGCTGGGAGACCAGCAGATCATCCAGGTTGACGCCAAGCTTCTCGGCATAGCTGGGATCCAGGGCGTGCTCGGCGTCGATAAAGGCGCAGGTCTTGCCCTGCTTCTGGGCCTGGGCGATCACCGACAGGGTCAGGGTGGTCTTGCCCGAGGACTCGGGGCCGAAGATCTCCACCACCCGGCCATAGGGCAGGCCGCCGATGCCCAGCGCAATATCCAGGCCCAGGGAGCCGGTGGAAACCGAGGGCATCGCCACCCGCGGGGTGTCCCCCAGGCGCATCACGGTGCCCTTGCCGAACTGGCGCTCGATCTGACTGAGGGCGGCATTCAGCGCCTTGGAACGGTTGTCATCCTGAGCCATGGTGGCCTCCTTGGGATCGATGGGGCGACGCCCAGGCGCCGCCGTCAATTACTGTATGGTTGCCCAGTAGTATGGCGAAAAAATCGGCCCGCGCCTACTCCTCGAAGGCCTCGAGCCGTCGAATCAGTCCGATCAGGGCGATGCGCACCGCCTGCTCGCGCACCGCCCGACGGTCGCCGGGCAGCTGATGCCGCTCGGCTTGCTGGGCCTCGGCGCCCCCCCAGGCAAACCAGACGGTGCCCACCGGCTTGTCGACGCTGCCGCCGCCAGGGCCGGCCACCCCGCTGATGGCAACCCCCAGGGCAGCACCGCTATCACGACAGGCGCCGGCGGTCATGGCCTCCACCACCGGGCCACTCACGGCGCCATGACGCTCCAGCAGCGCTCCGGGCACCCCGAGCAGCCGTGCCTTGGCAGCGTTGGAGTAGGTCACGTAGCCGGTCTCGAAGTAGTCGGAGCTGCCGGCCACCGCAGTGATGGCGCTGGCCACGCCGCCACCGGTGCAGGACTCGGCGCAGGTGACGGCGATGCCCCGGGCGCGACACAGCTGCCCCAGGCGCTCGCTCAGGGTAAGCAGATCGAGATTGGCGAGGTAGCGTCCGTGCTCGGACATGGGAGCCTCCTGATTCAGATGCGATCGCTCCTGACGGAGCCACTGCCTGGGCGTTAGAATACTGCCTTTTGCCAGTGAGTGCAGAGCCTCAACAGGATCCCCGATGTCACAGGCCAGCCCCACCCATACGCCGATGATGCAGCAGTTCCTGAAGATCAAGCGCGACCACCCCGACGTGCTGCTCTTCTACCGCATGGGCGACTTCTACGAGCTCTTCTATGAAGACGCCAAGCGCGCCGCGGCGCTGCTCGATATCACCCTGACCCAGCGCGGCCAGTCCGCCGGGGCGCCGATTCCCATGGCCGGGGTGCCCTATCACAGCGCCGAGGGCTATCTGGCGCGCCTGGTGGCCGCCGGGGAGTCGGTGGCGATCTGCGAGCAGATCGGCGACCCGGCCACCAGCAAGGGGCCGGTAGAGCGCAAGGTGGTACGCATCGTCACCCCCGGCACCCTCTACGACGAGGCCCTGCTGGATGCCCGCCGCGACAACCTGCTGCTGGCCGTGCACCCGCGCCAGGGCCTCTGGGGCCTGGCCTGGCTGGAGCTCTCCAGCGGCCGCTTCGGGGTGCTGGAGGTGGAAGGCGAGGGCGAGATGCTCGCCGAGCTCCAGCGCCTCGACCCGGCGGAGGTGCTGGTGGGCGAGGACCTGGAGCTGCCGCCCCAGCTGGCCGAGCGCCGCGGCCTGCGCCGCCAGAGCGCCTGGCTCTTCGACGCCGAGAGCGCCCAGCGCATCCTCTGCGACCAGTTCGGCGTCCAGGACCTGCGCGGTTTCGGCTGCGCTCACCTGGAGACCGCCCTCACCGCCGCCGGGGTGCTGATCGACTATGCCCGGGACACCCAGCGCTCGCGGCTGCCCCATGTCACCGCCATCGGCGTGGAGAGCCGCGACGATGCCGTGGTGATCGACGCTGCCAGCCGCCGCAACCTGGAAATCGATATCAACCTGGGTGGCGGCACCGACAACACCCTGGCCAGCGTGCTCGACACCACCACCACCGCCATGGGCTCGCGGCTGCTCAAGCGCTGGCTCAATCGCCCGCTGCGCGATGCCACCCTGGTGACCCAGCGCCAGGCGGCGGTGACCCTGCTGCTGGAAGCGGAGGGCTACAGCGGACTGCGCGAGGCGCTCAAGCCGATCGGTGACTGCGAACGCATCCTCGCCCGGGTGGCTCTCTACAGCGCCCGCCCCCGGGACCTGGCGCGCCTGCGCGATGCCCTGATCGCCCTGCCGGAACTGGCCGCGGTCCTGACCGGCTACCCGGAGGGCTCCAGCCTGGACGAACTGAAGCGCCAGATTCGCCCCTACCCGGAGCTCGCCGACACCCTCGGCCGCGCCTTGGTGGAGAACCCGCCGGTGGTGATCCGCGACGGCGGGGTGATCGCCGAGGGCTTCGACGCCGAGCTTGACGAGCACCGCGGCCTGGCCGAACACGCCGGCGACTACCTGGTGCGACTGGAGACCCGGGAGCGGGAGCGCACCGGCCTGCCCGGCCTCAAGGTGGGCTATAACCGGGTCCACGGCTACTACATCGAGATTCCCCGGGCCCAGGCCAAGGAGGCCCCGGCGGACTACATTCGCCGCCAGACCCTGAAGAATGCCGAACGCTTTATCATCCCCGAGCTCAAGGAGTTCGAGGACAAGGCGCTTTCCGCCAAGTCCCGGGCCCTGGCCCGGGAGAAGCTGCTCTACGACGGTCTGCTCGACACCCTCAACGCCGAGCTGGAAGCGCTCCAGGCCACCAGCCGCGCCCTGGCCGCCCTGGACGTGCTGACCACCTTCGCCGAGCGCGCCGAGGCCCTGGACTTCACCCGCCCCACCCTGGAGGCCTCCCCAGGCCTGGAGATTCGCGGCGGCCGCCACCCGGTGGTGGAGCAGGTCTCCGACGGCCCCTTCGTACCCAATGACCTGGTCATGGATGACGAGCGCCGCATGCTGGTGATCACTGGCCCCAACATGGGCGGCAAGTCCACCTATATGCGCCAGGCGGCACTGATCGCCCTGCTCGCCTATACCGGCAGCTTCGTGCCGGCGGCGGCGGCGCGACTCGGCCCGGTGGACCGCATCTTCACCCGCATCGGCTCTTCCGACGACCTGGCCGGCGGGCGCTCCACCTTCATGGTGGAGATGACCGAGACCGCCAATATCCTCCACAACGCCAGCGACCAGAGCCTGGTGCTGATGGACGAGATCGGCCGTGGCACCAGCACCTTCGACGGCCTGTCGCTGGCCTGGGCCAGCGCCGAGCACTTGACCCGCACCCGCGCCTTCACCCTCTTTGCCACCCACTACTTCGAGATGACGGCCCTGGCGGAGCAGGCCGATGGCGTGGCCAACGTCCACCTGACGGCGGCGGAGCACAAGGAGGGTATCGTCTTTATGCACCGGGTGGAGGAAGGGCCGGCGAGCCAGAGCTATGGCCTGCAGGTGGCCCAACTGGCCGGGGTGCCCCAGGGGGTAATCGCCCGGGCCCGGGAGAAGCTCGCCCAGCTGGAGCAGCAGGAGGTGGATCAGCCCCGGCCCGCCACCGATGGCGCCACACCGCTGCAGAATGACCTCTTCGCCAGCGCCCCCCACCCCCTGGTGGAGGCCCTGGGAGGGCTCGACGTGGACGACCTCAGCCCCCGCCAGGCCCTGGAGCTGCTATATCAGTGGAAGAAGCGACTCTAGGCCATGTCCGAAAACTGGCTGCGATCGTCCCGTCAGCCGCTTGATGCGGCTTGCTGGCCTGGAAAGACGCCTCTAGAATAGGGCGCCATTAGAATGGCGACTTATAATAGGGGCGCCGCTTATAACATTATTCATTAGTGCCTCGGTGGCCATGCGACCGCCGAGCCCCAACCGACCGAGGGGAAACCCATGACATTCGTCGTCACCGAAAACTGCATCAAGTGCAAGTACACCGACTGCGTCGAAGTCTGCCCGGTGGACTGCTTCTATGAGGGCCCCAACTTCCTGGTGATTCACCCCGACGAGTGCATCGACTGTGCCCTGTGCGAGCCGGAGTGCCCCGCCGAGGCGATCTTCTCCGAGGATGAGCTACCGGACGGCCAGCAGGCCTTTATCGAGCTCAACGCCGAACTGGCGGAGGTCTGGCCGAATATTGCCGAGAAGAAGGACCCACTGCCCGACGCCGAGGCGTGGGACGGCAAGGATGGCAAGCTGGAGCTGCTGGAGCGCTGAGCTTAAGCCGCCTCCCCGACAAACACCAAGACGCCGGCCCAGAGGGTCGGCGTCTTGGTGTTTGTGCCCAAAGAGCGATACAGGCATAAAAAAAAGGCGGCCCGAAGGCCGCCCGCTCCTAGCATTTCCTTGAACCGTTCCGTCGGTTCGACTCCCTTGGTGACGTCCGTGCCGAGAAACTCTTTCCCTCGCGTACCCGGCGCACCTGACTAGCATCCCGTGGCATCCTGCCGGAAAAGCACTCCCCGCTTTTCCAAATCCCGAGTTCATTGTGGCAGTTTCGGCACACATCTCAAGGCGCCGAAACGATCGCGGCCACCCCCATGGAGTGGCCGCAATATCGAAGAAAATAACTAAAAAACAGAAGGTTAGCTATTATTCCACGATAGGAGGCTGATCATTACTTGATCAACCGGGGCGACTTCCTCGCCTCCGTGTAAGTGATTTCCTACACGAAATGTCGCCCTGGATGACACGCCTTACTGACCCTTGATCGCGGAGCGACCCGGGTAGGCGGCCCGATCCCCCAGCTGCTGCTCGATCACCAGCAGGCGGTTGTACTTGGCGACCCGATCGCTGCGGCACAGGGAGCCGGTCTTGATCTGGCCCGCCGAGGTGGCCACGGCCAGGTCGGCGATGGTGGTGTCCTCGGTCTCGCCGCTACGGTGGGAGATCACCGCGGTGAAGCCGGCGTCCTGGGCCATCTTGATGGCATCCAGGGTCTCGGAGAGGGAGCCGATCTGGTTGAACTTGATCAGGATGGAGTTGCCGATCTGCTCGTCGATGCCGCGCTTGAGGATCTTGGTATTGGTGACGAAGAGGTCATCACCCACCAGCTGCACCTTGTCGCCCAGCTTGTCGGTCAGAATCTTCCAACCGGCCCAGTCGGACTCGTCCAGGCCATCCTCGATGGAGACGATGGGGTAAGCCTCGCACAGCTCGGCCAGGTAGTCGACGAAGCCCGCGGCGTCGAAGGACTTGCCCTCGCCGGCGAGGTTGTACTGGCCGTCCTGGTAGAACTCGGAGGAGGCGCAGTCCAGCGCCAGGGTGATGTCGCGACCCAGGGCGTAGCCGGCGTCTTCCACCGCCTGCTTGATCACCGCCAGGGCCTCGGCGTTGGAGGCCAGGTTGGGGGCGAAGCCGCCCTCGTCACCCACCGAGGTGGCCAGGCCGCGGGCGCTCAACACCTTCTTCAGGGCGTGGAAGATCTCGGCGCCCATGCGCAGGGCCTCGCGGAAGTTCGCGGCGCCCACCGGCTGCACCATGAACTCCTGGATATCGACGTTGTTGTCGGCATGCTCGCCGCCGTTGAGGATGTTCATCATCGGCACCGGCATATTGAACTGACCCGGCTGACCGTAGAGCTCGGCGATATGGGCGTAGAGCTCCACGCCCTTGGCGGCGGCGGCGGCCTTGGCGGCGGCCAGCGACACCGCCAGGATGGCGTTGGCGCCCAGGGTCGCCTTGTTGTCGGTGCCGTCCAGCTCGAGCATGGCGTTATCCAGGGCGCGCTGATCCTCGGCATCCAGGCCCACCAGGCGCTCACGGATGGCGCCATTCACGGCGTCCACGGCCTTGAGCACGCCCTTGCCCAGGTAGCGGGCCTTGTCACCGTCGCGCAGCTCCAGGGCCTCGCGGGAACCGGTGGAGGCGCCACTGGGGGCACAGGCCACGCCCTTGGCGCCGCCATCGAGGAGGACCTCGGCCTGCACGGTGGGGTTGCCGCGGGAATCGAGTACCTCGAGGGCGCGAATGTCGACGATCTTGGTCATAGGTTTTCGTCCTTAGTGAGTCAGCGTTGATTGAGTCGGTAGGTCACGGCTCCGCTCAGGATATCTCCAGGGCCGGGAAGCCCTTGACCAGCTCATCGAGGGCCTTGAGCTGAGTCAGGAAGGGGGCGAGGCGATCCAGCGGCAGGGCGCAGGGGCCGTCGCACTTGGCGTTGTCCGGGTCGGGATGGGCCTCGAGGAAGATCCCCGCCAGGCCCACGGCGACCCCGGCCCGGGCCAGCTCGGCCACCTGCTGGCGACGGCCATCGGCGCTGTCGGAACGCCCACCGGGGCGCTGCAGGGCGTGGGTCACGTCGAAGAAGAGCGGGTAGCCGGTCTGCTTCATCTCGCCGAAGCCGAGCATGTCGACGATCAGGTTGTTGTAACCGAAGCTGGAGCCCCGCTCGCAGAGGATCAGGCGGTCGTTGCCCGCCTCCTCGCACTTGCGAATGATATGGCGCATCTCGTGGGGCGCCAGGAACTGCGGCTTCTTGATATTGATCACCGCCCCGGTCTCGGCCATGGCCACCACCAGGTCGGTCTGGCGGGCCAGGAAGGCGGGCAGCTGGATGATATCGGCCACCTCGGCGGCGGGGGCCGCCTGCCAGGGTTCGTGCACGTCGGTGAGGATCGGCACTTGGAGGCGCTCCTTCACCTCGGCGAGGATCGCCAGCCCCTGCTCGAGGCCGGGGCCCCGGTAGGAGTGGATGGAACTGCGGTTGGCCTTGTCGAAACTGGCCTTGAAGACATAGGGGATGCCGAGACGGGAGGTGACCTCCACGTAAGCCTCGGCGACCTCCAGGGCCAGCTCGCGGGATTCCAGGACATTCATGCCGCCGAACAGCGTCAGCGGCAACGCATTGCCGATCCGCAGACCGGCAACTTCGAGGGTTTTCTGCGCTACGGCCATGGGGGCTCCTCGGCCTTAGCCTTGCGGTTGGGCCTGGGCCTGCTGGCGGGCCCGCACGTTCTTGTGCTCCAGGGCCGCGTTGACGAAGCCGCTGAACAGCGGGTGGCCATCGCGGGGCGTGGAGGTGAATTCCGGGTGGAACTGGCAGGCCACGTACCAGGGGTGGTCCGGCAGCTCGACCATCTCCACCAGGGAGTTGTCGACGCTCTTGCCGGAGACCACCAGGCCGGCCTGCTCCAGGTCGGCCACGAACTGGTCGTTGACCTCGTAGCGGTGGCGATGGCGCTCGACGATCTCGTCGCTGCCGTAGGCCTCGCGGGCCTTGGTGCCCGCCACCAGGTGACACACCTGGCCTCCCAGGCGCATGGTGCCCCCCAGGTCGGAGGCGGCGTCACGCAGCTCGATCTTGCCCTCGGGGGTGAGCCATTCGGTGATCAGGCCCACCACCGGGTGCTGGGTGTCGTGGGTGAACTCGGTGGAGTTGGCGTCCGCCCAGCCCACCACATGGCGGGCAAACTCGATCACCGCCACCTGCATGCCCAGGCAGATGCCCAGGTAGGGGATCTTGTTCTCGCGGGCGAAGCGGGCGGTGGCGATCTTGCCTTCCACGCCGCGCTCGCCGAAGCCGCCGGGCACCAGGATGGCATCCTTGTCGGCCAGGCGGTCGGTGCCGTTGCGCTCGATCTCCTCGGAGTCGATATAGTCGACGTTGACCTTGACTCGCCCCTGGATGCCGGCGTGAATCAGCGCCTCGTTCAGCGACTTGTAGGCGTCGAGCAGCTCCATGTACTTGCCGACCATGGCGATATTGATCGACTTGAGCGGGTTGAGTTTGGCATCGAGCACCCGCACCCACTCGCCCAGGTCGGCCTCACCGGCTTCCAGGCGCAGCTTGTCGCAGACGATCTCGTCCAGGCCATGCTCGTGGAGCATCAGCGGGATACGGTAGATGGTGTCGGCGTCCTGCAGGGGCACCACGGCGCGCTCTTCCACGTTGGTGAACAGCGCGATCTTGCGGCGCTCGCTGGCCTCCAGCTCCACCTCGCTGCGGCAGATCAGGATATCCGGCTGGATACCGATGGAGCGCAGCTCCTTGACGCTGTGCTGGGTCGGCTTGGTCTTGGTCTCGCCGGCGGTCTTGATATAGGGCACCAGGGTCAGGTGCATAAAGATCGCCCGGTTACCGCCCAGCTCGCTGCGAATCTGACGGATCGACTCCAGGAAGGGCAGCGACTCGATATCGCCCACGGTGCCGCCGATCTCGACCAGGGCCACGTCATAGCCTTCGCTACCGGCATAGACCCGGCGCTTGATCTCGTCGGTGATATGCGGAATCACCTGCACGGTGCCGCCCAGGTAGTCGCCGCGGCGCTCCTTGCGCAGCACGTGCTCGTAGACGCGACCCGTGGTGAAGTTGTTGCCCTGGGTCATCTTGCTACGAATGAAGCGCTCGTAGTGACCCAGGTCAAGGTCGGTTTCGGCGCCATCTTCGGTGACGAACACCTCGCCGTGCTGGAAGGGGCTCATGGTGCCCGGGTCCACATTGATGTAGGGATCCAGCTTGAGAATGGTGACCTTGAGGCCACGCGCCTCGAGAATCGCCGCCAGCGAAGCCGACGCAATGCCCTTGCCGAGTGAGGACACAACGCCGCCGGTCACGAAGATATATCGTGTCATGGAGAACCTGTCGAAACGTGATCGGAAGGCTCGGCAGGAAGCCGCGCCAGGATGGGACGACAGAATAGCAGAGTGCGACCAAGGGCTCAATTTTGGCCGCCTTCGAGCAGGGCCAGCGCCGTCAAACCTTGGGGCCCGGGGCTAACCTGGGGACAGGCACCTCGCAAAGACGCTGTGAACCCGTCCCTGGGCGCTCGACTTTTTCATCCCTGAAAAAGACGCTTTGCTCCGACCTGTCCCCAGCGCCCCTCAGCCATTCCAACGGTGGTGACCCAGCGACTCAGCCGGCCTCGATGCGTGGGGCGGTGCGGGGCTGGCTAGCGAAGCGACGTCGCCAGGACGCTGACGAGAAGCGAGCGACTAGCGCGGGATCGACAGGGATGTCGATCCAGGACATGCGCGTCTGCGAGCGGCGAGAGGGACCTCGGTCCGGCCCGGCGCGTCAGTCACGAGCGCAGCGTCAGGGTTTCGTCCTGGCGAGGAGCGAGTCAGTCAGCCCCGCACCAGCCAGCGCCCCGCTAAGGCCTGTCACCAGAAAAGCCGCGGGGAACGTCAACCCCGCTCCACTCTCCAGCCAGTCGAGCAGCTTACACCTCCAGGTAACCGAGGATGCCCTCGGCGGCCTGGCGCCCCTCGTAGATGGCGGTGACCACCAGGTCGGAGCCGCGCACCATATCGCCACCGGCGAAGATCTTCTCGTTGGTGGTCTGGAAGGGGTAGGCGCCCTGCTCGGGGGCCTTGACCCGGCCGCGCTCGTCCACCTCGATACCGAAGTCGGCGAACCAGGGCGCCGGGCTCGGCTGGAAGCCGAAGGCGATCACCACCGCATCGGCGGGCAGCACCTCCTCGGAGCCCGGCACCACCTCGGGACGCTGGCGGCCGTTCTCGTCCGGCTCGCCCAGGCGGGTACGCACCACCTTGACGCCCTCGACCTTGTCCTCGCCGACCACGGCCACCGGCTGGCGGTTGAAGAGGAAGTCCACGCCCTCCTCCCGGGCATTGGTCACCTCGCGCTTGGAGCCCGGCATGTTCTCCTCGTCGCGGCGATAGGCGCAGGTGACGCTGGCCGCACCCTGGCGGATGGCGGTGCGGTTGCAGTCCATGGCGGTATCGCCGCCGCCCAGCACCACCACCCGCTGCCCCTCCAGGGAGACGAAGTCGGCGGGATCCTTCTCGAAGCCCAGGCAGTGGTTGACGTTGGCGATCAGGTAGTCGAGGGCCTTGTGAACCCCGGGCAGGTTCTCGCCGGGGAAGCCCCCCTCCATGTACTTGTAGGTGCCCATGCCCAGGAAGACGGCGTCATACTCCTCGAGCAGGGTCTCGAAGGCCACATCCTTGCCCACCTCGACGCCGAGGCGGAACTCCATGCCCATCTCCTCGAAGACCGCCCGGCGCCGCTCCATCACGTGCTTCTCGAGCTTGAACTCGGGGATGCCGAAGGTCAGCAGGCCACCGATCTCCGGGTACTTGTCGAAGAGCACCGGGGTGACGCCGTTGCGCACCAGGATATCGGCGCAGCCGAGCCCCGCCGGGCCGGCACCGATGATGGCCACCCTCCTGTCGGTGCGGGTCACCTTGGACATGTCGGGGCGCCAGCCCATGGCGAAGGCGGTGTCGGTGATGTACTTCTCCACCGAGCCGATGGTCACCGCACCAAAGCCGTCGTTGAGTGTGCAGTCGCCCTCGCAGAGGCGATCCTGGGGACACACCCGGCCGCATACCTCGGGCAGGGAGTTGGTCTGGTGGGAGAGCTCGGCGGCCTCGAGGATATTGCCCTCGGACACCAGCTTCAGCCAGTTGGGAATATAGTTGTGGACCGGGCACTTCCACTCGCAATAGGGGTTGCCACAGGCCAGGCAGCGGTGCGCCTGACCCGCCGCCTCCTGGGGCTTGAAGGGCTCGTAGATCTCGGCGAACTCCTTGGCCCGGGTCCGCGCCTCCTTCTTCTGCGGGTCCTGACGACCCACGTCGATAAACTGGAAATCGTTGCTCAAACGGTTAGCCATGGTCTCTGCTCCTAGTCTCTGCGTGGCGATCTCGTCAGTGCCGGCCGGGGCCCTGCCCCTGACCGGCGCCAGTCACTTATTCCGGCCGGCGCCGGGATTCGGCGAGCAAACTGCCCAGGCTCGCGGCCTTGGGCTTCACCAGCCAGAAGTGACGAACGAAGTCGCTGAAGTCCTCGAGGATCGCCTTGCCGCGCTCGGAACCGGTCTCGGCCACGTACTCCTCGATGATCTCCCGCAGATGACGCCGATAGGCCTCCATGGCCTCGGTATTGACCCGGTGGATCTCCACCAGCTCGTGGTTGTACTTGTCGACGAAGGTGCGATCCTCGTCGAGCACATAGGCGAAGCCGCCGGTCATGCCCGCGCCGAAGTTGACGCCGGTCTCGCCGAGCACGGCCACCAGGCCGCCGGTCATGTACTCGCAGCAGTGGTCGCCGGCGCCCTCGATCACCGCGGTGGCCCCGGAGTTGCGCACCGCGAAACGCTCGCCGGCGGTGCCGGCGGCGAACAGCTTGCCGCCGGTGGCGCCATACAGGCAGGTGTTGCCGATGATCGCCGTCTGGTGGCTCTCGAAGCGGCTGGCCCGGGGCGGCACGATGACGATCTGGCCACCGTTCATGCCCTTGCCGACGTAGTCGTTGGCGTCGCCCTCCAGGTAGAGGTTGAGGCCCCGGGCGTTCCATACCCCGAAGCTCTGGCCCGCCACGCCCTCGAAGCGCACCTTGATGGGCGCCTCCTCCAGGCCCGCCTCGCCGTAGCGCTTGGCGATGGCCCCGGAGGCCGCCGCCGGCACCGAGCGGTCGCAGTTGGTGATGGCGAAGCGGAACTCGCCGCCGGATTGCTCGGCGATGGCCTGCTCCAGGGCCGCCAGCACCTCCTGATTCTTGGCGCCCGGGTCATGGGGCACGTTGCGCTCCACGGCACAGAACTGGGGCGCCTCCGCCGGCACGAAGTCGTTGGCCAGCAGCGGCGTCAGGTCCAGCTTGCGCTGGGAGGCGGTCTCGCCCTCCAGCACCTCCAGCAGGTCGGTGCGACCGATCAGGTCGGTGAGCCGCCGCACCCCCAGCAGGGCCATCAGCTCGCGCACCTCCTCGGCGATAAAGCGGAAGTAGTGCTTGACCATGTCCACGGTGCCGCGGAAGTGCTCGTCGCGCAGGAACTGGTGCTGGGTGGCGACGCCGGTGGCACAGTTGTTGAGGTGGCAGATGCGCAGGTACTTGCAGCCCAGCGCCACCATCGGCGCGGTGCCGAAGCCGAAGCTCTCGGCGCCGAGGATCGCCGCCTTGACCACGTCGAGGCCGGTCTTCAGGCCGCCATCGGTCTGCAGGCGGATCTTGTCGCGCAGGCCATTGATGCGCAGCGCCTGGTGCACCTCCGGCAGGCCCAGCTCCCAGGGGGAGCCGGCGTGCTTGATGGAGGTGATGGGACTGGCCGCGGTGCCGCCGTCATAGCCGGAGACGGTGATCAGGTCGGCGTAGGCCTTGGCCACCCCGGTGGCGATGGTGCCGATGCCCGGCTCGGAGACCAGCTTCACCGACACCTGGGCGTCCGGGTTGACCTGCTTGAGGTCGAAGATCAGCTGCGCCAGGTCCTCGATGGAGTAGATGTCGTGGTGCGGCGGCGGCGAGATCAGGGTCACGCCGGGCACCGAGTAGCGCAGCCGGGCAATCAGCTCGTTGACCTTGCCGCCGGGCAACTGGCCACCCTCGCCGGGCTTGGCGCCCTGGGCCACCTTGATCTGCAGCACCTCGGCATTGACCAGGTAGGCCGGGGTGACGCCGAAGCGCCCGGAGGCGATCTGCTTGATCTTGGAGGAGCGGATGGTGCCGTAGCGAGCCGGATCCTCGCCCCCCTCGCCGGAGTTGGAGCGACCGCCGGCCTCGTTCATGGCCTGGGCCAGGGCCTCATGGGCCTCCGGCGACAGGGCGCCCAGGGACATGCCGGCGCTGTCGAAGCGGGGAATCAGCGCTTCCACCGGCTCCACCTCCTCCAGGGACAGCGGTTCGGCGGCAGGCTTGAGCCGCAGCAGGTCACGAATGGTGGCCACCGGGCGCTCGTTGACCAGCCGGGCGAATTTCTTCCACTTCTGGTAATCGCCCTGCTGCACCGCTTCCTGCAGGGTCTTCACCACGTCCGGGTTATAGGCGTGGTACTCCTTGCCGTGGACATACTTGACCAGGCCGCCCTGGGAGATGCCCTTGCGGGGAATCCAGGCGTCCCGGGCCAGCAATTCCTGCTGCAGCTGCAGCTCGGCGAAGCCGGTGCCCTGGATGCGCGAGGCCATGCCCGGGAAGCACAGCGCCATCACCTCCTCGTCGAGACCCACCGCCTCGAAGAGCATGGAGCCGCGGTAGGAGGCGAGCGTCGAGATGCCCATCTTGGAGAGGATCTTGTAGAGCCCCTTCTGCATGCCCTTGCGGTAGTTCTCCCGGGCGTCCGCCGGGTTGCCCACCAGCTCGCCGGAGCGGTGCATGTCGGCCATCACCTGATAGGCCAGCCACGGATAGACCGCGGTGGCACCGACGCCGAAGAGCACCGCCATCTGGTGAGCATCCCGGGCATAGCCGGTTTCCACCACGATATTGACCCGCGGGCGCAACGCCAGCTTGCCCAGGTGGTGGTGCACGGCCCCCACCGCCAGGGCGGCATGGATCGGCAGCTCACCCCTGGGCAGGTCGGCATCGGAGAGCACCAGGATCACCTTGCCGCTGCGCGCCGCCTCCTCGGCCTGCTGGCAGAGCGCCAGCAGCGCCTGCTTGAGGCCCTGCTGCTCGGGGTCATAGCCAAGCGACAGGGTGAGGCTGGCGAAGGCCGGATCCTCGTGACTGACCAGGGCAGTGAACTTGCGCGGCGAGAGGATCGGCGTGGTCAGGATGATGCGATGGGCGTGATCCGGGGTCGCCTCGAAGACGTTGAGCTCGGCACCGATGCAGGTCTCCAGGGACATCACGATCGCTTCCCGCAGCGGATCGATGGGCGGGTTGGTGACCTGGGCGAATTTCTGGCGGAAGTAGTCGCTAAGCAGGCGGTTCTGGCGCGACAGCACCGCCATGGGGGTGTCGTCACCCATGGAGCCCACCGCCTCCTGGCCGCTCTCGGCCAGGGGTCGCAGCACCTGGTCACGCTCCTCGAAGGAGACCTGGAACATCTTCTGCCAGACGTCGAGCGCCTCGGCCTCCAGGGGCTGGAAGCGGGCCAGCTCGGTGAGGGCGGACTCCAGGTAGTGGGCGCGCTCCTTCAGCCAGCGCTTGTAGGGATAGGCCGACTTGAGGCGCTCGTCCACGTCGGCGGTATGCAGCACCTGGCCGGTCTCGGTATCGATGCCCAGCACCTGGCCGGGGCCGACGCGCCCCTTGGCGACCACGTCCTCGGGGGCATAGTCGTAGGTGCCGATCTCGGAGGCCAGGGTGATATAGCCATTCTTGGTGATCACCCAGCGGGCCGGGCGCAGGCCGTTGCGGTCCAGCATGCAGACGGCGTTGCGGCCATCGGTCATCACCATGCCGGCGGGGCCATCCCAGGGCTCCATATGCATGGAGTTGTACTCGTAGAAGGCGCGCAGGGCGCCATCCATGGTCTCCACGTTCTGCCAGGCCGGCGGCACCATCATGCGAATGGCGCTGTAGATGTCCATGCCGCCGGTCATCAGCACCTCCAGCATGTTGTCCATGCTGGAGGAGTCGGAACCCACGGTATTGACGATCTCGTCGAGCTCGGCGATCTCCGGCAGCAGCGGCGAGACGAAGTTCTCCTTGCGCGAGTTGGCCCAGCCACGGTTGGCCTCGATGGTGTTGATCTCGCCGTTATGGGCCAGGAAGCGGAACGGCTGGGCCAGCGGCCAGCGCGGCGCGGTGTTGGTGGAGAAGCGCTGGTGGAAGACGCAGATGGAGGTGGTCAGGCGGGGGTCGCCCAGGTCGCGATAGAAGGTGGGCAGGTCCACCGGCATCATCAGACCCTTGTAGGAGACCACCTTGGCGGAGAGGGAGCAGACGTAGAACTCTTCTTCGTCGCGCAGGGCCTCCTCGGCGCGACGCCGAGCCATGAACAGGTCCACCGCCAGCTGGGCATCGAGGCGCTCGTCGGCGGCCTCGACGAAGACCTGACGGATCCGCGGCAGGCACTCCAGGGCCATGGGGCCGCAGACACCGGGATCGGTGGGCACCTCGCGCCAGCCGTGCACCACCAGGCCACGGGCCTCGAGCTCGCGGCTCAACACCTGCCGAGCATGGGCCTCGCGCTCATCGTCGTCGGGCAGGAAGATGGCGCCCACGGCGAAGCGGCTGCCCAGGTCGACGCCCAGGGCCTCCCGGGCCACCTCGCGCATGAAACTCTCGGGCATCTTGAGCAGCAGGCCACAACCGTCACCGGTCTTGCCATCGGCGGCGATGCCGCCGCGGTGGGTCATGCAGGTCAGGGACTCGATGGCGGTCTTGAGCAGGTCGTGGCTGGCCTCGCCTTCCATATGGGCGATCAGGCCGAAGCCGCAGTTGTCGCGAAATTCGCCGGGCTGATGGAGACCTCGGTTCATGGGCGTGTCCCTCAAGCTAGATGTCTTTTATTCCCTAGATCCATATGATATCTTTATCTGTTTTTCTTATTTTTCAGAAGGGTGATACCGGGCGTCCGGGGAGCAGAAAAAAGGCTGTCCAGCATAGCCAGCCCCCCTCCCCCGCGCAATTCCCCACTCCGAAAGCACCCCAAAAAATCTCAATAAATCGCTAGGTTAGCCTGAACCAACGAAGAAAAAACTCGCTAGTTCAATGACTTGAACTCGCCCCCTCGAAAGCACAGCAATAACTAGACTTTAGTCTAATTCCACGACCCCTCGCCCATACCGATCCTGCATAAGGCATACGAATTGAAGAATGCCTCGCTCTTGCTCGACTGGCCAGTCGCCACAAAAAAGCGGCGGCCATCCGAAGATGACCGCCGCTTTATCCAAAAGACCTCTATTTTTTAGCGAATATCACTGCCTGGGAAAGTCCGCCAGCAACTCGCGCAGCATCGCTGGCGGCGTCTCGTCATGCACGCAGGCCTCCCCCAGTCGCCGCAGCAGGATCAAGCGCAGGCGGGCATCGATATTCTTCTTGTCGAGACGCATCGGCACCAGGAAGGCCTCCTCGTCCATGGCCGCCGGCGCCGCCAGGGGCAGGGCCGCCGAAGCGATCACCGCCGCCACCCGCTCGACTTCGCCCCGGGAGAGCCAGCCCAGCCGAGCGGAGAGCTCCGCGGCCATCAGCATGCCGGCCCCCACCGCCTCGCCATGCAGCCAGGCACCATAGCCCTGATGGGCCTCGATGGCATGCCCGAAGGTGTGCCCCAGATTGAGCAGAGCACGCACCCCCTGCTCGGTCTCGTCGGCGGCCACCACCTCGGCCTTGATGGCACAGCTGCGCAGGATCGCCTCGCGCAGGGCCACCTGGTCGAGGCCACGCAGGGCGCTCATATGCGCTTCCAGCCAGGCCAGGAAGTCCACATCACGGATCAGGCCGTACTTGATCACCTCCGCCAGTCCGGCGGAGAGCTCCCGGGGCGGCAGACTGACCAGGGTAGCGGTATCGATCAGTACGGCGCGGGGCTGCCAGAAGGCACCGATCATGTTCTTGCCGCGGGGGTGATTGACCCCGGTCTTGCCCCCCACCGAGGAGTCGACCTGGGAGAGCAGGGTGGTGGGCACCTGGATAAAGGCCACGCCGCGCTGGTAGCAGGCGGCGGCATAACCGGTCATGTCGCCAATCACCCCGCCCCCCAGGGCCACCAGGGTGCAGCGGCGATTGAAACCGGCCTCCAGCAGGGCATCCCAGATGCGCTCGACGCTCGACAGCGTCTTGGTGTGCTCGCCGTCCGGCAGGATCACCTCACGCACCTCGAGGCCCTCTGGCAGGCCGGCCTTGAAGGCCGCCAGATAGAGCGGCGCCACCGTCTCGTTGGTGACGATCATCACCTGGCGACCCGCCAGATAGGGGGCCAGCCACTGGGCATCCCCCAGCAGGCCGGCGCCGACATGGATGGGATAGCTGCGCTCGCCGAGATCGACGTTGAGGGTACTGACGGAAGCTAAGGCTTGGCTCATGGGCAAGGAAAACCGAAGGTTGGGGACGGGGGTATCAGGCCTTGCAGGACTGCAGGGGATCCACCAGCTTGGTGACGCGCCGAACGATGTCGTTGGCCACGGCCTTGGGGCCACGCCGATCGGTGCGCACGATCAGGTCGGCGGTAGCCCGGTAGAGGGGATCCCGCACGGCAAAGAGATCCCGTAGCACCTGGCCCGGATCCTCGGCCTGCAGCAAGGGCCGGTTTCGATCCTTGGCGGTCCGCCGGAGCTGCTGCTCCACCGTGGTATAGAGGTAGATCACGGTGCCCCGTTCGCGCAGGGCACGTCGGTTGGCCTCGAGAATCACCGCCCCGCCACCGGTAGCCATGACGATGCCGCAGCGCTGGGTCAGGTCATCGATCACCTGGGCCTCGCGTTCGCGAAAGCCGGCCTCCCCCTCGACATCGAAGATCCAGGGAATATCGGCCCCGCAGCGCGCCTGGATCTCGTGGTCGCTGTCGTAGAAGTCACGGCACAGCTCGGCCGCCAGCAGGCGGCCGATGGTGCTTTTGCCGGCCCCCATGGGGCCGATAAGGAAGAGATTGGGTAAATCCTGCATCAGCGAAGTGCCAGCCCATCCTCGAGGATCGTGGGAGTGATGAATATCAACAACTCTACCTTTTCGTTGCTCTCTTGGGTATAGCGGAAGAGGTTACCGATCACCGGGATGTCCCCCAGCAGGGGGGTCTTGAACAGGCTGCGGATCTGCTCGGTGGTCAGGATCCCGCCCAGCACCACCGTCTCGCCGTTGTCCACCAGCACCTGGGTCTGGATCTCGTTGCGGTCGATGGGCGGCTCCCCGCCGACGAAGGTATCGCGGAAGCTGTCGTTGGTGATCAGCAGGTCCATGACAATGCGATTGTCCGGGGTGATCTGCGGCGTCACCTCCAGGGAGAGCACCGCCTCCTTGAAATCAGTCTCCGGATTACCCTGAGCATCCACCGACTGGAAGGCCCGCTCCTCGCCCTGCTTGATAATGGCGGTGCGCTGGTTGGCGGTAATCACCCGGGGCTGGGAGATGGTCTGGCTTCGCCCCTCGCTCTCCAGGGCGCGCAGCTCCAGATCGATCAGGATATCCCCGGAGAGATAACCGAAGGCGAAGGAAGTCAGTGGATCCCGATCCCCCCCCAGGTCTACCGCCAACCCACCCCGCGGCACCGTACCGGTGGCGGCACCGCCGAGGTCCACTCGACTGCCCGGCCGCGACATCCCCCAGTTGACCCCCAGCTCCCGGGTGGCGCTATCCCGGGCGATCACGATGCGCGCCTCGATCTGCACCTGGCGCACCGCCACATCCAGTTGATCGATGGTGCGCAGGATCTCCTGCACCTGCTCGGCGGTATCCTGGATCAGCAGGGTATTGGTGCGGGCATCCACGCTGACGCGCCCCCGCTCGGTCAACAGCCCGAAGCCATCGCCGCCACGCAGCAGGGCCGCCAGGTCCGACGCCCGGGCATAGTTGACCTGGAGATACTCGGTCACCAGGGGGGACAGCACCTCCATCTGCTCCCGGGCCTCGATCTCCTGGCGCTCGATATTGGCCAGCTCCGCCGCCGGCGCCACCACGATCACGTTACCCTCCTGGCGACTGGCCAGGCCATGACTCTTGAGCACCAGGTCCAGGGCCTGATCCCAGGGCACATCCTGAAGATTGAGGGTCACCCGGCCGGTCACGCTATCGCTGGCAACGATATTCAATCCGGTGAAGTCGGCGATGATGGAGAGCACCGAACGCACCTCGATATCCTGAAAATTCAAGGTGATACGTTCACCACTAAAGCTACGCTCCCGGGGCCGCTGGACCTGCCGAGGCGCCGGTGCCGCCACCGGCTGGGCCTCGATGATCAGCTCGCGCCCGCTATGGGTGGAGAACATGGCGAAATCACCGCTGGCCTGCAATTCCAGGGTCACCCCATCCCGATCGGGACGCGGCACGATACGGGTCAGAGGGGTCGAGAAGTCGGTCACATCCAGGGTCTGATCCAGGGAGGCCGGCAGGCGCACGCCGCGCAACTCGGCCAGGATGCGGTTACCACTGGTCTCACGCACCCGGCTGTCGATCCCGGTTCGATCGAAGGTCACGATCAGGCGCCCGGCCCCGTCGGCGCCGCGACGGAAGTCGATATCCTCGATGCGCGGGTCCTGGACGACCGGAGCGGAGGCCACCGGCTGACTCGGCTCCGGCGAGGTGACCGTGGCCGCCGGCTGGGCCGGCGCCCCCCCGATGGCAAGGATCAGTCGCTCGCCTTCCTGGCGGGTGGTGTAGGGCAGCTCCTGGTCCAGGGTAAAGACCAGCCGGGTCCGCGACCCCGCCTCCAGGGTGGTGACCTGGGCCACACCGCCGACCCCCAGGGTCTGGCGCGGCCGGTCCACCAGGCTGCCGGTCTCCATCAGGTCGATGGTCAGCCGCGGCGGCTCATCGAGCCGATAACCACGCACCTCGGGCACCCCACCCTGGAAATGCATCTCCACTTCGAGCCCCTCTCCCACCTGACGATAGTCGAGACTCGTCAGGGTCGAGGCCGCCCAGGCCGAGGCGTTTCCCAGCAACGACAGGCAGAGCACTGCCAGACAGCGTGTGATGGTTTGCATGATCCCTTCCCCTTGCCCTTGTTGTATTGCACGCCACGTCGCCATCAGCCACGCTGACGCCCCTCCCCGTTCAACGATAGGCTACGCACCCGCTCGATCCAGCCGCCGCGCCCGTTGGGCACCACCTCCACCAGTTGCACGCTGGCCTCGGTGATGCTGACGATACGTCCGAAGTCGGTCCCCAGATAGTTGCCGTTACGCAGCCGATGCACCTCCCCATCCGGCGCCCGCACCAGGGCCGAAGGCTGACCGCCCACCGACAGGGTGCCGACCAGCGCCAGACGATCCAGGGGGTAGCGCTCCAGCGGTTCCCTGGCCCGCGCCATGTCCGGCGCCAGGTCTTCGGAGCCTCCGGCCAGGGCGCCTTCAGGCTCCGGCAACCGGGCCATGAAAGGGCTACGACGGTCGGCTTGATCATAGGAGATGGCCACATAGCCCGGCGTATCCGGCAGTGGAGACAACTCCAGCCGCCCCGGATTGGCACGAATCTCCGCCAGCTGCCGATCGAGCCCGGCGATGTCCGGATCGCCACAGCCCACCAGGGTGATCAGCAGCAGTAGACCGCCGCCACGCGCAAGGATGCTGTTCATGGACGCTCCTCCCCGCTGTCATGACGATAGCTATAGGTCTTGGCCAACAGGGAGAGCCGCAAGCGGTTCCCTCCAGCCACCGGCGCCAGGGTGAAGTCGTGCTGGGTCACGATGCGCGGCAGCCCCGCCACCCCGGCGAGGAAGGAGGCGATACGGTGATAGTCTCCCTCCACCTGGATATCGAAGGGCTGCTCCACGTAGTACTCCTGGGTTACCGGGGAGCGCAGACGAATGGCATCGATCAGCAACTGGTTGTCGATGGCGGTCTCGCTGATGTTGTCGATCAGCGAGGGAATCTCGGCGCCACTGGGCAGCATCTCCAGCAGTGTCTCCAGCCGCGCATCCAGGGCCGCGCTACGTTCACGCATGGCCGGCAGGTTGGCGGCCTGGGCCGCCTTGCTGCGGTAGTCACGCAGCAGGTTCTGCTCCTCCCTCTCGGCGCGAGCCAGCTCCTCCGCCTTGGGCGAGGCCAGGTACCAGTGCATCCCGGCGAAGGTCAGTCCCAGCACCAGCAGGCAGCAGATCAGCTGCAACGACCAGGGCCACCCCCCCGCCTCGCGCAGATCGAGCTCACGCCAGTCCAGCTCCTTGAGGCGACGCCACTCTCCCGACAGGCTCATGACTCAACCTCCTCGGCCAGTGGCCGGCCCGGCATGCGCTCCGACTCCTCGAGCCGGCGCCACTCTCTCGACCTCGAAAGGCTCATGACTCGTCCTCCTCGGCCAGTGGCTGGCCCGGCATGCGCTCCAACTCCTTGAGCCGGCGCCACTCTCTCGACCTCGATAGGCTCATGACTCGTCCTCCTCGGCCAGTGGCTGGCCCGGCATGCGCTGCGGCACGCTGAGACTGAAGCGCCGCCGCTCCTGCCCCTGGTCAGACTCCACCTCGGAGAGGTTGGGCACGGCGAAGGCGGTGGCCGCCCCCAAGGCCCGCAGCTGATCGGAGACCTGGCGATTGTTCTCGGCCAGGCCGGTGAGGCGCAGCTGCTCGCCCTGACGGGTCAGCTGAGTGTAGTGGACGCCCTCCTCGAGGCTCTCGGCCAGCTGATTGAAGACATGCACGGTCTGGGGCCGCCCCTCCTGAAGACGCTGAAAGACGGCGATCTGCGCCTCGAGGCGCTCGATCTGGGCCTCGTAGTCGCGAATCGAGCGAATGTCCCGATCCAGCTGCGCCGCCTGGGTGGTGATATGGGCATTGCGCTGCTGCTGGACTTCCAGGGCGTGCTGGTAGTAGTAGGTCATGCCGGCACCACTGGCCAGGCCCACCACCGCCATGACCCCCAGGGCCAGATGGAAACGCTTGCTGTGCCGCTCCCGGCGCTGCTCGCGCCAGGGCAACAGATTGATCTCGATCGTCATGGGCGCGACCTCATCGCCAGACCACAGGCCGTGAGCATGGCGGGCGCGTCACTGGCCAGGGTGTGGATATCGATGCGCGAATTGACCTTCATGCGCAGGAAAGGGTTGGCGACCACCACCTCCATGCCACTATCCGCCGCCAGGCGCTCCTGCAGGCCAGGAATGACGCAGGAGCCACCCGCCAGCACCAGGCGCTTGACCTCCTCCCGGCGTCCGGCGGTGTAGTAGAGTTGCAGGGAGCGCCCCACCTGCTGGACCAGGGTCTCGACGAAGGGCTCCAGCACGCTGCTCTGGTAGTCCTCGGGCAGGCCCCCGCGCTTCTTGGCCAGCCCCGCCTCCTCGACGCTCAGACCGTAGCGATTGACGATCTCGTCGGTCAGCTGGCGCCCCCCGAAGACGGTGTCCCGGCTATAGGTGATACGCCCCCCCTTCAAGACATGGAAGGCGTTCATGGTGGCCCCCACATCGACCAGGGCCACGCTGCCGCGACTGTCCTCCTCCCGGGGCAACTGGTGGCTCACCTCGGTGAAGGCCCGCTCCATGGCGAAGGTCTCCACGTCCACCGCCGCCGGCGTCAGGCCCGCCTGCAGCAGCGCCTCGGTGAGCTGGCTGACGTCCTGCTGACGGCAGGCCACCAGCAATACCTCCTGCTGGTCGCCGTAGCGGGCATGGGTTCCCAGGCGCTGGAAGTCGAAGGCGACCTCGCTGAACGGAAAGGGAATATGCTTGTCGGACTCGATCTGGATCCGCGCTTCGATCTCGTCGTCATTGAGCGAGGCGGGCAACGAGAGGGTCTTGGTGATGGCGGCACTGGCCGGCACCGCCGCACTGGTGAGCCGGGTGGTCGGCCGAGCCAGTTCCACGGCACGCTGTAGCGCCTCGACCACCGCCGACATGTTGCGGATGCGGCGCTCGACCACGGCCCCCTCGCGTAGCGGGCAGACGGCATAGCTCTCCACCCGGAAACCGCCCTGCGCCGCCTTGAGCTCGATCAGCTTGACGGTGGCCGAGGTGATATCGACACCGATCAGCCCCTTGGCTTGTCTGCTAAGTTGCACCTAGGTCGCCCCCTGCTCGTTCCAAGCGTTGCCGTTGCGACATGGCTCCGGTTTATCGTTATCTCCCGGCGCCCCGGTTGCGTAATCTCAGGTTACATCCATTTGCGTTTCATCACACAATAGCATGATCCTTGCCCCTTCAACGCTGGTGACCCCCTGCAACGGCCCATATAATGGCTACCCTCAAGGATAGCCCCGCCTTATCGTCGCACCGCCACCGCTTATCACGCGCTTATCACGGGTATCTCATGAAGTTTTTCAAACGCCTTATCGCCTCTCTCGTGTGGCTGACGCTCTCGCTGGCCGCCGCCGGCCTGCTGGCCGTGGCCGGCGCCGCCCTCTACTTCACCCCCGGCCTGCCCGACGTCCGCCAGCTCCAGGACTTCGAACTCCAGGCGCCTTTGCGCATCTTTACCCGCGACGGCAAGCTGATCGGCGAGTTCGGCGAGGAGCGACGCATCGCCGTCGACTACGACGAGATCCCCGAGCCGTTGATCCAGGCCCTGCTGGCCGCCGAGGACGCCAATTTCTTCGAGCACCCCGGCGTCGATCCCCGAGGCCTGGCCCGCGCCGCCCTGGAGCTCGCCTCCAGCGGTGGCGACATCCAGTCGGGGGGCTCCACCATCACCATGCAGGTGGCGCGTAACTACCTGCTGACCCTGGATCGCACCTTCACCCGCAAGATCCGCGAGATCCTGCTGGCCCTGCAGATGGAGCAAGTGCTGACCAAGGAGGAGATCCTCGAGCTCTACGTCAACAAGATCTTCCTGGGGCATCGCGCCTATGGCATCGCCGCCGCCGCCGAGACCTACTACGATCGCCCCCTGAACGAGCTCAGCCTGGCCGAGATGGCGATGATCGCCGGCCTGCCCAAGGCGCCTTCCGCCTTCAACCCCCTGGCCAATCCGGAGCGCTCGCTGATCCGCCGCAACTGGATCCTCTACCGCATGCGCCAGCTGGGCTACATCGACCAGGGCGCCTACGAGGAGGCCGTGGCCGCCCCCATTACCGCCCGTCGCTTCGCCACCCAGGTCGAGGTGGAGGCGGATTACATGGCCGAGATGGCGCGCCAGTTCGCCGTGGAACGCTACGGCGACGACGCCTATACCGGGGGCTATCGTATCTACACCACCCTGGACAGCGAACTGCAGCCCCAGGCCCGGGATGCCCTGAGCCGCGGCCTGATCGACTACGACACCCGCCACGGCTGGCGCGGTCCGGAGGAGACCGAGATTCCCGCCGGCCTGGTGGAAGCCCAGGAGCGCACCGAGCGCCGCGGCCTGGAAGAGGAACTGGCCGAATCTCCCGAGATCATGGCCACCGCCCGCCGCGCCGCGGCCAGCAGCCAGACCGTGGTGGAGGGCATCGAGGGCGACGTCAGCAACTGGCTCAATGTGCTCGAGCGCACCCCCCGCTTCGGCCCCCTCTATCCGGCCATCGTGGTCTCCGCCGAGGGGCGCGAGATGCAGGTACTGACCCGCGGTGGCGAACTGGTGACCCTGGACTGGGAAGGCCTGCGCTGGGCGCGCCGCTACCGCACCGCCCACTGGCGCGAGGGCGAACCGAGCTCCGCCGCCGAGATCGCCTCGCCCGGCTCACTGGTACGCATCCTGCAACGCGAGGACGGCAGCTGGCGCCTCTCCCAGCGCCCGGATGCCGAGGGCTCCATCGTGGTTCTGGAGCCCGATACCGGCGCCATCCTGGCGCTACAGGGCGGGTTCAGTTTCGCCGCCAGCAAGTTCAACCGCGCCACCCAGGCCCAGCGCCAGTCGGGCTCCATCTTCAAGCCCTTCGTCTTCCTGGCGGCCATCGAGGCCGGCGAGATCACCACCGCCTCGGTGATCAATGATGCCCCGGTGGTGATGCCGGATGCGGGCACCACCTGGCGGCCGGTCAACTCCAGCGGCGACTTCCGCGGCCCCATGCGGGTTCGCAGCGCCCTGGCCCTGTCTCGCAACCTGGTCACCATCCGCGTGCTGCAGCGCCTGGGGCTCGACAACACCATCGACTTCCTGGGACGCTTCGGCTTCGATGAGGCGCGCCTGCCCCACGGGCTCTCCCTGGCCCTGGGCAGCGCCAGCCTGACCCCCCTGGAGATGACCCACGCCTACGCCACCCTGGCCAACGGCGGCTACGGCATCCAGCCCTGGTTTATCGAGCGGGTCACCCGCGGCACCGACGAGGAGCTGGTGGATGAAGCCACCCCCCGCGTGGTCTGCCGGGACTGCCTGCCCGGCACCCAGGAAGTGGAGATCGATGGGCGGCGCTACCCGGTGGCCCCTCGAGTCGTCGACGCCTCCGCCGCCTACCTGGTCACCGACATGCTGCGCGACGTGATCGAATCCGGCACCGGCCGTGCGGCCCTCGAGCTGGGCCGCGGCGATATCGTCGGCAAGACCGGCACCACCAACGACCAGCGCGATGCCTGGTTCGCCGGCTACAACGCCGACCTGGCGGTCTCGGTATGGATCGGCAAGGACAACAACGAGACCACCGGCGAGTACGGCGGTCGCGCCGCCCTGCCGGTGTGGATCGACTTCATGGGCCAGGCCCTGAATGGCCGCCCCGAAGCGTCTCAGGAACGTCCCGCCAGCGTGGTCAGCGCCCGCATCGATCCGCAGACCGGTCGGCGCCTGCGCGACGGCCAGCCCGGCGGCATCAGCGAGCTCTTCCATGTCGACCACCTGCCGGAGTTCGAGCCCCACAGCGTGGGCCGCGACCTGGAGCAGCACAGCGGCGCCCAGGGCACCGGCTCCTTCGAGTCGATCTTCTAAGCGCCCGCCCGGCGCGATGCGCCGGGACCATCCGCAACACATGAAAAGGCCCGCCTCCCGAGAGGCGGGCCTTTTCATTCCCGGACAGCAAAAACGCCGGCCACGAGGCCGGCGCTTGCTTGCCGTTATCGAGGGCGGCTTAGTTGCCGTAGACATCCTCGATACGGGTCAGCGGATAGTGGGCCGGGTAGGGCTTGCGCGCCACCCCGGAATCCACCGCCGCCTGGGCCACCGCCGCGGAGACGCGGTCCAGCAGGCGAGCATCCATCGGCTTGGGAATGATGTACTCGGGACCGAAGCTCATCTCTTCCACTTCGTAGGCGGCCTTGACCTCCGCCGGCACCGGCTCGCGGGCCAGGTCCTTGATGGCATGCACCGCGGCGACCTTCATCTCTTCGTTGATGGCGGTAGCACGCACGTCCAGGGCTCCGCGGAAGATGAAGGGGAAGCCCAGCACATTGTTGACCTGGTTGGGGAAGTCGGAGCGACCGGTGGCCATGATGACGTCATCGCGGGCCGCCTTGGCCACCTCCGGGTGGATCTCCGGGTCCGGGTTGGAGCAGGCGAAGACCACCGGGTTGGCGGCCATCGTCTTGAGCTGCTCGGCGGAGAGCAGGTTGGGGCCGGAGAGACCGACGAACACATCGGCGCCGTCGATGGCGTCGTCCAGGGTGCGACGCTCGGTCTCGGTGGCGAACATCGCCTTGTACTGGTTGAGGTCTTCACGGCCGCTATGGATCACGCCCTTGCGATCCAGCATGAAGATGTTCTCGGCCTTGGCACCGCAGGAGACCAGCAGCTTCATGCAGGCGATGGCGGCGGCACCGGCGCCGAGGCAGACGATCCGCGCCTCGTCGATCTTCTTGCCGGCGATCTCCAGGGCGTTGATCATGCCCGCCGCGGTGACGATGGCAGTGCCGTGCTGGTCATCGTGGAAGACCGGGATACTGCAGCGCTCGATCAGGGCACGCTCGATCTCGAAGCACTCCGGCGCCTTGATGTCTTCCAGGTTGATGCCGCCCCAGGTGTCGGCGATACGCGCCACGGTATCGATAAAGGCTTGCGGGCTCTCGGCATTGACCTCGACATCCACGGAGTTGATACCGGCGAAGCACTTGAACAGCACGCCCTTGCCTTCCATGACCGGCTTGCTGGCCAGCGGGCCCAGGTTACCCAGGCCGAGGATGGCGGAGCCATCGGAGATCACCGCGACCAGGTTGCCCTTGCCGGTGTAACGGTAGGCATTCTCCGGATCCTTGGCGATTTCGCGGCAGGGCTCGGCGACACCCGGGCTGTAGGCCAGGGCCAGATCCTTGGCAGTCGCGGTGGGCTTGGTCAGCTCCACGGAGAGCTTGCCGGGGATCGGCTGTGAGTGATAGTCCAGTGCCGCTTTTCTCGGGTCAGTCATGGGTGGTGTCCAGTCGTAGCAGAGTACATAGGTGTCGCGCCAGAATATAGAAAAACACCCAACCTCACAACTTGTGCCAAGTTACTGTCATTCAAGACTTTTAGTCGCTTGTTTGAAGGCATTTCCAAATATTTATCCGAACTTATGACTGACAATCCAGGCATAACAAAGAGCTTATTACAGCCCCAACCCCTTGGCAGAAGACATAAAAAAACCCGCCCGGCGAGGCCGGGCGGGTTTTTCGATATCGCCCAGGGGCGATGGCGAGCAGCGTTTTAGCGACGAATCGCGGCACCGAAGCGCTTGTTGAAGCGCTCGACGCGGCCACCGGTGGTCGCCTGCTTCTGCTTGCCGGTGTAGAAGGGGTGGCACTGGGAGCAGACGTCCAGGGACATCTCCTGATTGGAGGTGGTGCCGATTTCGAAGGTGGCGCCGCAGGAGCAGGAGACGCTGACCTTCTTGTATTCGGGATGGATACCTTGTTTCATCGTGAAGCCTCATGGAGCGGTATGCCGCCACCTGATCTCTTGCCAGGCACCGCATACGGGTTTTGGGTGCGTTAAGATGACGCCGCGCCCACCGGTAACCATGACGCATGGCGCCATGAAGGCGCGCATTCTAGCAGAGACGATGCCGGAGGCCAATTGCCCAGTTCCTCGCCCACGACGATCCTCGGGGTCGCCGTCCCCTCCCCGCTGCGCCGCCTGTTCGACTACCGCGCCATTGCCCCTCCGCCGGGGGGCTGGCGGCCGGGGCTGCGAGTGCGGGTCCCCTTCGGGCGCCGCGAGGTGGTGGGCATCGTCATCGAATGCCGCGACCATAGCGAGGTACCGGCGGCCAGCCTCAAGCCGATCGCCGGCTGGCTCGACGACACCCCCTTGCCACAGGACTGGCTATGGCTGTGCCGCTTCACCGCCCGCTACTACCAGCATAGCCTGGGCGACACCCTGACCCACGCCCTCCCCGGCCTGCTGCGCCAGGGGCGCCCCCTGGAGGCCCGCACCCGGGAGACCTGGCGCCTGACCCCCGACGGCCAGGCCCTTCCGGAGGAGGCCCTGGCCCGGGCGCCCCGCCAGGCGGCCCTGCTGGCCATGCTGCGCCAGCATCCCCGGGGGCTTGGCACCCCGGCCATCGGCGCCCAGGGGTTTACCCGGGCCCAGCTGCAGGCGCTCGCCGCCAAGGGGCTGATCCATGCCGACCGGGAGCCGCTGATCGAGGCTCCCTTGCCCAGCGCCGATCGCCTGCTGGCGGAGCCGGCGCTGACCCTCAACGGCGAGCAGGCCCAGGTGCTGGGCCGGCTTCACGAGGGACTGGAGCGTTTCTCCCCCGCCCTGCTCCACGGCGTCACCGGCAGCGGCAAGACCGAGGTCTACCTGCAACTGATCGAGGCGGTGGTGGCCCGTGGCCGCCAGGCCCTGGTGCTGGTGCCGGAGATCGGCCTGACGCCCCAGACCCTGGCGCGCTTTCGCAAACGCTTCCGGGTGCCGGTGGTGGCCCTGCACTCGGGGCTCGCCGACGGCGAGCGCCTCGACGCCTGGCTGGCGGCGCTGCAGGGCCGGGCCCCCATCGTCATCGGCACCCGCTCGGCGATCTTCACCCCCCTGGCGCGCCCCGGGGTGATCATCGTCGACGAGGAGCACGACGGCTCCCTCAAGCAGCAGGATGGCCTGCGCTACCACGCCCGGGACCTGGCGGTGGCCCGGGCCCACCACCATGGCATCCCGGTGCTGCTGGGCAGCGCCACCCCCTCCCTGGAGAGCCTGGCCCAGGCCCAGTCGGGGCGTTACCAGCACCTGCGCCTGACCCGCCGCGCCAGCCGCCATGCCCCGGCCCGCCTGGAGCTGATCGATACCCGCGGCCGCCCCCGGCGCGGCGGCCTGATTCCACCGGTGATCGAGGCGATTCGCCAGACCCTGGCGGCGGGACACCAGGTGCTGGTCTTCATCAATCGCCGCGGTTTCGCCCCCACCCTGGCCTGCGAAGCCTGCGGCTGGCTGGCCGAATGCCACCACTGCGATGCCCGCCTGACCCTGCATCGCCAGCCCCATCAACTGGTCTGCCACCATTGCGACCACCAGCAACCGCTCCCGGATGCCTGCCCCCAGTGCGGCAGCGCCGATCTTCGCCCCCTGGGCACCGGCACCGAGCGTAGCGAGGAGAGCCTCACCGGCCTGTTCCCCGAGGTGCCCACCTACCGCATCGACCGGGACAGCACCCGCCGCAAGGAGGCCTTCGAATCGCTGCTGAACGAAGTGCGCCGGGGCGACCCGGCGATCCTGGTGGGCACCCAGATGCTGGCCAAGGGCCACCACCTGCCCCATGTCACCCTGGTGGTGGTGGTCAATGCCGATGCCGGCCTCTATGCCAGCGACTTCCGCGCCATGGAACAGAGCGCCCAGTTGCTGGAGCAGGTGGCCGGACGCGCCGGGCGCGCCGAGCACCCCGGCCGGGTGCTGGTGCAGACCCAGCATAGCGACGACCCTCAGCTCGGCCTGCTCGCCTCCCGGGGCTATGACGCCCTGGCCGAACAACTGCTGGCCGAGCGCCGCGCCGCCGCCCTGCCCCCCTATCGCTTCCTGGCCCTGCTGCGCCTGGAGGCTCCCCGGGAAGAGGCCGTTCAGGCCCTGGCCAACCAGGCCGCCGAGGCCCTGCGCGCCTGGCTCGCCGACCAGGCCCCGGAACTCCACTGCCTGGGCCCGGTGCCGGCCCCCATGGAGCGCCGCCAGGGCCGCTACCATATGCAGGTCATGCTCAGCGCCGAGCGCCGCAGCCGCCTGCACGAGGCCGGTGCCTGGCTGATCGGCTGGCTGGAGCAGTGCCGAGAGGCGCGTCGGGTGCGCTGGTCCCTGGATATCGACCCCCAGACGCTTAGTTAAGGCGGCCTCGTTTCCGACCCCCTCTCGCTTTCGATCCCCGCCGTGGCGAGTTACATTGGCGACCTCTTTTGGTTACCGACACTGGCGAGACAGCCCATGGCCCTCAAGTCCACCATCTGCAAGGCCCAGATCCAGTTGGCCGATATGGATCGTCACCACTATGACGACCTCTCCCTGACCCTGGCCCAGCACCCCTCGGAGACCGACCAGCGACTGATGGTGCGCCTGCTGGCCTATGCCCTGAATGCCGGCGAGGGCCTCGCCTTCACCCGTGGCCTGAGCACCGACGACGAGCCGGAGCTGTGGCGCAAGGACCTGACCGGCGCCATCGAGCTGTGGATCGAACTCGGCCTGCCCGATGAGGACCGCCTGCGCAAGGCCTGCCAGCGCTCGCGCCAGGTGATCCTCTACGCTTATGGCGAAGAGGGCGCCGTACGCCCCTGGTGGGACAAGCTCCAGCACCGCCTGAGCCGCTTCGACAACCTGGTCGTCTGGCGCCTGCCGGCGGAGCAGACCCGCGAACTGGCCGAGCTGGCGGATCGCTCCATCGACCTGCAGTGCAATGTCCAGGAAGGCCAGGTGATGCTGAGCGACGCCCGGCGCACCGTGATCCTCGATCCCGAGCCACTGCTGGGTATCGAGTAATCGCCTCCCCCAGCGCCCCTCAGCAACGACAACTGCGATAGCCTTCTATCGGGCCGGCGAGGCTTTAAAGCCGCGGCCCGATTGCCGATAATAGGCCCCTTTGCCACGATTTCACTCGCCCCGGTCGCTGCCCAGCGACGGGGGACACAGGACATGCCGACCCATGAAAGAGACCATTATTGCGCTGCTCGACGAGGCACTGGCCACCCTCAAGCAGCAGGGCGTGCTGCCCACGGAAGCGTCCCCCACCATCAAGGTCGACCCCACCAAGGACAAGGCCCACGGCGACTACGCCACCAACCTGGCGCTGATGCTGGCCAAGCCGGCGGGCAAGAAGCCCCGCGACCTGGCCGAAGCCCTGGTCGCCGCCCTGCCCGAGAGTGCCGCGGTGAGCAAGACCGAGATCGCCGGCCCCGGCTTTATCAACTTCTTCGCCGCCACCGACGCCGTGGCCCAGGTGGTCGCCCGGGTGCTGGAGAGCGGTGATGCCTATGGCCGCAGCCTCGCCGGCCAGGGGCAGAAGGTGCAGGTGGAGTTCGTCTCCGCCAACCCCACCGGCCCCCTGCATGTGGGCCATGGCCGCGGTGCCGCCATCGGCGACTCCCTGTGCCGTCTGCTGGAAGCGGTGGGCCATGACGTGACCCGCGAGTTCTACTATAACGACGCCGGTGCCCAGATCAGCAACCTGGCCCGCTCCGTGCAGGCCCGCGTCAAGGGCCTCGGCCCCGAGGACGCCGGCTGGCCGGAGGACGGCTATCGGGGCGACTACATCCAGGACGTGGCCACCAGCTACCTGGCCGGCGAGACCGTCCACGCCGACGACCGCCATGTCACTGCCAAGGGCGACCCGGAGGATCTCGACGCCATCCGCGAATTCGCCGTGGCCTACCTGCGCCGCGAGCAGGACCTCGACCTCAAGGCCTTCGGCGTCGAGTTCGACGTCTACTTCCTGGAATCCTCCCTCTACGAGGAGGGCAAGGTCGAGGCCACCGTGGAACGGCTGATCGACAAGGGCCATACCTACGAAGAGGACGGCGCCCTGTGGCTGCGCACCACCGATTTCGGCGACGACAAGGATCGGGTGATGCGCAAGCAGGACGGCGGCTACACCTACTTCCTGCCGGACGTGGCCTACCACCTGGACAAGTGGCAGCGCGGCTTCGCCCGGGTGATCAACGAGCAGGGCGCCGACCACCACTCCACCGTGACCCGGGTACGCGCCGGCCTGCAGGCCCTGGATGCCGGCATTCCTGAGGGCTGGCCCGACTATGTGCTGCACCAGATGGTGCTGGTGACCCGCTCCGGGGTCGAGGTCAAGCTCTCCAAGCGCGCCGGCAGCTACGTCACCCTGCGTGACCTGATCGACGAGGTGGGCCGCGACGCCACCCGCTACTTCCTGGCGGCGCGCCGGGCCGACTCCCAGCTCACCTTCGATATCGACCTGGCCCGCTCCCAGTCCAACGACAACCCGGTCTACTACGTGCAGTACGCCCATGCCCGGGTATGCAGCGTGTTGCGCCGGCTCGAGGGCGAGGGACTGACCTTCGATCACGACCTGGCCCTGGCCAGCCTGGCGTCCCTCACCGAGGACCAGGAGAAGGCGCTGATGAACCGCCTGGCCCGCTACCCCGAGGTGGTGGCCCACGCCGCGGCCTCCCGGGAACCCCAGCAGGTGGCCCAGTACCTGCAGGACCTGGCGGCGGATTTCCACACCTGCTACAACGCGGTCAAGGTGATGGTGGAAGACGACGCCCTGCGCAATGCGCGCCTGGCGCTGGGCCTGGCCACTCGCCAGGTGATTCGCAACGGCCTGGACCTCCTCGGTGTCGGCGCCCCCGAGGAAATGTAACGGCGCTACCGGGCCCGGCCTCGACGGATATGTCGGGCCGGCGCCCAGGATAGCCCCCGCCGCCCCAGAAGCGATGTAAGGAGACGTCATTCATGGCCAGCCGCCGTCAATCCAGCCCGCCCAAGCGTCGCGGCGCCTCGTCCCGCAAGCGCGCCTCCGCCCAGCGGCGCGGCCTGCCCGGTTGGCTGTGGGGCGTCGGCGGCCTGCTCGCCGGCTACTTCCTGGCCCAGCATTTCCAGGCCTCGGCGCCCTCCCCCACCGCCACGGTGCTGCCGCGCCCGGCCAGCGAGGCCCCGGCGGAGCGCGCCGAGGAGCCCAGGACGCCGACCTTCGAGTTCTACACCCTGCTGCCGGAGTCCGAGGTGATCGCCCCACGCAGCGAGACCCAGGAGAGCGCCTCCCGGCCGACGCCACCGCCACGCCCGGAGCGCCAGGAAACGACGCCTCCCGCCAGCGAGCCAGCCGCTGTCGACGAGGATCCCATCGCCCGGGTGATCGCCGCCAACCTGGCCGAAGACGAGGCACGCAGCAGCCCCCCCGCCGCCAGCACGCCGGCCAGCCCTCCCACCAGCGCCGCCGGGCATCGCTACATGCTCCAGGCCGCCTCCTTCCGTGAGGTCGGTGATGCCCAGCGCCTGGCCGGGCGACTCCGCGACTTCGGCCTGGTGGCCCGCATCAGCGAAGTCTCGGGCAGCGACGGCAACGCCTGGCATCGGGTCCAGGTGGGTCCCTACGAGGACACCCGGGAGCTCAATCGCGCCCAGGACCTGATGGTCACCCAGGGCATCGAGCCGCTACTGATTCGCCTGCAGAACTGAGCGCCTCTTCGGGCCTGACCCAGGGGCGCGGGGCCTCGGCGGAGAGGGCCAACTCGATACCCGCCGCTTGAATTCGGGCCCCGTCGCCCACACCTCCCCTGAACGTCTACACACGGCGCCCAATCGGGCGCCGAAAGTCATCGGGAGCCCCGGCTCCCCGTTACGGAGTCACCCCCTCCATGACCACGATCGTATCCGTGCGCCGCGGTGACCAGGTGGCCCTGGCCGGCGATGGCCAGGTCTCCCTCGGCAACACCGTGATGAAGGGTAATGCCAGCAAGGTACGTCGCCTCTATCGCGGCCAGGTCCTGGCCGGCTTCGCCGGCGGCACCGCCGACGCCTTCACCCTCTTCGAACGCTTCGAGGCCCAGCTCGAGAAGCACCAGGGGCACCTGACCAAGGCCGCCGTGGAACTGGCCAAGGACTGGCGCACCGACCGCGCCCTGCGCCGCCTGGAGGCCCTGCTCGCCGTGGCCGACAAGAGCGCCTCGCTGATCATTACCGGCAACGGCGACGTGGTGGAGCCGGAGCGCGGCATCATCGCCATCGGCTCCGGCGGCAACTTCGCCCTCTCCGCGGCCCGCGCCCTGCTCGAGAACACCGAGCTCAGCGCCCGGGAAATCACCGAGAAGTCCCTGGAGATCGCCGGCGACATCTGCGTCTTCACCAACCACCACGTCACTCTCGAAGAGCTCTGAGGCCGTCCCCATGACCCAGATGACCCCCCGCGAGATCGTCCACGCCCTGGACCAATACATCATCGGCCAGCAAGACGCCAAGCGCGCCGTGGCCATCGCCCTGCGCAACCGCTGGCGGCGCATGCAGCTCGACGACGACCTGCGCCCCGAGGTGACCCCCAAGAACATCCTGATGATCGGCCCCACCGGGGTGGGCAAGACCGAGATCGCCCGGCGCCTGGCCAAGCTGGCCAGGGCGCCCTTTATCAAGGTCGAGGCCACCAAGTTCACCGAGGTGGGCTATGTGGGCCGCGACGTGGAATCGATCGTCCGCGACCTCACCGAGGCCGCCATCAAGCTGGTGCGCGAGCAGGCCAAGGAAGAGGTGAGCCACCGCGCCGAGGACGCCGCCGAGGATCGCATCCTCGATGCCCTGCTGCCGCCGCCCCGGGGCCAGGAGGACGCGCCGCGCCAGGACAGCTCCACCCGCCAGGTCTTCCGCAAGAAGCTCCGCGAGGGGCAGCTGGACGACAAGGAGATCGATATCCAGATCACCCCCCAGGCCCCGGGCGTCGACATCATGACCCCGCCAGGCATGGAGGAGATGACCCAGCAGTTGCAGGGCCTGTTCGCCAACCTCGGCAAGCAGAAGACCGAGACCCAGCGAGTCAAGGTCAAGGACGCCTGGCAGCTGCTGCGTGACGAGGAGGCCGCCAAGCTGGTCAACGAGGAAGAGATCAAGAGCCGTGCCATCGAAGCGGTGGAGCAGCACGGCATCGTCTTCCTCGACGAGATCGACAAGGTGGCCAAGGGCAGCGGCCAGTCCAGCGGCGGCGAGGTCTCCCGGGAGGGCGTGCAGCGCGACCTGCTGCCGCTGATCGAGGGCTCCACGGTCTCGACCAAGTACGGCATGGTCAAGACCGACCACATCCTCTTCATCGCCTCCGGTGCCTTCCACCTCGCCAAGCCCTCGGACCTGATCCCCGAGCTGCAAGGCCGCCTGCCGATCCGCGTCGAGCTCAACGCCCTGAGCCCGGACGACTTCCAGCGCATCCTCACCGAGCCCTCCGCGGCCCTGACCAAGCAGTACCAGGCGCTGCTGGCCACCGAGGGCCTGGAGATCGAATTCACCCAGGACGGCATCGAGCGCATCGCCGAGATCGCCTGGCGGGTCAACGAAGGCACCGAGAACATCGGCGCCCGTCGCCTGCACACCGTGATGGAGCGCCTGCTGGAAGAGGCCTCCTACCAGGGCGGCGACCTCCAGGGCCCGCTGGTCATCGACGCCGCCTATGTGGACTCCCAACTGGGCGAGCTGGCCATGGACGAGGATCTGTCCCGTTACATTCTGTGAGGTATGCGCCAATCAGAAGGTACACAGGCTTCGATGCGAAAGCTGGAAGCTATAAGCTGGAAGCTCGAAGAAGAAACGATCCGCAGCTGGAATAGCTAGCCGAACCACCGCTGCAAACGACTCACAACCGTCGCCTGCGGCGGTTGTTCTCTTCCGGCTTCAAGCTAATGCGAGGTGCTTGCTTATGCCCGCCCCTGTCCCGACCCGAGTGCATTACCACAAGACGCGCCGCGAGCTGGAACTCGACTACGCCGACGGGCGCAGCTTCCGGCTGCCCATCGAGTACCTGCGGGTCCACTCCCCCTCCGCCGAGGTGCGCGGTCACGGCGGCGACGACGCCGTGCTGCAGGTCGGCAAGAAGGACGTGGGCCTGGCCAATATCACCCAGGCCGGCCGCTACGCCCTCAAGCTGCACTTCGACGACGGCCACGACAGCGGCCTCTACACCTGGGAGTACCTGCTCGACCTGGCCGAACACCAGGCCCGCTACTGGCAGGCCTACCTGGAGCGCCTGGAGGCCGCCGGCGCCTCCCGGGAGCCCCTGGGCATCCAGATCAAGCAGCTCTAGGCCGCGCTTCCGCCATGCGACCCAGGGCCATCATATTTAGTACACTTTCTGCTCTGAGGCCCGGGGCTACCCTGGGGGCAGGCCGTCGCGGGGCGCTGTGAACCCCTACCTGGGCGCTACTTTTGCCCTGCTGCGCTCTCGCATCCTGCTCCACTTGCAGGACCGGGGCTGGCCATCCCTGGCCAGCCCGTTCGGAGGAATCCTCCTCACCCCTGGCAAAAAAGCCCCGGGCCTCTGAAGCAGAGGGAGTGCCCGTTGCAACAGTCCTGCATGCGACCCCGCGGCGCAGACAAGGCCGCGCCAAGCCGGCTACAATAGCCCCCTGCCGTGGCGATCCGCCGCAATCACTCGACAGCTCGCTAGGAAGGGTTCATGGACAAGCGCACCACCCACTTCGGCTTCCAGGAAGTGCCCGTCGAGGAGAAGGCCTCGCGGGTCGCCGATGTCTTCCACTCGGTCGCCGCGCGCTACGACCTGATGAACGACCTGATGTCCCTGGGCATCCACCGCATCTGGAAGCGCCTGACCATCGAGCGGGCCGGGGTGCGCCCCGGTCATCGGGTACTGGATATCGCCGGCGGCACCGGCGACCTGACCCTGAAGTTCTCGCGCCTGGTGGGCCCCCGGGGCAAGGTGGTGCTGGCCGATATCAACGCCTCCATGCTCAACGTCGGCCGCGACAAGCTGCTCGACAGCGGCGTCGGTGGCAACGTCGAGTATGTCCAGGCCAACGCCGAGTGCCTGCCCTTCCCGGACAACAGCTTCGACTGCATCACCATCGCCTTCGGCCTGCGCAACGTCACCGACAAGGACGCCGCCCTGCGCTCCATGGCCCGAGTGCTCAAGCCCGGCGGCCGCCTGCTGGTGCTGGAGTTCTCCAAGCCGCCCAGCGCGCTGCTCTCCAAGGTCTACGACGAATACTCCTTCCGCCTGCTGCCCAAGATGGGCGAGCTGGTGGCCAAGGACCCGGAAAGCTACCGCTACCTGGCCGAATCGATCCGCATGCACCCGGATCAGGAGACCCTCAAGGGCATGATGGAAGCCGCCGGCCTCGAGCGGGTCGAGTACAGCAACCTGACCGGCGGCATCGTTGCCCTGCACCGCGGGATCAAGCTCTGACCCATGCTGCTGGCCGCCCTCGAATCCACCCTCAATGCCCTGCTGGCCCGGGATCCCGCGGCCCCGGGGCGCCTCGCCCGCCTCGATGGCGCTCGCTTGCTGCTGCGCCTGGAGCGGCCCGCCCTCGCCGTGCTGGTGCACTTCCACGACCAGGGGCTGATGCTGCTGCGCGCCGAGACGTGCGAGGAGCATGACGCCGATGCCATCGTCGAGCTGGATGCCGAGACCCTCGGCGCCCTGCTCGGGGGCGAGTCGGTGGAGCGGCTGATGTTCCAGGGCAAGCTGGCGGTGCGCGGCCGTGTCCCGCTGCTGGAGCAGACCCGCGACCTGCTGCTCGACCTCGACCTGGACTGGGAGGCAGAGCTGGCCGACTGGCTGGGCGAGGTGCCGGCCCATAGCCTCGCCGAGGGGCTGCGCCGCCTGACCCGCTGGGGGCTGCGTAGCCAGCGCGAGCTGCACAGCGACCTGAGCGAGTACCTCAGCGAGGAGGTGCGCCTGCTGCCGGCACGCCGCCAACGGGAAGTATTGCGCGACCACCTCACCGAACTGGAAGTGGCCACCGACCGCCTCGAGGCACGGCTGGCTCGCCTGCGTCGCCTGGCGCAAGCCCTCGAGGAGCCCAACCCATGACCCTGCGCCTGGTGCGGATCTTCTGGGTGGTGACCCGCTACCGCCTGGACACCCTGATCCCCCTCGATCGCCTGCCCCTGCCGCTGCGCCTGCTGTTGATCCTCTCGCCGCTGCGCCTGGTGCCCATCGGCCAGCGCTCGCGCAGCGAGCGCCTGCGTCTGGCCCTGGAGGCCCTGGGACCGATCTTCGTCAAGTTCGGCCAGATGCTCTCCACCCGCCGCGACCTGCTGCCCAAGGACATCGCCGACGAGCTCAGGCGCCTGCAGGACCAGGTGCCCCCCTTCCCCGGCGAGGCCGCGGTGGCGCGGGTCGAGGAGGAGCTGGAGATGAGCCTCACCGAGGCCTTCGCCCGCTTCGACAGCACGCCCCTGGCCTCCGCCTCCATCGCCCAGGTGCATGCCGCCACCCTGCATAGCGGCGAAGAAGTGGTGGTCAAGATCATCCGCCCCGGCATCGAACGGGTGATGCGCCAGGACATGGCGTTGATGTACCGGGTGGCACGCCTGCTCAGCCTGGTGCCGGAGGCGCGCCGGCTACGCCCCCTGGAGGTGGTGCGCGACTACGAGGCGACCCTCTTCGACGAGCTCGACCTGCACAAGGAAGCCGCCAACACCTCCCAGCTCAAGCGCAACTTCAAGGACTCGCCGCTGCTCTATGTGCCGGCCATTCACTGGCCGCTGACTCGCCGCGGCGTCATGGTCCAGGAGCGTATCCACGGCATCCCGGTGGCCGATCTGGCGGCCCTCGAGGCCCAGGGCACCGACCTCAAGAAGCTCGCCGAGCGAGGCGTGGAGATCTTCTTCACCCAGGTGTTCCGCGACAACTTCTTCCACGCCGACATGCACCCGGGCAATATCTTCGTCGCCGAGGGCAAGCCCCAGGATCCCCAGTACATCGCCATCGACTGCGGCATCGTCGGCAGCCTGACCCGGGAAGACCAGGACTACCTGGCCCGTAACCTGCTGGCCTTCTTCCACCAGGACTACTACGAGGTGGCGGCCCTGCACATCGAGTCGGGCTGGGTCGGCGAGGGCACGCGCGCCAACGAGTTCGCCGCCGCGATCCGCGCGGTGTGCGAACCGATCCTCGAGAAGCCCCTCAAGGACATCTCCTTCGGCCAGGTGCTGCTGGGCCTCTTCCAGACCGCCCGGCGTTTCCATATGGAAGTCCAGCCGCAGCTGGTACTCTTGCAGAAGACCCTGCTCAATATCGAGGGGCTGGGGCGCCAGCTCTACCCCGACCTGGACCTGTGGAGCACCGCCAAGCCCTACCTGGAGCGCTGGATGAAGGAGCGCGCCGGGCCCCGCGGCTTCCTCGAATCGCTCAAGCGCCAGGCCCCGGAGCTGACCCGTCAGCTACCGGAGCTGCCGGTGCTGGCCCACCAGGCCCTGACCCAGGTGGAGGCGGAGCGCCAGCAGCGCCGTCGCCAGAGCGACGCCCTGGCCGGCATGCGCCGCCACCTCAAGCATGCCGCCCGGGGGGCCCGCCGCCTGCGCTTCGGCGTACTGCTGCTGGCCCTGGCCCTGGCCTGGCAGCCTCTACTTAACTGGGCCGGCCAGCAGCCCTGGCCGGTACTGGCCGCCGCGGCGCTGGGCGCCCTGCTGCTGGCCTGGCACTGACCCGACCCTTGACCCTGGAGTGTCATCGATGAGCGATATCCTCGAACGACTCGAAGCGGTGCTGGACGAGCGCCGCCATGCCGATCCCCAGAGCTCCTATGTGGCCTCGCTGCATCACAAGGGGCTCAACAAGATCCTCGAGAAGGTCGGCGAGGAGGCCACCGAGGCCCTGCTGGCCGCCAAGGACGCCGAGGCCGGCGGCGAGGCCGAGCGCCAGGCCCTGGTCGCCGAAACCGCCGACCTGTGGTTTCATAGCCTGGTGATGCTATCGCATCTGGATATCTCGCATCGGGCGGTGCTGGAGGAGTTGGCACGCCGCTTCGGCATGTCCGGGCTGGACGAGAAGGCCGCCCGGCAATGACAATGCAAGTCAGGCTCCCGGCGAGCCGGCATCCTGAAGGAGAGAGACTATGTTAGGCGGTATCAGTATCTGGCAGCTGCTCATCGTACTCGGCATCATCATCCTGATCTTCGGCACCAAGAAGCTGCGCAACGTGGGCAGCGACCTGGGGGGCGCCGTCAAGGGCTTCAAGAGCGCCATGAGCGAGGAAGAGAAGAAGAAGGAAGAAGAGGCCAACCAGGCCCAGGTGAGCCACGACGACAAGGGCAACACCTATGACGTCAAGGCCGAACAGAAGCCCGAGGAATCGGAAGAGCGCAAGTAACCCGCCATGTTCGATATCGGCTTTCTCGAGCTGCTGATCATCGGCGTGGTGGGCCTGCTGGTGCTGGGCCCCGAGCGCCTGCCCAAGGCCGCCCGCACCCTGGGCCTGTGGATCGGCAAGATCAAGCGTACCGTCTCCGGCATGCAGCGCGAGATCAGCGCCCAACTGGAGGCGGAAGAGCTGCGCCAGAAACTCAACGAGCAGCAGAAGAAGCTCGATGAGAGCCTCGGCCGGGCCAAGCGCGAAGTGGAGGGCATCGGGGAGTCGAAGCGACCCGCCGACAAGGCCGCGGAGGGCACGACGTCACCGGGCCATGCCGGCGAGGAGGCCAGCGAACGCGCCAGTCCCCTGGAGCGCCTGGATGATGCCCTGGCCCGCAAGGCCGATGGCGAGAAGCCCACCGCCGAGGATACCGCTCCCCCGGCCGCGGATCGTGCCGCCTCCCGCAGCAAGGACTCCTCCACTCCATGAGCCAGAACCCCGACCCCAAGGATCTCGCCCAGGCCCCGTTGATCGAGCACCTGATCGAGCTGCGTTCGCGGCTGATGCGGGCCGTGCTGGCGATCCTGGTGATCTTCCTGGGCCTCTACGCCTTCTCCAACGACATCTACACCTTCGTGGCGCAGCCGCTGATGGCACTGCTGCCGGAAGGCTCGCAGATGATCGCCACCGAGGTGGCCTCGCCCTTCCTGGCGCCCTTCAAGCTGACCCTGGTGGTGGCCGTCTTCGCCGCCATCCCCTATGTGCTGCACCAGGCCTGGGCCTTCGTCGCCCCAGGCCTCTACGATAACGAGAAGGCCCTGGCCCTGCCGCTGCTCGCCTCCAGCGTGCTGCTCTTCTACGCCGGCGCCGCCTTCGCCTACTACGTGGTCTTCCCGCTGCTGTTCCAGTTCTTTACCCAGGCGGGGCCGGAAGGCGTGACGGTGATGACCGATATCAACGCCTACCTCAACTTCGTCCTCAAGCTCTTCTTCGCCTTCGGCGTGGCCTTCGAGATCCCCATCGCCACCTTCCTGCTGATCGCCTCCGGCGCCACCACGGTGGAGAGCCTCTCCAAGAAGCGCCCCTTTATCTTCCTGGGCTGCTTCGTGGTGGGCATGCTGCTGACCCCCCCGGACGTGATCTCCCAGAGCCTGCTGGCGGTCCCCATGTACCTGCTCTACGAGGTGGGCCTGCTGTTCGGCCGCCTGGCCCGCAAGCGCCGCGCCAAGTCGGAGGCCGAGGCCGAGGCCGCCGACGAATCGAGCCAGAAGCCAAGCGACAACGCCGACGGCGACCGCTCCTAAGGCGCCGCCGGAAACAAGAACCGCCGCCGTGGGCTACCACGGCGGCGGTTTTTTCTGCCCGGGAGAACGCGACCCACCGACTTGGCTCCGGTATCGCCGGCTTAGGCCATCAGCTCGTCCAGCTTGTCCACCAGCTTGAAGATCCCCTCCCCCGCCTCGCTGATGCGGCTGGCCAGCATATAGGCCGGGGTGGTCACCACCCGGTTCTCGTGGTCGACGACGATATCGTCCACCGCACAGGTGCGGTGCAGGCCGCCCATGCTGCTGATGGCACCGGCCACCCCCGGGTCATTGCCCACGGTGACGGCGATGCCGCTGCCCAGCAGCCTGGGCACCAGCACCGGGGCGATGCACATCAGGCCGATGGGCTTGCGCGCCTCGTGGAAGGGCACCACCGCATCGCGCAGCTGCGCCAGCACCTCCATGTCGGAGCCGGCCAGGGCGAAGTCGCAGAGGTTCTTGGCCACCCCGAAGCCGCCGGGCAGCACCAGGCCATCGAAGGCCTCGGCATCCAGCTCGGCCAGGGGACGGATCTCGCCCCGGGCCAGGCGCGCGGCCTCCTCCAGGACATTGCGACTCTCATCCGCCACCGCCTCGCCGCGGAGATGATCGACCACCTCGCGCTGGGCGATATCCGGGGCGAAACAACGATACTCGATGCCCCGCTGATCCAGGCGCAGCAGGGTCAGGGTCGTCTCGTAGATCTCGGCGCCGTCCTGGACGCCGCACCCGGCAAGAATCACCGCGACTTTCTTGGTCATCATCGACTCCTCGCATTCGGCCCAACCCTCGGGCCCCAGGGAAACAGTGGAGACCTTACTCTAGAGGCTCGCCCGGGGTGCGACAAGCGGCGACTGCCGGCCCCCCGACCGCCCTGATATACTGCCTTCCCATGCCCCCAGGGGCCCCATCGATTCCTCCCGCCGCTGTCACCGAACTGTCATCGCCCTGGGCGATAGTCGAATGACGGGGCGGCCTCTAACGGAGAGTGACCTTGAGCCCGATGACGTCTCGCCAGTTTCCCGCGGCGCGCCTGCGGCGCATGCGCAAGGATGACTTCTCGCGTCGCCTGATGCGTGAAAACGTGCTGACCCCCGCCGACCTGATCTGGCCGGTCTTCGTGCTGGAGGGTGAGAACCGCCGCGAGGCGGTGCCCTCCATGCCAGGGGTCGAGCGGCTGTCGCTGGACCTGCTGATCGAGGAGGCCCGGGACGCCCAGGCCCTGGGCATCCCGGCCCTGGCGCTCTTCCCGGTGGTGGACGCCGAACTGAAGAGTGAGCTGGCCGAGGAGGCCTACAGCGCCTCCGGCCTGGTGCAGCGTAGCGTGCGCGCCCTCAAGGCCGCCGTGCCGGGGCTGGGCATCATCACCGACGTGGCCCTCGACCCCTACACCAGCCACGGCCAGGACGGCATCCTCGACGACGAGGGCTATGTCCACAACGACCGTACCGTGGAGACCCTGCTCAAGCAGGCCCTCTCCCACGCCGAGGCCGGCGCCGACGTGGTGGCCCCCTCGGACATGATGGATGGCCGTATCGGCGCCATTCGCCAGGTGCTGGAACAGGAGCAGTTGGTCAATACGCGGATCATGGCCTATAGCGCCAAGTACGCCTCCCACTACTACGGCCCCTTCCGGGACGCCGTGGGCTCCGCCGCCAACCTGGGCCGTGCCGACAAGAGCACCTATCAGATGGACCCGGCCAACGGCGACGAGGCCCTCCACGAGGTGGCCCTCGACCTGGCCGAAGGCGCCGACATGGTGATGGTCAAACCCGGCATGCCCTACCTGGACGTGGTGCGCCGCGTCAAGGAGGAGCTCCGGGTCCCCACCTTCGCCTACCAGGTGAGCGGGGAGTACGCCATGCATATGGCGGCCTTCGACAACGGCTGGCTGGATGCCGACCGGGTGATCCTGGAGTCGCTGCTCTGCTTCAAGCGCGCCGGCGCCGATGGCGTCCTGACCTACTTCGCCAAGCGGGCGGCGCGACTGCTCAACAACGCCTGATGACGAGGCCGTGCCTCGTCATCACCCGAGGAGACACGGATGACGACGCTGCACGGCCCTCACGCTCCCCAGGCTCCCCAGCGCGGGGAGCCCGCCGGGGAGCTACGCCTCAACCGCCACCGCCCCGGCATCAAGGCCAAGCCGCTGCCGGCCCCGGAGGCGGCCCTGGACGACCCGGCCCTGTATATCAATCGGGAACTCTCCCACCTGGAGTTCAATATTCGGGTACTGGAGCAGGCCCTGGACCCGGCCCACCCGCTGCTCGATCGCCTGCGCTTCCTGCTGATCTTCTCCTCCAACCTGGACGAGTTCTTCGAGATCCGCGTCGCCGGCTTCAAGCATAGCCTGGCCCTGGGCCGCGAGGAGAGCGGTGCCGACGGCCTGCCGGTGCCCCAGGTGCTGACGGAGATCTCGCGGCTGACCCATGAACAGGTGGAGCGCCAGTACCGCATCCTCAACGAGCTGCTGCTGCCGGCCCTGGAGGAGCAAGGCATCCGCTTCCGGCGCCGGGAGGCCTGGAGCGACGAACAGTCGGCCTGGATCAGGGAATATTTCGAGTCGCGGATCCAGCCGGTGATCAGCCCCATCGGCCTGGATCCCTCCCACCCCTTCCCGCGACTGGTCAACAAGAGCCTCAACTTCATCGTCGAGCTGGAGGGCAAGGACGCCTTCGGCCGCGAGGGGGGCCTGGCCATCCTCCCCGCCCCGCGCTCCCTGCCGCGGCTGATCGCCCTGCCCGAGGCCCTCTGCGAGGCGGGGGTGAAGGAGTATGTCTTCCTCTCCTCGATGATCCACGCCCATGCCGACGAGGTCTTCCCCGGCATGCGGGTCCAGGGCTGCTACCAGTTCCGCCTGACCCGCAACGCCGACCTCTCGGTGGACCCGGAGGCGGTCTCCGACCTGGCCTCGGCACTAAGGGGCGAGTTGCTGGCCCGGCGCTACGGCAGCGGCGTGCGCCTGGAGGTGGCCGACAACTGCCCGGAGGCGCTGGCCGACTTCCTGCTCAAGCAATTCGACCTGGGAGAAAGCGACCTCTACCGGGTCAACGGCCCGGTCAACCTGACCCGCATGATGGCAGTGATCGACGACGTGGCACGGCCCGAGCTGGTCTATCGCCCCTTCACCCCGGGCCTGCCCAAGGCGCTGAGCCGGGGCGGCAGCCTCTTCGATGCCATCGCCGGCGGCGATATCCTGCTCCACCACCCCTTCCAGTCCTTCGCTCCGGTGGAGGACCTGCTGGCGGAGGCGGCCCGGGACCCGGAGGTGCTGGCCATCAAGCAGACCCTCTACCGCACCGGCGCCGACTCGCCCATCGTCGGCGCCCTGGTGGAAGCGGCCCGGGGCGGCAAGGAGGTCACGGTGGTGATCGAGCTGCGGGCACGCTTCGACGAGGCGGACAACCTGGCCCTGGCGGCCAGGCTGCAGGAGGCCGGGGCCATCGTCATCTACGGGGTGATGGCCTACAAGACCCACGCCAAGCTGTTGCATATCGTGCGCCGGGAACGGGGCGGACTGCGCTACTATGCCCACCTGGGCACCGGCAACTATCACACCAAGACGGCACGCCTCTACACCGACTACAGCCTCTTCACCGCCGACCCGGTCCTCTGCGAGGACGTCTTCCAGCTCTTCCAGCAGCTCTCGGGAATGGGCAAGCAGCGGCGTATCGAGGCCCTGCTACACGCCCCCTTCACCCTCCACGAGGGACTGGTGGCGATGATCGACCGGGAGGCGGAGCATGCCCGCCAGGGACGCCGCGCCCACCTGATCATCAAGTGCAACTCGCTGACCGAGCCCAAGCTGATCCGCGCCCTCTATCGGGCCTCCAAGGCGGGGGTGGAGTGCGACCTGATCATCCGTGGCCAGTGCTGCCTGCGCCCGGGGGTCCCAGGCATCTCCGAGAACATCCGGGTGCGCTCCATCGTCGGGCGCTTCCTGGAACATACCCGGGTCTTCTACTTCCATAACGATGGCCAGGGGGAGGCATGGGGCTCCAGCGCCGACTTCATGACCCGCAACATGTTTCACCGGGTGGAGACCTGCTTCCCGCTGCGCGACAGGAAACTGGCCGCCCGGGTACGCAAGGACCTGGAGACCTATCTGGTGGATAACTGCCAGAGCTGGCTGTTGCAGCCCGACGGCAGCTACATCAAGCAGCACCCCGGCGAGGCGGCGCCGATCAGCGCCCAGGAGACCCTGCTCTACGCCTATGCCGCCAAGGCATAATTCGGGCTGCCCGGCTTACAGGGGCCGGCGAGAGGGACCTCGGTCCGGCCCGACGCGTCAGTCGCGAGCGTAGCGTCAGGGTTTCGTCCTGGAGAGGAGCGAGCCGGCAAGCCCGGCGGGTACGCGGGATATTGCTAGCCGCTTAGTCAGGACTTGTTAAAGGCCTGCAGATCCTGGGGATCGAAGCCCTCCACGCTCTCCGGCAGGCCCCGCTCGGCCCGCCACTGGCGCACCTTGAGGCGCTCCGCCAGCAGTTCGCCATCGTCGTCCAGGGTGCGGCCGTTGAGCTCCGCCAGCTGGGCCATGCCCTGGTGGTAGAAGGTCAGCAGATGCAGCGCCGAGTTATTGCCCTGCTCCACCGCCTCCCGCAGCGAGCCGAGATAGCCGCTGACCCGGGAGAGGTGTGCCTTGAGCTGCCACACATAGCGCACCTCACTCATCCACTCCCGCTCCTTGAGGGCGGCGAACAGCAGGCTGGTGGCGATCAGGCCCAGCAGCACCCCCAGGGCATTGAGCCATAGGCTGGAGCCGAAGGCGTAGACCAGCAGCTGCGAGAAGAGCAGGCCGAAGACCAGCAGCTGGGCGGCCATGGCCACGCTGATCAGGCGCGCCTTGCGGCGATAGGTCTCGGGGTCGTGGGTCTCGAAGCGGAACATCATCGGCGAAAGGTCCTGGGTATCACGGGATGGCTGCCGATTATCCCGTGATACCGCTCCCGGGTAAAATCAGCCCAACCGTTCCGCCGCCAGATGCAGCAGATGCTCGGTGCTCTCCCAGCCCAGGCAGGCGTCGGTGACCGAGACCCCGTAGCGCAGCGCCCCGGGCTTGAGTGGCTGCTTGCCCTCATGCAGATGGCTCTCCAGCATCACCCCGCAGAGTGCCGTCTCGCCGGCCAGGCGCTGGGCCAGCACGTCCAGCAGTACCTCGCCCTGGCGGCGATGATCCTTGCGCGAGTTGGCATGGCTGCAATCCACCATCAGGCGCGGGCTCAGCCCCGCCTCGCTCAGCGCCCGGCGCGCCTTGGTCACGTGAGGGGCCTGGTAGTTGGGCTCGCCGTGGCCGCCACGCAGCACCAGGTGGGTATGGGCATTGCCCGGGGTGGTGCGCATCACCGGCTGGCCCTCGGTCCCGAGGGCGAAATGGTGGTGGGCGCGGGCGGCGGCCTGGATGGCGTCGATGGCCACCTGGATACCGCCATCGGTGCCGTTCTTGAAGCCCACGGCGGCGCCCAGGCCACTGGCCAGCTCCCGATGGATCTGGGATTCGGTGGTACGAGCACCGATGGCGGCCCAGGCCAGCAGGTCCTCCAGGTAGGGGGCGATCATCGGCTGCAGCAGCTCGGTGGCCACCGGCAGCCCCAGGTCGATGACCTCGCGCATCAGTTCCCGGGAGAGCGCCAGCCCATGGGGCATGTCGTCGCTGCCGTCCAGGTGGGGGTCATAGGCCAGCCCCTTCCAGCCCACGGTAGTGCGCGGCTTCTCCACATAGACCCGCATCACCACCAGCAGGCGCTCGGACAGCGCCTCGGCCAGCGGCGCCAGGCGCCGGGCGTACTCCAGGGCCGCCCTGGGGTCATGGATGGAGCAGGGCCCCACCACCACCAGCAGGCGCTCGTCGCGCCCCTCGAGGATGGCCTGGATGGCGTCGCGCTGGGCGGCGACGCGGGCTTGCTGGCCGGCGTCCAGTGGCAGGCGCTGACGCAACTGGGCGGGGCTGGGCAGGCTCAGTTCCGACGGTTCGGTCATGGCGGCTTGGGAGGGCTCGGCAAGGGCGAGGTGGGCATTCATCGTAACGAACTCCGGTCATGGCATCGGTTGGTATGGCCACCCAGAATCACCCGGCCGGAGGTGGCAGCTGATGCCGACCGAGCGCCGCTAAATCGCCAGCCACCGTAGCCGTAATAGGCCAGGGAAGCGGAGCGAAGGGCGGCATAGGGATCACGGTCGAACATCGGCTGACTCCTGTCAGTTACTCGTTATGCACTTCCCGGAACGCAGAACCCCCGGGCGGGGCTGCCGTCCGGGGGTTCGATACGCTGGCGGCAACCCGTTGCGGGGCGCGCCTGGTGGCTGGGCTCAGCGCCTGGCCACCGGCACGCCGGCGCTAAACCAATAGCCATAACCCCACCAGCCGGCGCCCAGCACGCACTCGCCGCCGAAGGCGGTGAGAGACAGCGGGGTCGGATGGGTAGGCTTGGGCATCGGGGGCTCCGTCGCGAATGGGAATCTTCGTTACATCCTACACGGCCCAGGCCGCTTGGCAACCCCCGGCCATGCCAGGTCTATCACAGTAAGGGCTTCCTCCTGTGGGTGCCACGGGCCTTAGCCAAAGAGCTTGACCAGGGCCATGGTGCCGGGCAGCGCCGCCATGCCGAGGAAAACCACCAGGCCGATCACGACGATCAGCACACCGGTATCGTCCTTGAAGTTGGGATCATGGGCCATCGTCTCGCTCCTTCAGTCAACGAATTCATCTTCAGTCTAGCCGCCCCGGAGGAGCGGCCCTCAACGCAGGTGACGACCGCCATCCACCGGCAGGGTCACTCCGGTCACGTAGCGATTATCCAGCAGATAGCGCAGGCTCTGATAGATCACCCCCGGGCCCGGCACCATCTCCATCAACGACTTGGCCTTGGCCTTCTCGGCATAGGCCGCATCGTCCCCCTCGTTGAGCATGATCAGTGCCGGGGCGATGGCATTGACCTGGATGCCCGGGGCGTACATGGCGGCGAACGACAGGGTCAGGTTGTCGAGGCCGGCCTTGGTGGCGGCATAGGCGGCATGCTTCTTCGAGCCCTTGCGCACCACGTAGTCGGTCATGTGCACGATATCCCGCTGGGGCTCGCTGCACGCCTCCAGCAACTCGCGGCAATGCAGGTTGATCAGGTAGGGCGCCTGCATATGCACCCGGAACAGCCGCTCGAAGTTGGCGCCCGCCTCGCTCCCGGTGGAGTCGGCCGCCCAGTCGCTGGCGTTGTGCACGATGGCGCGCAGCGATCTCGTCTCGGCCTTGAGCCGGGCGATAAAGTCGAGGATTCCCGCCTCGCTGGCAAAATCGGCCGCCAGGGTCACCACGCCGCGACGGCGCAGCTCGTCGAGTTCCGGGCGCTCGCGGCGATAGCTGATGATCACCGGGTGGCCGTCGTCGAGCAGTCGCTCGGCGCAGTGACGGCCCAGGCGCTGGGCGCCACCGGTGATCAGGATCGGCGAGGCACTCACGATGACGCCTCCTCCAGGCCGGGCAGCAGCGGCTCCCGGGGGGCATAGGCGAAGACATCGGAGAAGACCCGCGGCGCCTCCAGGCCCAGGGGGGCCAGCACGTCCAGGCAGGCATAGACCATGCCCGGCGAGCCGGAGAGGTAGACGTCGTGACCGGCCACCGAGCCGAGTTCCTGCTTCAGGGCCGCGTCGACGCGCCCCACATGGCCCTGGATACGCTCGCCGTCGAAGGGCTCCTCCGGCGCCACCTCCATCACCCCGTGGAAGTGGAAATGAGGGTGACGCTCGGCCCACTCCCGGGCCAGGCTCTCCAGGTAGAGATCGCGGCGCTCGCGCACCGCCCACCACAGCTGGATGGGCCGCTCATGGGCGGCGAAGGCCGCCTCCAGCATCGCCTTCATCTGGGCGAAACCGGTGCCGGCGGCGATCAACGTCAGGGGACGCCGGCTGTCGCGATCGAGGACGCAGTCGCCACTCGGCAGGCGCAGGGTCAACTGGGCCGCGTGCTGCATCACCTCGCGCAGCCGCGCCGAGTTGGAGCGCTCCGGCCAGTGCTGGATATGCAGCTCCAGGATGCCGTCATCCACATGGGCGTTGGCGATGGAGAAAGGCACCCAGGTGCGCTCGTCGAGCTGCAGCTCCAGGTACTGCCCCGGGGCATGGGACAGCGCCTCGGGCCGCCCCTCCAGGGTCACGCGGAAAACGTCGGGGGTGAGATCCTCCACCGCCGCGACATGGCAGGTCACTGTCCTGGCCGTCATGATGTCCTCTTGTGGTTGGTCGCCGGCAGTTCGATGCCCAGCTCGTCCCAGCGGGCGTCGACCCGGGCCTTGATGGCCTCGTCCATCACGATGGGGGTACCCCACTCGCGGTCGGTCTCGCCGGGCCATTTGTTGGTGGCATCCATGCCCATCTTGGAGCCGAGCCCCGCCACCGGCGAGGCGAAATCCAGGTAGTCGATGGGCGTGTTCTCCACCAGCAGGGTGTCCCGGGCCGGGTCCATGCGGGTGGTGATGGCCCAGATCACGTCTTCCCAGTTGCGGGCGTCCACGTCATCGTCCAGCACGATCACGAACTTGGTATACATGAACTGGCGCAGGAAGCTCCACACCCCCATCATCACCCGCTTGGCGTGGCCCGGGTACTGCTTCTTCATGGTCACCACCGCCATGCGGTAGGAGCAGCCCTCCGGGGGCAGGTAGAAGTCGACGATCTCCGGGAACTGCTTGCGCAGGATGGGCACGAAGACCTCGTTGAGGGCCAGCCCCAGGATCGCCGGCTCGTCCGGCGGTCGCCCGGTGTAGGTGGAGTGATAGATGGCGTCGCGGCGCATCGTCATGCGGGTCACGGTAAATACCGGGAAGGACTCCACCTCGTTGTAGTAGCCGGTGTGGTCGCCATAGGGCCCTTCCGGGGCCATGTCCTCGGGGTAGATAAAGCCCTCGAGGATGATCTCGGCGGAGGCCGGCACCTGCAGGTCGGCGTGGCCGCACTTGACCAGCTCGGTGCGCGAGCCCCTCAGCAGCCCGGCGAAGGCGTACTCGGAGAGGCTATCCGGCACCGGCGTCACGGCGCCGAGGATGGTGGCCGGGTCGGCGCCCAGCGCCACCGCCACCGGGAAGGGCTCGCCGGGATGGGCCTGCTGGAACTCCTGGAAATCGAGCGCGCCGCCGCGGTGGGAGAGCCAGCGCATGATCAGGCGATTGCGGCCGAGCTTCTGCTGGCGGTAGATCCCCAGGTTCTGGCGCTTCTTGTGGGGCCCCTTGGTGACCACCAGGGCCCAGGTGACCAGGGGCGCGGCGTCGCCGGGCCAGCAGTGCTGGATGGGCAGGCGATCCAGGTCGACGGCGTCGCCCTCCAGCACCACCTCCTGCACCGGGGCCTTGCTCACCACCTTGGGGCCCATGCTCAGCACCTGCTTGAAGATCGGCAGCTTCTCCCAGGCGTCCTTGAGGCCCTTGGGCGGGTCCGGCTCCTTGAGGTAGGCGAGCAGCTTGCCCACTTCGCTCAGCGCCGCCACGGAGTCTTCGCCCATGCCCAGGGCCACCCGGCGCGGGGTGCCGAAGAGGTTGCCCAGCAGGGGCATGTCATGGCCCTTGACGTTCTCGAACAGCAGCGCCGGGCCGCCGGCCCGCAGGGTGCGATCACAGATCTCGGTGACCTCCAGGTAGGGGTCCACCTCGGCACGAATCCGCTGCAGCTCGCCCTGGGCTTCCAGGGCCGCGATAAAGTCCCGCAAATCCTTATATTTCACAGGGTTATTCCCTATGGCTAAACGGCAAAGGGGCAGCATAACATGCTGCCCCTTGGCGTTACTGCTGATTCCATCGAGTCAGGGCCACTACACAAGGCCTAGGCGAGGAGGCGGGCGGAGCAGAGCAAGGGTCATGTGCCAGGGGTGAGGAGCACTGCTCCGAACGGGCTGGCCAGGGATGGCCAGCACCGGTCCTGCAAGCGGAGCAGGATGCGAGAGCGCCGCAGGGCAAATGTAGCGCCCAGGGAAGGGTTCACCGCGCCTTGCGAAGCCTGCCCCCAGGTTAGCCCCGAGCCTCCCCGGGAGCTTGGTGCGCCCCGATCATCGAGTCAGTGAGTCGCTTGACCGGTTGGCACACCCGCTATTTTCCAACGCCGTATCGCCGAGCGTAGCAGGCCAGAATCAACGCCGCTTCATGGCCTCGAAGAACTCCAGGTTGGTCTTGGTATCCTTCAGCCGATCGATCAGGAACTCGGTGGCCGCCACGTCCTCCATGGGATTGAGCAGCTTGCGCAGGATCCACATGCGCTGCATCTCGTCCTCGGAGGCCAGCAGGTCCTCGCGGCGGGTGCCGCTGCGACGGATATTGATGGCCGGGTAGACGCGGCGCTCGGCGAGCTTGCGGTCCAGGTGGGCCTCCATGTTGCCGGTGCCCTTGAACTCCTCGAAGATCACCTCGTCCATCTTGGAGCCGGTATCCACCAGCGCCGTGGCGATGATGGTCAGGCTGCCGCCCTCCTCGATGTTCCGCGCCGCACCGAAGAAGCGCTTGGGCTTCTCCAGGGCATGGGCGTCGACCCCCCCGGTGAGTACCTTGCCGGAACTCGGTACCACGGTGTTGTAGGCCCGCGCCAATCGGGTGATGGAGTCGAGCAGGATCACCACGTCCTTCTTGTGCTCCACCAGGCGCTTGGCCTTCTCGATCACCATCTCGGCGACCTGGACGTGGCGCGCCGGCGGCTCATCGAAGGTCGACGCCACCACCTCGCCACGCACCGTGCGCTGCATCTCGGTGACCTCCTCGGGCCGCTCGTCGATCAGCAGCACGATCAGGTGGCACTCGGGATTGTTGCGAGTGATGGAGGTGGCGATGTTCTGCAACATCAGCGTCTTGCCCGCCTTGGGCGGCGAGACCAGCAGGCCGCGCTGGCCCTTGCCGATGGGCGCGGTGAGGTCGATGATCCGCGCGGTGAGATCCTCGGTGGAGCCGTTGCCGATCTCCATGCGCAGCCGCTCCTGGGGGAACAGCGGCGTGAGGTTCTCGAAGAGAATCTTGTGCTTGGCGTTCTCCGGCTTGTCGAAGTTGATCTGGCTGACCTTGAGCAGGGCGAAATAGCGCTCGCCCTCCTTGGGGGGCCGGATCTTGCCGGAAATGGAGTCGCCCTTGCGCAGGTTGAAGCGACGAATCTGCGACGGCGACACATAGATGTCGTCGGGACCGGCCAGGTAGGAACTATCGGCGCTGCGCAGGAAGCCGAAACCATCCTGCAGAATCTCCAGCACGCCGTCGCCGTAGATATCCTCGCCGCTCTTGGCGTGCTTCTTGAGGATGGCGAAGATGATGTCCTGCTTGCGCGACCGGGCCAGGTTATCGATACCCATTTCACGGGCGATATCCAGCAGTTCGGGGACGCTCTTTTGCTTGAGTTCGGTAAGGTTCATGGATTCGTTCAGAAATTGCTCGTGTCAGCGTGACGGCAAGGCGCCGGGAATCGACAGGAGGCGGTGACGATGCGCCGCGTATGATGCGTTCAGGGCCCTGGCATCCACTCGCTGGATAGGCTCGATCGACTAGGCCCGGGAGCCTGGGGCGATCATGAGATCGAGGGAAGCGCTGTTGCGGTTCATGACGGGATAACGAACGCCTGATTCAGCGGCTCATGCTGGCGAGGCGCAACATCATGAACGGGAAAGCAGCGGGCTGTCTGACGACTTGGAAGCTTGACCGGGCGCGGACGCCACTCAGGGTCGGAAAGCATTCGGAACAGGCGAACGACTCGATGGTAGTCAAGCTCAACGGCAAACGCAAGTGCTGGCAATTGACAAGGTTCCCGGGGCACCGCACCCTTGACCCGAACCGCATGCAAGGACCTCCCATGAGCAGGACGCCCGCCCCTCCCCGGCGCCTCGCCGCCATCGACCTCGGCTCCAACAGCTTCCACCTCCTGGTGGCCAACTACCACCAGGGTCGCCTGCAGGTGGTCGCCCGCCTCGGCGAGAAGGTCCAGTTGGCCGCCGGCCTGGATGCCACCGGCCGGCTGGACGAGGCGGCCATGGAGCGGGCCCTGGCCTGCCTGGCGCGCTTCGCCCCCTTCCTCGAGGGGACGCCCAAGTCACAGCTGAGGATCGTCGGCACCAATGCCCTGCGCGCCGCCCACAACAGCCAGGACTTCATTCGTCGCGCCGAGGCCCTGCTGGGCCACCCCATCGAGATCGTCGCCGGCCGCGAAGAGGCGCGTCTGATCTATCTGGGGGCCGCCCATGCCCTGGCCGAAGTCCACGGCCGGCGCCTGATCGTCGATATCGGCGGCGGCTCCACCGAGTTCATCATCGGCGAGGCCTTTGCCCCCCTGGCGCTGGAGAGCCTGCATATGGGCTGTGTCAGCTATACCCGGCGCTTCTTCCCCGACGGCGAGCTCGGCGAGAAGCCGATGCGCCAGGCGGAGCTGGCCGCCCTCTCGGAACTGGCCAATATCCGCCGCCATTACCGCCAGCTGGGCTGGGCCGACCCGGTGGGCTCCAGCGGCACCATCAAGGCCGCCGCCGCGGTGCTGGCCGCCAGCGGCGACTGTCCGGAGGGACTGATCACCCGGGACGGGCTGGCGGCCCTGCGCCGGCGGCTGCTGCGTTGCAAGCGACTCGACAAGGTGGCCATGGAAGGGCTCAAGGCGGATCGTGCCGCGGTCTTCCCCGCCGGGGTCGCCATCCTCAATGCGGTCTTCGAGGCCTTCGGGCTGGAGGAGATGCGCTTCGCCGATGGCGCCCTGCGCGAGGGCGTGCTCTACGACCTGGTGGGACGCCACACCTCGGAGGATTCGCGGCTGCCGACCCTCGCCGACCTGCGCCAGCGCTACTGCGTGGATGGCCGCCAGGCCGACAACGTGGCGGCCTGCGTGCGCCAAATGCTGGATCAGGTAAGCGATGCCTGGGCCTTTACCACCGAGCAGCGGGAGTTTCTCGACTGGGCCGCCCAGCTCCACGAGATCGGCCTGGCGATCTCCCATAGCCAGTTCCACCGCCACGGCGCCTACCTGCTGGCCCAGGGAGACCTGCCGGGCTTCTCGCGCCCGGAGCAGCAGGCCCTGGCCTTCCTGGTGCGCGCCCACCGGCGCAAGTTTCCGGCCAAGGAGCTGGCCCAGTTGCCGGAGGCCCTGCAGGCAGACTATGCCCGCCTGGCACGGCTGCTGCGCCTGGCGGTACTGCTCAATCATTCGCGACCGGAACGGGCCCCGGAGGACTTCCGTCTCGGCGCCGATGGCGAGACCCTGACCCTGGCGCTGGGCAGCCAGCTGGAGGAACAGGCCCTGCTCAGCAACGACCTGGCGCAGGAGCGCGCCTATCAGGAGGGAGCCGGCTTCGTCCTGACGATAGCGCCCTCGAGTTAACCCGCGCCCGGCCCCCGGCCCCGCCACCCTTCGGCCACCGCCAGCCAGCGCGCTTCGCCCGCCTCCAGCACCGCCACAGGCTCGCCTGCCGCCCAGGCCACCAGCAGCCACTGCCGCCGCCAGGGCGGCAGCCCCCACTCCTGAAGCAGCCGCTTGAGGTCGCGCCGGCCGCGACCGGCCAGGCGCAGCCGCTCGCCGCCGAGGCGGGGCCGCACCACCAGCGCCGGCGTCTCGCCCTCGGCCCGTTGCAGGGCGACCGCCAGCGCCCCCCGGGGGCCGGGCAGCGGCACGGCCCCCGACCATTCCAGGGACCAGTCACTCGCCAAAGGGCGTTGCGGCGCCAGCAGATAGAGCGCGCCCCGCCAGCACCGCGCCTCGGCGCCGGGCCAGGCGACCCGCACCTCGGCATCGGGACGGGACGCCAGCTGCGCCAGCAGAGTCTCCAGGCGGGCCGCCGGGGGCGGCGACAGCCCCAGCCGCTCGCAGGCGTGACGAAGCAGCAGGCGCTGGCGGGGCCACGACAAGGCGACCAGCCCCGCCACCGGCAATCGCGCCGGATCATTGCCCAGGGCCGCCAGCTGTTCTGCGGCCAGTTCCCCGAGCAGGGCGTCCGCCTCGCCGGCCCGGGCCGCGGTGCGGGACAGCCGGGCGGCGGCGCCGGGCCAGCGGGCCTCGAGGCACGGCAGCACCGCATGGCGCAGGTAGTTGCGATCCTGGCGGGTCTCGGCGTTACTGGGATCCTCCACCCAGGCCAGCCCCAGCCCCTCGGCGACCCGGCGCAGCTCGGCGCGGGAGACGCCCAGCAGGGGGCGCTGCAGGTACCGGCCTCGCCAATCGCGGCTCGCCGGCATCGCCGCCAGGCCGCGCACGCCGCTACCGCGCAGGGCCGCCAGCAGCAGTGTCTCGGCCTGATCGTCGCGATGCTGGGCCAGCCACAGGGTCTCGCCGGGGGCCACCCGGCCGGCGAAGGCGCCGTAGCGGGCCTCCCGGGCGGCCCCCTCCAGGCCCAGGCCACTCTCCCCATCGACGCGGACCCGCTCGACGAACAGCGGCACCCCCAGCCGCGAGCAGAGCCGCCGGCAGTGGGCCTCGAAGCCATCGGCGGCTTCCTGCAGGCCATGGTGTACATGCAGGGCATAAAGCGGGCGGGGATGGCGGCGACAGGCCTTCGCCGCCAGGCTCAGCAGCAGGGAGGAATCGAGCCCGCCGGAGAAGGCGACCCAGACGACGCGCCCCGGCGGGGTCTCCGCCAGGGCGTCATCGATCAGGGCTTGCAGGGACATGGCGGATTACGCCGGGGCTCCATAACTCATGAGCCTTGCATAACGGCGCTCGAGCAGCGCCTCGGTATCCAGGGCCTCGAGGCGATCCAGGCTGGCCAGCAGCGCCTCCTTGACCCGCGAGGCGGTGGTGATCGGATGGCGATGGGCGCCCCCCAGGGGCTCGGGGATCAGGGTATCGACGAAGCCCAGCTCATGCAGCCGCTCGGCGGTGATGCCCATCGCCTGGGCCGCATCGGAGGCGCGCTCGGCGCTCTTCCAGAGGATGGAGGCGCAGCCTTCGGGGGAGATCACCGAGTAGGTGGAGTACTGCAGCATGGCCAGCTCGTCGCAGACGCCGATGGCCAGGGCCCCGCCGGAGCCCCCCTCGCCCACCACGGTGGAGAGGATCGGCGTCTTGAGCCGCGACATCACCGCCAGGTTATAGGCGATGGCCTCGGACTGGCCGCGCTCCTCGGCGTCGATGCCCGGGTAGGCCCCCGGGGTATCGATAAAGGTCAGCACCGGCATCTTGAAGCGCTCGGCCATTTCCATCAGGCGGCACGCCTTGCGGTAGCCTTCCGGACGCGGCATGCCGAAGTTGCGACGCACCTTCTCCTTGACGTCGCGACCCTTCTGGTGACCGATCACCATCACCGGCTTGTCGTCGAGGCGGGCGATGCCGCCGACGATGGCGGCATCGTCGGCGAAGTGGCGATCGCCGTGCAGCTCGTCGAAGTCGGTGAAGACGTGCTCCAGGTAGTCCAGGGTGTAGGGGCGCTGGGGGTGACGCGACAGCTGGGAGACCTGCCAGGGGGTGAGGTCCTTGAAGATCGACTCGGTGAGCTTCTTGCTCTTCTCCTCGAGCTTGGTGATCTCGTCGTTGATATTGATCTTGCTGTCATTGCCGACCAGGCGAAGCTCCTCGATCTTCGCCTGCATCTCGGCAATGGGCTGTTCGAAATCAAGATAGTTGGGGTTCATAGGCTCGGCTTGGTTGGCACCGGCCAGTGCGGCCGCCGCGGTCAACGGAAATTGTCGCAAGATAGCCTGGCATTATCGCAGCTTGTGTGTGGGGCGCAAGGCACCCCTGCCACGTCCACAACGCGGTCTAGCGGTAACTTAGCCCCACCCCGTCCTGGCCCTCGACCTCGCGCAGGGCGATCAGCAGGTCGTCGCTGGGAGCCACCCGCCAGGCCTCGGCCAGCTCCAGCCAGCCGCCGGCCTGCTGATTGCGATAGTGGAGGCGTACCGGCAGCCCCTCGGCGCTGCGGTAGGGCTCGAGGCTCGCCTCCAGGCTGCGGATCAACCGGCCATTGGCACGCTGGCCGTCGATACGCAGCTCCACCGCCTGGGCGTAGCGGGTGCGCGCCGCCACCATGGGGGTGACCTCCTTGCCACGCAGGCGCAGGCCGCCGGAGTAGTCATCGCTGGAGACCTCACCCTCGATGATCAGCACCTGGTCGGCCTCGATCTGGCCGCGCAACTGGTCATAGAGCTCGCCGAACAGCGAGGCCTCGATGCGCCCGGTGCGGTCGTCCAGGGTCAGGAAGGCCATGGTGTCGCCGCGCTTCGACTTCATGGTGCGCACCCCCACCACCAGGCCGGCGATCCGCTGGGGCTCCCGGGAGGGGCGCAGGTCGGCGATGCGGGTGGCCACGAAACGCTTGAGCTCCTGCTCATACTCGTCAATGGGGTGACCGGTGAGGTAGAGCCCCAGGGTCTCCTTCTCGCCGCCCAGGCGCTCCTTGTCGGTCCACTCGCGCACGCCGCGGTAGTCGGCATAGACATCGCCGCCCTCGGCCTCGTCGGCGAAGGCCTCGCCGAACATGTCCATCATGCCGAGGTTCTGGTTGGTCTGGGTCTGGGCGGCGGCCTTGAGGGCATCGTCCAGGGCCGCGGTCAGGACGGCGCGGTTGGGGCCCAGGTTGTCCAGGGCGCCGGAGCGGATCAAGGCCTCCAGGGTGCGCTTGTTCATGCGCTTGGGATCGACCCGCCGGCAGAAATCGAAGAGGTCCTGGAAGGGGCCCTCCGCCTCCCGGGCCTCGACGATGGCGCCGATGGGGCCCTCGCCCACGCCACGAATGGCGCCCAGGCCATAGACCACCCGCGCCTGGGTATCCACGGTGAACTTGTAGGTGCCGACGTTGACGTCCGGCGGTGTCACGGTGAGCTTGAGGCTGCGGCACTCCTCGATCAGCGGCACCACCTTGTCCAGGTTGTCCATCTCGGTGGACATCACCGCCGCCATAAAGGGGCCCGGGTAGTGTGCCTTCAGCCAGGCGGTCTGATAGGAGACCAGGCCATAGGCCGCCGAGTGGGACTTGTTGAAACCGTAGCCGGCGAACTTCTCCACCAGGTCGAAGATGTTGCCGGCGAGATCCTTCTCGATCCCGTTGGCCGCGCAGCCCTCCATGAAGCCGACCCGCTGCTTGGCCATCTCCTCGGGCTTCTTCTTGCCCATGGCGCGGCGCAGCATATCCGCCTGGCCCAGGGTGTAGCCCGCCAGCACCTGGGCGATCTGCATCACCTGCTCCTGGTAGAGGATGATGCCGTAGGTGGGCTCCAGCACCGGCTTGAGCCATTCGTGCTGGTAGTCCGGGTGGGGGTAGGAGATCTCCGCCCGGCCATGCTTGCGGTTGATGAAGTCGTCGACCATGCCCGACTGCAGCGGGCCGGGACGGAACAGGGCGACGAGGGCGATCATGTCCTCCAGGGAGTCCGGCTGCAGGCGCTTGATCAGCTCCTTCATGCCGCGGGATTCGAGCTGGAAGACCGCCGTGGTCTCGGCACGCTTGAGCATCTCGAAGGTGGGGGCGTCATCGAGCGGGATGGCGTCGATGTTCAGCGGCCCCTCGCCGGCGGCGGCGCGCACCTTGTCGACCATCTCAAGGGCCCAGTCGATGATGGTCAGGGTACGCAGGCCGAGGAAGTCGAACTTGACCAGCCCGGCCTCCTCGATATCGTTCTTGTCGAACTGCACCACCAGGCCACTGCCGTCCTCGTCGCAGAGCAGGGGCGAGAAGTCGGTGAGCTTGGTGGGGGCGATCACCACGCCCCCGGCGTGCTTGCCGGTGCCCCGGGTGATGCCCTCGAGCTTCCTGGCCATCTCCCAGATCTCGGCGGCCTCCTCGTCGTTGTCGAGGAACTCCTTGAGGGCCGGCTCCTGCTCGATGGCCTTGGCCAGGGTCATGCCCACCTCGAAGGGGATCAGCTTGGAGAGCTTGTCGCCCAGCGAGTAGGGCTTGCCCTGGGCCCGGGCCACGTCGCGCACCACCGCCTTGGCGGCCATGGTGCCGAAGGTGACGATCTGCGACACGGCGTTGCGGCCGTAGCGGTCGGCCACGTAGTCGATGACCCGGTCGCGCTTCTCCATGCAGAAGTCGACGTCGAAGTCGGGCATGGAGACCCGCTCCGGGTTGAGGAAGCGTTCGAAGAGCAGGTCATACTCCAGCGGATCCAGGTCGGTGATCTTCTGGGCATAGGCCACCAGCGAGCCGGCCCCGGAGCCCCGCCCTGGCCCCACCGGCACGTCGTTGTCCTTGGCCCACTGGATGAAGTCCATCACGATCAGGAAGTAGCCGGGGAAGCCCATCTGGATGATGATATCCAGCTCGAAATCGAGACGCTGGCGGTAGCGGGCATCGATCTCGGCATACTCGGCACCGTCCCGGGGGTACTTGTCCGCCGGGTAGAGGAAGTCGAGGCGCTCGGTCAGGCCGTCATGGGAGACCTTGCGGAAGAACTCGTCCTGGGTCATGCCCTCGGGGATCTCGAACTCCGGCAGGAAGATCTCGCCCAGGCGCACGTCGACGTTGCAGCGAGCGGCGATCATCAGGCTGTTCTCGAGCGCCTCGGGGATGTCCGCGAACAGCTCGGCCATCTCCGCCGGGCTCTTGAGGTACTGCTCCTCGCTATAGCGGCGCTCGCGGCGCGGGTCGTCCAGGGCTCGGCCCTCGCCGATGGCCACCCGGGTCTCGTGGGCCCAGAAGTCCTCCTTGTCGATAAAGCGCACGTCGTTGGTGGCCACCACCGGGGTGCCGGTCTCGGCGGCGAGCGCCACCGAGAGGTGCAGGCACTCCTCCTCGTACTGACGGCCGGTGCGGGTCAGCTCCAGGTAGAAGCGTCCCGGGAAGGCGGCATTCCACTCCCCCAGCAGGGCCCGCGCCTCGTCCGGGTGATCGCTGAGCAGGTGGCGACCGATCTCGCCCTCGCGCCCCCCGGACAGGGCGATCAGGCCCCCGCTCTGGGCGACGATCCAGGCCTTCTGCAGGATCGGCTGCCCCAGCCGCTGCCCTTCCATCCAGCCCCGGGAGATCAGCTCGGTGAGGTTGCGGTAGCCCTCCGCGTCCATGGCCAGCAGGGTCAGGCGGTAGGGGTGCGCCTCGTCATAGTCGTTGTGCAGCCAGAAGTCGGCGCCGATGATCGGCTTGAGCCCGGCGCCCTGGGCCGACTTGTAGGCCTTGACCAGGCCGAAGAGGTTGGTCTCGTCGCTGATGGCCAGGGCCGGCATGCCCATCTCGGCGCTCCGGGCGATCAGCGGCTTGAGACGCACCAGGCCGTCGACCAGGGAGTATTCGGTGTGTACGCGGAGATGGACGAAGCTGGGGCTCATAGACGACTCGTGGGGCTCGCTTGGGGTCGGAAAACGCGCAGAGATAATGCCAGATTCGGGGCCGACCTGTCCCGGTTTCGACCAGAACGGTCAGGGCTATCGCAGTGTCGGCCCTGCCAGGGCCCAAGCCATCATCGAAGGGCGCCCTTAGGAGCACCCAGAATATATCTGGCACCAGTGAGGGCCGGCTGAACGAGACCCTGGGGAGCGACCTGATCTGCGAGGCGTGATACGCACAGGGCACCGCAGTCCGGCAGCCATCAGCAGCCCTAGCGATCGGGACCACTTGGTTTTACTATTCCTGGACCGTGATCTAGGAGGATTTCGATCACCAACCCCATAAGTCAGAGGAAGGAACCTTGAACATTACACGCAAGACTCGCCTACTGGCCTTCTCAGCCCTACCCGTCCTAACCGCCTGTGGCGACTCCATTCCGCAGGCAACCGATGAGCAACTCCTCACCCTGCTCGGCAACAGCAGAGAAGTTCGCGGAGAGCAGCTTCCCCCAAGCATTCCCCGCAGCGTGGAAGAGTGCGTCCGCCTGCTATCTGGTTTGGAAGATGAAGTCGTCAAGGACATCCCCGCCGAGTTCCTCGGACAGATGAAGGCAGAATGCCGCAGTGGACTACGAAACCATCTCGAAGATCCTGAGCGTAATCCCATGGGACTGGAGTTGGCTCACTTCGATGAGCGCGAGCTTGGGGAGCGCATCAGCGACCTCGCCGAGCCATCGCGGGAAGCCGCACAGCAAGCGGCGACTGAGGCGCAAGAGCGCTACCGTCAGGCGCAGATCGATGACGCGAAGGAAGCGGTGGCGGGCCTGCTGTCGTCGCTCGACGAGCGCCTCGCTACGTTCAACAATCTCTGTTCGGAACTGAGTGACTCCAGGGAGGCAGCACAGGCCCAAGGAATCTCACTGCCCACCAATCTGCGCTATTACACTCCGCCTCCTTGCAACGGCCATTATGCCGAGCAGCTCAGGACACAGGCAGAGAACCTCGAAGAGCGGTTGAGCTCGATACAACCCAGCACCGGTAGCTTGTTCTTGATGCCGCATCTCGGCGCTGCGGACCCCGAGCGGCTTGATGGCTTCCAGGAAGATCTCGAGAGCAGCATCCAGGAAATCCAGGGACTTTTGCAGGATTCATAACCCAGCCCTAGGAACTAGAAAAAAAGCCCCAGATATCCAAGTTAGACACCTGGGGCCGAGCACATTATGTACAAGGAGTGGGATACCGAACAACCTCATGCTCCCTTCGCTGCTTGCTCACATGCTGCCCTGATATAATCTCATTTATCTTCTCCACCATCTCTCCAAGCAGCTCGCTATCTATTTCTCCCATCTCCCTCTCAATAACACAATCTGTAATCAAGCCTAGCTCTCGGTAGACGGAAAAATAGCTAAACTCGGAAAAATAGAGCTGAGGAAGCTTACCAAATCCTTTTGAATCCACATCCCTAGGAAGCCTCTCCGACAACAAACCCAGCCTACCCTTAACACCTGGATTAAGAATAGCTTTTTCCTTTATATCTCTCCAAAACTCCGTATCTACCCGCCCTCCAAGATAGTGCATGTGAATAAACTCAGCAATATCAAAAAACGCATCTCTCACTCTACCATTAAACCTGTCGACCCCCCTACCTCCAATTAAATACCCATTTTCATAGACAAGCTTAGAAAAATCATTAAGCTGAGAAATAGTTTGCCCAATAGACGTTGCCTCTAGTGGCTCGACAAAGCCCGCACAAAGCCCTACAGACAGAACATTACCAGATAAAACCTCTTGCTGAACACCAGACTTAAAACTGTGTGATATAGGAACATCTATCTCGGTTCCAAAATATTCTTCAACTTCCAGCTTGGCTAGATTTTCATCACAGTGTTGAGATGAGAACACATACCCGCATCCCGATCTATCCTTTGTCGGGATTACCCACATCCACCCATGCTTCATAGCTATAGCATCAGTCAGCAACGAGAACCCTGTTAGTTCATGCGGTAGGAAAAACCCTATTGCTCTATCAACAAGCAGGTGGTCAAAGCTATTATACTTAAATCCATGAAGTTTCGACGAGACTGCTCGACGCATTCCTGAACAGTCCACCACGAAGTCTGGCTCTATATAACCACCCTCTTTAAACAACAGTTTTCTTACCTTACCACAAGGAGAAATCTCAACATCAGATACGTTACCATCTATATGAAAAACACCTTTTGACAGCGCAATTTCTTTAAAATATGCGGCCACTTTTTTTGCATCAAAATGGTATCCGAACCTAACAGAACTATCATGCAGCCGAAGATACTCCACTACCTCTTCGACACTCCTCCCTTCATTCACAAACCTTTTAAATGGAGAGTTATCAGGAATGTGATCACCACCATACCCTAAGAGGGGCCATGCGACCTCCGAGCCATTGACTCCTGGATTCATAGAATAACCGCAGCACTTTGGACCACGCGGTAGAAGCAAGAGGGCCAGCGCCGGTACCCTCCCTGC
>NZ_JADOTW010000069.1 GCF_015645095.1 Halomonas sp. 328
GCTGCTGGTGGCAAGCGCAGCCGACAAGCCATGGGGTCATAACGCGCGATTCGGTACCTTCGTGAATAAGGCGGGTTAAAGAAAGATAAAATCTTTCGGATTAGGTGCGTTTTCTTCTGTGAAGTCTTTTGGGCGTAAGTTTAATTCAAGAATGGTGGGGCAATATTGCTTCCGTCTATAATTTAAGTAGATGGCTATGTTGCAGCTTTGACCTGATAAGTATTCTAGGTGGGGTTTTTGCGGCCGTTTCGCTCTTTATAGCCCATATCCCAAGCCATCCCAGGCCCTGCGCTTATCGCTGGAGCCTGGGGAGCTAGTGCCGCGATACAGTGGCACTGGGTACCTGGATCACCACGGTGCACCATCCCAGCGATGACGCGCCACTGGTGATGGACTCGGTGTGGTAGGGCTATCGATCGGTCGTACTGGACGAAGGAAAGAGCACCGGAGCCGATGCAGGAGCACTGATGAAAAGCGGACAGCTTTTTGTGATGCTGGAAAAGGAACCCCGGCCTGGGGACCAGGGCTTTTTCTGTTTAGCGGCTACTTCCAGAAAATATTCTTGAAAGGCGTCCAAGTATTCCCTGTTGGCGGGAAACCTCTGGAGTGGTCGCATCGCTCGATTTCATGAATTCGATGAACATTTCACTGCGAATGGAAAAATCTCCACTGCAGAGAAATTGGGAGTGTATGGGGTGTAGTGTGATTCGTTCTGCTTCGGAGCCATTGAAAGGAAAAAATACACCGCTTGGCTCTTGGTGCATGGCAAAATCACCCTGCTTCATTCCACAGGATTGGCAGTGATTCATCCAGTAGGATTCACCTGCTTGCTTGCTATAGTTTCTCCTGTAGTTTGAAGAGATTTTCCTTGCCTCATCAGATACTGTGTTAGGAAGCTCTGTGATAAAGAAGGGGTAGGTAGGGCTGTCTATGTAGCACCACTCCACAGAGTTCTCACTCTTAAGCCAAGCCTGGAGCTCTTCTTCTGTATATTCATCACTTGGGCCAAAGCCAGCGTCTTCCGGGTCAAGAGGTTCGACGTATTCAAACCCTTCAGGTAGAAGAAAGCCTATAACTTTTGTCGATGCTCCGCATTTCCAACAGAGCTTTTCGCTTTCAGCAATTTGGTAGCATGCTGCCCTGATATTATAGTCTGGAATATCGGGAAGCCATTTCATAAAACCTGAGGGGTCTTTTCCTTCGGGGACATACCATACCTTGTTCTCAGGATCCCAGCGTGCGCCTAGGCGTTTGGCTTCATCTTTCTCTGAAAATGGTACCTTCAGGTCAGTCCTTGACATATCAGCCTTCTGGCAATTTATGAAATCTATTCGAGGTCGAATCGGTCCGCTGATTCTATATTTTAGCTTAGCCTTATCTCAAGTTTAAGGGCTGTTGCATGGATGGAGTTGCTATGGCCTTTTCTGGGGCCATAGGGCGCCAAGGAGCATATCGTGGGCTCTTCGTCGTTGGGTGTGGAATTTGCCCCCTGAACTGGCCCAGGATATGACCTCCACATGGACAGGAGGTAGAG
>NZ_JADOTW010000011.1 GCF_015645095.1 Halomonas sp. 328
GGGGGCGCGGGAGGACGCGCCCCCTCACGAGAAACCGCAGCCCCACCTTTCGGGGCGCCCGCCCCCGGAAAGACGCCCGGGGCCGCGGCCCGGGGCCCCCTCCCCGTCGTCATGAAGGCCTGTCGCTCACTTGGCGAATAGCTGGTTTCTGTCCTTGAAGGCCTTGAACTCCAGGGCGTTGCCGCAGGGGTCGAGCAGGAAGAGGGTGGCCTGCTCGCCCACCTGGCCCTCGAAGCGGATATGGGGGGCGATCACGAAGTCGGTGCCGAGCGACTTCAGGCGCTCGGCCAGGGCCTCCCACTCCTTCCACTCCAGCACCACCCCGAAGTGGGGGACCGGCACGTCATGGCCATCCACCGCATTGGTATGGGCCTGCTCCTGGTGGGGCAGCTTCGGATGCTCGTGGATCACCAACTGGTGACCGAAGAAGTCGAAGTCGACCCAGTGGTCGTCGGCGCGGCCCTCCGCCAGGCCGAACACCTCGCCGTAGAAACGCCGGGCCGCCGGCAGGTCGTGGACGGGAATCGCCAGATGGAAGGGGCTAAGGCTCATGGAAGGGCTCCTGGCAGGGGAGGGAAGCCCCGCGGGGACGCGGGGCGACTCCCGCCAGGATAGCACCGGACTGTCGCCCTCCATCAACGCCGTCCGCGGGCTACCCTTTTAGGGCCGCTATCGTCGGGAGAGCCAGCCATGAGCCACGTCGTACGAGACCCCGCATGCCTGCGCAATATCGCCCTGGTCGGCCAGGCCGGGGCAGGCAAGACCCGCCTGGCCGACGCCCTGTTGGCCGCCGCCGGGGTCGAGGAGCCGGCCGCGCCACGCAAGGGGGCGCCTCCGGGAGAGGGTCAGGAGGCGGCCCTCGAGCACTCCATCACCGCCACGCCCCTGGGCCTGCCCTGGCGAGAGGCCTGGATCAACCTGATCGACACCCCCGGCTACGCCGACTTCCAGGGCGCGGCCCTTTCCATCCTGCCCTCCGTGGAGACGGTGGCGGTGGTGATCGACGCCGAGCGGGGCCTCGACGCCATGGCCCGGCGCCTGCTGGCCTGGGCCGGGGAGCGCGGCCTGTGTCGGATGATCGTCATCAATCGCATCGATGCGGCCCCGGCACGGCTGCCGGCGCTGCTGGAGGCCTTGCGCGAGCAGGTCGGGCCGGAGTGCCTGGCCCTCAACCTGCCGGCCCGGGGGGCGACCCGGGTGGTCGACTGCTTCTTCACCCCCGAGGGGGAAGCGGACTTCGCCTCGGTGGCCGAGGCCCACGAGCAACTGGTGGACCAGGTGGTGGAGCTGGACGACGACCTGATGGCGCTCTACCTGGAGCAGGGCGAGGCCCTGGAGCCGGGCCAGCTCCATGACCCCTTCGAGGCGGCCCTGCGCCAGGGCCATCTGGTGCCGGTGTGTTTCGTCTCGGCGGCCACGGGCGCCGGGGTCGAGGAACTGCTGGAGGTCTTCGCCCGGCTGATGCCCAGCCCCCTGGAGGGCAACCCGCCGCCCTTCCTGCGCATCGATGACGAGGGCGAGAGCGAGTTCCCGGCGCGACCGGATCCCCGGGCCCATGTGCTGGCCCATGTGGTGCGCATCGAGCACGACCCGTATCTCGGCAAGGTGGCGCTGTTCCGGGTCCATCAGGGCACCGTGGGGCGCGATACCCGGCTGTTTGCCGGCGAGGCCCGCAAGCCCTTCCGGGTCGGGACCCTGCTGCGCTTCGAGGGGCGAAGCCCCCGGGAGGTGGCGAGCTGCGGCCCCGGCGAGCTGTGCGCCCTGACCAAGGTGGAGGAGGCGACCCTGGACAGCGTGCTCCACGACTCCCACGACGAGGATCATATCCGCCTGCGCCCGCTGGCCCTGCCGGCCCCGGTGTTCGGCCTGGCGATTGCCGCCACCCGCCATGGCGACGAGCAGCGCCTCTCCGAGGCCCTGACCAGGCTGGTGGAGGAGGACCCGGGGCTCGCCGTGGAGCAGGACGCGGTGACCCAGGAGACGGTGCTGCGTGGCCTCGGCGAGCTGCACCTGCGCACCGCCCTGGAGCGGCTCGCCCAGCGTTTCAAGGTGGAGGTGGCCACCAGCACGCCTTCCATCGCCTACCGCGAGACCATCGCCGCCGCCGCCGAGGGGCATTATCGGCACAAGAAGCAGAGCGGCGGCGCCGGCCAGTTCGGCGAAGTCTTGCTGCGGGTCGAGCCCTTGCCCCGCGGGGCCGGCGTCGAATTCGCCGACACCATCCGCGGCGGCGCCATTCCCTCGTCGCTGTTGCCGGCGGTAGAGAAGGGCGTGCGCCAGGGGCTGGCCGCCGGCGCCCTGGCGGGCTATCCGCTGCAGGACCTGCGCGTCACCGTGCTCGATGGCAAGACCCACCCGGTGGACTCCAAGGAGATCGCCTTCGTGATCGCCGGTCGCAAGGCCTTCCTCGAGGCGGTGCGCCAGGCCAGTCCCCTGGTGCTGGAGCCGGTGGTCGAGCTCACCGTGGAGGCGCCGGGGCGTGCCATGGGCGACCTGACCGCCGACCTGACCACCAGTCGCGGGCGCATCCTCGATACCCAGACCCTGGGCGAACTGGTCAGCCTCCAGGCCCTGGTACCGCTGGCCGAGGTGCTCGACTATCCCCACCGCCTCAACGCCATGACCGGCGGCGCCGGCACCTATGCGCTGCGCTTCAGCCACCACGAGCCGGCCCCGGAGAGCGTGCAGAAGCCACTGATCAAGGCCTATCGTCCGCAGGAGGACGAGAGCTGAGCGCCACTGAAGGCGCCGTCACCCTGGGCAATGTCCCGGCGCGTAGCCGGTGATCGCTCCACCAGCCGATGGTTTCGCCCGGCGGGGGCTTATCCGGAGGGCAGAGGTCCCCGGGGAGGTCGAGAGAGGCTGGCCACCAGCTCGCGCATCCGTGGCAGGTGACTGCCGTGCCAGTAGAGCCGGTCGCAGTCGCGGCATCGCAGGAAGTGGCGCACATGGCGGCGGGTCAGGGGAGCCAGGCGATCGACGATCTCGGCCTTGGGCACCGGCCCGAGGGGCCCGTTGCAGTGGCTGCAGCGGGTGAAGGGGGCGAAGGCATTGAAGAGATCGAAGACCGTGCAGACCTCCTCGAGCTGGTGGCGCGGCGCCGTGGCGCGGACATAGTGGCCGAGCGTGATACAGCGGCGCATCAGCAGGCGACGGTCCCGGGTCAGCAGCACCCGGCCCTCCGACGCGCTGCAGGCGGCCAGCGTTGCGTCATCCAGGTCGTTGCGGTAGCGACAGTCGAAGCCGAGCAGGCGCAGGTAGCCGGCCAGGCGCCCTAGGTGGACGTCCAGCACCCAGCGCGGCGGCCACTCGGGCCGCGGGCGCAGGTGATGGACACGCACCAGGGCGGGGGTCTGAGACCAGGGATAGATATCGAGGCGTCGCGGGACCCCCTCGGCGGGGTCGAGGCGGTGATCGAAGCCCACCGAGACGCCGTCGGCGACGATGACATTGACCTCGGGGTGGGGCACGCCCTGGGCCTCGATCAGGTCCTTGACCGAGGCACGACGACTCAGGACCTGGCGGAAGGGGCGCCGGCGCCGCGTCGGCGGCAGGAAGTCGTTCAGCTCGGCATGGGCCCGAATCTCGATCTCGATACTGGCCATGGCACCTCCCGGGGAGATTCCTTTCAGGGTAGTCGCCGAGCCGCGACACTGAGGGGGGCGACCCAGACCACGCCCCGGGCGCTCAGGGCGTGGGCGGGGCATCCTGCCGGCGCTTCAGGCGCAGCAGGCCGGTGGCGATGGCGGTGCCCACCAGGGTGATGGCCATGCCGGCGAGGACCTGCAGCCCGAGCCGCTCGCCCAGCAGCAGATAGCCCCACAGCAGGGCGCTGACCGGCACCAGGAAGGTCACCGTGGAGGTGGCGGTGGCCCCGGCGCTGGCGATCAGCCCGAAGTAGAGCAGGAAGGCGCCGGTGGTGCTGAAGGCGGCGAGCGCCAGGCCGTTGGCCCAGGCCAGGCCGCCGATCGGCTCCGCCGGCCACAGCCAGAGCCCCGGCAGCAGCAGGAGCAGCGCCGACATGGCCGCGCTGCCCGCCGCCAGGACCCGCACCGGCAGGTGGGCCAGGTAGGCCTTGGAGTAGTTGCTGGCCAGGCCGTAGCAGAAGGTGGCGCCGAGCACGGCGAGGATAAACCAGCCGTCGCCGCCCAGGGCGAAGTCGAGGCGATCCGCCGAGAGCACATAGACGCCGAAGAAGGCCAGGGCCAGCCCCAGGTACTGCTGGCGCCGGATCGGGGTGGCGAAGCAGAGCGCCCCCAGCAGGGCGGTGAAGATCGGCGTGGTGGCATTGATCAACGAGGTGAAGCCCGCCTCCAGCCGGGTGGTGGCCAGGGCCAGCAGCGAGAAGGGCAGCACATGGTTGACCAGGCCCAGCAGCAGCAGGCCACCCTTGTTCTGCCACACCAGGCGCAGGTAGCGCAGGCTGAGCAGCAGCGGAATCAGCAGCAGGGCCCCCACCCCCATGCGCACCAGGATCAAGGGCACCGGGCCGAACTCCGGCACCGCCACCCGCATAAAGATGAAGGAGAGCCCCCATAGCGAGGAGAGCAGCAGCAGGCGCAGGGAATCGGCCGGTGACATAGGGGCTCCGTCAAGAGGGGGCAAGGCCTGGCATCGCCTGGCACTAGGGTCTGGCGATGGCTCTGGTATAGTAGGGGAGCATCCCCAGGGAACACCAGATACGCCTATGTCCGCCGATCTGAATGACTTCGAGGAGAGCATCCGTCGCGAGATCGATGCCTTCACCAAACCCAAGAAGCCCCCGACCCCCAAGCCGCCGAAGCCGGCGGTGAGCTCCCATCGCGTCGGCTACCGCGTCAAGCTGGCGGTGCGACCCCGACAACTCGCCCTGGACGAGGTCTTCGAGTACGAGTCCTCCAGCATCTCCAAGCTGGAAGCGCAGATGGAGGCCGAGAAGGCCGCCCGCCAGGCGGGCTACCCCATCATCGGCTACCTGATCGATATCGAACGGCTCTGAGCCGGCTTCCCCAACGCAAAGGACGGCACCCATGGAGCTATGGACCTGGCTGACTTACGTGGGCGTGATCAGCGCCCTGATCATCTTTCCCGGCCCGGTGGCGCTGCTGTGCACCGCCCACGGGCTGCGCTTCGGCCGCCACCGCGCCACCGCCACGGTGCTCGGCGGCACCCTGGCCTCGCTGGTGATGATGACGCTCTCCGCCCTGGGGCTCGGTGCCATCCTGGCTACCTCCGAGGCCGCCTTCCAACTGCTCAAGCTGCTCGGCGGCGCCTACCTGATCTTTCTCGGCCTGCAGGCCTGGCTGGCCCGGCCCGAGACCCCCAGCCAAGGGGGACCGGCGCCGGAGAGGGTGGTCGGCACCTCGATTCCGCGGCTGTTTCGCCATGGTTTCATGGTGGGGATCAGCAATCCCAAGGACCTGCTCTTCTTCGCGGCCCTGTTTCCCAACTTCATCAGCGTCGGCGAGCCGCAGTTCATGCAGTTCGCCATCCTGGCGCTGACCTGGCTGGTGATCGACATCAGCCTGATGTCGACCTATGCCGCCATGGGCTCCGGCCTGGGGCGCTGGTTCGACCGCCCCGGCCGGGTGCGGGCCTTCAATCGCGCCACCGGCGGACTCTTCATGGCGGCCGGGGGCTCCCTGGTCGCTACCAGTCAGTAGGCCTATCGTTCAGGAGTCGAGGATGCAGATCACCCATGTCGCCATCTATCCGGTCAAGTCGCTGGGCGGCATCGCCCTGGACGCGGCCGAGCTCGGTCCCCGAGGGCTCGAGTGGGACCGCCGCTGGATGGTGGTGGACGAGAGCGGGCGCTTCGTCACCCAGCGCCAGTTGCCGGCCATGGCGCGGGTCTCCGTGCGCCTGGAGGCGACGGCCCTGGTGCTGGAGCACCCCGAGGCGGCGCCGCTGAGCGTGCCGCTGGCGCCGCGGGAGCGCCCCCGTCTCGAGGTCGAGATCTTCAAGCAGCGTTGCCCGGGCCTCGATGAAGGGGAGGCGGCGGCCGGCTGGCTGACCGAGGTGCTGGGCCGCGTCCGGGGGCAGGGCCTGCGGCTGGTGCGTTTTCCCGACGACCATCGCCGCGCGGTGGAACCCGACCATCTGCGCGATGGCGAGCACGCCCATACCGGCTTCGCCGATGGCTACCCCCTGCTGGTGGCCAACCAGGCCTCCCTGGACGCCCTCAACGAGGTCTTGCGGGGCAAGGGCCTGGCCCCGGTGCCCATGGCGCGTTTCCGGCCCAATCTCGTTGTCGCCGGTGCCGAGGCCTTCGCCGAAGATGGCTGGGAGAGCCTGGTGGCCGGGGATGGCCGCTATCACCTGGGGCTGCGCAAGCCCTGCAAGCGTTGCCAGATTCCCACCGTCGATCAGAGTAGCGGTGAGATCCCCCAGGCCGGCGAACCGCTGCAGACCCTGATCGAGATGAAGACCCAGCCCCACCTCAAGGGGGGGTATTTCGGCCAGAACGCCATCCTGCTGGCCGGGGAGGGGGAGACGCTGCGGGTGGGAGAGACGCTCACCACGAACTAAGCTGGGATCAGGGTCGCCGGGCCACGGCGGCCGCCCCATCCGGGGCCTGTGGAGGGAGAGGCGCGCCATGGCCCAGCGACCCCTGATCCTGCTGCATGGCTGGAACGACACCGGCGAGGCCTTCGAGCGCCTGGCCGGTCACCTGCGTCGCCACCTGGGGGCCAGGCGCATTCAGCGCATCGCCATCGGCGACTACCTTTCCCGCCACGACGCCCTGCGCTTCGATGACCTCCAGGCGGCCCTGGAGCAGGCCTGGACCCGGGAAGGCTTGCCTCGCGCCCCGGCCAGCGTGGATGCCATCGTCCACTCCACCGGCGGCCTGGTGATCCGCGACTGGCTGGCCCGCCACTTCGCCCCCGACGCCTACCCCATCAAGCACCTGGTGATGCTGGCCCCGGCCAACTTCGGCTCGCCCCTGGCCCATCACGGGCGCTCGCTGGTGGGGCGGGCGATCAATGGCTTCTTCCATGCCCAGCCGGAGCAGCCGCGCTTCGAGGCCGGCGCCGGGATCCTGCGCGGCCTGGAGCTGGCCAGCCCCTACAGCTGGGAGCTGGCGCTGCGTGACCGCTTCGCTAGCGAACCGGGCCCCTTCGCCCCGGGGCGCACCCTGTGCAGCGTGCTGGTGGGCAACCAGGGCTATGGCGGCATCCGCTCGGTGGCCAACGAGGCGGGGGGCGATGGCACGGTGCGCATTTCCACCGCCAACCTCAACTGCGCCCGGGGCCAGATTCACTTCGAGGAGGGCCACCAGGCGGGGCAGCCGGTCACGGTGCCGCGCCTGGCGGGCTGGCAGGACTCCAGCGGACGCTGCGCCTTTCGCCTCGTCGACGGCCTGGATCACACCACCATCAAGCTCGATGCCCCGGAGAGCCGGTTCAGCGGTGCCCAGCGCCTGGCCCTGGGGCTGATCCTCGAGGCCCTGAGGGTGGAGGATGACGGCTTCACGGCCCACTGCGACGCCTGGGAGGCGGCGACCGCGGCCCTGACCCAGGCCCCCGGCGAGCGGCGGGGCAAGCCCGGCTACCAGAACACCCTGGTGCGGGTGGTGGATCAGTTCGGGGCGCCGGTGTCGGACTATTTGATCGAGTTCTACGATCCCCGGGACGATCGCCGCGACGGTGGCGCCCTGGCCCGGGTGATGCACGAGAAGGTGATCCTCAAGGTGCATCCCTACGGTGATGACACCTCCTACCGCAGCTTCTATATCGATACCGCCCGGCTGCGTCACGAGGTGGCCAAGGCCGGCACCGAGCTTGGCCTGTCGATCACCGCCGACCCCATGCTGGGGCCGGAGGCGGCGGATCCCCCGGTGGGTTTTCTCACCTACGCCGACGAGGATATCGACGACCTGCGGCTGGACGCGGGCCAGCTGGCCGCCTTCTTCCGGCCCCATCGTACCTTGATAGTGGACATCGTCCTGCATCGTTCCCAGCACGAGCGGGTCGTGACGCTGCGCGACGCTGCCGCCCCGGATTAGCGGCTGGCACGCACCCGGCGCAGGTCGGTGAGCACCGGGGTGCCGGTGGCCGGGTCGCTGAGCAGGGTGCACTCCACGTCATAGAGCGCGCGGACCAGCTCCCGGGTGACCACCGCGGCGGGCGGGCCCTGGGCGATGATGCGCCCGTCGCGCATGGCCACCAGGTGATCGGCGTAGCGGCAGGCACTGGGCAGGTCATGCAGTACCAGGGCCAGGGTGCGGCCGGCCTCGGCCAGGCGGCGCACCAGCTCGAAGACCTCCAGCTGGTGGCCCAGGTCCAGCGCCGAGGTGGGTTCGTCGAGCAGCAGCAGCGGGGTCTGCTGGGCGATGGTCATGGCGATCCAGGCGCGCTGGCGCTGGCCGCCGGAGAGCGATTCCAGGGGTCGCTCGGCCAGGCTCTCCAGGTCCGCCGCGGCCAGGGCCTCCTCGACCGCCCGCTGGTCGTCGCCGGACCACTGCCGCAGCCAGCCCTGGTGGGGCTGGCGGCCGAAGCGGATCAGGTCGCCCACGGTGAGCCCCTCCGGGGCCGTGGCCTCCTGGGGTAGCAGCGCCAGGCGCCGGGCCAGGGTGCGCGCCGGCAGGCGCCGGATGTCCTCGCCGTCGAGCAGTACCGCGCCGCCCCCCGGCGTATGCAGCCGGGCCAGGCCGGCCAGCAGGGTCGACTTGCCGCAGCCGTTGGGGCCGACGATGGCGGTGACCCGGCCCGGCGGCAGGCTCAGGTCGAGGCCGTCGATCACGGCCTGGCGGCCGTGGGCCAGGCGGAGGTCCTGGGCCTGGAGGCGATGGGAGTGGGCGGCGGTCATCTCGGACTCCTTTCGATGGGGGCTTCAGGCCAGGGATTTGGCGGCGGGGCGCAACAGGATCCACAGCAGCCAGGGGCCGCCGACGATGGCGGTGACGATGCCCACCGGCAGCTCGATGGGGGCCAGCAGCAGCCGTCCGGCCAGGTCGGCCAGGACCATCACCAGGGCCCCGGCCAGGGCCGAGGCGAGGATCGGCACGCCGCGTCGAGAGGCCAGGGAACGGGCGATCTCCGGCCCCACCAGCCCCACCAGGCCCACCGGGCCGGCCACCGCCACCGCCAGGCCGGTGAGCAGCACCGACAGCGACAGCACCTGCCAGCGGCGCCGGCGCAGCATGACGCCGAGGCCGCTGGCCACGGCGTCGCTGAAGCGCATCAGGTTCAGTGAGCGGGCCAGCGCCAGCGCCAGCGGCAGGCCGACGGCCAGGCCGATGGCCAGCACCGTGACCGCCTGGCCGGAGCGGGCATTGAGGGTGCCCACCGTCCAGGGGTAGGCGGCATTGGCGGTATCGATGGCCACCCGCGCCAGCAGCAGTTGGGTGACGGCCCCGAACACTGCCCCCACGCCGATGCCGGCGACGATAAAGCGGTAGCCCCGGGTGTCGCCACCGCTGGCCAGGCCGAAGGTGAGGGCCGCGGCGGTGGCGGCCCCGGCCAGGGCCATGGCCGGCGGGGCCAGGGAGACGCCGAGGCCCACCACCGAGGCCACGGCGAAGGCGGTGGCGCCGTTGTCGATGCCGATGATCCCCGGAGTGGCCAGGCGGTTGCGGGCCAGGGTCTGCATCAGGCAGCCGGCCACGGCGAAGGCGGCGCCGGTGAGCCAGGCCGCCACCAGGCGTGGCAGGCGCAGCTCCTGAACCAGGAAAACGGCCATGGGGTCGCCGCCGCCGATCAGGCCGGCGAGGAGTTCGCCGGGGCCCAGGGTCACGCTGCCCAGGGCCAGGTAGGCGGCGGAGGCCGCCAGCAGGCCGAGCAGCAGCAGCAGGGTGACGACCAGGTCGCGCTTGTCGATGAGCAGGCTATGGCCGCCCCGGGCCAGGCGCCAGCGCCCCGGCGGTACACCGACCTCGGAGGACGTCTCGGCGCGCCGGCAGGCGGTATCGACGGAACTTAACAGCATGAGGGCTCCAGGCGTTTCTTTCCTGACTCAGAGGGTCGGCAGGCGGCGGGCGCGGACCACGGCCACCAGCACCGGGGCGCCGCACAGGGCGGTCAGCACGCCCAGCGACAGCTCTGAGGGGGCCACCAGCAGTCGCGAGACGATATCGGCGGTGATCACCATCAGTGGGCCCAGGGGCAGGCAGAGCCAGAGGGTACGGCGAATGTCCGGCCCGGCCAGGGCGCGGGCGGCGAAGGGCACCACCAGGCCGACGAAGGCGATGGGGCCGGCGATGGCGGTGGCCGCCCCCACCAGTAGCGCCACCGCCAGGACCACCAGGCCGCGCACCCGTCCCGGGCGATGGCCGAGCCCCGAGGCGACCCGCTCGCCCAGGGCCAGGGCCGCCAGGGGGCGGGCCACCAGCACGGTGATGGTCAGTGCCAGGGCCAGGCTGGGCAGCACCGCCAGCAGGTCTTCCAGGCGGCGCCCGGAGAGGCTGCCGATCACCCAGAAGCGGATCTCGTCGGCGGCGCGCTGATCGAAGAGCAGCAGCAGGGAGGTGAGGGCGGCCAGCAGGGCCGAGAAGGCGGCCCCGGCCAGTACCAAGCGAACAGGATCGTTGCCCAGGCCGCGCAGTCGCGCCACCCCCAGCACGCAGAGGCAGCCGGCCAGGGCGCCGAGCTGGGCCACCGCCACCCGCAGGGTGGCGGCGCTGGCACCCAGCCACAGGGCCAGGGCCACGGCGAAGGCGGCCCCGGCGCTGACCCCCAGCAGGCCGGGCTCGGCCAGGGGGTTGCGCGAGACTGCCTGGAGCAGGGCCCCAGCCACGCCCAGGGCCAGGCCCACCGCCGCGCCGACCAGGGTGCGCGGCAGGCGCAAGGAGCCCACCACGAAGCGGGCCTCGTCGTCACCGCCCCCGGCCAGCACCGCCAGGGCCCGGGCCGGGGTCACCTCCCCGGCGCCCAGCAGCAGGCTGCCCAGTGCCGCCAGGGCCAGCAGCAGGCCGAGGCCGATCAGCGGCCGGCCCAGCCCCTCGGGCAGGCCACGATGCGACAGGACCCGGGCGGTCATCGGGGCAGCAGGGCCGCTTCGATATCGTCGAGCACCGCCTGGGCGGCCAGGGGGCCGCTGGCGCTGGTCCACAACTGGCCATCCACCGCGACCACCCGATCATTGGCCACCGCCTCGAGGCGGGCGAAGGCCGGCGAGGTGCGCGCCGCCTCCAGGGCTTCCTGCCCATCGGCATTGAGGGTGGCCAGGAACAGCCAGTCGCTATCGACCCGACCCAGGTTCTCCAGGCTCAGCGGATCGCTGTGGGCACTCTCGCCGGGAATCAGGCCGGCGTCATTGATCGTCAGGCCGGCGGCCTGCATCAGGCCGGTGGTGAACAGCTGGTCGGACATCACCAGGGGGCCCTGGGGCATCCAGCGCACCAGGCTGGCGTCGCCGCTAACCTCGGCCTCATCCAGCGCCGCGGCGAGCTCATGGGCGCGACTTTCCACCTCGGCGAGGGCCGTCTCCATTTGGGCTTCGCGTCCCAGCGCCTGACCATAGAGCCGTGACTCCGCCTTCCAGGCCTGCGGATCCAGGCCCTGACTAAGGGGCACCACGGTGGGGGCGATACGCGACAGCAGGGCGTACTGTTCGTCGGCGAGTTGCGGTGGCGCCAGGATCAGGTCCGGGCGCTGGGCCAGCACCGCCTCCAGGTTGATCTCGCGCACCACGCCGACGATGGCCAGCGCCGCGTCGGGGTGGTGAGCGGCCAGGTAGTCATCGATATAGCCGGCCACGCCATCGCCGCCGCGGGTGGTCACGGCGCCCAGCGGTACCACGCCGCTGGCCAGGGCCGCGTCCAGGGCGCCTTCGTAGAGGGTCACGACCCGCTGCGGGTCGTCGCCGACCTCCACGGGACCATGGGCGGTCTTCACGGTGGTGGCCAGGGCGGATTGGCCGGTGGCCAGGCCGAGCAGCAGGACCAGGCCGGCGAAGGGGCGGCGAGGTAAGGCAGACGGTGACATGGGACTCTCCTTGAGTGTCATGCGGGTGTCGTCCCCGCGAGCGGGGACGACAAGGGGGGGAATGTTAATCAATTTCAAACGCACCTTCGTGCCGAGAATGTCGAACGGGGCGTTCGAAGAGTCGCAACGGGCTCAGAAGCTGACGTTGAGGCCCAGCCACAGGCGACGACCGTCCTCCACATAGCCGTACTCCTCGTAGGTGACTGCCTCGTCGAAGAGGTTGTAGATGCCGGCATTGATCCGCGCATTGGGGGTCAGCTGGTAACCGAGACCGGTATCCACGAAGGTGTAGGAGGGCGCCACCAGGGAGCCCTGGGAGGGGCCGGTGGTGGGCTGGCTCTCTTCGCCGCGGTAGGTCACCCGGGTCCATTGGTCGAGGCGCTCGGAGGCCTGCCAGTCGAGGCTCAGGCTGGCCTGGTGGCGCGGCAGCTGGGTCAGCGGCTCGCCGGCGTACTGGCCGCTATTCTGTTCGGAATCGGTGAAGGTGTAGCTGCCGGTGAGGGCCAGGGCCTCGCCCAGGGGAGCGGTGACGAACAGCTCGACGCCCTGGGTGACCGCCTCGTCGACATTGACCCGGTAGGTGGGGTCGCTGCCGAACTGGTTAGGGCCGTCGGTGCAGACGTCCGTGGGGCAGGCAATCCGGGTGATCTTGTCCTCGAAGTCGTTATGGTAGAGGGTCAGGCCGCCGCTCAGGCCGCTATCATTGGCATAGAGCAGCGACAGCTCCTTGTTCAGCGAGGTCTCCGGCTGCAGGTCGGGGTTGCCGTAGATATTGCCGCCGCGGCTCACCTGTCCCCAGTCCGGGGTGATCTCGCGCAGGCTCGGCGAACGGTAGCCGGTGGAGACGCCGCCCTTGAGGGTCCACTCCGGGGTCAGGCTGAAGACGCTGTAGAGGCGCGGGCTGAGGTGGCTGCCGTAGTTCTCGTTGTCGTCCAGGCGCACCCCGCCGGTCAGTGCCCAGCGTTCGGTGAGCATCCATTCGTCCTCGATGAACAGCGCCCACTGGCTGCTGGAGACCCGGGTGCGCTCGGAGATCTGGTTGCTGGTCTGGTCATCCAGCGACTCCTCCCGGTACTCGGCGCCCAGGGTCAGCATATGCAGGCCCAGCGGCAGCACCAGGCTGCTGCGGGCATGGGTGTTGGTGATCTCCATCTCGCGAGAGGCGTTCTCGCTCACCTCGCGCTGCAGGTGGGTCTCGCTGGTGCCGATGGCCCAGCGTCCGCTGTGGGTCAGCGCCACCTGCTCGTTGGTGTAGTCGCCGAAGCTGTCCGAGCAGCCGCCGCGGCAGCCTTCGCTGGGTGCCGAACGGCCCATCAGCGACTGGCGTTCCTGGCGGGTGCGTCCGGCTTCGAGGGCGATATCGTGATCCTGGTGGGGCGTCAGGGTCAGGCGGGCGGTGAGGTTCTGCAGGCGCTTGTCCTCGTAGCCGTTGAGGATGTCGTCCTCGTCGCGCTGGGAGGTGCGGCCATAGACCTGCAGGCCCAGCAGGTCGGGCACCAGGGGGCCGCTGAGGTAGACATTGGCCTGGCGACTGTCGCCGGAGGCGCGATCCTCCTGGAGCACGGTGTCGAGTTGCAGCTCGCCATGCCACGCCTCGGCGACCTTGCGGGTGATAACGTTGATGACCCCGCCGATGGCGTCCGAGCCGTAGAGGGTCGACATGGGGCCACGGATCACTTCGATACGCTCGATGGCGGACAGCGGCGGCAGCCAGTCCTGCTCGAAGCCGGCGCTGCCATTGGGCCGCGACTCCCGGGAGTTGCGTGGCCGGCCATCCACCAGCAGCAGGGTGTACTGGGCCGGCATGCCGCGGATGCTGATATCGGCGCCGCGATCGCCGGCGCCGCCGCCGGTGACGATCACCCCCGGCACGTCGCGCAGGGCATCGGTGATGTCCCGGTAGTGGCGTCGCTGGAGTTGCTCGCGGCCGATCACGCTGATGGAGGCCGGGGCGTCCTGGGCCTGCTGCTCGAAGCCCGCCGCGGTGACGACGATATGGTCGAGTCGCTGGCCGTCATCGGCCAGGGCTGCCTGGGAAGAGAGGGCCGCCAGGGTGGCGATGGTGCCGGACAGCAGGGGTCGGGCCAGGGGATGAGACATGAACTCGCTCCTTGAGTAGGATGCCGACAGATCAGGGGATGGCTTAAACGATAACGAGTCCCATTATTGCATTATGTTTGCAGCCTAATCGTCGAACGGTACGTTCGCCGAATCACAACGGGGTGAGGAGAGGCCATGCGGGAACGGCTGGAACAGTACCAGGTGGGGCTCTACCTGCTGGCGGTGGGGGCTGGCCTGTGGGTGGGCGCTTACTGGGGGAGCCTGGCCGAGGCCCTGACGGCGGAGCTCTGGCTGCTGCTGGGGGCCCTGCTCTATGCCACCTTCACCCAGGTGCCCCTGGCCGGGGCCTGGCGACGGTTGGCGAGGACTCGCTTGCTGGCGGCGGCCCTGCTGGGAAACTTCCTGGTGATACCGCTGCTGCTCTGGGGGCTGGCGCAGTTGCCCCTGGCGCCGCCGGTACTGCTGGGCATCCTGCTGGTACTGCTGGTGCCCTGCACCGACTGGTTCCTGGTCTTTACCCATCTGGGCGGCGGCGACACTCCCGCCGCCCTGGCCCTGACGCCGCTGAGCCTGTTGCTGCAACTGCTGTTGCTGCCCCTCTACCTCTGGTGGTTTCTCGACCAGGCGGCCCTGGCGGGACTGCTGCGGCAGGAACTGCTGGTGGCCTTCGTCGGGTTGATCCTGCTGCCCCTGGTGGCGGCCTGGCTGACCGAGCGCTGGGCCGGACGGGGCCCGAGCGAGCGGCGCCTGCCACGGCAACGTCTGGTGGCCGGATTGGGCTGGCTGCCGGTGCCGCTGCTGGCCCTGGTGCTCTTGCTGGTGGCAGCGGGTCAGGTGGGGGTAGTGAGCGATCACTCGGGCCTGTTGCTCGGCCTGGTGCCGCTATTCGCCGCCTTCCTCGGCGTGGCCCTGGGGCTCGCCTGGCTGTTGAGTCGTGCCTTCCGCCTGCCCGCCGCCCAGGGCCGGGTGCTGGCCTTCGGCTTCGGCTCGCGCAACTCCTTCGTGGTACTGCCGCTGGCCCTGGCGCTGCCCGCCGGCTTCGAGGCCGCGGTCAGCGTGGTGGTGATCCAGTCCCTGGTCGAGCTGCTCGGCATGCTGCTCTTCCTGCGCTGGGTCCCCCGCCTCTTTCCGCTGCCTTAGGCCTTTGACCCGATGGGGGGAGCCTGCTGGAGCAGGCGATGGGTAGGCCACCGTCCCCCTGCATCGCGTCAAGGAAACACCCCCTCCGTGGGTTGCCCCGCGGCCTCGATGCCGGGGGTCAGCGGCGGGCCTCGAGGGCGAAGTCGAGGATCCGCCAGCGCCCCAGCCACACCTTGCCCAGGTAGATGCCCGGCTCCACCTCGCGGATCTCGTCGCGCACCGCGCGGAAGAAGAAGGAGGTGCTGGCGTAGTCGATGACGATGGTTTCCTTGCCGTCCATCCAGCTCTCGCCCCGGTACACCTTGGCGACCACGAAGCTGAGACTGAAGGGGGTGATCTTGTTGACCAGCACCCCGGCGGAGCCGTCCTCCGCGAACATGTCGAAGACCTTGCCCTGCCAGGCGAAGAGCCGCGCGAAGCGGGCGTAGGCCCGGGCGAAGAGGCTGCCGGTGACGATGGGGGTACCGCGGGTCTCGCCCCGGGGCATCTGGCCCGGGCTGGCCTGACGATAGAGCTCGTCGAGGCGTTCCCGGCTCAGGCCCAACCAGGCTTGCACGGTCGCACTCATGGCCCTTCCTCCTGTGTCGATGGGCGCTCAGGGCGGGGATTCGCCCGAAAGCGTGGCGTTGTGGGTGGTGCGCTGGGCTCCGGCGGCCTGGTAGATGGCTCGGCGCAGGCGATTGATGCCGCCCAGGGGGCGGTGGGCCGGATGGGTGTTCCAGGGGTTGAAGACCAGCGATTCGCAGCGTGCCAGGGCCTGGGGCGTATCGATGGTTTGGCGATGCAGGAGCAGCCGGCCCACCGGGCGGAAGGGGGAGGCCGCCTCGTCCCACACCACCGAGGCGTCCTCGATGGGCATGGCCTCGGGGTCGGTCTGGAACTGCACCTGGAAGCTCAGGCAGGCGGGCCCCTCCTCGAGCCGGGCCGCCAGGGCATGGCGCAGGTGGTCGGGGTGGTCCGGCGCCGCCACCGGGGGCGGTTCGCCGGCGCAGGCGCGCAGCGAGTACTTCACCGCGCGGCCCTCGCCGAAGCGGTAGGGGGTGGTGCTCCAGTAGGTCACGGCCAAGGGGCTCTCGGGTTGACCGCGGGCGCGCAAGGCGATCATCAGGGAGCGGGGCTGGGGCGCCAGGGGATTGACGAAGTACCACCAGAGGCGCTCGTCGGCCACCGCATTGACGAAGCGGTAGAAGGCCTCGGGGGTGCCGGCGAAGAGCGCCGGATGGCTGTTGAACAGGAAGTCCTGCTGGCCTGGCGGGCCGGCGAGGCTCTCGGCCCCCGGCACCCCGAACAGGCGCAGCGAGGCGCCGCGCAGGTCCTTGTCTCGGTCGTCGTCCCGGGTGGCGTTGGCGAAGCGCACCAGGGCCTCATAGCGGCCCGGCTCGGCGAAGAGCCCCTCCGCCAGGTCGTCGTCCAGGGGCGGCACCTCGAAGGTGGCGGTGGCGCAGGCCACCGTCTTGGGCTGGTTGAAGCGCGGGATGGGCTCGCCGGCGGCCCGGTGGCGCTCGCCGATCTCGAGGATGCGTTCGGTCATCACCGCGGCCAGGGCCGCCTCGCCGGGGCCGACGCGCTCCTCGCCCAGGGCCGGGGGCGGTGGCTCCTCGCCGCAGCCGGCCAGCCCCGCCAGCGCCGCCACCAGGGCCAGCCGCCGGGCGGCGAGGCCCCAGCTAGTCGGCGAAGGCATCATCGCTCTCGGCGCCCGGCCGCGGCGTCCACTCCAGGGAGTAGTAGTCGCCGCGATCCCGGGCCCAGGGGTCGAAGGCATTGATCACCGGGTCGAGCTCCTCGGCCAGCGCCGGCACGGTGCGCTGCAGCACCCGCTTCATGGGCGACACCGGCTGGCGGTGGCCGTTGGGGGTGCCTTGCTCCATGACCACGCCGTCGGGGCCGTTGTTGAGCACCCACTCATGGCCCAGGCTGGTGTAGAACTCCGGGCGGAAGCTGGAGGTGAAGAAGCGGTCGCTGAACAGCCGCCGCGAGGCATTGAGGATAAACACCACGAACTGGGTCTCGGAGATGGCGAAGCCGTGGGGGCGCACCGGCTCGGCCAGCCAGCCGACCACGGCGTCCACGTCCTCGATGTTGTCCACCAGGCTGCCGTCCGGGTGGCCCAGGCAGTCGTTGGGGTAGTTGCCCTCGGCGTCCCGGTAGGCGTGGGAGATGATCTTGCTGGCGTCGCACTCGTGCTGGCCGTAGATCTCGCGCATGCGCTCCACCAGCTCGGCCTGGCGCTGGCGCTCGGGGTGCTCCGCCGGCAGCCGCGGGTCGATGAAGTCGTCGAAGCTGGTCAGCTGCCTGAGGCCATACTGGCGGCGGAACTCGTTGAAGCGCGGCACGCCCCGCTCGCGGTCGCGGATGATATCCAGGGCGGCGATATCCAGGCGCCCGGAGCCGTCCAGGTGGGGCATCGGCAGGTTCTGCAGGAACTGGCCGTGGTTGCCCAGGGTGAGCAGGCCCAGGCGCTGGCGGCCCAGGCTCAGCGCCCAGTCCTCCACCCCGTGGTCGCGCAGCAGCTCGCTGGCGCCGGCGCGGAAGCCTTCCACCGCCGGCACCTTGTGGGCGATGCGGTCGGGGGCGTCGAGGCGGCGCAGCTCCAGCAGGTCGGGCACCAGGGGGTGGAGGCGGTAGACGGTGATGAACTCCTCGGGGAAGTTGAACGGCGAGCCGAAGTGATTGATGCCGCCGTTGACGTGCTCGGGGTTGGCCAGCGACCAGACGTCCCGGCGGCCCGGGCGCAGGGTGGAGAACACCGAGCGATCCTCGTAGCGCTCGCTGCCCATGCCGAAGATGCCGGGGCCGGCGGCCAGCACCGAGTACCAGGCATTGGCGTGACGCTCGTCATCGGACTCGCGCAGCCGCTCCACCACATGGTTCATCACCCCGTCCATCAGCGGATGCTCGGCCAGCAGGCCGTGCCAGTTGGAGTTCATGCCGCGGTAGAGGGGCTCGTTGTAGAGCAGTTGGGGCGTCCACTCGATGGTATGGATCTTGGCGATCATCGCTGAGACCACCAGGCGCGCCGCCTCGAAGAGCTCGTCGTCGCTGACCTCGGCGTAATGGATCACCCGCTCCGGGTCGGCGGGGTCGCGCAGCCCGGAGTCTGCCTCGGGGGTGGCGGCGGCGCGCTCGCGGAAGGCATCGACGAAGGCGTTGTGTTCGCGGCTGAAGACGGTGTGGTAGAAGGCGATGCCCAGGGTCCAGTTGTCCGGGAAGGCGGCGGCCTCCTGGCCGCTCCAGACCGGGTGGATGGGGTCGCAGTCGGCGGCCTCGGCGGCCGTCTCGCAACTGGGGCCGAACAGCGGCAGGTAGTCCGCCTCGCCCCCCGGCAGGGGCTCGAGCAACAGCCGCGCGGGGTCGTCCGGGTCGCGCTTGACCCGCTCGCGGCTGCGCGCGTCGTAGCCGTAGAGCTGGGAGGCGTCCCACCAGGCGGTGACGGTGTTGTCGAAGGTGCGATGGGCGCGCTCCAGGTAGGTTTCGCCGTCGTGGGTGAAGGTGGCGGGGGCGCTATCCTCGGCCACCAGGCTGGGCTGGAAGCGATCCTCCGGGCGACAACCCAGGGCCGGGTCGTCGCAGCCCGTCGCCAGCAGTTGGCTGCGGTCGTTCTCGCCCTCGTCCAGGTGCGAGAACCAGTCGTGGGTCATGAACTGGATCCAGTAGGCGGCCAGCACATTGAAGAAGGGCGCCGCCTGGTAGTCGCAGTGGGCGGCGGGATCATGGCCGGGCAGGCCCTGGCCCTGGTTGCACAGCTCGGGCCGCGACTGGGGCCGGGTGAAGAGCTCGCGGCTGATGCGCTGCGGGTCCGGGGTCATCAGGTCGAGGCGCTCGCCGTGGCGGTTGCGGGTCAGCTCGGTATGGCCCTCATCGGGGAAGGTCTCGGTGAATGCCACGTTGCGGGCGAAGGGGGTGCGGGTCGCGCCCATGCGCGGGTTGTCGATGTCGTTGCAGATGCCGGTCAGGGTGCGGTGGCGGATCAGCTCACCCTGGCAGCGCTGCTCGCCGTCGCCGCCCACTGCCTCGAACTGGGGGTGATCCGGCGGCAGGCGCAGGGCGTCCCAACGGCGCAATGTGGTGCCGGGGGCGCCGTCGCGGCCCTGGACGTACTCCGCATAGGTGAGGTTGTCGAAGAGGTTGAACTTGATCAGCTCGACCCGGGCGTACTCCAGGTCGAGCAGGGCACCATCGATGCCGCGGGCATTGGGGTTGGCGTGGATGCGCTCGCTGAGCCCGCCCACCAGGGAGCGGATCCAGCCCTCGTCGTAGCGGGCATTGCGCGAGGCGCCGTCGCCGGTGGCCCAGTAGCTCTGCCAGTCGACCCAGGGGGTGTCGAGGGCCAGGAAGTCCAGGGCGCGGCGGCCGCCGCGGCAGTGGGCGGTGTCCTCGCGGACCTTGCCCAGGAAGCGGTCGGCGCGATCATCGGGGACCTCCAGCAGGCCGCGGCCGATCATCCGCCGGCAGGCGCGCAGGGCCTGCCAGGTCTGCATCCAGCTGGGGTGGTCGGCCTCGGGGTGGGAGCCGGCCTGCTCGGTGAGAGACACCTCGTCGGGCACCTCGTGGGGAGTCTGGCCGACGGCGGGCAGGGCCAGGGCGGCCAGGCTCGCCAGCAGCAGGGCCCGCGCCGACGGCCGTATCGACAGCCGGACCGATCGTTGCAGCCACCGAAGGAGAGGCGAGCCGGGGACGGGCTCGGCGGTGCGGGTGGCATCCTCGCGCACGGCAGACATGCCGGTATCCTCCTTGGGAACGCGCAGGGGCCGGGGGCGGCGTGCCGCGTCCTCCTCGATCGGCGGTAAGGCGAGAGAAGTATAGTCAACGCTTTTCTTAGGCTGCCATCGACGGGAGTGGCTAGACTGCTGATCACGGGCGGCCACCCGGGCCGCCGATCCCACGCCAACACAGGGACGGGGGGCAGGGCGATGCGCGGGCAGTCGGCACTCAACCTGGTGATGACCCTCAAGCCCGGCCACGAGGCCGAGGTCCAGGCGCGGCTCGAGGCCATGCGCGGCGACCCGGGCGGCAACGCCATCCTGCCCTTCGCGCGCCTCGAGGGCGTGCACTTCGCCCGCCTGGTGCTGCTCCCGGAGGCCTTTCGCCGCGGCGGGCGCCGCTACCCCGCGCAACTGGTGCTGGCCGCCAATATCGACGGCGAGATCGCCCCCTGCCTGGCGGCCATCACCGCGGCCGGCGGCGAGGGGCTCAATGAGCTGCTCCGCCACTGCGAAGATTTTCCCGATCACGCCGACCCCGCCCGAGTGCGCGCCTTCCTCGAGGCCCACCGGTTGCCGGTGCGGGCCTTCTACGTCAATACCCTGGGGCGCACCCTGGCCCAGGTGGCGCTCGAGGGACGCCTGCATGATGCCCTGCGCCACCACCTGGACGAGCACGACTGGCGGGGCCAGACGCCCCAGGCGGTGCGCCGGGCGCTGATTCGCTTCGTCGCCGACCGCGATGACCTGCGCGAGGCCCTGCGCCCCGCCGAGGGCCCGTCCCGCTGGCGCTGGCTGCAGGGCGGGGCGATGCTTGGCGCCATCGGCCTGGCGGGGCTGGCGCTGGCCCTGGTGCTGTGGCCGCTGACCCTGCTGGCGCTGGTCCTGCTGCGCGGCCACGAGATCGCCAATGCGCCCCATAACCGCCGCCCCCGGGACGCCCAGGTGCGTCGCCTGGAGGCCGACGAGGACCATGGCCTGCACAATCAGCTCTCGGCGGTGGGGCGCATCCAGGCCGGGCCCTTCCGGCGCCTGGTGTTGTATCCGGCGCTGTGGCTGCTGCACCTGGCCAGCGCCTGGGTCTTCTACCGCGGCAAGCTGGCCGAGGTGGACACCATCCACTTCGCCCGCTGGGTGATCCTCGACGGTGGCCAGCGGGTCTACTTCTTCAGCAACTTCGACGGCAGCCCCGAGAGCTACCAGGACGATTTCATCGAGCGGGTCGCCTTCGGGCTGAACCTGGTGTTCAGCAACGGCGAGGGCTGGCCGCGCACCCGCTGGCTGCTGTTCGGCGGCGCCTCCGACGAGCAGGCCTTCAAGGCCTACTACCGGGACCACCAGGTGCCCACCGCGGTCTGGTATCGGGCCCCGGCCTATGCCGGGCGCAGCGCGGTCAACCTGGCCAACCAGGCGGCGGTGCGTGCCGGGCTCTCCGGCGAGATGAGCGAGGCGCAGTGCCGCGCCTGGCTGCGGAGGCTCTAGCCCATGGCGACACTGGAGTTCGAGGATATCCAGGGCATCCTGCTCAGCGGCTACGCCGGCCTGCCCGAGGCGCGTTTCCTGCTGCTGAGCTTCGGCGAGGCCGAGGCGGCCCGGGCCTGGCTGGGAGAGGCGCTGCCGCGCGTCGAGGCCGCGTCGGCGGGGCGCCCCCAGGGCGGCAGCCGCCTGCACCTGGCCTTCACCTGGGCGGGCTTCGAACACCTGGGGCTCTCCTGGCAGGCCTTGAAGGGCTTCGCCCGGGAGTTTCGCGAGGGCATGGCGGGCTCCGCCCGGCGCAGCCGGATCCTCGGCGATACCGGCGACAGTGCCCCCGAGCAGTGGCAATGGGGCGGTCCCGGTGGCGAGCCCCTGCATGCGCTGCTGATGCTCTATGCCGCCACCCCCGAGGCCCTGGAGACCCGGCTGGACGGAGAGAAAGCGGCCCTCGAGGCCGCCGGCATCCGCGTGGTGAGCGCCCTGAATAGCCATAGCCTGCCCGGCGGGCGGGAGCACTTCGGCTTCCGCGACGGCATCTCCGACCCCAAGCTGGCCGGGGTCAGCGGCAGCCGCGACGCGCGTCAACGGGTCGCCCCGGGGGAGTTCGTGCTCGGCTACCCCAATGCCCGCGACCAGCTCACCCAGCGCCCGCAGGTCGACCCCATCGAGGACCCGGCGGGCCTGCTGCCCGAGGTGGTGGAGGACAGCGACCTGCGCGACTTCGGTCGCAACGGCAGCTACCTGGTGTTTCGCCAATTGAGCCAGGACGTGCCCGGCTTCTGGGGCTGGCTCGCCGACCAGGCCCCGACGCCGGAGGCACGCCTGGCCCTGGCCGCCAAGCTGGTGGGGCGCTGGCCCGACGGCGAGTCGCTGATCCGTGCGCCGCGGCGGCCCAGCGGGGCCGGGCCGGACAACGACTTCGGCTATCACCAGGAGGACCCCGACGGCCTGCGCTGCCCCCTGGGCGCGCATATCCGTCGCGCCAATCCCCGCGATATGCTGCCGCCCCGGCCCGGCACCGAGGCGTCGCTGGCCATCAACCATCGCCACCGGCTATTGCGCCGCGGCCGCCCCTATGGTCCGCCGCTGGTCGAAGGCCTCGACCCGGAGGCCCTGCTGGCCGCCGGCGACGACGGCGTCGAGCGCGGCCTGCACTTCCTCTGCTTCAATGCCGAGCCGAGCCGTCAGTTCGAGTTCGTGCAGCACACCTGGCTGGAGAACGCCAACTTCGCCGGCCTGCGGGGCGAGAGCGACCCCCTGGTCGGTGCCAGGCAGGACGGCGAAGACGCCGCCTTTAGCGTGCCCGAGGAGCCGGTGCGGCGGCGCTGCCAGGGCCTGCCGCGCTTCGTCAGGGTGCGTGGCGGCGCCTACTTCTTCCTGCCCGGGTTGCGGGCGCTGCGCTACCTGGCCGCCCCGCCCCGGGGGCTGACCACCGAGCCCAGTGCCCCGGCGCCGCCGGCGGTGCTGCTGCCGGATACCTGGTGGCTGCGCGGCGGGCGCGCCATCAACGATGCCCTGGAGCGCGGCGTGGCCCTGTCGCGGCGGGCCACCCGGTTGCGCAACGGCGTCGACCGCCTCCTGCAATGGCCGCTGACCCGTGCTCTCCAGGCCTGGCTGCTGTGGCGCCGGCGGCGTTATGCCATCGATGCCGACCTGGGGCTGGCCGAGGAACGCGAGCTGGCCGGCGAGGCCGAGGTGGCCAGGCGCATCACCGAGCAGATGAGCGAGTTCCTGCTGCGCACCTACCGGCACGGCACCGCCGAGCGGGCCGGCAACACCAAGACCCATGGCCTGTTAAAGGCCCAGTTCGAGGTGCTGGAGCTGCCCGAACCCCTGCGCGTCGGCCTGTTCCGCGAACCGCGCGCCTTCGAGGCCTGGGTGCGCTTCGGTGGCCCCGGCCCCCGGGTGGTGCCGGACATGCGCGACAACGGCGTGCTGAGCCTGGGCGTCAAGGTGCTCGACGTGCCCGGGGAGACGCTGCTCGACGACGAGGCCCATACCCAGGACTTCTCCGCCATCAGCGCCCCCACCTTCACCACCCCGGACGTCTACGAGAATGCCAAGCTGCAGCGGCTGATCGGCGCCGGCATGCCGGTCTGGTACTTCCTCAACCCCTTCGATTCCCACTACACCGACATGCTGCTCCAGGCCCTGCACGCCAAGGCCCACGGCAGCCCCTTCGAGGTCAGCTACTGGAGCTGCGTGCCCTACCTGTTCGGCAAGGGGAGGGCGATCAAGTACCGCTTCGTGCCGCTGCTCGAGCGCTGCTCCCAGGTGCCGCTGCCCGCCCCGGACGACTACCTGCGCCGGGCCATGGTCGACACCCTAAGTGAGGAAACGGAGGTGCTCTTCGAGCTGCGCATCCAGTTCCAGGAAGACCCGGTGACCATGCCCATCGAGGACGCCTCCATCATCTGGACCTCCGAGGAGATCCCCGTGGCCCGGCTGCGCCTCCCGCGCCAGGAGTTCGATACCCAGGCCCGCGAGCGCCTGGCCCGGGAGCTCACCATCAACCCATGGCACGCCCTGCCCGAGCACCGCCCCCTGGGCAACCAGAACCGTGCCCGCAAATTGATCTACTACGAGACCTCGCGGCTGCGCCAGCGCATCAACGGCGAAGAGCACTTCAAGCCCTGAGAGCACGGCCCCCGCTGCACCGTCTTCGACGCCGCCTACCGCACCGCGCGGAAGCCCGATGGACCGGGCGACCCGCGGGATCAAGATTCGCCTGGCCAGGCCGAAGCCACCTTGACTAGTCTGAATGTTACCAAGTGTGACCAAGCGAGGCGGATCGTCTCCCCAGGGAGACGACATAGCCCGGCTGCTAAGGAGGCGGGACCCGACATCTACCTCCTGTCCATGTGGAGGTCATATCCTGGGCCAGTTCAGGGGGCAAATTCCACACCCAACGACGAAGAGCCCGCAGCGGGCCTCGCTGTTTGTCGTGGCCAGGAAACCCGAGCCGACCTGAACCGACCGGCCGGTGGCACGCATCACTTGCGGCTGTCGATTCGCCGCCGCCCCGTTCGATACCCCATAGGTGAATCAACCGGGAGGAAGAAGGATGCGCTTTATGATTCTGGTGAAGGCGAGCCAGGACTCGGAGGCCGGCAAGCTACCGAGCCAGGCATTGCTGGAGGCGATGGGCGAGTACAACGAGGCCCTGGTCGAGGCCGGCATCCTGCTGGCTGGGGAGGGGCTGCGGCCAAGCAGTGAGGGCGCGCGGGTGCGCTTCAAGGACGATGAGCGCCTGGTTATCGACGGGCCCTTCGCCGAGACCAAGGAGCTGATCGCCGGCTACTGGCTGTGGCAGGTGGCCTCGAAGGAGGAAGCCATCGAATGGGTCAAGCGCTGCCCCAACCCCATGCCCGGTACCGAGGCGGAGATCGAGATTCGTCGGGTCTTCGAGGCCGAGGACTTCGGCGAGGCGTTCACCCCGGAACTGCGTGAGCAGGAGGCGCAGCTACGCGAACGGCTGGACGAGTGAATTCGGGTTCATCGCACTCTGGCGTGAGTACTAACGCGGGGGCGCAACGATCCGATGTTGCATCGCCGGCTAAAGCCGGCTCCTATGAGGTAGGGAAGGCCACCGGTGTGGGGCCTGCCCAACGCCAAGGCCCGCGATTTCTCGCGGGCCTTGGCGTTTATGGGGTGGTGAAGCGACTACTCGGCGGCCGCGGTGCGGAAGTGCTCCCAGGCGTGGTGGTAGAGCACGCTGGCGTAGCCGTTGCGTTGCATGACCTTGAGGATCTTGGCCGGGTCGTTGTCGCCCAGCGCCTTATGCAGTTTTGCCCGCTGTTCGTCGTCCAGGGCCTCGTACCAGTGGTAGGGGTCGCCCTTGGCGTTGCCTTCTTCGGCCTTGGTGATCAGGTCGATCTCGATGCGCCCACCGTGTCGATAGAGGGTGTCGTAGCCTTCTTGTAGCTCGATCGACGGCACATCGCAGGGCTTTTCCAGGCCTTCCAGCACGTTGTAGTAGTAGTAGCTCAGCGGTTGCATTGGGCTCCTCCAGCGGTATGCCGTGGCTTGTTCATCCTAGCCGTGCTTGTGGTGTTCCTGGGGTCATCTTGCCTCACAGATGGCGGTGGGCTCAATCGAATAATGCGCCCGCCGCGCCTCCTGGCTCAGTGCCGTGCAGGAAGGCATCGAGCAGGGCGATGACCTCCCGGGAATGGCTGCGGGTCACCCAGTGAGAGCCGGGCAGGCGGGCAATACGCAGGTCGCGGACATAGTCGCCGAGGTTGCCGTAGCTGACCTCGGAAACGAAGGGATCGCGCTCGGCGATGATCAGCTGCACCGGGCAGGTGACGCTGCCCTTGGGTGGAAGCGGCGGCGGGTGCAGGACGTTCTGGCGGTACAGCGCCATGGGGCCCAGGGTCAGGGCGCGCACCTGGGCGCGGTCCTCGTCGAGCAGCGGATCCCCCTTGGGCACGCCGGCCAGGCGCAGCACCCATTGCCAGCCGCGCACGCCGCCCAGGCGCCACAGCGCCTCGCCCAGCGGCCAGACGATCAGCGGGATGGTGTAGCCGGTGCGCAGCAGTTGGGCGACCGCGACGGCGATACGCCGCGGCCGCCCGCTGGTCAGTTCCTCCCGGGCCCAGCGCAGCCAGATCGCCAGGTGGGGCCCGGAGACGAAGCTCCAGCTGCGTATCCGTTTGCCGTAGTCGGGATGGGTGACATAGGACCAGCCCACGCTGGCGCCCCAGTCGTGGCCCACCAGGTGCAGGCGCTCGGCGCCCAGTGCCCGGACCGCGGCCTCGATATCTTCCAGCAGGCGGTCGATGCGGTAGCGCCGCGCCGGCTGGCGGGGCTCGCCGGCGGGAATGCCCGGCCAGTCGAGGCTGGCCACCCGGAAGTCGTCGCCGAGGGCCAGCATGATCTCCCGCCACATGCGCTGGCTGTCCGGGTAGCCGTGGAGGAAGAGCACCAGGGGCCGCGCCGGGTCGCCGCCGTGGCGCAGGTGCAGCCGGTAGCCGTCGCGCTCGACGAGCCTCTCCTCCAACTGCCCACCACTCATCGGGCCTCCGGCAGGGCATAGGCGACGATGGCGTCACCGGGGTCGGAGAGCACATGGCCGCCGGCGGCCACCACCAGGAACTGGCGCCGCTCGGGGCCCAGCCGGTAGGTCAGCGGGGTGGCGTGGGCGGAGTAGGGCAGGCGGGTGCGCCACAGCCGCTCGCCGGTGGCCAGGTCGAAGGCGCGCAGGTAGTTGTCCGGGGTGGCGGCGATAAACACCAGGCCGCCGGCGGTGACGATGGGGCCGCCGATATTGGGCACGCCCCATTCGAACCACAGCGGCCAGGGCGCCAGGCCGCGCAGGGAACCCAGCGGCACCTCCCAGCGGATCTCGCCGGCCGCCAGGTCCACGGCGGTGAGGGTGCCCCAGGGCGGGGCACTGCAGGGGGCGCCGAAGGGCGAGCGCAGCAGCTCCACGCTGACCGCATAGGGGGTGCCGCGCATCTCGCCGTAGAGGCGGTTGGCATTGGCCAGGCCGCCGGCGTCGATGCGTCGTTCCTCCTCGGGCAGGGCCTCGAATTCCTCCCGGGGAATCAGCTGCACCGCGGTGGGGATCCGCGACTGGTTGACCACCATCAGGTTGGCGGCGGGGTCGAAGGCGCCGCCGCCCCAGTTGATGCCGCCGGTGGCGGCGGGGTAGACCACCGTGCCCTCGAGGCTCGGCGGGGTGAAGAGGCCCTCGGAGCGGCGCGCTTCGATCTGTCGGCGGCAGTGGCCGCGGTCCCAGAAGGTGAAGCCCCAGGCGTCCTCGGGGCCGAGCGCCGGCGGGAAGAGGCTCGGCGGCTTGACCGGGAAGGGCTGGGTGGGGGCGAGCCAGTCGCCGGGCACCGGGCCCTGGGGCACCGGCCGTTCCTCGATCGGGTGGAGGGGCTCGCCGGTCTCCCGGTGCAGCACGAAGACATGGCCCATCTTGGTGCTGACCACCACCGCCGGTACCGGGCCATCGGCGGTATCGAGCTCGAGCAGCGAGGGCTGGGCGCCGATATCGTAGTCCCAGAGGTCGTGGTAGACGGTCTGGAAGCGCCAGGCCACCTGGCCGGCGGCCTCGCTCCGGGTGTGCAGGGCGACCACCGAGGAGGCGTAGTAGTCGAGCCCTTGGCGCTGGCCGCCGAAGTAGTCCGGTGGGGCATTGCCGGTGGGCACGAAGAGCAGGCCGCGCTCGGCATCGGCGCTCATGGGCGCCCAGACATTGGCGGTGGCGCGGCGATAGGGGCCTTCCATGGGCGTGGGCGGATGGAGCGGCGGGAGCGGGTCCCAGGCCCAGGCCAGCTCACCGCGGCGGGCGTCGAAGGCGCGCACCACCCCCGGCGGGGCGTTGGCGCGCACGTTGTCGGCGACCAGGGCGCCGACCACCACCAGGTCGTCCACCACCAGGGGCGCGGAGGTGACGTAGTACTCCCAGGCGGGGATGTCGTCGCCGAGCCCCTCGCGCAGGGCCAGGCGGCCGTTCTCGCCGAAGTCCATGCAGGGGCGGCCGGTGGCGGCGTCCAGGGCGATCAGTTCGGAATCCTGGGTGCCGGTGAAGATCCGCTCCCGGCACTCGGTGCCGGGGGGGACCGCGGTGTCTTCCCAGTAGGCCACGCCGCGGCAGATCATCGGGTAGGCGCCGTGCAGCTCGCGCAACTGGAGCTCGGGGTCGAAGGCCCACAACTCCTCGCCGGTCTCGGGATGCAGGGCGATGACCCGGTTGTAGGGGGTGCAGAAGATCAGCCGTTCGCCGACCACCAGGGGGGTGACCTGCAGGGAGGTGCGGGTCTGGCCGGCCTCGCCGGCGGAGAAGTCGCCGTGGTGGTAGCGCCAGGCCTCCTCCAGGTGGGCGACGTTATCGACGCGGATCTGGTCGAGGGGCGAGTAGCGCTGCCCGGCCAGATTCTGGCCGTAGTGGGGCCAGTCGGCGGTGGGGCCGCCGAGGTCCGGCGGCGGTGGGGGCGAGGGGTAGTGGCGTGCCACCAGCAACAGCGCCACGGCCAGGAGTGCCACTAGCATCCATTTCCAGCGCATGGTCTTGCCTCCCGCTCGGCTCGGTCGATGCGGCCGACCCATGCAGTGAAGTTAGTTTATCGCTGCCGGGTCGGCGAGCCGGGAAGGGGCCGAGAGTGGGGCTGATCCGGGGGGATGCGCAAGGATCAGGGGCCCAGGGCCACGCCGTGACGGTCGAAGATGGCGGCGATCCGCGCCGGGTCGGGACGCTCCGCTGGCAGGGCGTCGCTCAGCTCACGAAACAGCGCGATCGCCTGGCTGGCGCTGCCGGTGATCTCCAGCATGCGGCCACCGCCCGGGCCATAGCGGAAGGCATGCACCCGGCCGGCGGGCACATGGACGAAGGTGCCGGGCGAGCAGTGGTGGGTCCGGCCGTCGCAGCTCAGTTGCACCTCGCCATCGAGGATAAAGAAGGCCTCGTCCCAGTCGTGGGCGTGGGGCGGGGGCCCGGCGCCTTCTGCTCCGGACTGCAGGGTGATGTGGTAGCCGGCGCCGTCGCCGATCAGCGGCTCGATATGGGTGCCCAGTACGCTGAGGCGTTCCGGGCTGTCCTGGGGGGAGATGATGGTGGTCGTGGGAGTCATGGGCGTCGCCTCCTGAGGTCGCTTACCCTCAGCCTAGGTCAGCGCTTGTGAAGTGATAATGGTGCTATTTTAGAAATCATTATCCCGAAGAATGGGGCGCTGGCATGGATACGCTGAAGGCGATGCGGGTCTTTCTGGCGGTGGTGGAGCATCGGGGGTTCGCCCCCGCGGCGCGGGCCCTGGGGCTTTCCACTTCGGCGGTCAGCCGTAGCGTCATGGAGCTGGAGGACTGGCTGGGCACCCAACTGCTGCGGCGCACCACCCGGCGACTGTCGCTGACCCCGGAGGGGCGCTTCTACCTGGAGCGCATCCAGCCCCTGGTGGCTGGGGTGGCGGAGCTCAAGGACCTGGCGGAGCGGCGCCAGGGCGAACCGGAGGGACTGCTGCGGGTCACGGCGCCGCCCTATGTGAGCCGGGCCTGGCTGCAGGCGCTGCTACCGGCCTTCCTGGCCCGCTATCCGCGGATCCGCCTGGAGCTGACGGTGCTCGACCGGGTGGTGGATCTGGTGGCCGAGGGGTTTGACCTGGCGATTCGTGTCGGCCACCTCGACGACTCCTCGCTGATCGCCCGGCGCCTGGCCGAGATGTGCCTGGCGCTGGTGGCCAGCCCGGCCTACCTGGCGCGCCACGGCCACCCCGACCACTGGCGGGAGTTGAAGCACCACAACTGCCTGGTGGACACGGTGGCCGGCTATGGCAACCGCTGGCCCTTTCGCGAGGGCAGGCGCTCCCGGGTGGTGACCGTGGGTGGCAACCTCAGCGTCAACAGCGGGCCCCTGTGTCGCGATCTGGCCATCGCCGGGGTGGGGCTGACCCTGCTGCCGCGTTTCATGGTGGCCCGGGCGCTGGCCGATGGACGCCTGGTGTCGCTGTTCGATGAGGCCATCGACTTCCGGGCCGGCATCTACCTCGTCTACCCCCGGCGGCGGCACGGCTCGCCGGCGCTGCGCTGCTTCGTGGACTTTCTCGCCGAACGGCGCCAACCTTTGATGAATTAGCGTCGGACGCCTCCGGCGCTGCAGCCCGACAAGGAGATCCCGATGGGCCGACTCTTTACCCTGATCGTGGTGGCGGGCCTCGCCTATGGCGGGCTCTATTTCTATTACGGCGTCGTGGTCAAGCAGGCCGTGGCCGAGCAGCTGGATGCCTATGGCCTGGAGGCCCTGGAGGTGAAGAGAATCGATTACGAGCCCCTGGCGCCGCTGCGGACCCAGTCCACCGTCACCGCCACGCTCGGCTACCGGGGCGCCGAGGCGGGATTGATGATCCGCCTCGATGGACACCCGATCTTCTCCGATGAAGTGCGCATGGAGCTGCAGGGCCTGCAGGCCCTGCGCCTGACCCTGGGCGCGGGCCAATAGCCCCGGCCTTGCCGCCTGGCTTCCCCGAGGCCCGCACCGGCCGAGTCCTGGCTAAGTTGCAGGGATAAGGCGCCGGCGGTCGATGTGGTGGTGAGCGAAGGGGCCGCGCCCCTGGCCACGCGGCCTGCCATGCGCCGGGGGGAGCCCTGAGGCACGCCGCTTCGATGGGAAGGAGGCTTCGTGGCAAAGCTTGACCCAGCTCAACTCGCCCGGGCGGTTCTTGTGCTGAACTGAAGTGGATATGGCCCCACGGTTACCGCTGACTCTGCCAAGGAGAGCCCCATGCCTGCCATGATGAAAGCCGCCATCTTCGTCGAACCCGGCCGCATCGAGATCGATGACAAGCCGATTCCCGAGATTGGTCCCAACGACGCCCTGATCCGGGTGACCACCACCACCATCTGCGGCACCGACGTGCATATCCTCAAGGGCGAGTACCCGGTGGAGAAGGGGCTGACCATCGGCCACGAACCGGTGGGGGTGATCGAGAAGCTGGGGGCCAACGTACAGGGTTACCAGGAGGGGCAGCGGGTGATCGCCGGGGCCATCTGCCCCAGTTTTACCTCCTACGCCTGCCAGGACGGCTGCAGCGCCCAGGATGGCGGCCATCATCACCATCACGGCTACAAACCCATGGGCGGCTGGCGCTTCGGCAATACCATCGACGGTGCCCAGGCCGAGTACCTGCGGGTGCCGGATGCCCAGGCCAACCTGTCGCCGGTGCCGGATGGGCTCAGCGACGAGCAGGTGCTGATGTGCCCGGACATCATGTCCACCGGCTTCGCCGGGGCCGAGTCGGCCAATATCAAGATCGGCGATACGGTGGCGGTCTTCGCCCAGGGCCCCATCGGCCTGTGTGCCACCGCCGGCGCGCGGCTGCGCGGTGCCGGCCTGATCATCGCCGTGGATGGCGTCGATGAGCGCCTGGAGATGGCCAAGCAACTGGGCGCCGATGTGGTGATCGATTTCCGCAAGGTGGATGTGGTCGCGGAGATCCTCAAGCTCACCGGGGGGCGTGGCGTGGATGCCTCCATCGAGGCGCTGGGCCTGCAGTCCACCTTCGAGGCGGCGCTGCGGGTGCTCAAGCCCGGTGGCACCCTGTCTAGCCTGGGGGTCTACTCCGGCGACCTGACGATTCCCCTGGACGCCTTCTGTGCCGGCCTGGGGGATCACAAGATCGTCACCTCCCTGTGCCCCGGTGGCAAGGAACGCATGCGCCGGCTGATGCAGATCATCGATAGTGGCCGCATCGACCTGGGACCCATGGTCACCCACCGCTACGCCCTGGAAAACATCGTCGAGGCCTATGACCTCTTCTCCCATCAGCGGGACGGCGTGCTCAAGGTGGCGGTTAAGGCCAGTTAAGCCAAACGCTGGCCGATTGCCTACGCTAGTGGTAGCGAGAAGGGCGCCCCGGGTGCCCTTCGAGACAGGAAGGCGCCGCCGGCGCTGTCGTTAATCAGCAGGGGTTGATCATGTACCAGTCGATACTCGTACCCGTGGATGGCTCCGCTCATGCGGAGAAGGCCCTCAAGGTGGCGGCACAGCTGGCCAGCAGGCCGGCCAAGCTCTACCTGATCAATGTCCAGCAGCCGCCGGACGATATCGGCCTGCTGGTGGGGGGGAGCGGCATGCCGGTCAGCGAGGAGGTGATCCAGAAGCTGGTCCAGGAGCGTGAGGACGACGCCCGCCGGGTGCTGGACAAGGCCTATGCGGCGGTGAAGCTCGATGGCCTCGAGGTGGATGAGATCATCGCCAGGGGGCGGCCCGCCGAGGCCATCGTCGCCGAGGCCGAGGCCCTCAAGGTGGATGCCATCGTCATGGGCAGCCGCGGCATGAGTGACCTCAAGGGCATGGTGATCGGCAGCGTTTCCCACCGGGTCGGGCATACCGCCCACTGCATCGTGGTCACCGTCAATTAGGCCCGTATATCGTCATTTGAGCCGTTTACCCGAGGCGCCTCTTTTGGCGCCTCGACTTGTTACACCCTCTTACGTTTTGCTAGCTTTTGTAAGCAAGCCCTCGGGGATGCTCGAGGTTCCGCCATCGACGGCCGTGGCTCGAAGGAATGGCTGTGCCCCGCCACATCGGGGCCCTAGAGGATAATAATGACAACAGAACAGTGCTTGATGACCTGGCTGCTGGTTGGCTGCCTGAGTTTTCCCCTGGTGACCCAGGCCCAGGTGCGGGTACCTGAGATCGCCGATCCTTCCCTTCCCGATATCGCCATGGTACGCCCCGATCCGACGCATGGGGCGGTGATCATCTATAACCCCGTTTACTGTCAGCAGATAGGGCAGGCCTGCGGCTTCTTCCGTGCGCACGAGTATGGGCATGTGGCGCTGGGGCACCATCTGCGGCATCCCGCTCACTACCCTGCCCAGCGCGAGGCCGAGGCCGACTGCTGGGCGGCGCATCATGCCCACCCCTACGAGATCCTGGCGGCCTACCAGCTATTCATGAGCGGCCATAGCAGTCACAACTGGCAGATCTACGGGCATCCCCAGCAGCGCGCCGAACGGGTGCGTCAATGCGCCCTCCAGGCCGGTCGCTGGATTGGCCACTGACACGAGGCAAGGACATGCCAGATTCGAGACGATATGCCCTGGTGTGGGGCCTGATGATTGTCGTCCTGCTGGGGGGCGGCTTGCCTCCTGCCTGGGGGGCGGGGGTGCCGGCCACCGGGGCGGTGCTGGATATGGACGCCTACAGCCAGGTGCCCCGGGGGGCGCCCCTGACCCGGGGTAACTACCGGGGGTTGCCGGCTCGTCACAGCCTCGAGGCCTTCTCCCCGACCCCGGGGGATCAGGGGGAGCAGGGGAGCTGCGTTGGCTGGGCCGTTGCCTATGCGGCTCGTACCATGGCCGAGGCACGAGTGCAGGAGCTCTCGCCCCGCCAGGTGGTGGATCGCCATGTCTTCTCGCCGGCTTACGTCTACAACCAGATCCTTGCCGGGGACTGCAGTGCCGGTTCCCAGATCCATCATGCCCTCGACCTTCTGGAGCGTCAGGGGGTGCCGCTGTTGCGTGACTTCCCCTATGACCCCAATACCTGTGCGCAGCCGATTCTGCCTCACCATCGCCAGCAGGCCGCCGAGTACCGTATCGAAGGCTGGCGCGCCCTGTCTGCGGCAGGAGCCCGGGCGATCCATGTGCCTACGCGCCGTGCTGTGGCCGCGGATCGTCCGGTGATCATCGGCATGCGGGTGCCCGACAGCTTTTTGGACAGCCGCGCCATTCGCGCCAATGGCGGGCGTTGGGTACCGACCGAGAGGGACTATCAGACCCTCGAGCGAGCGCCTCGCAGTCTCTATGGCCATGCCATGACGGTGGTGGGCTATGACGATCAGCGTTTCGGTGGCGCCTTTCGCGTGATCAACAGCTGGGGCACCGACTGGGGCGAGAACGGCTATGCGTGGATCCGCTATGACGACTTCTCGCGTTTCGTGGTTCAGGCCTTCGAGATCATCCCCCAGGAACCGACGCCTCCCGCGGTGCCGAATGTGGGGGGTGAGCTGCGTTTCCTGCATATCGATGGCAGCCCCATGACGGCCAGTCGCCGTGGGGACCTGACCTGGCGGTTGGATCGTCCTTATCCGTCGGGCACTCGCTTTCGTGCCGAGCTGGACAGTGCCCACGATGGCCACGTCTATGTGATCGGTGGTGACCTCACCGGCGCCTATGTGGAGCTCTTTCCGCGCAGCCGCCAGACCAGCGCCATCCTCACCCGCGGCGAGACCCTGGTGATGCCAGGGCCCACCGAGGATTTCTACACCCGCCTGGATGACACCGTCGGTACCGATTTCTACGTGGTGCTCTTCTCCCGGGAGCGCCTCGATATCGAGGCCCTATTGACGCGAGTCAACAGGGCCTCCGGTACGGTGCAGGCGCGGCTGGCCGAGGCCCTGGGGCGGCGCCTGGTCGAGCCCGAGGTGCTGACTCATGCCGAAGGTGGCATTGGCGCCGAGGCGCATCTGCCGGAGGGGGCGGTGCTGCCCCTGGTGGTGGAGATCGAGCATATCGAGGCGCCGGCCGAGCGTGAGGATCGCCAGCCGCCGCGCATCGTGGTGCAGACCCCGGCGGCGGATCTTTTCGAGGAGGTGGCCAGTGGCGAGCGCCTCCACCGTATCGGCTCGCGGCGCTTCCAGATTCGCGGCGTTGCCCAGGACGAGAGCGCCATTCGCGAGCTGCGCATCGCGGGCGCGCTCTCCAGTCGCTACTCCTCGCGGGGGCCCTTCGAGGCCACCCTGGAGCTGCCCGAGGGCGCAGAGGAAGCCGAGGTGGAGATTATCGCCACCGACGCCGCCGGCAATACCGCCAGCAAGAGGATTCGAGTGGTTCTGGACGACGCCTAGCCACCTGCATCGAAGGGAGTAAACACCAATGACAAGACCCCTGCCGTTACCCTTGTTGGGCTGGCTCCTGTGGCTAGGACTCGTCCTGGCCGGAGTCGCCCATGCCGACTATGCCCACCACACCCCGCGGGCGCTGGTCGAGGCCAGTGTCGATTCGCCCAGTAATATCGAACGCGGCATCATGCGTCGTTACCTGGCCGACCATCACGGAGAGACCCCAGAGGGCATCTTCGCGAGGGCCTGGCTGGCGCGTCAGGAAGGGCGCAATGACGAGGCGCAGCGCATCTATCGCCAGGCCTATGAGGCCGACCCCAGCCTCACCTCGGCGGGCATCAATCTCGCCCATGGCCTCAATGACGAGGGGCGCGCGGAAGAGGCGCTGGCGCTCTTTCAGGAGGTGCTGGCCCGCGCCCCCGAAGATCAAGAGCTGGTGCGCACCATCTACTTCCATCTGCTGGAGGGCATGGAGGCCCCCGAACGGGCCGAGCGTTTCCTGGCCGAACAGGAGGCCAGGCTGGGAGCTGATGCCTGGGTCATCCAGTTCGTCCGTGGCCTACATGCCCAGTTTCATGGCCACGATCGCCCGGCGGCCGGCCGCTACTATCTGGCTGCCGCCGAGGCGGGGGGCAGTGACGAGACCATTCGCCGTTACATGAACCTCGCCCTGGATCACCTGGGCATGGACACGAACCAGGTGCTGCGTCAGGTGATGGCCTATGCCCAGCGCCATGACAGCGCGGTGACCTATCGAGACCTGGGGGATCGGCTGGTGCGACTGGGAGGGCGCCGCGAAGCCCTCGAGTTCTATCAGCGGTCGATGCAGGCCCATCCCAATGCCGAAGCCCTCAAGAGCGCCTTCGACTCGATCCTCAGCTATCGCACCGAAGAGACGCTGGCCTTCGTCGATCACTGGGCGCCGCGCCTTCCCAACAACTGGCAGGCCCAGGCGACCCACGCCGACAGCTTTGACTTCGCGCGCTTCGATCTGAGCCGCGCCCAGGCGCTGCGCCAGCGCTCCATCGAGCTAGCCCCCCATGGGCCGGCCCGCGCCACGGCCGTCTCCCAGGCGGTCTATGCCCTGCATGACATCTACCAACTCGAGCCGGCTCGCCAGCTCTTGAGCGAGTATGCCGAGTCGCTGCCCACCGAGGAGGGGCGCAACCTGATGCAGGCGCTGCTGATCGAGAACGGCCTGCGTGCCAGCGATTATGCGGCGGCGACCGCGGCGTCCAACCGCCTGCCCGAACGCGACGTTCCCGGGGTGAGCGATAACTGGCTGGCGGATATCCGCGAGCGGCTGACCCGTGCCATCCAACTGGAAGCGCAGCGCCGTGGCTTCTACGAGCGCCACCCCTTCCTCGGCAACTGGGAAGAGCGCTTTGGCGAGAGCCTGGTGCTGGCGGTGGAGTTCGAGGTGGGCTCGGATCGTCTGCGTCCCAGTGCCCATCGGCTATTGGCCCAGGCCGCCCAGGCCCTTCAGTCGCCGGGAGGCGAAGAGTATGTGTTCCTGATCGAAGGGCACACCGATAGCACCGGCAGCGATGCCATCAATCTGCCGCTCTCCGAGCGGCGTGCCGCGGCGGTGGCCGACGCCCTGAGCCGTGAGCATGGCATTCCCCGGGAGCGCCTGCAGAGCGTGGGGCATGGCCCCTACCACCCCCTGGCCACCAATGACACCGACGAGGGGCGCCAGCGCAACCGTCGGGTGGAGATTCGCCCCTATGGCAATATCGGTGAGCCGGAGGTGGCGGTTTCCGGGCAGCTGGATGCCAGTGCCCTGACCGCCTCCGCGGATGGACGCCTGCTGGCCACGGGCATGGGGCCCATTCAGCTCTGGGACACCCGGCGCGGGGTCAAGGTGCGGGAGCTGTTCCGCGGCGGCAGGGTGCGGGCTTTTTCTCCGGATAGCCGTTACCTGGCGGTGGGCAGTGGCTATACCGAAGTGAGCGGTAGCACCACCCATACCCTGTATATCTACGACACCAAGACCGGTCATGCGGTGGCCCAGCTGCCGGATGACTCCACCATCAGCAACCTGGCCTGGAGCCCCTTCGGGGATGCCTTGGCCTATACCAGCATGAGTGGTTACCTGCGCATCTACGACCTGAGCGAGCGGCGGGTTCGGGTGGTAACGCGGGTGGGGCCCACCAACAGCACCGGCCTCATCGAGTGGCTCGCCGATGGTGAGCGCCTGGTGACCGATCAGGTCACCGGGGGCGGCATGCGGGTGTGGCGTGCCGCCGACCTCAGCGTGCAGCGTGAGTTGCCCGGCGCCGACTGGCCCCATGCCATGCGCGCCAGCCGAGATGGGCGCTGGCTGGTGGTGGCCGATAACAACCGCCGAGCGACCATCTATGACACCCGTAACTGGGAGTCGCGCAGCCTGGCGTTGCCTCTGGTTCCCAAGCGCATGGAGCCTCACCCCACGCGGCCCTGGATGGTGATGAATGACTTCACCCGGGGGAGTGCCGGCGTCGCCATGCTGGATATGGAGCAGGCCCGCATCCTGGCCACCGCCGACGAGAATCAGGTCGAAGTGGGGATCGGTTTCACCCCGGATGGAGAGCAGGTGGTGATCGGCAGTGGCGATCGTATCCGCTGGCGTGATAGCGCCACTCTGGCGGAAGTGAACGCCCTGGAAGGTCTGGCGGTGGAGTCCAGCGGCCTGCGCCTGGATCGCGTCAATGACTACGCGATCACCGAGGATGCCGACGGGGCCTATGTGTTCAGCCTGAGCAGCGGCCGCCGGGTGCACCGCATGGTGACCGACACCGAGCAGGGCTGGAGCCAGCCCGATGCCGAGGGCACACGCCTGGTCACGGTGGATCGCGACAATCACCTGGTGGTCTTCGATAGCGACACCTTCGAAGAGCGCCGCATCAAGCGCCTGGACTTCCAGGTGACCCGCAGCGTGCTGGCCAGCCGTGATGCCCTGGTGGTGGCTGGGGTGCCCCATGGGCAGGGTGACCGTGAGGATGCGGTGGGTATCGTGGTGATACTCGATGGGGAGGACTACAGCGAACGAGGCCGCCTGCGCCTGCCCCTGGTGACGGCCCCGATCCGCTATGGGCGAGTGATCGACCCGAACCTCGGCCATATGGCCATGGACAGCGATGCGGGCCTGCTGGCGATCAATACCGCCTGGCAGGACGGCTTTGGGCGTCCCAGGGTTTCTTCGGAGCAGGTGGATATCTATCGCCTGGCCGATGCCGCCGAGGTTAGCCGGGTCGCCGTGGGACGCGACCTCTTCGGCCTGCGTCTCGACGCCGGCACCCTGGTCGCCAGCTATCGGGGGCGCGACAGCCGCCGCTATGACCCCCAGACCGCGGCCCACCTGAGCAGTGAGCCGGGTCGCAGTACCTTCCGTATTGCCCTGGAGGAGGGGCGTGAGCTCACCTGGGCGCGGGATCACCTGGCGCTCGGCGAGCGGCGAGTGTCGCTGCCCGACTCCCTGCGCCATGTTCGGGTGCATGAGGCGCGCAATCTGGTGGTGGCCCAGACGCAGGCCAACGAACTGCTCTTCTTCGATCTGGCCACGCTGACCCATCACCTCACCATCGTGGTGAAGCGCAACGATCAGTGGATCGCCTATACCCCGGAGGGGCACTTCGCCGCCTCCCAGCGTGGCACCGAAGGGGTCTACTGGTCGCTTGGCGATAACTACCTGCCCTTCGAGGCCCTGCGTAGCCGCCTGGAGCGGGGGCACCTGGTGCAGCAGCGCCTGCAGGCCCTGATGGAGGGGCGTCGGGCACCGGAGCCCAGCCCCCAGGAGGAGGCCGCCATCGATCCGGCGCTCTTCGAGACCCCCTACGAGGTGCGGCTGGTCTCGGCCAGCGGCATCGAAACCGATGAGGAGGTGTATCGGCTGCGTCTGGAGGTGACCAAGGCCAGCGACGAGCTGCCGGATCCCGAGTTCCGCTATGTCCTCAATGGGCGCCCCATCGTCCAGAGCCGCGGCTTCGAGGAGGAAGCGGTGTGGGATGGGGAGGAGATCCTCGGCGTGGAGCGCGCCTTCAGCCTGCAGCCGGGTTACAACCGCATCGAGGCGGTATTGCGTTTCCGCGACGCGGAGCTGGAGCGACAGGTGGTAGAGGTCACGCGGCGCGAGCGCCAGAGCCCCGCTCAGCTCTCCGCCAATACCCAGCTCTGGTTCTTCGGGGTCGGTGTCTCCGACTACGAGATCGCTACCCAGAACCTGGAGTTCGCTCACCGGGATGCCGAGGCCCTGGCGGCCATGCTGGAGTCCCAGGAGGATGGGCTCTTCGATCGGGTCAATACCCGTGTGCTGACCAATGCCGAGGCCACCGAGCGTAATGTGCGCATCGAGCTCAATGACTTCCTGCGTCAGGCCTCGGCGGAGGACCTGATCGTGATCTTCCTGGCCGGCCATGGCGTCCAGGACAACGAGCAGAACCTCTACCTGATGACCCATGATGCGGACATGCAGCGGCCCTATACCGGCATGTCCATCGACCGATTCCGCGACTTCCTGCAGTCGCGGCCCATCAACCAGAAGGCGGTACTGATGATGGATATCTGCCATGCCGGCAGCATGGGACCGCGCCGGCGCGGGCGGATCACCGCCGAGGATGCGGTGCAGCAGCTCTCCGACGGCACTGGCACCGTGGTCTTCGCCTCCTCCACCGGGGCCCAGTCATCCCTGGAAGATGCCAGCTTCGGCGGCGGTCATGGCGCCTTCACCGCGGCCCTGCTGGAGGCCCTGTCCGGCCAGGCCGACCGTGAGGCCGGCAACGGCGATGGCTTCAACAGCATCCACGAGATCATCTCCTACACCTCGCGGCGGGTACCCCAGATCACCCAGGGGGCTCAGCACCCCACGGTGCCGATGCTGGAGAACGTGCGTGACTTCCCGATCAGTGTGGTGGAGCCGTGATGATGCACTATGCCAAGGCAATCCGATGGCTGGGGATCACCAGCCTGGTCGTCGCCGTGCCGGCCCTGGCCGGTGACTGGCGGTTGGTCGAGCGGGACTGGGACTATTACCTTGCCCACCCCGAATGGGGGGAGGTGGAAGTCCGGCCGGCGGCGGGGGCGCCGCGCTTGCTGGCCGAGGTGCCCTGGGGACAGGGGCTGACGCGACTGGTCTATGACGCCGGCGAGGCGGGGACCTCGGTGCTGGTGGGCATCGAGCGGGCGGTGCTGCTGGATATCGAGGGCGGCGAGGTGCTGGGCGACTTTCCGTATCGCTACCGGCAGCGTGAAGGGGGACACCCCTTCACCCAGCCCCAGTGGGTGCTCAGTGGCGACCACTATGCGATTCGCGACCCCAACGAGGGGCTCGATCATCGCCAGGCGCTGCCCGAGGCCCTGGCGGAGGCCTACCGGGTCGATCCCTGCGCGGATATTCATTTACGCGCCGAGAGTCAGGTCGACCCCCAGGTCGCCTTGAGGGAGCTGGGCGGCTGTCTGGCGTCCCGTCAGCGCGCTGAGGTCTTTCCGCCGGTGGCGGCGGCGATGGTGCGCCAGAGCGTGGCGGCCGGCGAGTTCGAGGCGGCCTGCCGTTATGGCGAGTTGCTGGTGGAGATGCGGGCGTCGGTGACGCTCTTGGCCGATGCCCGTGATGCCCGCGATGCCGAGGCCCAGGGCCTGGCCTACTGTCCGCCCTGAAGGTCGCGGGCGGCGCCAGCCAGGTAGCGCAGTTGGCGGTAGTTCTCCCTCAGGAAGGTCTCCAGGTCGGCCAGTTGGGCCTCGCTGACCCGCCCCTCCTCGAGGTGGCTCTCGAGGATGGCGCAGAGCTTCATGGAGTAGCTGTGGCTGTTCGGATAGCGGGCATAGACCGGCGCGCAGAGCAGCTCGTCGAAGGCGGGCGGTGGCGTCTCCACCAGGACTCGCAGCAGGTCGTAGGTGGCCTGGGTGCCGATATCGGCCTGCTGCACGCCCTCGGGGCTGTAACGGGCCAGGGCCTCGGCATAGTGGCCGCGTTTGATCAGGCTGGCCACGCTCGCCTCCTGGGGCTGCCAGGGCACGCAGCCGGTGATCAGCGCGGCCAGCAGGGCCATGATCCCGTATCGATGCATCATCCTCAGGCTCCGTCTTCTGTCGTCGTTTTGTCGTTGTGGTTGGCCGGGCCACCGCCAGCCTCGGCATCCGCCTTGTCGCCCGACGGGGCGCTTCGGCCGAGACGAGGGTCAGTGGGCCGGGTCGATGATGCCGTTGAGGGAGGCGTTGCGGCGGAACCAGCCGGCGATGCTGGCGCGGGGCCGGGTGGTGGGCAGCACTTCGTGGGGCACCCGGTCGGCCAGGAAGCAGGCGAAGTTGCCCGCCTCGGGGCGGACCCGGGCCACCTCGCGGCTCTCGTCCTCGGGGTCATAGAGCACCATCTCGCCGCCATCCGCCGGGCCCCAGTCGGGGTTGAGGTAGGCGACCGTGGAGATCACCCGATTGGCGCGGCCGCGGAAGCTGTCCCGGTGCTTCCTGTAGAAGGTGCCGGGACCATAGTGGGCGAAGTGGGCCTCGAACTCGAAGAGGCCCAGGTAGAGGGCCCGGTTGAGCTCCTGCTGGAGCTCCGCCATGGCCCCCAGGTAGTGGCGCTGGGCCGTGGTGGCGCGATCCAGCCAGTGGATGGTGTCGCCGCGAATATCGCGGCGCAGGCTGTGCGCTTCACCGCGGCCGATACCGGCGGCCTGCATGGCCTGGCAGGCGACCCGCTCCCGCAGCTCGTCATGCAGGGCCTGGCATAGGGTGGCGTCGATCACGCCTTCGCCGAGGTACCAGCCGCGCTCGACCAGGGCATCCACCAGGTCGGTGAGGGTGGAGGGGGATAACGAGGGAATGGCCAGGCTCATGGGCGCTCCAGGCGTCGGGCGGGGCGGGGGAGAGAGCAGCAGAGACGCCCGTCGGCGGGCGCGTATCCTAGGGAGAAAATGGCCAGGCTCATGGGCGCTCCAGGCGTCGGGCGGGGCGGGGGAGAGAGTAGCAGAGACGCCCGTCGGCGGGCGCGTATCCTAGGGAGAAAATGGCCAGGCTCATGGGCGCTCCAGGCGTCGGGCAGGATAGTAGCAAAGGCGTCCATCGGCGGGGGGACGATAGAGGCTGATGGGGCGCTCGAAGCCCTCCGCCAGCAGCTCCACCAGCATCATCGCCGAGAGGCCCCAGATCACCTGGCCATCCACGTGGTAGCTGGGCACGTAGTGGGGGCGTCCCTCCACGGTGATCACGTCGGTATGGTTGCGGCGATCCTCCAGGAAGAGCCGCAGCGGCACCTCGAAGATGGTGTCCAGCTCGCCGGGGTCGGGGACCAGCGGCAGGTCCGGGGGAATCAGCCCCACGAAGGGCGTGACCCTCAGGCCATGCAGCGAGATGACCTCGCTGAGGCGGCCCAGCAGCTCGACCTGACCACGGGCCAGGGCGATCTCCTCCTCGGCCTCGCGCAGGGCGGTGGCCAGCAGGTCCGGGTCCTGGGCCTCCCGCTTGCCCCCGGGGAAGGCCACCTGGCCGCGATGGGTGTTGAGGTGGTCGGCACGGCGGGTGAACAGCAGGGTCGGCTCGGGGCGGTCGACGATGGGCAAGAGCACCGCGGCCTCGGGCAGCTGCAGGGTGATGCGCCCGGGACGGTGTGCTTGCAGGCGCTCGCGAAGTTTCTCTAACATGGGACTCCCACACGATTTCTCTTCTTGTACTTAGCCCCCGGAAAGGCGTCAAGGGCAAGCCGAGCACCCCCGCGAGGAGCCGATGAATTTCTGCAGCCACTGTGGCCACACCGTTCGCTTCGCCATTCCCGAGGGCGATGACCGTCCCCGCTACCTCTGCGACGCCTGCGGCACCATCCATTACCAGAACCCTCGCATCGTCGCCGGCACCCTGCCGGTGCGGGGCACCAAGATCCTCCTCTGCCGGCGTGCCATCGCCCCGCGCAAGGGGTTCTGGACCCTGCCCGCCGGTTTCATGGAGAACGCCGAGACCACCGTCCAGGCGGCGGCCCGGGAGACCCGCGAGGAAGCCTGCGCCGAGGTGGCCATCCAGGGGCTCTACACCCTGATCAACCTGCCCCATATCAACCAGGTCTATATGATTTTCCTGGCCGACCTGGAGGGTGGCTTCGATGCCGGGCCCGAGAGCCTCGAGGTGGCGCTCTTCGAGGAGGAGGAGATCCCCTGGGACGAGCTCGCCTTCCCCACCATCGAGCGCACCCTGCATCATTTCTATGCCGACCGCCGCGGCGAGGCCTTCCCCCTGCATATCAGCGACATCACCGCCGAGGATCGCGAGCGCTACTTCGGTTCCGCCTGACATGATGCGCCGCGGCGAGGCCGCGGCGCCCTTCCTTACAGCGTTTCCAGCTTCCACACATCATAGGCGGGCTCCTCATAGGGGTGGGCGGCCTTCAGCGCCGTCACCGCCTCGCGGATCAGGTGATCCGCGCAGACCAGCTCGACCTTGAGCTCTTCCACCCGCTCCAGGTCGCCGACCCGGCCGATATGCGGGTTGGCGCCGTCCAGGGGGCGAAACTGCCCGGTGCCCGGGGTCTGGAAGCAGCACGCCTCGTAGTCGCCGATGCGTCCGGCACCGGTGGCGAAGACCGCCTCCTTGACCGTCTCGGCATCCGCCACGGGGACGAAGAAAGCCAGCTTGTACATCGTCGTTCTCCTTCAAGGGGGGAGTGACCTTTGTGCCATATCGGCGGCCAAGGCGTCAGCCCGAGATGGGGTGACGCGGGCGTCGGAAGATTTTTCTTGTTCATATCCTATGCACAATCTACATTGTGTATAGGTTGGGGCGAGCGTCCTCGACCGGTGTCCATCACGCGGTCCCCATGGGGACCAAAGGAGAGCTAGCATGCGTACCCGCCTTCCCCTGACACTCGCCGCCGGCGTCGCCGGTCTGATGCTGGCCGCTGCCGTCCAGGCCGACCACCATGGCGAGATGAAGCAGGATATCGTCGCGACCGCCGTCGAGGCGGGGCAGTTCACGACCCTGGTGGCGGCCATCGAGGCCGCGGGCCTGGTCGAGACCCTCCAGGGCGAGGGACCCTTCACCGTTTTCGCGCCCACCGACGAGGCCTTCGCGGCCCTGCCGGAGGGCACCGTCGAGACCCTGCTGCTGCCAGAGAATCAGGCGCAGTTGCAGGCGATCCTGACCTACCATGTGGTGCCGGGTAGCGTCATGGCCGAGCAAGCCATGTCCCTGGACAGTGCCACCACCGTGCAGGGCCAAGACCTGACGATCACCACCGACTACGGCAAGGTCATGATCGATGAAGCCACCGTGATTCAGGCCGATATCGAGGCCAGCAACGGGGTGATCCATGTGATCGACGCGGTGCTGATGCCTGAATGATCGCTATGGCAAGCCTTGGGTGACTCGACATTCACCTCCGCCCCTCGGGGCGGTTTTTTTATGCCTCGTCTCAGGCCTGGCGGTGATCCTGTCTTATGCTGAGAGGCAGCTTCCGAGCAGCGTGGAAAAATCGCGCATCCGGGTTGCCAGGGAGTGGATTCAGAAAAGAAACATGCGACAATGTATGTATATACCCAGTCCAGCCATCAAGGATGAGCCGATGACGCCATCACCCAGCCCCCAAGCCACTCTCCGTCGTGCCGGTTTCCGCCGGGCCCTGTTGCCCGCCTTGCTGGCCTCGCTGTTCAGTACCTCGGCCCTGGCGGCGGATCTCCTCACCATCACCCGGGATGCCCTGAACAACAACGCCGAGCTGGCCTCGGCGCGTTCGCTTTCCGATAGCGTGGAGGCGGGGCGTGATGTGGAACGAGGCGACCTGCGCCCCCAGCTCAATGCCCAGGGCAATGTGACCCATACCCGCCAGTTCGAGAGTCAGACCGCCACGGGGGCCGCCCCCGGGGACGATCGCTTCACCAGCGCCGGGGTGACCCTGGAGGCCACCCAGGCGCTGTTCGATGCCCGCAATCGCCGCGAGCTGGAACGCGCCGAGCGGGAGATCGATCAGCAGCTCTACCGCCTGGCGGCCACCGAGCAGCAGGTGCTGATCGATGTGGCCACGGCCTACTTCAATATCCTGCGCGCCCACGAGATCCTCGAGGCGCGGCGGGCCCAGGAGCGCGCCATCGGTCGCCAACTGGAGCAGGCCCAGGAGCAGTTCGAAGTGGGGCTGATCGCCATCACCGAGGTGCAGGAAGCGCGGGCCAGCTTCGACCAGTCGCGGGCCGAGCGGATCACCGCCGAGAGCAACCTCCAGGTCAGCTTCGAGGCCCTGGAGCGGCTTACCGGCCAGCGCTATGGTGAGGTGGATACGCTGGGCGAGGGGCTGCCCATCGCCGCTCCGACCCCCGCCGGTCGCGACCACTGGGTGACCCTGGCCATGGAGAACAACCCCCTGGTGCTGGCCAGCCGGGCCGGCGTCGAGGTCTCCCGCAGTACCGTCGAGGTGGCCCGTGCCGGCCATCTGCCGACGCTCAACGCCTTTGCCAACTACCAGTACAGCGATAGCGACCGGGATAACCTGAGCGGCCATGACTCCCGGGCCCAGGTGGGCATCGGCGTCAATCTGCCGCTCTATACCGGGGGCCGTACCCAGGCGGGCATCCGTCAGAGCAGCTTCCTGCTGGAGTCGAGCCAGTACGATTTCGAGGCCCAGCGCCGCGATACGGTGCAGCGGGTACGTTCCCTCTATACCCAGGTGAGCAACGATGTCTCCACCGTCGAGGCACGTGCCCAGGCCATCGTCTCCAACCAGAGCGCCCTGGAGGCGACCCGTGCCGGTTATGAGGTGGGGACCCGCAATATCGTCGACGTGCTCAATGCCGAGCGTAGCCTCTTCGATGCCATTGCCAACCATGCCGAGGCCCGCTACGACTATGTGCTCAACCTCTTGACCCTGCGTCAGCAGTCGGGGGTGCTCGACCTGGGCAGCATCGAGGAGATCAACGGCTGGCTGGCGTCGGAGAGCATTCGCCTGAGCCTGCCCGATGAGGGGGCCCATGAGGCGGCCCTGAACATCGGCGCACCGCCTCGACTGGATGATTAAACGACTAACGTTTACATCCATACATGGATGAATGTAATCTCCGCGATATTTCGCGCATACACAGGGATCGACACACCATATGAATGCCTTAACTCGTCGTGGCCTCGTCGGCCTGCTGGTGGGCGCGGCAGCCTCGCTGCTTGTCGCTTGTGGGCAGGATGACGCGCCGCAACAACAGGCCGCCCAGGAGCGGCCGCCCTTGCCGATGACAGTCATGGAGATGGCGCATCGGGATCTGCCCCTGGAGAAGTCCTATCCGGCGCTGCTGCGCAGCGACGACGAGGTGACCCTGGTGGCCCGGGTCACCGGTTTCCTCGAGGCACGGCACTTCGAGCCGGGCGAGCTGGTGGAGGCGGGCCAGCCGCTCTACACCATCGAGCCGGACCTCTACCAGGCCCAGGTCAATCAGCGCGAGGCCGACCTGCAGAGCGCCCGGGCCCAGCTCTCCCGGGCCCAGCGCGATGCCGAGCGCTTCGAGCGGCTGCTGAGCCAGAACTCGGTCAGCCGCCAGCAGGTGGACCAGGCCCGTGCCGAGCTGAACGTGGCCCGGGCCAATGTGGCCCAGGCCGAGGCCGCCCTGGCCAGTGCCACCATCGATCTCGACTACGCCCAGGTCACCGCGCCGGTCAGCGGCATGATCGGCCTGAGTCAGATCAACGTGGGCAACCTGGTCAATGTGGGCACCGAGCTGGCCACCATCACCCCGCTGGACCCGCTGGAGGTGCGCTTCCAGTTGCCCCAGCAGGAGGCCCTGGAGCTGCGCCGTCAGTTGCAGGATCAGGAGCTCTCCACGATCGGTGCCACCCTGCAGGTGCCGGGACAGGAGGTCCTCGAGGGACGCTTGAGCTTCCTCGGTTCGCGGGTCGGCGAGGGCACCAGTACCGTCCAGGCCGCTGCCGTCTTCGCCAACCCCGAGGCCGGCGTGCTGCCGGGGCAGTTCGTGCGGGTACGTATCGAGGGGCTCAAGCGCTTCGCGGTACTGGCGGTGCCGGAGATCGCCGTGACCCAGGGGTTGATGGGCCCCCAGGTGTTCGTGCTCGACGAGGAGAACCTGGCCCGGGCACGCCCGGTGGCGCTGGGTGACGGGGCGGGTCCCTGGCAGATCATCCGCGAGGGCCTCGCGCCCGGTGACCGCGTCGTGGTGGGCGACCCCGCCGGCCTGCAGCCGGGCACCCGGATCGATCCGCAGCCCTTCGATGGACCGGAGGCGGCGCCCAGCAGCGAGGCGATGGAAGCTGCCGCTGAGGCGGCCGAGGACGACGCCTGATGAACTTCTCCAACTTCTTCATCAAGCGGCCGATCTTCGCCACGGTGCTGGCGATCATCCTCACCGTGATCGGGATAGTGAGCATGCGGGTGCTGCCCATCGAGCAGTACCCCAGCGTGGTGCCGCCCACGGTTTCGGTGCAGGCCACCTTCCCCGGGGCCAATGCCGAGACGGTGGCCCAGACGGTGGCCGCCCCGCTGGCGGAGGCGATCAATGGCGTCGAGAACATGCTCTACATGACCTCGAACAGCGCCGATAACGGCCTGATGAGCCTGGACGTGGCCTTCGATATCGGCACCGACGGCGATATCAACACCATCAACGTCAATAACCGGGTGCAGGGGGCGCTCTCCCAGCTGCCGGAGGCGGTGCAGGCCCAGGGCGTCACGGTATCGCTGAAGTCCAGCTCGATCCTGATGCTGGTGGCGCTGATCTCGCCGGAGGGCGACTACGACAACGTCTACATGCAGAACTACGCCACCCTCAATATCCTCGACGAGCTGCGCCAGGTGCCCGGCGTCGGCGAGGCGTCGGTGCTGGGGGGCGGCGATTTCGCCATGCGCGTGTGGATGGACCCGGACAAGCTGGCCCAGTATGACCTGACCCCCACCGAGGTGGCCCGGGCGATTCGCGCCCAGAACACCGAGGTGCCGGCGGGTAGCCTGGCGGCCACGCCCCAGAGCGAGCCGCGGGCCTACACCTATACCATCACCGCCGGTGGGCGACTCTCCAGCGTCGATGATTTCCGCGATATCTTCCTGCGTACCAACCCGGATGGCTCGGCGCTGCGCCTGTCGGATGTGGCGCGCATCGAGCTGGGGGCCTCCTTCTACGGCGTGGAGGCGCGACTCAACGGCGCCGAGATGACGCCGATCATCATCAACCAGCAGCCCGGGGCCAATGCCCTGGAGACCGCCGAGGCGGTGCGTAGCACCATGGAGGGCCTGGCCGGGCGCTTCCCGCCGGGGCTCGAGTACGTGGTGCCCTACGACACCACCCTGTTTATCGACGCCTCCGTGGAAACGGTGAAGCATGTCTTCATCGAGGCCTTCCTGATCGTCGGCGTGATCCTGTTCATCTTCCTGCAGAACTGGCGTTTCACGGTGATCGCCATGTCGGTGGTGCCGGTCTCGGTGCTGGCCACCTTCGCCGGCTTCTACCTGTTCGGCTTCTCGATCAACCTGTTGACGCTGTTCGCCCTGGTGCTCTCCATCGGTATCGTGGTGGATGACGCCATCCTGGTGGTGGAGAACGTGGAGCGGGTGCTCGCCGAGGACGAGGAGATCAGCGTTCGCCAGGCCACCATCCAGGCCATGAAGGAGGTCGGCGGGCCGGTCATCGCCACCTCGCTGATCATGGCGGCGGTGTTCGTGCCGGTGGCCTTCCTGGGGGGCTTCACCGGGCAGATCTACCAGCAGTTCGCCCTGACGGTGGCGATCTCGGTGGCCTTCTCGGCGCTGATGGCGCTGACCTTCACCCCGGCCCTGTCGGCGATCTTCATCAAGCACAAGCCCAAGCTGGGGCAGTCGAAGCTGATGCGCGCCATCCATACGCCGCTGCGCCTCTTCGATCGCCTCTTCGCCGGCATCACCGCCGCCTACATGTGGGTGGTCAAGGCGCTGGTGCGCTTCTGGGGGCTGGCGCTGCTGCTCACCGCCCTGGTGGGCGCGGGCTCCTGGTGGCTCTACCAGACCACGCCCTCGACCCTGGTGCCGGAGACCGACCAGGGCATCGTGCTGGCCGCGGTGCAGTTGCCGGATTCCGCCTCCCTGGCGCGGACCCGGGAATACATGGCCGAGCTCAGCGAGCGCATCGAGCAGATCCCCGGGGTGAACTACTCCACGGCGGTGGCCGGCTACGACATCCTCTCCAGCGCGGTGAACACGGCGCGGGGGATCATGTTCATCAGCCTGGATTCCTGGGAGGAGCGGGAACTGACCGCCGATGAGCTGGTGGGCCGCATCATGCAGCTGGGCGCCGAGGTGCCGGGGGGCTCGGCCATGGCCTTCAACGTGCCGCCGATCATGGGGCTCTCCACCACCGGGGGCTTCACCGGCTACCTGCAGTCCTTCGACGGCGCCTCGCCCCAGGAGCTGTTCCAGGCCTCCCTGGCGGTGATGCAGGCGGCCAACGAGCATCCGGCCCTGCAGCAGGTGTTCACCACCTTCAACGTCAACGTGCCCTCCTTCCGCGCCGAGATCGATCGCCAGAAGGCGCTCAGCTATGGCGTGGCCCTGGAGGATCTCAATGCCACCCTGTCGAACACCTTCGGCAACGGCTTCGTCAACTTCTTCAGTTACCAGAACCGCAACTTCCAGGTCTATCTGCAGAACGAGGACGAGTTCCGCCGTACCCCGGACGACATCGGCAACGTCTATGTGCGCGGCGGCAACGGCGAGCGCATCCCGCTCTCCGAGTTCGTGACCCTGGAGCGTCAGACCGCGCCGGCGGTGGTGTCGCGCTTCGGCGTCTACCTGGGCGCCCAGTTCCAGGGCGGCGCGGCGCCGGGCTACAGCTCCGCCCAGGCGATCACCGCCATGGAGGAGGTGGTGTCCGAGACACTGGGCAGCGGCTGGGGCATGGGCTGGACCGGGACCGCCTACCAGGAGAGCCAGCTGGGCAACACCGCGGTGCTGGCCATCGTCTTCGGCATCCTGATGGTGTTCCTGATCCTGGCGGCCCAGTACGAGAGCTGGTCGCTGCCGCTGGCGGTGCTGACGGCGACGCCCTTCGCCTTCCTGGGGGGCATCGGCGGCATCGTCCTGCGTGGCCTCGACACCAGCGTCTATGTGGAGATCGGCATGCTGGTGGTGGTGGGGCTGGCGGCGAAGAACGCCATCCTGATCGTCGAGTTCGCCGAGCTGCAGCGCAAGGAGCTGGGCAAGACGATTCGCGAGGCGGCCGTCATCGCCGCGGAGCTGCGCTTCCGACCCATCGTGATGACCTCCCTGGCGTTTATCTTCGGCACCCTGCCGCTGGCCCTGGCCACCGGCGCCAGCGACGTCAGCAGCCACCATATCGGCACTACGGTGGCGGTGGGCATGGCCTCGGTGGCGGTGCTGGGCAGCCTCTTCGTGCCCAGCTTCTATGCCATGATCGCCAGCGTCTCTGACCGGTTGCGGCGCCGGCTGAGTGGCGAGCCGACCCCGCCGGCTCTGGAGGAGGGGGCGACCCGTTAATCCAGGCATCGGTGAGAATCGCGCGGGCTCCCGGTAGGGGGCCCGCGCTTTTTTCTGGGCGAGCACCGGCCATGGTCTACGCTGATTAGAGAAAACTACTTTGTCGGCTAAGCACTTCGTTGGCTAAACACCGATCAAGGAGCGCGCCATGGATGTCCTGATTGCCACCCTCGTCGGTTTCCCGCTGGGAGTCTTCACCCTGGCCCTGGGGCTCCTGGCCCTCTACTGGCTGCTGGTGGCGCTACGCCTGGCGCCATTGGAGCTCTTCGAGCACGACAGCCTCAAGGGCGACCACCTGGCCAGCACCCTGGTGGCCCTGGGCTTCGCCGGGGTGCCGGCGACCTTCGCCCTGACCGTGCTGCTGGCGATCGCCGCGGCCTTGACCCTGGTCCTGGAGCTCCTGGTGCTGCGCTGGCTGCCGCTGGGGCTGTTCCGCATCCCGGTGGGGGTGGCGGTGCTGTGGGCGGCCCTGGCCCTGGCCTCGCCCCTGGCCGCCGCGCTCTGCCATGCCCTGCACCGCTGGTTCCATCGCCATGCGGGGCGGCGCTGCCTGCTGGGGGAGACGGTGGTGGTCCAGAGCGACTGCGGCGGCGACGACTGCACCCGGGCGGCCCTGGAGGACGACCCGGGGCATGGGGTGCGCCTGCATGGCAAGGCGGGGGCCTTGCCGCGGGCCGGCGAGCGCCGGGTGCTGGTCAAGTACCTGGCCGGGGAGGAGAGCTATCGCAGCGTGCCGTTGAGCGAGTTCGAGGAGGCGCGCAGCCGGGTGCATCGCCTGCGTCGCGGCCGGCGGCCGCGGCGTGCCGCTCCCCAGTGAGGCTGGCTCAGGAGCGGCTCACCAGGCGCAGCAGCCGTTGCCGCCACCCGGGCCGGGGCGATCCCGACAGGAAGGCACGAATCGGCTCCACCTGGGCCGGGGTATCGAGCATGGGGGCATGGCCGCATCCCGCCACCTCCAGGGTCACCAGGCCGGGCTGGACCTCGGCCATGCGCGCCACCGCCGCCTGGCTGAGCAGCGCCGAGCGGGCGCCGCGGATCGTCATCAGGGGGCAGGCCAGGGCGGCCCAGTCCTGCCAGGTATCCCGGGGCCGATCATGAATGAATTGCTCGACGATGCGCGGATCGTAGTGGAAGGTCCAGCCGCCATCGGGCAAGCGGCGGGCGCTGCTCAGGGCCAGCTCCCGCCAGCCCTGCTCATCGCTGATGCCGAAGTCGGCATGGTGGCGACGCAGCTCCCGGCACAGGTCGCCGAAGCGGCTGAAGTAGCGCGGCATGGCGAAGTAGCCGCCCAGCTCCACCAGGCCCTGGAGTTCCAGCTCCGGTCCCACGTCATTGAGAATCAGCCGCTCGATGCGGGATCCGTGCTGGGCATCCGCCGCCAGCAGCATGCCCAGCAGGCCGCCCATGGAGGTGCCCAGCCAGGCGGCCCGGGGCAGGGCGAAGTGATCGAGCAGTTGCAGGGCCAGGGCCTGGTAGCGCTCGTAGCGGTAGTCGTAGGCGGGAAACAGCGGCCAGCTGGAGAGGCCGCGGCCCGGGGTGTCCGGGGCCAGGATGCGCCAGCCGGGCCCCAGGAGCCGTGCCAGGGGCGCGAAGTCGCCGCCATGTCGGGAAAGGCCGTGCCAGGCGATCAGGGTGCGGGAAGCCCTGGGGTGCCAGATGCGCACCGCCACCTCCGCTTCGCCCAGGGGAATCAGGGCCAGGTCGTCCATGGCGCTCTCTCCACGGGTGGGGCCAGGCCTTCAGTATAGCGGAGCTTTGTTGCAATGCAGCAAATTGCGCCGAAGTGGGCTCAGGAGCGGCTCACCAGGCGCAGCAGGGTCCCCACCAGCTCATTGCCCCGGGCCTCGATGGAGAAATCGTCGGGGTTGCGCAGCCAGTCGTGGAAGAGACCGCCCAGGGTCGCTTGCAGCAGCTGGGCCGCCTGTTCGGGGGCGATATCGTCGCGCAGCAGGCCTTGGGCGGCGGCACAGGCGAAATACTCCTCCAGGGCGCCGCAGGACTCGTTCGCCATGGCGTTCTGCATGGCGATGGGGTCGATGTCGCCGAAGAATTCGCAGCGATGAATCAGGATCGAGTAGACCCGCTGGTAGCGGGGCTGCGCCAGGCGGACGAAGCCCTTGTGACAGGCCAGCCGAATGGCTTCCAGCGGGGAATCGCCGTGGCTGTCGGCGTCGACCTCCTCCACCAGTTCCTGGAAGGGCAGGCGGACGCGATCCAGCAGGGCGGCGAAGAGGTCACCCTTGTTCTTGAAGTGCCAGTAAACGGCGCCCCGGGTCATGCCGGCCTGGCGGGCGATCTCCTCCAGGGAGGTGCGGGCCACTCCCTTGGCGTAGAATACCGCCTCGGCGGCCTCCAGTAGCGCCTCGCGGGTCGCCTCGGCTTCGGCTTTGGTCTTGCGGGCCATATCGGGTCTCGGTGATGCGGGGAGTGCCTCCTAGTTTACCCCAGTCATCGTGAAACTTACATTCATGATTGTATATATAAGCCGTTGCCGGGCGTTGAGGCCCGGGGCTCGTGCCGAAGCGCTCGGACGAGTATAAGGAAACCAGCCTTTCGACATAGGAAGTGTGCCATGGCGCGTGCCCCCTTCGAACTCGCCGGCGTCAAGGTGGCGCCCGGTGCCCGGGCCCAGATCGATGTCCCGGTGGCCAAGCTCTATACCCATGCGCCCCTGCATATCCCGGTGGAGGTGATCCACGGCCGCCAGAGCGGGCCGGTGCTGCTGGTATGCGGGGCCATCCATGGCGACGAGATCAATGGCGTGGAGATCGTGCGCCGCCTGCTGCGTTCCAGTGCCGTGCGCGGCCTGCGCGGCACCCTGATCGCCGTGCCCATCGTCAATGTGTTCGGCTTCGTCCAGCACAGCCGCTACCTGCCCGATCGCCGCGACCTCAACCGCTGCTTCCCCGGCAGCGAGGCGGGCTCCCTGGGCTCCCGGGTGGCGGCGCTGTTCCGCGAGCAGATCGTCGACCTGGCCACCCATATCATCGACCTGCATACCGGGGCCATTCACCGCACCAATTTGCCGCAGATCCGCGCCCAGCTGACCCCCGGAGGCGAGACCGAGGCGATGGCCATGGCCTTCGGCGTGCCGGTGATCCTCAATGCCGAGCTGCGCGAGGGCAGCCTGCGCCATTATGCCCAGGGCAACGGGGTGCCGGTGCTTACCTATGAGGCGGGGGAGGCGCTGCGCTTCGACGAGTGGGCCATCGCTCCCGGGGTGCGCGGGGTGCGCCGGGTGATGCGCAGCATCGGCATGCTGACCAGCGACCGTCGCCGGGCCGCGCCGCCCGCCGCCGAGGTGGCCAATGGCTCCAGCTGGGCCCGGGCCACCATCGACGGCATCCTGCGCCCCAAGGTGCGCCTTGGCGCCCGGGTCGCCAAGGGCGAGCTGCTGGGGGTGGTGGCGGATCCCTTCGGTAACGTGGAGGGGGAGGTGCGCGCCAACGCCGACGGCATCGTGATCGGCATGAGCAACCTGCCCCTGGCCAACGAGGGGGAGGCGCTCTTCCACGTGGCGCGTTTCGATGCCATCGAGGAGGCGGAGAGCGCCATCGAGACCTTCCAATCCGACTATGAATCGCTACCCGAGGGATTGAACCTCAAGTAGTGGCGGGCTCCGGGGCGCGCTGGGCGGGGTGCTCCGGGACCAGGCCCAGGGCATCGTCGAAGACCGCCAGCCCGGCCCCCTCGCGGTGGGCGTGCTCGGAGAGGTGGCGGCGGAACTTGCGCCCTCCCGGGCAACCCTGGAAGAGGCCCAGCAGGTGGCGGGTCAGGTGGTTGAGTCGGGCCCCCTCTGCGAGACGCCGGGCGATATAGGGGCGGAAGGCCCGGGCCGCGGCATGGCGGTTCTCGGCGGGGCCAGGCTCGCCATAGAGGGCCGCGTCGACGCCGGCCAGCAGCCAGGGGTTCTGGTAAGCCTCGCGGCCGACCATCACGCTATCCACGTGCTCGAGCTGCTCGCGGCACTCGTCGAGGGTCTTGATGCCGCCGTTGATGCCGATATGCAGCGCCGGCCGCTCGGCCTTGAGGCGGTGCACCCGGGGGTAGTTGAGGGGCGGGATATCCCGGTTCTCCTTGGGGGAGAGTCCCTGCAGCCAGGCCTTGCGGGCATGCACGATAAAGGTGTCGCAGCCGGCATCGGCCACCACCTCGATAAAGTGTGCCAGGTCGGCGTCCTCGTCCTGGTCGTCGATGCCGATGCGGCACTTCACCGTCACCGGGATCGACACCGCCTCGCGCATCGCCTTCACCGCCGCCGCCACCTTGTCGGGGTGGCCCATCAGGCAGGCGCCGATCAGGTTGTTCTGGACCCGGTCGCTGGGGCAACCCACGTTGAGGTTGACCTCGTCATAGCCCCAGGCCTCGGCGATGGCTGCGCACTCGGCCAGCTCGCCGGCATCGCTGCCGCCCAGCTGCAGGGCCAGGGGGTGTTCCACCGGGTCGTAGCCGAGGAAGCGTTTCCGGGGGCTGCCATGAATCAGGGCCCCGGTGGTGACCATCTCGGTATAGAGCAGCGCCCGCCGGCTCAGGGTGCGGGCGAAGGCGCGGTAGTCACGGGTCGTCCACTCCATCATGGGGGCAACGGAGAAGGTGCGGTCGAGTCGGGGCATCGGCATCACGGGGTCGATCGGAAGAGGCGCCCATTCTACCAGCCCCGCCGCGGGATGCGAGGGGTGAGTGAGTGTTCGCTGGGTGGGGGCCTTATGGTCAGGACGGATAGGGGCTATGGGGGATGGTCGCCTGGCCCTGGTGTCGATGGGCGGGTATAACGGCGCCTTTATCGGGATAGTTCAAGGAGACGAGAGATGATCGAGACCCTGGCGACCGCCGCCATGTTCGTGATCTTCGTGGCCGCCTGGTTGGGCATCGCCATCGCCCTGGGGCGCCGGGGCGTCAACTGGCTGCTGCGCCAGCTGGTGGCCATGGGCGTGGCCTTCCTGCTGGCCATGGCCTTCGTGGCCCTGTTGCTGTGGCTGGGCGTGATCGGCGCTCCCGCCTGAGTTGACTCGGGTCAGGGCCGAGGCGGCGTGACTGTGCTATCACCTAAGGCACGACAGGTCATGGCGAGTGAGACGACGATGAGCGAACGACACGAGACCCTGCAGCGCCTGCGTGACGACCTGGAGGCGCGCCTGGCGCGCTACCGGGACCATCGGCGCCGCCCCCTGGACAAGGACAGCCGCGAGCAGGCCGGCGAGGTGCAGAACGACGAGGTGGTGGAGGCCCTGGATCAGGAGGCCCGCGAGGAGCTGGCCCAGGTGCGGCATGCCCTGGCGCGCCTCGAGGCGGGGGAGGGCGAGCTCTGCGAGCGGTGTGGCGAGGCGATCGATCCGCGCCGCCTGGTGGCCCTCCCATACACCACCCGCTGCCTGCGTTGCGCCGATGGCTGAGAGCATGGCCGGCGTGACACGCACCCGTTAAGACGAACCGCCGAGGGCGATGATAGTCTAGACAGGCATTGATCTCTCGGGAGGAGTTTCATGGAGGCGAGGCGCCGACTGACCTGGATGGGCGTGGTAATCCTGACATTGAGTGTGGCCGGCTGTGGCGGCGAGGCGGAAGAGACGTCGCCTCCCGAGCCGTCTCCCGACCCCGTGGCAGCGGTCGCCGAGCCCCAGGAGGCGGTGCCCGACGAGACGGCGGTTTCCCTGGACGCTCCGGTCTGGGTCGAGCTCGAGCCCGCGGTGCGGCCCGACCGGCGCCTGAGTGTCGCCGGCGAGACCAACCTGCCCGAGGGGACGCGGCTGCTGATCGTGGTGGTGCGTGATGCCAGTGGCGTCAGCTGGCGCCACCGTACCCAGGTCGGCGAGGCGGGGCGCTTCGAGGTGGGGCCCTTCGGCCCCGGCAGCGGCCTGGCGGCCGGGGGCTATACCCTGCGCCTGGAGATGTCGCCGGGTAACCTGCAACCGGCCTCGGTTCAGGCGGTCATCGGTACCCAGGGCGAGCACCTCGCTGGCGACTGGGTGCGGGAGGCCGGTCATGGCCTGGGGCAGGTGATCGAGTACCGGACCACCTACGAGCTGGGCCATCGTTGATGGCCCAGCGGCGACGTCAGTCGTCCAGGCGGACCCAGCGCGACACCAGCTTGCCATGCAGGGCGAGTCCGGTGGCCTCGGCCTCGAGGCGACGCAGGTCCAGCCTCTCCTGCTCCTCCACCAGGTAGTACCCCGGCCCCAGATAGCGGCTCACCGGCTGAATGGCGGCCAGGGCGTTTGCCGGCAGGGCCTCGAAGGGCTCGTCGGCGGCCGGCGTCACCAGATAGGCGGGAGCCTTCTGCCCCTCCAGCATCAGCGTCGGCGCGCCCTGGCCCTGCCAGGGCAGGGGCAGGTGGTGGGAAAGGCGCAGCGGCTGCTGTCCGCCTCCCGCCCCGTCATCCAGCAGGTGACTGAGCGGGCAACCCAGCGCCTCGGCGAGGGCCACCAGGCGCTCATGGCCGATCTGCTTGATGGCCCCCGATTCCCAATAGGAGATGGTGACATCGGAGACGCCGACCAGGCGAGCCAGGGCGGCCTTGTTGAGCTGGGCTTGAATACGGAGCTGCTTGATTCGGGGACCGAGCGATTCCATCGAAGTCTCTCGTCAGCGTGAAAGGGAATTGCCGCGGAATATCGGCCTCGTGGCATCGACCACGGAAGATCAACGATAGTTCGGCGGCGCTGATGTGACAACGACGGATCGGTTAAGTTGCGTTTGCTCTTGGTGTCCGCACGGAACGCGGCAAAAGAAAAGCGGGCCGGTTGTCGAAGAACATCCGGCCGCGCGCAAAGCAGATATGCACTGAAGGCGTCATCCAGGCCGGCCGTGACCGGCCCGATGGCGTAGACCCGTCGAGTGAGCGAAGGCTCGTCTCGGCAGGCAGGGCCAGTATAGTCAGTCGGCATTTGCGGAATAAGTGGGTACAATCGAAAACTAGTGTTTCCATAATGGAAACATTGTCCGAGGCATGGCCCGGCGCATGGCCTGCTCGAATTCCCCGGTAGAGGAGGTCCGCGGTGGCGACCCTGGATGCGCTCAAGGTGTTCGTGGAAGTCGTGCGCAGCGGCAGCTTTACCGCGGCGGCGCGGCGGCTGGGCATCTCCAAGTCGCTGGCCTCCAAGCGGGTGGCGGCCCTGGAGGAGGAGCTCGGGGTCAGCCTGCTCAACCGCTCGACCCGCTCCCTGCACCTCACCGAGGCGGGCCAGATCTACTACGAGCATGGCCTGCGCATTCGCGAGGAGCTGGCCTCGGCGGAGGCTCAGGTGCAGTCGGTCACCGCGCGCCCCCGGGGGCAGCTCAAGGTCAGCGCCCAGGTCAGCTTCGGCTTCATGTACCTGGCCGAGCCCACCACCGCCTTTATGCGTCGTTATCCGGACGTGGCGGTGGAGATCCTCCTCGAGGATCAGCGTTTCGAGCCCATCGACGATGCCGTGGACCTGGCCATCCGCATGGGGCCCCTGCCGCCCTCCAGCCTGGTCTCGCGGCCGCTGTGCAAGGTGGTCTATGGCCTCTACGCGGCGCCGGACTACCTGGCGCGGATCCATCAGCCGCTGCACCACCCCCAGGATATCGCCCAGCACGACACCATCTTCTATGGCAACTACGACCTGGGGGCCCACTGGCGCTTCTCGCTGAATGATCAGCCCCTGGACGTGGAGCCCCATTCACGGCTGGTGATCAATAACCTGCTGGGGGTGGTGGAGGCCGCCAAGGCGGGCTTCGGCCTGGCCTATCTGCCCACCTTCGCGGCCCGGGCGGCGGTGGAGGAGGGGCGCCTGGTGCCCCTGCTGCAGCCCTACTGGAACGAGCACGGCAGCATGCTGGTGCTGTTCCGCTCCCGTAAGTACCTGCCCGACAAGACCCGGGCCTACCTCGACTTCATCACCGACTGGTTCCACGAACACCTGGTGCTGTAGGAAGCCCCGGTCCTACCAGGGGATGGGGTCGCCGGCCCAGTCCCAGAAGCTGCCGCTCTCCTCGGCGCGGCGCTGGCCGATCACCTCGAGCAACCGCTCGGCGACGAAGGCGGGGGTAAACAGCTTGCCTTTCGGCACTCGGGCCTGGAAGGGGCGGGAGAGGGCGCTGTCGGTGGTGCCGGGATGCAGGCAGAGCACGCAACTCTGTGGGTTCAGTCGCCGGAGCTCCACGGCGGCGGTACGCATCAACATGTTATGGGCAGCCTTGCTGGCCCGGTAGCCGTACCAGCCGCCCAGGCGGTTGTCCTCGATCGAACCGACCCGCGCCGAGAGGCTGGCGATCAGGGCCGGATGCTGTCCCTTGAGGGCCAGCAGCAGCGCCTGGAGCAGCAAGGCCGGGGTGATGGCATTGACCCGATAGAGATGCTGCAAGGCGGCCTCATCGAGCTCCTCCAGGCGCTTTTCCGGAAAGGTCGCGCCCTCGTGCAGGATACCGATGGCATTGAACCAGAGGTGCAGCGGGGTGTCGGCCAGGGTCTCGGCGATGGCCCGGCGCCCCGCCTCGCGCTCCACATCGGCCTCGAGCCAGGTCAGCCGGGCGTCGGCGAGATCGCCGGGGCGCGGGCGGCGACTCACGGCGATGACCCGGGCGGGGCGGGAATCGGCCAGCAGGGCGCGAACCACCGCATCGCCGATGGCGCCGGAGGCGCCGGTCACCAGGGCGGTAAAGGCATCGGGCAGGTTGGGTAGCATGGGGCACTCCTTGCGTCGTTTCGCTATGCAGGTGACCGTCTGACGCATCTCGGGTTCCGGTGGCTGCTGGGGAGGGGGGGAGTGCGTATAATCGCCCACCAGGACATCACCTCTCTAGCCAATGGATTCCGAGATGACCGTACGTACCCGTATCGCGCCGTCCCCCACCGGCGACCCCCATGTGGGCACCGCCTACATCGCCCTGTTCAACCTCTGCTTCGCCCGCCAGCAGGGCGGTCAGTTCATCCTGCGCATCGAGGATACCGATCGCGAGCGCTCCACCCCGGAGTCGGAGCAGATGATCCTCGACTCCCTGCGCTGGCTGGGCCTGGAGTGGGACGAGGGGCCCGACGTGGGTGGCCCCCATGGCCCCTACCGCCAGAGCGAGCGGGGCGATATCTATGCCGAGTATGCCCGGCAGCTGCTGGACGCCGGCCACGCCTTCAAGTGCTACCGCACCAGCGAGGAGCTCGACGAGCTGCGCGAGTCGCGCAAGGCCGCCGGCCTGCAGATGGCCCTCAAGCCCGCTGACCTGGCCCTGCCCGAGGAGGAGGTGGCGCGCCGTGAGCGGGAGGGCTGGCCCTATGTGGTGCGCATGCGAGTCCCCACCGAGGGCACCTGCCGGGTCAAAGACCGCCTGCGTGGGGTGATCGAGGTGGACTGGGCCCAGGTGGATGCCCAGATCCTGCTCAAGTCCGACGGCATGCCCACCTACCACCTGGCCAACGTGGTGGACGACCACCTGATGGGCATCACCCATGTGCTGCGCGGCGAGGAGTGGATCAACTCGGCGCCCAAGCACCAGCTGCTCTACGAGTACTTCGGCTGGGAGATGCCGGAGCTGTGCCATATGCCGCTGCTGCGCAACCCGGACAAGTCGAAGCTCTCCAAGCGCAAGAACCCGACCTCCATCAACTACTACCGGCGCATGGGCTTCCTGCCCCAGGCGGTCACCAACTACCTGGGCCGCATGGGCTGGTCGATGCCCGACGAGCGGGAGAAGTTCTCCCTCGACGAGATGATGGCCCACTTCGACGTGGAGCGGGTCTCCCTGGGTGGCCCGGTCTTCGACCTGGAGAAGCTGACCTGGCTCAACGGCCTCTATATCCGCGAGGACCTGGACGATGCCGCCTTCCTCCAGGCGCTGCGCGACTGGGCCTTCAACGAGGCCTATGTGCGGGAGATCCTCCCCCAGGTGCGCCCGCGGGTGGAGACCCTCTCCGAGGTGATGCCGCTGGCGGGCCACTTCTTCTCCGGCCTGCCGGCCATCGACGAGTCCAGCTTCGCGAGCGTCAAGCTGGAGCGCGACGAGCTGGTGCGCCTGCTGCAGTTCCTGGTGTGGCGCCTGGAAGGCGTCTCGCGCTGGGACAAGGAGAGCCTGCTGGTAGAGGTCAAGGCCCTGGCCGAGGTCTTCGAGCTGAAGATGAAGGCCTTCCTGGCCCCGGTGTTTATCGCCGTGACCGGCTCCGCCACCTCCACCTCGGTGCTGGATGCCATGGCGATTCTCGGCTCGGACATGACCCGCGCCCGGTTGCGCCACGCCATCGCCGTGCTGGGCGGCGTCTCCAAGAAGCAGGCCAAGCGCCTCGAAAAAGAGTACAACGAGCTGTAAGCCACCGGTTTCGCACGGAGCTTGAAGCCTTCAGCTTGAAGCTGGAAGAACAACCGCCTCCGAGGTCTTGCCTCGGAGGCGGTGCCATTTAGGCTGCTATCCAGCTTCCAGCTTCCAGCTTCCAGCTTCCAGCTTCCAGCTTCCAGCTTCCAGCTTCCAGCTTCCAGCTTCCAGCTTTAAAAAGGTGTTGACGAAGATGAGGGGAATCAGTATTATACGCCTCGTCTTAACGAGATGCGGGGCCTTAGCTCAGCTGGGAGAGCGCAACACTGGCAGTGTTGAGGTCAGCGGTTCGATCCCGCTAGGCTCCACCAACATCTCGAGAGTCTGGAAGATGCGTCCCATTCGTCTAGTGGTCTAGGACACCGCCCTTTCACGGCGGTAACAGGGGTTCGAACCCCCTATGGGACGCCACTTTCCACACCACCCCAAGCAAGACCGGCGCCGAAAGGCGTTTTTTTTGTCTCTCGATTCCGGGTCGGCCCCGATCCACGCGGGAGCTTTCCGGCCAGCTTTCTCCTCGAATTCTCCCTTCTCGGGCTTGACAACCTTCTCGAGTTGTCCACCTCGGCTGTCATTCTTCTGTCATCCTGTGCACAACCCGGCGGCGACCCGCATGGTTGCGGCAATTCTTATTTTATTTGTTTAAAATCAATAGCTTATAAATGGCTAAAAATTGAGCAATCTAAGCGTAACCCCCTTGTCATGGCGTCTGCTGAGCCTTGTCTCAAGGTTGTGAACAGTGTTATCCACAGATTATGTGGACAAGCGCCGGGGTGGGGGTAAGTCGTGCCGGCGTGGAAGTTTCGTGGGAATCCAGGCGCCGGGCGGGCGGGGGTTGTGCGGGGGCTATGCGGGGGCTATGGCGAGGGGGAATCGGCGTGATCGGGAGGGGGGATCCCCTCCCTCGGGACGTCAGTCGCGTTGCAGTCGCTTGAGCAGCGACGAGGTATCCCAGCGGCCGCCCCCCATCGCCTGGACGTCGCCATAGAACTGATCCACCAGGGCGGTCACTGGCAGGCGAGCCCCCAGCTCCCGGGCCTGGTCGAGGCAGATGGCCAGGTCCTTGCGCATCCAGTCCACCGCGAAGCCGTGGTCATAGTCGCCCTCGATCATGGTGCGGTGGCGATTGTCCATCTGCCAGGAGCCGGCGGCGCCCTGGGAGATCACCTCGATCACCCGCTGCGGGTCCAGGCCCGCCTTGTCGGCCAGGTGCAGCCCTTCCGCCAGGCCCTGGACCACGCCGGCCACGCAGATCTGGTTGACCATCTTGGTGAGCTGGCCACTGCCGGCGGGGCCCATCAGGGTCACCGCCTTGGCGTAGTGGGTCAGGGTCGCCTCGACCCGGGCGAAGGCCGTGGCCTCGCCGCCGCACATGACGGTCAGGGCGCCGTTCTCGGCGCCCTGCTGGCCGCCGGAGACCGGGGCATCGAGGAAGTCGATGCCGGCCTCGCGACAGGCGGCGTCGAGCTCCTGGGCCAGGCTCGCCGAGGCGGTGGTGTGATCGACCAGCAGGCTGCCCGGGGCCAGGCCTTGCAGGGCGCCATCCTCGCCGGTGGTCACCTGGCGTACATCATCGTCATTGCCGACGCAGACCAGCACCAGGTCGGCGCCGCTGGCGGCTTCCCGGGGCGTGGGGTGGTGGCTGCCGCCATGCTCGGCGACGAAGGCCTCGGCCTTGTTGGCGCTGCGGTTGTAGACGCGGACCGAGAGGCCCGCCCTGGCCAGGTGGCCGGCCATGGGGTAGCCCATGACGCCCAGGCCGATAAAGGCGACGGTGGCGATGGTGGATGACATGGTAAGGCTCCTCTGTGTGACGGGGGAAACACAGAAGGCCGCCCGGGGGCGGCCTTCTGTGGTCTGCGTTACGCTAGCGCTTACTCGGTGGGGTAGTCGCGTTGCGGATGACCGATGTAGAGCTGACGCGGGCGGCCGATCTTGTAGTCGCCGCTGATCATCTCGTGCCAGTGGGAGATCCAGCCGATGGTGCGCGACATGGCGAAGATCACCGTGAACATGTTGGTGGGGATGCCGATCGCCTTGAGGATGATGCCGGAGTAGAAGTCGACGTTGGGGTAGAGCTTGCGCTTGACGAAATACTCGTCCTCGAGGGCGATCTCCTCCAGGCGCTTGGCGATGCGCAGCTGCGGGTCGTCGGCCAGGCCCAGCTGGCCCAGCACCTCGTCGCAGGTCTCCTTCATCACCTTGGCGCGGGGGTCGAAGTTGCGGTAGACCCGGTGGCCGAAGCCCATCAGGCGGAAGGGATCGTCCTTGTCCTTGGCCTTGTCGATAAAACGCTGGATGTTCTCCTCGGAGTCGTCGCCGATCTCGTCGAGCATGTTCAGCACCGCCTCATTGGCGCCGCCGTGGGCGGGGCCCCAGAGGGCGGCAATGCCGGCGCTGATACAGGCGAAGGGGTTGGCGCCGGTGGAGCCGGCCAGGCGCACCGTGGAGGTGGAGGCGTTCTGCTCGTGGTCCGCGTGGAGCATGAAGATACGATCCATGGCCTTGGCGAAGACCGGATTGATCTGGTACTCCTCGCAGGGGTTGCTGAACATCATGTAGAGGAAGTTCTCCGCGTAGCTCATGTCGTTACGCGGATAGTTGAAGGGCTGGCCGATGTTGTACTTGTAGCACATGGCCGCCAGCGTCGGCATCTTGGCGATCAGGCGGATGGCGCTGATCTGCCGGTCCTCCTCGCGGGTGATGTCCAGGTGGTCATGGTAGAAGGCCGCCAGGCCGCCCACCACGCCGCACAGGATCGACATGGGGTGGGCGTCGCGACGGAAGCCCTTGTAGAAGTTGGCCAGCTGCTCGTGGACCATGGTGTGGTTGCGGATGGTGCGCTCGAAGGTCTGGTACTCCTCCTTCGAGGGGCGCTCGCCATTGAGCAGCAGGTAGCAGAGCTCCACGTAGTTGGAGTGCTTGGCCAGCTGGTCGATGGGGTAGCCGCGGTGCAGCAACACGCCCTTGGCGCCATCGATGTAGGTGATGGCGGATTGGCAGGAGGATGTGGCCATGAAGCCGGGGTCGTAGGTGAAGACGCCCTCGGCGCCCAGGCCGCGAACGTCCACCACGTCGGGGCCGACGGTGCCGGAATAGACAGGCAGCTCGATTACCTTGTCCAGCCCTTCGATCGTCAACTGCGCTTTCCTGTCAGCCATGCCGGCCTCCTCTATCTCTTTCGTTTCGGACGATAAGTCGTTGTCTCGCTTGCCATGCTGGCGTAAAAAGTTCGCCCACTATAGAAGCGTGTCGGGGATTGTCAATTAGCCGAAAGGCCCCTTGATTATACCGCTGGGGATTCTTGTATGGTATCTGTATAGATGTTGCTGCCCTGCATCATTGTGCGCTTCTGGTGGTGGCGGTCAAGGCTAAACCATGGTCGTGTTCGATACGGTTAGGTTTGTCATGGTTAGCCCTTGTCCCTATAATCCACCCCGCGCGACTGGCAGGAATGGAGTCGTGCCGACTTGGCAAACGGCCGAGCCCTTCCTCAAAACCACCGCCCGCTTGGGCCTTGCCCCAACCAGGAAGCGGGCCAAGAGAGTGTGTATAGAGCCGTGAATAGCAAACGACCCGTAAACCTCGACCTGACGACGATCAAGATGCCGCTCCCGGCGCTGACGTCGATCACCCACCGCATCACCGGCATCATCCTCTTCATTGGGCTGATCTTTGCCTTCTGGGCGCTGGATAAGTCGCTCTCCTCCCCCGAAGGATTCGACGCCGTCAGTCATGCCCTCTCCAATAACTTCCTCGTCAAGCTCATCGCCTGGGGACTGCTGTCGGCCCTGGCCTACCACTTCGTGGCCGGCATCAAGCACCTGCTGATGGACATGAATATCGGCGTGACCCTCGAGGGTGGCTTGAAAAAGGCACAGGCCACCGTGGTCATCAGTGCCGTCCTGATCATTCTGGCGGGAGTCTGGGTATGGTAACCAACATCACAAGCTTCGGCCGCAGCGGCCTCTCCGACTGGCTGATCCAGCGCGTCTCCGCGCTGATCCTGGCCGTCTACACACTCTTCATGGTCGGCTATCTGCTGTTCAACCCGGGCCTCGACTATGCGGCCTGGAGCGGGCTCTTCTCCGCCACCTGGATGCGCATCTTCTCGCTGCTGGCCTTCGTCTCCCTGGCGGCCCACGCCTGGGTGGGCCTGTGGACCGTGACCACCGACTACCTCAAGGCCACCGCCCTGCGCCTCGTCGTGCAGGTCGTGATCATCCTGGCCATCTTCGTTTTTCTGGTGTGGGGCATTCAAGTCCTGTGGGGAGCCTGATCCATGTCTAACATGCGTAGCCTGACCTTCGACGCAATCATCATCGGTGGCGGTGGCTCCGGCCTGCGAGCCGCCCTGGAGCTGGCCAAGTCCGGCAAGAAGACCGCGGTGCTCTCCAAGGTCTTCCCGACTCGCTCCCACACCGTCTCCGCCCAGGGCGGCATCACCTGCGCCATCGCCTCCGCCGATCCCAACGACGACTGGCGCTGGCACATGTACGACACCGTCAAGGGCGGTGACTACATCACCGACCAGGACGCCGCCGAGTACATGTGTTCCGAGGGCCCCAAGGCGGTCTTCGAGCTGGAGCACATGGGCCTGCCGTTCTCGCGCTTCGACAACGGCCGCATCTACCAGCGTCCCTTCGGTGGCCAGTCCAAGGACTTCGGCAAGGGCGGCCAGGCGGCCCGCACCTGTGCCGCCGCCGACCGGACCGGTCATGCCCTGCTGCACACCCTTTACCAGAACAACCTGAAGAACAACACCACCTTCCTCAATGAGTGGTTCGCGGTGGATCTGGTCAAGAACGCCAACGGCGACGTGGTGGGTTGCATCGCCATGTGCATCGAGACCGGCGAAGTGGTGCACGTGAAGTCCAAGGCCACCGTGCTGGCCACCGGCGGTGCCGGTCGTATCTACGCCTCCACCACCAATGCCCTGATCAACACCGGTGACGGCATCGGCATGGCCCTGCGTGCCGGCTTCCCGATGCAGGACATGGAGATGTGGCAGTTCCACCCCACCGGTATCTACGGCGCCGGCACCCTGGTCACCGAGGGCTGCCGCGGCGAGGGTGGCTACCTGGTCAACAAGGATGGCGAGCGCTTCATGGAGCGTTATGCCCCCAACGCCAAGGACCTGGCCGGCCGCGACGTGGTGGCCCGCTCCATGGTCATGGAGATCCTCGAGGGACGCGGCTGCGGCGAGCACGGCGATCACGTCTTCCTCAAGCTCGATCACCTGGGCGAGGAAGTCCTCGGCAAGCGCCTGCCCGGCATCGTCGAGCTCTCCAAGACCTTCGCCCACGTGGACCCGGCCAAGGAGCCGATCCCGGTGGTGCCCACCTGTCACTACATGATGGGCGGTATCCCCACCAACGTTCACGGCCAGGCGATCATGCAGGACGCCGACGGCAACGACCAGATCGTCAACGGCCTGTTCGCCTGTGGCGAGGCGGCCTGTGTGTCGGTGCACGGCGCCAACCGCCTGGGTGGCAACTCCCTGCTCGACCTGGTGGTCTTCGGTCGCGCCGCGGGCATGTTCATCGAGAACGCCCTGAACGAAGGCATCGAGTACCTGGACGCCTCCGAGTCCGATATCGAGTCCGCCATGGCGCGCATGAACCGCTGGAACGAGTCCTCCGGCGGCGAGTCCGTGGCCGAGCTCAAGCGCGAGCTGCAGGGCATCATGCAGAATGCCTTCGGTGTCTTCCGTCAGGAGGACAACATGCAGGAAGGGGTGCGGCAGCTGGCCGAGCTGCGCGGGCGTATCGCCAACGCGCACCTGGAGGACAAGTCCAACGCCTTCAACACCGCCCGTGTCGAGGCCCTGGAGCTGGACAACCTGATGGAAGTGGCCGAGGCCACGGCGATCTCCGCCCTGGAGCGCAAGGAGAGTCGCGGTGCCCACTCCCGCTACGACTACCCGGACCGTGACGACGCCAACTGGCTGAAGCACTCGCTCTACTTCCCGGCCGAGAAGCGGCTTGCCAAGCGCGACGTCAACTTCGCGCCCAAGACCGTCGACACCTTCGAGCCGAAAGTCCGTACCTACTAAGGGGAGCCACGATCCATGCTTCAGGTATCCGTATACCGCTACAACCCGGAGACCGACTCCGCGCCCTATATGCAGGAGTTCCAGGTCGACACCCAGGGCCGCGACGTCATGGTGCTGGACGTCCTGCACATGATGAAGGAGCAGGACAACGGCCTGGCCTACCGCCGCAGCTGCCGCGAGGGGGTGTGTGGCTCCGACGGCATGAACATGAACGGCAAGAACGGCCTGGCCTGTATCACCCCGCTCTCCGAGGTGGTCAAGGACAACAAGCTGGTGCTGCGACCGCTGCCGGGCCTGCCGGTGGTGCGTGACCTGGTGGTCGACATGGGGCTGTTCTACAAGCAGTACGAGCGCATCCAGCCGTACCTGCAGAACGACACCCCGGCGCCGGCCATCGAGCGCCTGCAGTCGCCGGAGGACCGCGACAAGCTTGACGGCCTCTACGAGTGCATCCTGTGCGCCTGCTGCTCCACCTCCTGCCCGTCGTTCTGGTGGAATCCGGACAAGTTCGTCGGCCCGGCCGGCCTGCTGCAGGCCTACCGCTTCCTGGCCGACTCCCGCGACGAGGCGACCCGCGAGCGCCTCTCCGAACTGGAGGATCCGTTCTCCGTGTTCCGCTGCCGCGGCATCATGAACTGCGTCTCGGTGTGCCCCAAGGGCCTCAACCCGACCCGGGCCATCGGCAAGATTCGCGAGATGTTGCTGGCCAATGCCACTTAAATCCGCGCCTCTTGCTTGGTATCATGGGCGCCGCCCGGTAACTGCGACCCGGTGTCGCAGTTACCCCGGCCCCGTCGAGGTCAGCCGGTGCCCAGTGCGCCGGCTTTCTTCGAACGATCATCAGGCAGGTTGTGCCGGAAACGATAATAAGTGGCCTGTTTGCAAGCTTAAGTGCCGGAAGGATGAACCGCCCGCCGGCAGGGCACCAGGAACGCCGATGCGGCGACCCCCGTGTCAGGCGCCGACAACACCCCATCAGTGCAGGGTGACCGAGAGATGCAAGAAGGCATAATGGAGTTGATGTGGCGCACTTCCCACATGAGTGGTGGCAACGTCCACTATGTGGAAGCGCTCTACGAGCAGTACCTCGTCGATCCCAATGCTGTCCCCGATGAGTGGCGCAACTATTTCGACCAGTTGCCCCGCCCCGAAGGCAGCTCCTCCCAAGACGTCCCCCTTAGTCCGATCCGTGACCAGTTCTATCAGCTAGCCAAGACCCGACGCCCCGCCCAGGCCGCCGCCTCCGGCGACAGCGGCGACAGCAAGAAGCAGGTCAAGGTCCTCCAGCTGATCAACGCTTACCGCTTCCGTGGCCATCAGCGCGCCAAGATCGATCCCCTCGATCTGCGCAGCCCGACCCCGGTGCCCGACCTGGATCTGGCCTTCCACCAGCTGACTTCCGCGGACCTGGACACCGAGTTCCAGACCGGCTCGCTGTTTATCGGCAAGGACGAGGCGCCCCTCAAGGAGATCGTCGAGTCCCTGGAGCAGACTTACTGCCGTGCCATCGGCTGTGAGTTCATGCACATCGTCGATACCGAAGAGAAACGCTGGCTGCAGCAGCGCTTCGAATCGGTGCGCAGCGCGCCCAAGTTCAGCCCCGAGGTGCGCAAGCACGTGCTGGAGCGGCTCACCGCCGCCGAGGGCCTGGAGAACTACCTGGCCTCCAAGTACCCGGGCACCAAGCGCTTCGGCCTGGAGGGCGGCGAGTCCTTCATTCCGATGATGGACGAGCTGATCCAACGTGCCGGCGGCTACGGCACCAAGGAAGTGGTGATCGGGATGGCCCACCGTGGCCGCCTCAACCTGCTGGTCAATATCCTCGGCAAGAGCCCCTCCGAGCTGATCGAGGAGTTCGACGGCAAGAAGGTCATCGAGCACGGCTCCGGCGACGTCAAGTATCATCAGGGCTTCAGCTCCAATGTCATGACCCCGGGCGGCGAGGTGCACCTGGCGCTGGCCTTCAACCCCTCGCATCTCGAGATCGTCTCGCCGGTGGTGGAGGGCTCGGTACGCGCTCGCCAGGATCGCCGCAACGATGGCGACGGCACCAAGGTGCTGCCGATCAATGTGCACGGGGACGCGGCCTTCGCCGGTCAGGGCGTGGTCATGGAGACTTTCCAGATGTCCCAGACCCGCGCCTACAAGACCGGCGGGACGCTGCACCTGGTGATCAACAACCAGGTCGGCTTCACCACCTCCAATCCCCTGGACACTCGCTCCACCGAGTACTGCACCGACATCGCCAAGATGGTCCAGGCGCCGATCTTCCACGTCAACGGCGACGACCCGGACGCCGTGCTGCATGTCGCCCAGGTGGCGCTCGACTATCGCATGCAGTTCAAGAAGGACGTGGTCATCGACCTGGTGTGCTACCGCCGCCGCGGTCACAACGAGGCCGACGAGCCCTCCGGCACCCAGCCGATGATGTACGGCAAGATCAAGAACCACCCCAGCTCCCGGGCACTCTACGCCAAGCGCCTGGTGGAGCAGGGCGTGCTCTCCGAGGACGAGACCAAGCAACTGGTCGAGACCTATCGGGAAGACCTGCTGGCCGGCAATCACGTGGCCAACGCCCTGGTCAAGGAGCCCAACAAGTCGCTGTTCGTCGACTGGGCCCCCTACCTGGGCCACGAGTGGACCGGCGACGCCGATACCACCGTCGACATGAAGCGCCTGCAGCAGCTGGCCGCCAGGATGTGCGAGATTCCCGACGGCGTCAGCGTCCAGCGTCAGGTGGCCAAGATCTACGAGGATCGCCGCAAGATGCAGGCCGGCGGCATGGCCCTGAACTGGGGCTTCGCCGAGACCCTGGCCTACGCCACCCTGCTCGACCAGGGGCACCCGATCCGCATCACCGGCCAGGACGTGGGCCGCGGCACCTTCTCCCACCGCCATGCGGTGGTGCACAACCAGAAGGACGGCAGCACCTACGTGCCGCTGGAGCATATCGCCGACGGTCAGCCGCGCTTCACCATCCACGACTCCTTCCTCTCGGAAGAGGCGGTGCTGGCGTTCGAGTACGGCTACGCCACCACCATGCCCAGTGCGCTGATCATCTGGGAGGCGCAGTTCGGCGACTTCTTCAACGGCGCCCAGGTGGTAGTGGACCAGTTCATCTCCTCCGGTGAGACCAAGTGGGGCCGGCTGTGCGGCCTGACCATGCTGCTCCCCCACGGCTACGAAGGGCAGGGCCCCGAGCACTCCTCGGCGCGCCTGGAGCGCTTCCTGCAGCTGTGCGCCGAGCACAACATGCAGGTCTGCGTTCCGACCACCCCGGCGCAGATCTTCCATCTGCTGCGCCGCCAGGTGATCCGCCCGCTGCGCAAGCCGCTGGTGATCATGTCGCCCAAGAGCCTGCTGCGTCACAAGGAGGCCACCTCCAGCCTGGAGGAGCTGGCCTACGGCAAGTTCCAGATGGTGCTGCCCGACCAGGGCAAGCTCGAGGCGGAGAAGGTCAAGCGCGTGGTGCTCTGTGCCGGCAAGGTCTACTACGACCTGGCCAACTACCGGACCGAGCAGGAGCGCGACGATACCGCCATCGTGCGCCTGGAACAGCTCTACCCCTTCCCCAAGGAGGAGCTCTACCAGGCCCTCAAGTCCTACCCCAACCTGGAGCAGGTGGTGTGGTGTCAGGAAGAGCCCCTCAACCAGGGCGCCTGGTACTCCAGCCAGCACCATATGCGGGCCGTCGCCGACATGCTGGCCAGCAACCTGGGCGGTTCGCTCAAGTTCGCCGGTCGTCCCGCCTCGGCGGCCCCCGCCGCGGGCTATATGTCGGTACACGTTGAACAGCAGCGCCAACTGGTGGACGACGCCTTCAATCTGTAAGGCGCCCACCGGACGAGAGAACACACAAGGGAAACGACCAAGATGGCAACCGAGATCAAAGCGCCTACCTTTCCTGAGTCCGTTGCCGAAGGCAGCGTGGCGGCCTGGCACAAGCAGCCGGGCGACAGCGTCGAGCGCGACGAGCTGATCGTCGAGATCGAGACCGACAAGGTGGTGCTGGAAGTGCTGGCCCCCGAGGCCGGCACCCTGAGCGAGATCAAGGCCGAAGAGGGCGACACCGTGGCCTCCGAGCAGGTGCTGGGCACCCTCGGCGCCGCCGGCGCCAAGGCCGAGGCGAAGAGCGAGGCCAAGGAGGACGCCGCCCCCGCCGCCAAGGCCGAGGCGCCTGCCGCTTCCGGCCAGCAGCACGAGGTGAAGGCGCCGACCTTCCCCGAGTCGATCCAGGAAGGCACCGTGGCCAGCTGGAGCAAGCAGGTCGGCGAGGCGGTCAAGCGCGACGAGGTGCTGGCCGAGATCGAGACCGACAAGGTGGTGCTGGAAGTGGTCGCCCCGGCCGATGGTGCCCTGGTGGAGATCAAGGCCGAAGAGGGCAGTCAGGTGGCCTCCGAAGCGGTGCTGGCGATCTTCGCCGAGGGCGCCGGTGGCGCTGCCGCGCCTGCCCCCGCCGAGGCCAAGAGCGAGGCCGCGGACGAAGGCGCCGACGAGAAGGTCGGCGACAAGATCCTGGCCCCGGCGGCTCGCAAGCTGGTGGCCGAGCATGACCTGGACGTGGCCAAGATCGATGGCACCGGCAAGGGCGGCCGCATCCTCAAGGAGGACGTGCAGCGCGCCATCCAGGCCGGCAACGCCAAGAAGGCCAAGGCCGCCGCGGCGCCGGCCGCCCCGGCCGCGGCCCCGGTGGTCGAGGGCGAGCGCCCCGAGAAGCGTGTGCCGATGAGCCGCCTGCGTCAGACCATCGCCAAGCGCCTGGTCCAGGCCCAGCAGACCGCCGCCATGCTCACCACCTACAACGAGGTGGACATGAGCGCGGTCATGGGTCTGCGTGCCCAGTACAAGGACACCTTCCTCAAGGCCCACGACACCAAGCTCGGCTTCATGGGCTTCTTCGTCAAGGCCGCCACCGAGGCGCTCAAGCGCTTCCCGGACGTCAACGCCTCCATCGACGGCAGCGATATCGTCTACCACGGCTACCAGGACATCGGCGTGGCGGTCTCGACCCCGCGCGGCCTGGTGGTTCCCGTCCTGCGTGACACCGCCACCATGTCGCTGGCCGACGTGGAGAAGGGCATCGTCGACTTCGGCAAGCGCGCCCGCGACGGCAAGCTGGGCATCGACGAGATGCAGGGCGGTACCTTCACAATTACAAATGGGGGCATCTTCGGCTCACTGATGTCGACGCCGATTCTGAATCCGCCGCAAACCGCCATCCTGGGCATGCACAAGATCCAGGAACGACCCATGGCGGTGAACGGCAAGGTCGAAATTCGTCCGATGATGTACCTGGCGCTCTCCTACGACCACCGCATGATCGACGGCAAGGACGCGGTACAGTTCCTGGTCGCCGTCAAGGATCTGCTGGAGGATCCGGCACGCCTGCTGCTGGACGTCTAAGCGCCATCTACCGGACTCAAACGCGAACCGATCAACAGGAAAGATTCAATGGCCGATAAATTTGATGTGATCGTCATCGGTGCTGGCCCCGGCGGCTACGTAGCCGCCATTCGTGCCGCCCAGCTGGGGCTGAAGACCGCCTGTGTCGAGAAGTGGATCGGCAAGGAAGGCAATGTCGTTCACGGCGGCACCTGCCTGAACGTGGGCTGTATCCCGTCCAAGGCGCTGCTCGAGGCCTCCCACAAGTTCGTCGAGGCGCAGCACGACTTCGACGACATGGGTATCCAGGCCAGCGACGTCCAGATGGACGTCAAGAAGATGATGGCCCGCAAGGACAAGATCGTTAAGAACCTGACCGGCGGCATCGCCGGCCTGTTCAAGGCCAACGGCGTCACCGCCCTGGAAGGCGCCGGCAAGGTGCTCTCCGGCAAGCAGGTGGAGGTCAGCAAGGATGGCGAGAGCGCCGTCTACGAGGCCGACCACATCGTCATCGCCTCCGGCTCCGTGCCGGTGGAGATTCCGCCGACCCCGCTCACCGAGGGCCTGATCGTCGATTCCACCGGCGCCCTGGAGTTCCAGGAAACGCCCAAGCGCCTCGGCGTGATCGGCGCCGGCGTGATCGGCCTGGAGCTGGGCAGCGTGTGGAACCGCCTGGGCTCCGAGGTCACCGTGCTGGAGGCCATGGACTCCTTCCTGCCGATGGTCGATAGCGCCATCGCCAAGGAGACCCAGAAACTGCTCAAGAAGCAGGGCATGGACATCAAGCTGGGTGCCCGGGTCACCGGCTCCGAGGTCAAGGGCGACGAGGTGGTGGTCAAGTACACCGACGCCAAGGGCGAGCAGGAGCAGGTCTTCGACAAGCTGATCGTCTGCGTGGGCCGCCGTCCCTACACCCAGGGCCTGCTGGGCGACGACGCCGGCGTCAAGCTGGACGAGCGCGGCTTCATCTTCGTCGACGACCAGTGCCGCACCAGCGTGCCGGGCGTCTACGCCATCGGCGACGTGGTGCGTGGCCCGATGCTGGCCCACAAGGCTTCCGAAGAGGGCATCATGGTGGCGGACATCATCGCCGGCCATAAGGCCGAGATGAACTACGACGCCATCCCCAGCGTGATCTACACCTTCCCGGAAGTGGCCTGGGTCGGCATGACCGAGCAGGACGCCAAGGCCCAGGGCATCGAGGTCAAGACCGGTGCCTTCCCGTTCGCCGCCAGCGGCCGCGCCATGGCCAACAACGCCACCGAGGGCCAGGCCAAGATCATCGCCGATGCCGAGACCGACCGCATCCTGGGCATGCATATCGTCGGCCAGCATGCCGGCGAGATGATCGCCCAGGGCGTGATCGCCATGGAGTTCGGCTCCAGCGCCGAGGACCTGGCGCTGACCTGTTACGCGCACCCGACCATGTCGGAAGCGGTCCATGAAGCGGCACTCGCCGTCGAAGGCCACGCCATCCATATGGCCAACCGCAAGAAGCGCAAGTAAGACAACAAGCGCCGCCGACGAGCGGCGCGGCGCGCCCGGCGATGTATCGGGCGCGATCGGTGGTGATCCGATGCCTCGCCGTGAGGCGCGTCACCGGATCACCGTTCGAGTCACATGCAACCAATGGCATGACACGATGAACCTTCACGAGTATCAGGGCAAACAGCTGTTTGCCGACTATGGTCTGCCGGTGTCCAAGGGCTTCGCCGTGGACACTCCCGAAGAAGCCGCCGAGGCCTGCAAGAAGATCGGTGGCGACATGTGGGTCGTCAAGGCCCAGGTGCACGCCGGTGGCCGCGGTAAGGCCGGTGGCGTCAAGCTGATCAAGGATCCGGCCGAGGCCAAGGCCTTCGCCGAGCAGTGGCTGGGCAAGAACCTGGTGACCTACCAGACCGACGCCAACGGTCAGCCGGTGGCCAAGATCCTGGTCGAGAACTGCACCGATATCGCCTCCGAGCTCTACCTGGGCGCCGTGGTCGACCGTACCACCCGTCGCGTGGTCTTCATGGCCTCCACCGAAGGCGGCGTGGAGATCGAGAAGGTCGCCGAGGAGACCCCCGAGAAGATCCTCAAGGCCGAGATCGACCCGCTGGTCGGCGCTCAGCCCTACCAGGCCCGTGAGCTGGCCTTCGCCCTGGGCCTGTCCGGCAACCAGGTGAAGCAGTTCACCAAGATCTTCCTGGGTCTCTCCAAGCTGTTCCACGACAAGGATCTGGCGCTGCTCGAGATCAACCCGCTGGTGATCACCGAGGAAGGCAACCTGCACTGCCTCGACGCCAAGATCAACCTGGACAGCAACGCCCTCTATCGCCACCCGGACCTGCAGGCGATGCGCGATCCCTCCCAGGAGGACGCTCGCGAGGCCGAGGCGGCCGAGTGGGAACTGAACTACGTGGCCCTGGACGGCAACATCGGCTGCATGGTCAACGGCGCTGGCCTGGCCATGGGCACCATGGACATCGTCAACCTGAACGGCGGCAAGCCGGCCAACTTCCTGGACGTGGGCGGCGGCGCCACCAAGGAGCGGGTCGCCGAGGCGTTCAAGCTGATCCTCTCCGACGACAACGTCAAGGCGGTGCTGGTCAACATCTTCGGCGGCATCGTGCGCTGTGACATGATCGCCGAGGGCATCATCGGTGCCGTCGAGCAGGTCGGTGTCAACGTGCCGGTCGTGGTGCGCCTGGAAGGCACCAACGCCGAGCTGGGTGCCGAGAAGCTGGCCTCCAGCGGTCTGAACATCATCGCTGCGACCAGCCTGAGCGACGCCGCTCAGCAGGTGGTCAAGGCAGCGGAGGGCAAGTAATGAGCATCCTGATCGACAAGAGCACCAAGGTCATCTGCCAGGGCTTCACCGGCGGCCAGGGGACCTTCCACTCCGAACAGGCGATCGCCTACGGCACCCAGATGGTCGGCGGCGTGACTCCGGGCAAGGGTGGCCAGACCCACCTGGGCCTGCCGGTGTTCAACACCGTCAAGGAAGCCGTGGAAGCCACCGGCGCCGAGGCCAGCGTGATCTACGTGCCGGCCCCGTTCTGCAAGGACTCCATCCTGGAAGCCGCCAACGGCGGCATCAAGCTGATCGTCTGCATCACCGAGGGCATCCCCACCCTCGACATGCTCGACGCCAAGGTGAAGTGCGACGAGCTGGGCGTGCGCCTGATCGGCCCGAACTGCCCCGGCGTGATCACCCCGGGCGAGTGCAAGATCGGCATCATGCCGGGTCATATCCACCAGCCGGGCAAGGTGGGTATCGTCTCCCGCTCCGGCACCCTGACCTATGAAGCCGTCAAGCAGACCACCGACCACGGCTTCGGTCAGTCCACCTGCGTGGGCATCGGCGGCGACCCCATCCCGGGCTCCAACTTCATCGATATCCTCGAGATGTTCGAGAAGGACCCGCAGACCGAAGCCATCGTGATGATCGGTGAGATCGGCGGCACCGCCGAGGAAGAGGCGGCCGCCTACATCAAGGCCAACGTCTCCAAGCCGGTGGTCTCCTACATCGCCGGCGTGACCGCCCCTCCGGGCAAGCGCATGGGCCATGCGGGCGCCATCATCTCCGGCGGCAAGGGCACCGCGGACGAGAAGTTCGCCGCCCTGGAAGACGCCGGCGTCAAGACCGTGCGCTCCCTGGCGCACATCGGCGATGCCCTGAAGGAAGTGACCGGCTGGTAAGCCTGTCCCGCCTGCGGCGTAACGCAAAGGGCACCCCTCGGGGTGCCCTTTTTCGTAGGCGCCGGCATGTGCCGCGGGGAGCGGTTAGCCCGAGGCCAGCTGGCTGCGGTCGCGGCCGTCGCGCTTGGCTTCCAGCAGGGCCCTGGAGAGCGGCGCGCTAGCCCGAGGCCAGCTGGCTGCGGTCGCGGCCCTCGCGCTTGGCTTCGAGGAGCGCCTGGTCGGCCCGCTGTAGCGTCGCCAGGTAGGGTTCGCCATCCCGGTGCTCGCTGAGTCCGGCGCTCAGGGTGACCGAGAGCCACTGGTCGCCGCTGGGTACCCGCACCTGGGCCAGCCGGGCACGCAAGCGGTCGACGATGCGTGAGGCTTCTTCCAGGCCGGTATTGCCCAGCAGCAGCAGGAACTCCTCGCCGCCCCAGCGACCGCAGAGGTCATAGTCGCGCAGGCCCTGGCGCATGGTGCGGGTGATCGCGACCAGCAGTTCGTCGCCGACGTCGTGACCGTGGGCGTCATTGACCTGCTTGAAGTGGTCGATATCCAGCAGCGCCAGGGTATAGCGGCGCCCCTCCCGGTCGAGGCGCGCCAGGCGCTCGTCGATCAGGCGTCGATTGGGCAGCTCGGTGAGCGGGTCGTGATGCGCCTCCTGATGCAGGGCCTGGTTGCGCTCGCGCATCAGTGCCTGGTAGCGGTCGGAGATCCGCGACAGCTTCTTCTGCCGCTTCACGGCCCGCTCGTAGCGCTTCTCGGTGACCTGCTGGGCCTCCCGGGCCAGGGCCTGGTAGCGATCGGAGATGGCCATCAGCCGGTCCAGTTGCTCCTGCTGGTCGCGGTGCTGCAGGTAGAGGGCCTCCAGGGCCTCGCGCAGGGGGTGTTCGGCATGCCGGGGCTCGGCGAGTAGCGCGGCGACTCGCTCCAGCAGCCCCTCCTCGCCCCGGGCCTTCATGCGCTCACCGGGGTCGGGGTGATGGCGAAGGGGTAGCTGCAGTCCTCCTTGAACTCTTCGGCGAGCTCGGCGATGCGCTCGTTGCGGGCATCATAGTGCCAGGTCACGGCGACCTGGCGGCCCTGCTCGTGGGCCTCTTCCAGCAGGTCGAAGATATCCATCATCGCCTTCACCGAGGAGGTGTTGAGGTAGACCAGGGTCAGCTCCAGGGTCAGGGGGCGCTGTGCTTCGTTCAAGAAGCCCTGCACCCAGGCGATCACCTGGTCGAAGAGGTCATAGGAGTTCTCCGGGTAGGAGTCGCCCTGCATGGTCAGCCGGCCGGCGGCCCAGTCGCTGTGGATGGTCGGGGTGGACTGACTGCCGGGAATGTCGAGGTCGGGAATCATGGTCATGGTGGGTATCAGATGGTGGCTGTCAGGCTAAAGAAGCTTTGCTGCGCGGACAAGGGCTGCAGCGAAGCGCGCATCGGCTGGCTCGACTTGCGGGCGATATCCAGCAGGCCCAGGCCGGCGCCGCTGGGCGAGGCCTCGTCCCGGGGCTGACGCAGTTGACGCTTGTAGGCGGCCTTGAGCTCGGCCTTGTCGAGCCCTCGCAGCCCTTCGATGGTGTCGACCAGGCGCTCGCCGTCGGGGGTCTCCACCAGGTTGCCCGCGGAGACCTGATAGCGTCCCTGGTCATCCTGGGAGACCACCACGGTGGCCGAGGCCTGCTCCTCGCCATAGCCCTGGCGGCGCGCATAGTGGCGGATGTTCTGGGTCATCTCGATATAGGCGGCGAAGACATCCATGGCCGCGGCGGGGGCGGTCTGCTGGGTGTCCAGGTAGTTGCGCAGCGCCTTGCCGATCTCCTCGATCAGGCTGCGCGAGATGGGGCCATTGAAGCACAGCATGACCCGATCACGCTGATAGCTTTCCCGCATGCTCAATAGATCCATGGAGGCTCCTAATCTGGTTGGGCGTCTGTCGGCGAGTGGGACGCCGGGCCCGCGGCGGGCTCGGCACGAAAGGCCAGCAGGGTGATGTCGTCGCGCTGGGGCAGCTCGCCTTGGTAGGCCGAGAGGGCCGCCTCGAAGGCGCGCATCTGTTCGGCCAGGGGGCGCTTGGCCTGATCCTTGAGCAGGGCCTCGAAGCGTGGGTTGCCGAAGCCGAAGCCGTGGCTGCCGCCGGCCTGGTCGAGGAAGCCGTCACTGCACAGGTAGTAGCTGTGGTCTGCGTCGATGGCCAGGGTCTGGTTCACATAGTGGCCCGGCCGGCGGTGGCCGATGGCGCGCTTGTTGGCCGGCAGGCGGGTCAGGGACTCCCCGTCGCTGGCGTAGAGGTCGATCTTGGCGCCGGCATAGGTGAGCCGCTCGCGCCGGGGATCGACCCACACCAGGCCCAGGTCCATATTGGTGGCGATGGAGGAGGGCAGGCGTTCGGCGGGCAGCAGCTCGCGGCCGCGATGGTCGATCTCGGTGAGCAGGGCGGCGGGGTCATCGGCGCTATGCCGGGCGATGGCCTGGTCGATCAGGGCCCGGGCGAGCATGGTCATCATGGCCCCGGGCACGCCGTGGCCGGCGCAGTCCACCACCCCCAGCAGGTAACCGTGGCCCGTGGCGCGAAACACGTAGAAGTCGCCGCCCACGGTGTCCCGGGGCTTCCACAGCACCCCGTAGTGGTGGGCCAGGTGCCGCTCCAGCTGGTTGTCCGGCAGGATGGCGCGCTGGATGATGCTGGCGTACTGGATGGAGTCGCCGAGCTGCTGGTGGGCGGCGGCCATCTCCGCGTGGGCCGCCTCCAGGTCCCGGGTGCGCTCGCGCACCTGGCCTTCCAGGTCACGGGTATAGCGTTCCACCTGGTTGGCCATGCGCGAGAAGGCCTGGGAGAGGGTGCCGATCTCGTCGTCGCGGCCGGTGGGTAGCCGCGGGCTGTAGTCGCCGCCGGCGATGGCCTGGGCCGAGAGGGTCAGGCGCCGCAGGGGGCGCAGGATCAGACGGTGGGTGGCATAGGCGAAGGCCCCCATCAGGGTGGCCAGGATCAATCCCAGGGCCGCCACCATGGGCCAGAACCAGCGGCTATCGAGGAGCGGGTAGGCACTGAGATCCAGGGCCGTGACCAGCAGCCAGCGCAGCTCGGGAATGTAGCCCAGGGTCAGCAGGCGGGGCTCGCCCTCCAGGCTGGTCTCCAGGGTGGCAATCTCGCCGGGCCGCCGGGTGGTCTGCTGGATGGCGGCACGCAGGGCCTCGCGCTGGGCCGGCGTTTCCAGCATGGCGTAGAGGCCGTGGTCGCCATCCAGGGTCTGGGAGAGGTTGACGGAGCTCAGGGCGATCCGCTCGGGGTCGGCGTGGGCCTGGAGCGCACCACGGCTATCGATGATCATCGGCGTGATGCCCGCCGGGGCCGAGCGGATAAAGCGGTCGAGGAAGTCGCTGAGATCGATGCTGCCGCCGGCCAGGCCCAGTGGCTCGCCGGCGTCCATGACCTTGATATTGAGCCAGATCATGGTGCGATCCAGGGCTCGGTCGACGTTGACGTTGATATTGTGGGTGGCGCGGCTCGCCATGGTGGCGAAGTACCAGGCATCCTCCTCGCGCTGCGGCGAGAGGCGGTAGGCGGGGCGCCTCTCCCGGGGCCCTTGCCCATTGCTGGCGTCGCCATCGCCAACGGCGCCGTCGCTGAAATAGTAGTCGCCGCTGGCGTGCTCGACGATAAAGAAGGCGCCGCTGGTGAACTGCTGGCGATAGCCCTCCGCCTCGCGGAAGAAACGCTCGCGGCGCTCGGGGTCGTCCGGGGCGCGCAGCCATTCGCGGGTGACGATGGAGTCGGCGAAGCGCCGGGAGAGTGCCAGCTCACGGCTCAGGGGGGCCATGATGCGCTGCATCTGCAGCAGGGTGTACTGCTCGGCATAGGCGCTGGCGAAGTGTCGCCGTACCTCGTCCACGGCCTTCCAGCCGATCAGTGCCGCCGGCAGCAGGGCCAGCAGACAGGCGAAGAGAAGCGTAACCACGGACTTGCCGCGCAGGCCGAGAAGCGCCGCCATAGAGTGAGATCCCTGCTCGTTGGACGCCCCCTCGCTGGGACGGCCCCGGTTATCATCGTTATGCGGCTTACTCTGCCATAAAGTGATGTTACGAGCGAGTCACGGGAAGTGACACCGCTCAACAAAAAGGCCCCGGAGTCAAACTCCAGGGCCTAGGGTTATCGCAGTTTGTGATGTCCCCATCGAGTCTTGGGGCGCCTGAGGGCAGGCTGTCGCGGGGCGCTGTGAACCCATCCCTGGGCGCTACTTTTGCCCTGCTTCGCTCTCGCATCCTGCTCCGCTAGCAGGGCCGGTGCTGGCCATCCCTGGCCAGCCCGTTCGGAGCCGTGCTCCTCACCCCTGGCAAAAAACCCCCGCTCCATCCTGCCCCCAGCACCTTCAGTCACTAACTGGTTACTCGCTGGGGCGGGCCACCAGGGAGCGGGTCTCCTCCCGGGCCTCGGTCAGGGCGACCCGAACCGGATCGCCGAGCTTGTAGCGTTCTTCCCCTTCGATCTGAATGCGCCCTTCCTTGTCGTCGATGGCCACCTTGTCCCGATCGCTGTGGATCAGCGGCGCCGGCACGAAGGCGGTGGCGCCGTTGGCGGTGAGGCGCACCCGCATGCCGCCGCGGTTGATGGCGATCACCTCGGCGTCGAAGGCCTCCTGGGCCTTGGCGGCGGGGGTCAGGTAACGCACATAGAGCCAGTCCTTGACGTCCCGCTCGGCCATGCGGTTGAGGCGACGCCGCTCGGTGAGCTGCTCGGTGAGCTCGAGGCTCGCCTCGGCGGGGGCCTGTTCGCCCTTGAGCACCCGCTTGATCAGCCGGTGGTTGACCATATCGCCATACTTGCGGATCGGCGAGGTCCAGGTGGCGTAGGCGGGCAGCCCCAGGCCGAAGTGGGGGCCAGGCTTGGCGGACATGCTGGTGAAACCCTGGAAGCGGCGCAGGCGGGCGTCCAGCCAGGCATCGTCGCGGCCTTCCAGCTCGCGCTTGAGCTCCGTGTAGCGGGAGAGCTCGGTGAGGGCTTCCCGCTCCACCTGGATTTCCTGGCTGGCCAGGAACTCCTGGGCGGCCTCGGCCTTGTCGTCCTCGAAGGCGCGGTGCACGTTGAAGATGCCGTGGCCCACGTGCTGAGCCAGCAGGTCGGCGCAGCAGGCGTTGGCAACGATCATCGACTCTTCGATCATGCGGTTGGCGATGCGCCGTTCCTCGGTGCGGATATCCAGCACATTGCCTGCCTCGTCGAGATCGAAGACATAGTCGGGACGATCCTTGAACACCAGGGCATGCTTGGCGCGCCAGGCGCTGCGTGCCTCGGTCAGGTCGCGCAGCGCCTGGAGCTGCTCGGCGATGGCGTCCTCCGGGGCCCAGTCGCCCTGGCCCTCCAGCCAGTCGGAGACCCGGTCGTAGACCAGCTTGGCCCGGGAGGTGGCGGTGGCGGCGAAGAAGCGGTAATCGCCGAGGCTGCCGTCGGCCTGGACGGTCAGGGTGCAGGCCAGCACCGGGCGCTCCTGGCCCTCCCACAGGGAGCAGAGGTCATCGGCCAGTTGCTCGGGGAGCATGGTGACGTTCTGGCCCGGCAGGTAGACGGTGAAGGCGCGGGTGCGCGCCTCGAGATCCGCCGCATGGCCCTCTTCCACATAGGCGGTGGGGTCGGCGATGGCCACCGTCAGGTCCCAGCCACCGTCCTCCCGGACCCGGATGCGCAGGGCGTCGTCCATGTCCCGGGTCTTCTCGCCGTCGATGGTGAAGAAGGGCTCGGCGGTGAGGTCCTCGCGCTCGAGGCCCTCGTCGCGCAGCGGCCAGTCGCTGCCGGCGTCCGGGCACTCCTGCTCCAGGGCGTGGCGGGCCAGGGTCACCCGCCAGGGCACCGCCGGGTTATCGGCCTTGGCCACCAGCTCGTCGATCTGGGTGAAGAAGCCACGATCGCTCTCCTTGAGCGGGTGGCGCACCAGGCGCGCCACGACCCAGTCGCCGTCGCCGATGCTCTCCTCGTCGAGGCTGCGCTTGATGCGCGCCTTGAGAACATTCTTGATGGAGGGATGATCCGGCACCACCGCCAGGCGCCCCTCGCGCTTCTGCACCCGGGCGATAAAGCGCTCCAGGCCCTGCTCGATCAGGGTGTCGGGTTCGACGCTCTTCTTCTCACCCTCCTCGTGGAGGACGGCCTCCACCCGGTCGCCATGCAGCACCTGCTTCATGGCGGGGGGCGGCACGAAGTAGGAGTCGCCGTCGTCGGTCTCCAGGAAGCCGAAGCCCTTGTCGGTGGCTTTGATCACGCCCTCCACGCGGGGCGTCGTGGAGCGGATCTGTTGCTTGAGCTGAGCAAGCAGGGCGTTGTTCTGCAGCATCGGACACTTTCTGGTGGCGGGGTGAGAGGCTGCCACTATACGGATTCCCGCCCGTGGCGCCAATCGCGCGCCTCCTGAAGTTCGCTTTGGCCCTGGTTTCTCAAGAGCCTGCGCTTCCTCGACCGGGCGCCTACGCCAGAGAGACGGCGCCGAGGCGCTTCCGGCAAGGGGGCCCTATGCCACCAAGGTCGTAGAGAAGTGGTATTTGATTGGTATCAATGTGGGTCTATAGTGGTATTAGATTGGTATGGCTACTGCCCCCAGACAGGGAGAGACCCATGGACCCACGCTTCACCCAGCTGCGCCTCGACCCCCAGGGCGCGACGCCCCTCTACCAGCAGCTGGCCCGCCAGCTGGAGCAGGCCATCGAGACCGGCGCCTGGCAGGCCGGCGAGGCGCTGCCCTCGGAGCGCAACCTGGCCGAGAGCCTGGAGGTGTCGCGGATCACCGCCCGCAAGGCCCTGGATCGCCTGGCCGAGCTGGGGCTGATCCGCCGCAGCCGCGGCTCCGGCACCTTTATTACCCCGCGCCTCAACCAGTCCCTGTCGCGGCTCTCCAGCTTCACCGAGCTGCTCACCCAGCGCGGCTTCACCCCCAGCTCCCACTGGCTGGCGCGCGGCCTGGCCAACCCCAGCGTGGAGGAGGGCATGCGCCTGGGCCTGGGCGCCGATGCCCGGGTGGCGCGCCTCAAGCGCCTGCGCCTGGCCGACGACGTGGTGATGGCGGTGGAGGAGAGCTGCCTGCCGGCATCGGTGCTGCCCGATCCCCGGGCGGTGGAGACCTCCCTCTACGCGGTGCTGGAGGCCAGCGGCAAGCGGGTGGCCCGGGCCCTGCAACACGTCACCGCCATCAATGCCGACGCCGAGCTGGCGGCCCTGGCCGAGGTGCCCGAAGGCCAGGCGCTGCTCAAGGTGACGCGCCTGGGCTATCTGGCCGATGGCACCCCGGCGGAACTCACCGTCACCTACTGCCGCACCGACTACTACGACTTTATGGTCGAGCTGACCCGCTAGGAGGCCCCATGCTGTACGGCAATATCCTCACCCCCGAGGGCTGGCGCCTGGGGGAACTCCACTGGGACGGCGGGCGCATCACCCGCATCAGTGGCGAGCCGGTGGACCCCGACACCAACGACCATCCGCGGCTGCTGCCCGGCTTCGTCGACCTGCATGTGCATGGCGGCGGCGGCGCCGACACCATGGAGGGGGGCGCGGCCCTGGCCACCCTGGCGCGTACCCATGTGCGCTTCGGCACCACCCGGCTGCTGGCCACCACCATGACCGCCCCGGACGCCGAGATTCGCCGGGTGCTGGGCGAGATCGCCGCCTATATGGCCGACCCGGACCCCCGGGCCGCGGGGGTGCTGGGGGTGCACCTGGAGGGGCCCTACATCAACCCCGGCAAGCTCGGCGCCCAGCCGGCCCATGCCCGCAGCGGCCTGATCGAGGAAGTGGACGAGCTCTGCGCCCTGGCGCCGATCCGCCTGGTCACCCTGGCCCCGGAGCTGGCCGGCCACCACGCCCTGATTCGCCACCTCAGCGAGCGCGGCGTACGGGTCCAGCTGGGTCACACCCTGGGCAGCTACGAGGAGGGGGTCGAGGCCCTGGCCCATGGCGCCTGCGGCTTCACCCACCTGTTCAATGCCATGACCGGCCTGCACCATCGCAAGCCGGGCATGGTCGGCGCGGCCCTGGCCCATGCCCAGTACGCCGAGCTGATTCCCGACCTGCTGCATGTGCACCCCGGGGCCATCCGCACCGCCCTGCGCTGCATCCCCAACCTCTATGCGGTCACCGACTCCACCGCCGCCGCCGGCATGCCCGACGGCGATTACCGGCTGGGCGAGCAGACCGTCACCAAGTGCCTGGGCGGGGTGCGCCTGGCCGACGGCACCCTGGCCGGCAGCACCCTGACCATGGACCAGGCGCTGCGCAATTTCGTCGGCCTGGGGCTCTCCCTGGCCGAGGCCTCGGACCGCCTGTCGCGCTTCCCCGCCGACTTCCTCGGTCTCGACGAGATCGGTCGCCTGGCGGAGGGCGCCCTGGCCGACCTGGTGGTCCTCGACCCCCAACTCCAACTCCAAGCGGTCTTCGTCGAGGGCCGCCCCGTCTGTGGAAACCTCCAAGGAGCCCCGTCATGTCCCTGATGCTCGAAGAAGCCCGCAACGCCCCGGAGCGCATCCGCGGCCAGCTGCAACGCAACCAGGCCCTGCTCGCCGAGCTGGGCGAGCGCCTGCGCACCGCGGAGCCCGCCGCGGCGGTCACCGTCGCCCGGGGCAGTTCCGATCACGCCGCCAGCTACTTCGCCTACCAGTGCATGAAGCGTCGCGGCATCCCGGTGGCCTCCCTGCCGCCCTCGCTGACCACCCTGGCCAAGGCGCCCTGGCGCCTCACCGGCCAACTGGCCCTGGCGGTCTCCCAGTCGGGACAGAGCCCCGACCTGGTGGCCACCCAGCAGGCCCTGGCCGCCGCCGGTGCCCGCACCCTGGCCCTGGTCAACACCCCCCAGTCGCCCCTGGGCGCGGCCAGCGACACCGAGATTCCCCTCTATGCCGGGGAGGAGAAGAGCGTAGCCGCCACCAAGAGCTACCTGGCCACCCTCTCCGCCATGGCCCAGCTGATCGGCCACTGGCAGGAGGATCGCGGCCTGCTCACCGCCCTGGATGACCTGCCCGAGCGCCTGACCCGGGCCCTGGCGATGGACTGGTCACCGGCCATCGAGGCCCTGACGGGTGCCGACAAGCTGATGGTGATCGGTCGCGGCGCCGGCCTCGCCGTGGCCCAGGAGGCGGCGCTGAAGTTCAAGGAGACCTGTGCCATCCAGGCCGAGCCCTTCAGCGGCGCCGAGGTGCGTCACGGCCCCATGGCGCTGATCGGCCCCGGCTACCCGGTGCTGGTGTTCGCCCCGCCGGGACCGGAACAGGCCGGGCTGCTGGAACTGGCCGAGTGGCTCGAGGGCGTCGGCGCCCGGGTGCTGCTGGCCGCCGACGAGGGCGTGGCGCAGCGCCAATTGACCCTGGTGGATGCCGGCCACGAGGCCCTGCAGCCGCTCTCGGTGATCCAGAGCTTCTACGTCATGGTGGCCGGCCTGGCGGCGGCCCGGGGCAGCGACCCGGATCGTCCCCGGCACCTCAACAAGGTCACCTGCACCCTGTAACGCCTAACAATAATATCGGGAGTCCTCCCATGTCCGAATCCAGCCAAACCCTGACCCTGCTGGCCCCCGTGGCGGGGCTGGTGGTGCCCCTGGCCGCGGTGCCCGACCCGGTCTTCGCCGGCCAGGCCCTGGGCGAGGGCATCGCCCTCGATCCCCTCGGCGAGTGCCTGCACGCCCCCTGCGATGGCGAGGTGGTGCAGTGTGCCCGCACCCATCATGCCCTGACCCTGAGAACCGAGGCCGGGGTGGAGCTGTTGCTCCACCTGGGCCTGGATACCGTGGAACTCCAGGGGCAAGGCATCGAGCCCCTGGTGGCCGTGGGCGACCGGGTCCGCGCCGGCGACCCCCTGTGTCGCTTCGATGCCGACGCCCTGGCTCGGGGCGCCAGTGCCCTGATCACCCCCCTGGTGATCACCGAGGCCGGCGGCTGGCGGCTGCGTGAGCCGAGTCTCGCGGCCGGCGCCCGGGTCACCCTGGGCGAGCCGCTGCTGGTGCTGGAGGCGGCGGTGGCGGAAAGCCGCGAGACGCTGGCCGGTGGGCCCGAGGCCGACCGGCGCCTGACCCTGGCCCTGGCGGCGGGCCTGCACGCCCGCCCCGCGGCGCGGCTGCGGGCCATCGCCCGGGAGCATGGCGTTGCCCTGAGTGTGCATCTCGATCACGGGGCAGGGGAGAGCGATGGGGGCAGCGGCGAAAGCCCCGGCGCCAGCGCCGATAGCCTAAGCGCCCTGATGAACCTGGGCCTCACCGAGGGAGCGGCCCTGCGGTTGACCGCCCGGGGCGAGCGCGCCGAGGCGGCCCTGGACGCCGCCGAGGCCCTGCTCACCACCCCCGAGGCCGAGGCGCATCCCGCTCCCCAGCCTCAAGCGACACCGAACGAGGCACTGGGGGAGGGAGTCGAGGAGGGCGAGCTGGCCGGCCTGGTGGCCAGCCCCGGCCTGGCCCTGGGACCGCTGGTCGCCTATCGGCCGCCGCTGCCCGCCGTGCCCCATGACGGCGAGGGCGAGGCCGTGGAAGCACCACGACTGACCCAGGCGCTGACCCGGGTCGGCGAGGCCCTGGCCCGGGACGAGGCCGAGGCGACTCGCGCCGGTCAGACCGCCGAGGCGGAGATCTTCGCCGCCCATGGCGCCTGGCTGGCGGACCCGGACCTGGCGGCGGCGGCGGAGGAGCGCATCCGCGATGGACGCGGCGCCGGCCAGGCCTGGCGAGAGGCCCTGGACGCCGAAGCCGAGCGCCTCACCGCCACCGGCAACGCCCTGCTGGCCGCCCGGGTCGCCGACCTGCGCGACCTGCAGCGGCGGGTGATGACGGAACTGAGCGACGCAGCGGTGCCCGGCCTGCCCGAGCTTCCCGAGAATGCCCTGCTGGTGGCCGAGGAGCTGACCCCCTCGGAGCTGGTGGCGGTGGCCGCCCGGCGCCCCGCCGGGCTCTGCCTGGCCGGCGGCGGCACCACCTCCCATGTGGCCATCCTGGCCCGGGCCCGGGGCATCCCCTGCCTGGTGGCCATGGGGCCGGGCCTGCTGGCGGCCCTCGATAACACCCCGAGCGAGGCGGCCATCCTGGATGCCGAGCGCGGTCGCCTGGTGCCGGCGCCGAGCGAGGCCCAGGTGGTCGAGGTGACCGCGCGGCTCGAGGCCCGCCGCCGCGAGGCCGAGGCGGCCCGGGCGGCGGCCTTCGAGCCCGCCATCACCCAGGATGGCCGCGAGGTCGAGGTATGCGCCAATATCGGCGGCGCCGAGGAGGCGCGCCTGGCCGCGGAGGCCGGCGCCGATGGGGTGGGGCTGCTGCGCAGCGAATTCCTCTTCCTGGAGCGCGACAGCGCCCCCGACGAGGCCACCCAGCGCGACGAATACCAGGCCGCCCTGGCGGCCCTGAACGGCAAGCCGGTGATCATCCGCACCCTGGATATCGGCGCCGACAAGCAGCTCCCCTACCTGCGCCTGCCGGCGGTGCCCAACCCGGCGCTGGGCGTGCGCGGGGCCCGCCTCTGGGCCAGTCACCCCGAGCTGCTGGAGACCCAGCTGCGGGCCCTGCTCGGCGTCACGCCCCTCGATGCCCTGCATATCATGCTGCCTATGGTCAGCGAGGCCGGCGAGCTGCGCCAGGTGCGCCAGCGCCTGGAGGCCATCGCCTCCGAGCTTGGCCTCGCCGCGCGGCCGCGGCTGGGCGCCATGATCGAGGTGCCCAGCGCCGCCCTCTGTGCCGCAAGCCTCGCCGCCGAGGCGGACTTCCTCTCCATCGGCACCAACGACCTGACCCAGTACACCCTGGCCATGGATCGCGAGGACCCGGCCCTGACCGCCCGGGCCGACGTGCTGCACCCGGCGGTGCTGCGGCTGATCCAGGCCACGGTGGCCGGCGCCAAGGGACGCTGCCCGGTGGGGGTGTGCGGCGCCGCCGCCGGCGACGACCTGGCCGCGCCCCTGCTGGTGGCGCTGGGCGTCGACGAACTCTCCGTGGAGCCGGCCCGGGTGCCGGCGGTGAAGGCCGCCCTGCGGCGCCTGGACGCCGCCGCCCTGGCCGCCGAGCTGCCCGAGCTGCTGGCCCTTCCTGATGCGGCCGCGGTGCGCGAGCGCCTCGCGGCCTGGCTGGCCCGGACCGACGCGACCCCCGACACAACAACGACAACGACCCTCGAGAGGTGCTGAGAATGACTACCCTGACCCTGGGATCCCGCCTGATGGGCGGGCTACAGCGGCTCGGCCGCTCCCTGATGCTGCCCATCGCGGTGCTGCCCATCGCCGGCCTGCTGCTGCGCCTGGGCCAGCCCGACCTGCTGGATATCGCCTTTATCGCCAGTGCCGGCGAGGCGATCTTCGCCAACCTGGCGCTGATCTTCGCCATCGGCCTGGCGGTGGGCTTCGCCGATGACAACAACGGCGCCGCCGGCCTGGCCGGGGTGATCGGCTACCTGGTGCTGGATGCGGTGCTCACCGCCCTCAACCCGGAGATCAACATGGGGGTGCTGGCCGGCATCATCATCGGCTGCGTGGCGGGGCTGCTCTACAACCGCTACAAGGCGATCGCGCTGCCGGAGTACCTGGCCTTCTTCGGCGGACGGCGCTTCGTGCCCATCGCCACCGGCCTGGCCGCGGTGGCCCTGGGGGTCGCATTCGGGGTGATCTGGCCGCCGATCCAGCACGGCATCGACGCCCTCGGCCAGTGGCTGATCGACGCCGGCGAGCTGGGGCTCTTCGTCTACGGGGTGCTCAACCGCCTGCTGATCGTCACCGGCCTGCACCATGTGCTCAATAGCCTGGTGTGGTTCGTCTTCGGCAGCTTCGAGGCGGCCTCCGGGGTGGTGGCCAGCGGCGACCTCAACCGCTTCTTCGCCGGCGACCCTGCCGCAGGGCGTTTCATGGCGGGCTTCTTCCCGGTGATGATGTTCGGCCTGCCGGCGGCGGCCCTGGCCATGTACCACGCCGCGCCCAAGGGACGCCGCGCCCAGGTGGGTGGCCTCTTGCTGTCCCTGGCGCTGACCGCCTTCCTGACCGGGGTCACCGAGCCCATCGAGTTCACCTTCATGTTCCTGGCGCCGCTGCTCTATGGCCTGCACGCGGTGCTGACCGGCGTCTCCATGGCGCTGTTGCACTGGCTCGACGTCAAGCTCGGCTTCACCTTCTCCGCCGGCGCCTTCGACTTCGCCCTCTCCTATGGGCTCTCCACCAATGGCTGGCTGATGCTGCCGGTGGGCCTGGCCTACTTCGCCCTCTACTACACGGTGTTCCGCTGGGCCATCCTGCGCTTCGACCTGCCCACCCCGGGCCGTGAGCCGGAAACCGCGGCGCCTGCGGCCACCCAGGCCAGCGGCGAGCGGGGCCCGGCCTTCGTTGCCGCCCTGGGCGGGGCGGGCAACCTCACCAGCGTCGGCGCCTGCACCACCCGGCTGCGCCTGGTACTGGAGCACCCCGAGGCGATCGACGAGGCGGCCCTCAAGGCCCTGGGTTCCCGGGGCCTCCTGCGCCTGCAGGGCGGCGGCCTCCAGGTGATCCTCGGTCCCATCGCGGATGGGGTGGCGGACGAGATCCGTGCCGCCATGGCCGCCCAGGGCACCGCGCCCGTGGCCGCCTCCGCACCGACGCCCGAGGCCACAGCCACTGAGGCCACCACTGAGGCCACGGTGCCCGAGGCGACGACCCAGGCCCTCGATCCCCAGGCGCGCCAGGCCTGGCATCGGGCCCTGGGCGGCGAGGGCAATCTGCGCAGCGTCACGGCGGTGGCCGCCACCCGGCTGCGCCTGGAGCTGGCGGATACCCAGGCCCTGGACGAGGCGGCCCTGGCCGGCCTCGGCGCCCAGGCGGTCCAGCGCCTGGAGCAGGGCGTGATCCATGTGCTGCTGGGCGAACGGGCCGCCGCCGTGGCCCGAGGCCTGGGCGACGCCTAAGCCAGCTTACCCCCGACGACCGGCCCCGATCACTCGGGGCCGGTCGTTTTGTTTTGGTCTTTCCACCAGGGTAGCCCCGTGCCTCCAGCAGCAGTTGGGACTAGCTGCGATAACTTACCCAGCCCCGTTGCGACTAGGAGCCGCCGGGGTGAATCGGTTAAGCTGAGGCGCCCTGATTCCGGGAGCCCCCCATGACCCCACGCCTGATCGTCTCCGACCTGGATGGCACCCTGCTGGGCGCCGACCATGACCTGGCCCCGCGTACCGTCGAGGTGCTGCGGGCCCTGGCCGAGCGGGGCCACCACCTGGCCTTCGCCTCCGGGCGCCATTACCAGGACATGCTGGCCTACCGGGATCGGCTCGGGGTGCCGGTGCACCTGATCAGCACCAACGGCGCCTATCTCCACGATCCGGCGGGACGCCTGCTGGCGGCCCGCCACCTGGACGCGGCCCGGGCCCGGGCGCTGATTGCCCTGGAGCGCCCCGCCGAGGTGCGCCTCAACCTCTACCGGGACGACGACTGGCTGATCGACGCCGAGGCGCCGCGCCTGCTGGCGCTGCATGCCGCCACCGGCTTCGGCTATCGGGTGGTGGCGCCCGATGCCCTGGACGGCGAACGGGTGGGCAAGGTGCTCTATATCGGCGACCCGGACCACCTGGCGCGCCTCGAGGCCCAGGCGCGGGCGCACCATGGCGAGGCCCTGCATATCACCTATTCCACCGCCAATGCCCTGGAGATCATGGCCGGCGGGGTCAACAAGGGCACCGCCCTGACGGCCCTGCTCGAGCGCCTGGGACTGACCCCCGGGGCCTGCCTGGCCTTCGGCGACAACCTCAACGACACCGAGATGCTCGGCCTCGCCGGCGAGGCCCAGGTGATGGCCAATGCCCATCCGGCGCTGGCCGGCCGGGTGCCCGAGGCGCGGCGCATCGGGCATCACGGCGAGGCGGCGGTGGCCGAATGGCTCAGTGAGCGCTTCGCTCTCTGAGGCTGCGACCATGGTCGCACGCGCCTTGTCGCCACCCTGGCCCTCGCCCATGATCGAGACTCCCTCACCCCTGATCGCGGGATGCCCGCCATGACGACGACGCCTGTCACCCTGATCGTGGTCGATGACGACCCCGAGATCCGTGAACTGCTGGCCGACTACCTGGGTCGCCACGGCTACCGGGCCCTGACCGCCGAGGACGGCGAGGCCCTGCGTGCCCTGCTGGCCCGGGAGACCCCGGACCTGCTGATCGTCGACCTGATGCTGCCCGGCGACGATGGCTTCACGATCTGTCGCGAGCTGCGCCGCGACAGCGAGGTGCCGATCATCATGCTCACCGCCAGCGCCGACGAGACCGATCGCATCCTCGGCCTGGAGCTGGGCGCCGACGACTACCTGGGCAAGCCCTTCAACCCCCGGGAGCTGCTGGCGCGCATCAAGGCGGTGCTGCGTCGCACCCGGGCGACGGTGGCGCCTCCGGTCACCGCGGCTCAGGCGCGGCTGGTGGCCTTCGGCGACTGGCGCCTGGACCGGGTGAGCCGGGAGCTGATCGACGCCGGGGAGGCGCGTATCGCCCTCTCCGGGGCCGACTTCCAGCTGCTGCAGGTGTTCCTCGATCACCCCGAGGAGGTGCTCTCCCGGGAGGCGCTCTTCGAGCTGACCCGGGGGCGCCCCGCGCCGCCCCTGGATCGCTCCATCGATGTCCATGTCTGCCGGCTGCGCCAGCGCCTGGGGGAGGACGCCCAGCACTCCCAGCTGATTCGCACCGTGCGCGGCGCCGGCTATGTGCTGGCCACCCGGGTCGAGGTGCTCGCCTAGGATGGGGGAGGCGCTCGGTCCCTGGTATCGCCCCTGGCGTCGCCTGCGCCGCACCCTGGCCCGGGGGCTGCCGCGCTCGCTGCGCGGTCGCTTCGTGCTGATCATGATCACCGGGGTGCTCAGCGCCCAGTTGGCCAGCTACGCCATCTGGACCGCCCAGGCCCGGGCCAGCCAGCTCGAGCAGCTCGACGAGCTCTCCCGCAACGTGGCCTACAGCGTCGCCTCCACGGTGCGCTTCTTCCGCTCCCTGCCCCGCGACTACCGGCATATCGTCCTGGACCAGCTGCGCGACATGGGCGGGACCCGCTTCTTCGTCAGCATCAACGACCATCGCATCCCGGTGGAGGAGATCGGCCGCGGCCCCGAGCAGGCCCTGGTGGTGGACAACTTCCGGCGGGTGCTGGAGGAGGAGCTGGGCATTCGCGAGGCCCGGGTGGAGTTCTCCCGCCCCGAGACCCTGCGCTTGCTCAACAACCAGGTACTGCTCCACGACCTGCCGCCCCGCTGGGGCCAGCACAGCCTGCTGATGGAGCCCTTGTCGCCGCCGATCCTGGTGGTGCAGATGGCCCTGGGGCCGGAGGAGTGGCTCTATGTGGCGACCCTGCTGCCGGTGCCGGAGCTCTTCGCCGGGCGCCACTGGCTGGCTGAGGATCGCCTCTTCGCGGTGCTGATCGTGCTGCTCACCGTGGTGGGGCTCTCCTGGCTGGGCATCCGCAGCGTGACCCGGCCCCTGGCGCGGCTGGCCCGGGCCGCCCGCCAGCTGGGCGATGACCTGGATGCCCCGCCCCTGCCGGAGCGGGGCCCCCGGGAGACCCGCGAGACCACCCAGGCCTTCAACCGCATGCAGGAGCGGATCCGTGGCCAGCTGGAGGAGCGCGAGCGGCTCTTCTCGGCGATCTCCCACGACCTCAAGACCCCGATTACCCGGATGCGGTTGCGCGCCGAGATGCTCGACGATCCCCACCAGCGGGAACGCTTCTGTGCCTCCCTGGACGAGCTGGACCTGCTGGTCAAGGGGGCGCTGGCCTCGGTGAAGGGGCTCGACCTCCACGAGGAGGTGGTGGCGGTGGACGTGGTGGCGCTGCTGGAAGGGCTCGCCGCCGAACTGCACCTGCAGGGCGGCGAGGTGAGCCTGGCAGGCACGGCGGCGCCGCTGGCGGCCAAGCCCCTGGCCCTGAAGCGCGGCCTGGGAAACCTGCTGGAGAACGCCATCTTCTATGGTGGTCGGGTCGAGGTGTGCCTGGTGGACGGTCCCGAGGCGCTGGAGATCACCCTCCGCGACCACGGCCCGGGGATCCCCGAGGCGCAGCTCGAGCGGGTCTTCGAACCCTTCGTGCGCCTGGAGCCCTCGCGCAGCCGTAACACCGGTGGCAGCGGCCTGGGGCTTGGGATCGCCCGGCATATCGTCCACGCCCTGGGGGGTAGCCTGAGGCTCGCCAACCATCCCGACGGCGGCCTGGTGGTCAGGCTGCGCTTGCCCCGGGCGTGACCCTGAAGGCCGGTGGCTCGGGCGATGTATTACAAGCGTGAAATAATACCGCAAGACTTTGCAGCATTAGGTAACCCCACCCGGGGGCGGGCCTGGAGTAGCGTGTCGATAACCGCTCCCAGAGGCGGTGCGATACGATAACAACAAGGAGACACGCTATGCCCGCATCCGTTCGATTCCGTTCCGTTATGCCGCGTCCCACCCTGCTCGGCCTCGCCGTGGCCGGGGCCCTGGGCGCCTCCGCCGCGACCCAGGCCGGCGAGGTGGAGGTGCTGCACTGGTGGACCTCCGGCGGCGAGGCCCAGGCGGCCTCGGTGCTCAAGGAGCTGGTGGAGGCCGAGGGCCACGCCTGGCAGGACTTCGCCGTGGCCGGCGGCGGCGGCGAGACCGCCATGACCGTGCTCAAGTCCCGGGCCATGTCCGGCAACCCGCCCTCGGCGGCCCAGATCAAGGGGCCCGAGATCCAGGAGTGGGGGGAGCTGGGGCTGCTCGGCGAGCTGGACGAGGTGGCCGAGGCGGCGGCCTGGGACAGCCTGCTGCCGCCTCGGGTGGCGGAGATCATGCGCCACGATGGCCACTATGTGGCGGTGCCGGTGAACGTCCACCGGGTCAACTGGCTATGGGGCAACCCCGAGGTGCTGGCCGCCGCCGGCGTCGAGATGCCGACCAGTTTCGACGAGCTGTTCGACGCCGCCGAGGCGATCCGTGCCGCGGGCCATGTGCCCCTGGCCCACGGCGGCCAGCCCTGGCAGGACGCCACTCTCTTCGAGACGGTGGTGCTGGCGGAGGGGGGCGAGGACTTCTACCGGCGCGCCCTGGTGGAGCTCGACCCCGAGGCCCTGGGCAGCGACACCATGATCCAGGCCCTGACCACCTTCAAGCGCCTGCGCGAGCTGATGGACGAGGGCATGCCGGGGCGCGACTGGAACGTGGCCACCGCCATGGTGATCAACGGCGTGGCCGCCATGCAGCTGATGGGCGACTGGGCCAAGGGCGAGTTCACCGCCGCCGGCCTCGCCGCCGGCGAGGAGTACCTCTGCGCCCCGGCGCCGGGCACCGAGTCGGCCTTCACCTTCAATATCGACAGCCTGGCCATGTTCCGGGTCACCGAGGCCGCCGACCTGGCCGCCCAGCACGACCTGGCACGGCTGGTGCTGGAGCCCACCTTCCAGGAGACCTTCAACCTGGCCAAGGGCTCGATTCCCGCCCGCACCGACCTGGACATGAGTGCCTTCGACGCCTGCGCCCAGGCCTCCATGGCCGACTTCCAGGCGGCCGCCGACAACGGTGGCCTGGTGCCCAGCATGGCCCATGGCATGGCGGTACGCGCCGATGTCCAGGGGGCCCTCTTCGATATCGTCACCAACTACTTCAACAGCAGCGGCATGAGCGCCGAGCAGGCGGCGGAGCGGCTGGTTCGCGCCGCCCAGGCCACCTACTAGGCCTGAGTCAGTCTGCTCGACTCCCGGAGGCGGCGCCTGCCGCCTCTCCCTGCCCGCGGCGGGTTCGCCCGCCGCCGACGTCAACGGTGACTCCCATGCCCCTATCGCTTTCGACCTCCCGGGAGGTCGGGCGGCCCGCGGCCGCCCGACCGACCCCGGCGGCGCGCCTCCAGGCCTGGCTGCCGCGCCTGGTGCTGGCCCCCTCGGCGGCCGTCTCCCTGTGTTTCGTCTACGGCTTCATGCTGTGGACCTTCGTGCTCTCCCTGACCAACTCGCGGATGCTGCCCAGCTACGACTTCGTCGGCTTCGCCCAGTATGCGCGGCTGATGGCCAACGACCGCTGGTGGGTGGCCTCCACCAACCTGGTGCTCTTCGGCGGCCTCTTTATCGCCATCTGCCTGGTGCTGGGGGCCCTGCTGGCGATCCTGCTCGACCAGCGCATCCGCCAGGAGGGGGCCCTGCGCACCCTCTACCTCTATCCCATGGCGCTCTCCTTTATCGTCACCGGGGTGGCCTGGAAGTGGCTGCTCAACCCCAGCCTGGGGCTGGAGGCCATGGTGCGTGGCTGGGGCTTCGAGGGCTTTCGCTTCGACTGGCTGGTGAACCCGGACATGGCGGTCTACACCCTGGTGATCGCCGCGGTCTGGCAGGCCTCCGGCTTCGTCATGGCGCTCTTCCTGGCCGGGCTGCGCGGCATCGACGACAGCATCATCAAGGCCGCCCAGCTCGATGGCGCCAGCCTGCCGCGGATCTACTGGCGGGTGGTCCTGCCCTGCCTGCGCCCGGTGGTGTTCAGCGCGGTGATGATCCTCGCCCATATCGCCATCAAGAGCTTCGACCTGGTGGTGGCGCTGACCGGCGGCGGCCCCGGCTACGCCTCGGACCTGCCCGCCACCTTCATGTACGCCCACGCCTTCAACCGCGCCCAGATCGGCCTGGGCTCCGCCAGCGCCATGCTGATGCTGGGCGGCGTGCTGGCGATCCTGGTGCCCTACCTCTATTCGGAACTGAGGAGTCGCAAGCATGGCTAACGTGATCCGTCGCCAGACGCCCCTGGCCCGGCTGGGCCGAATGGCCCTCTATGCCACCCTGATCCTGGCCGCGCTCTTCTACCTGCTGCCCCTGGTGGTGATGCTGCTCACCTCCATCAAGCCCCTGGAGGAGATCCGTGCCGGCAGCCTGCTGGCGCTGCCCCTGGCGCCGACCCTGGAGCCCTGGGCCAAGGCCTGGGGGGAGGCCTGCACCGGGATGCGCTGCGAGGGCATCGGTGGCTACTTCTGGAACTCCTTCGCCATCGTGATCCCGGCGGTGCTGATCTCCACCCTGATAGGGGCGCTCAACGGCTATGCCCTGACCCAGTGGCGCTTCAAGGGCTCGGAGCTGCTCTTCGCGCTGATGCTCTTCGGCTGCTTCATCCCCTTCCAGGTGGTGCTGCTGCCCATGGCCCAGACCCTGGGCTGGCTGGGCCTGGCCAGCTCCCGGGCGGGGCTGATCCTGGTGCATGTGGTGTTCGGCATCGCCTTCACCACCCTGTTCTTCCGCAACTTCTACGTGGCGGTGCCGCGGGAGCTGGTGGCCGCGGCCAAGCTGGACGGGGCGGGCTTCTTTCGCATCTTCTGGCGCATCCTGCTGCCGGTGTCGGCGCCGATCCTGGTGGTCTCGGTGATCTGGCAGTTCACCCAGATCTGGAACGACTTCCTGTTCGGGGTGGCCTTCTCGGGGCACGACACCCAGCCGGTGACGGTGGCCCTCAACAACCTGGTCAACACCTCCACCGGGGTCAAGGAGTACAACGTGGACATGGCCGCCGCCATGATCGCCGCCCTGCCGACCCTGGTGGTCTATGTGCTGGCCGGCAAGTATTTCGTGCGCGGGCTGACCGCCGGCTCCGTCAAGGGCTAGGTCCAAGAACCCAAGACAACAATTAATAACGAGGTAATCGCCATGTCGGCACTGGAAATCAACGAGGTTCGCAAGACCTTCGGCAACACCGAGGTGCTCAAGGAGGTCAGCCTGGCCATCGAATCGGGGGAGTTCCTGATCCTGGTGGGCCCCTCCGGCTGCGGCAAGTCGACGCTGATGAACGCCATCGCCGGCCTCGAGCCGGTCACTTCCGGGGAGATCCGCATCGCCGGGCGCGACGTCACCTGGTGTACCCCGGCGGAGCGGGACATCGCCATGGTGTTCCAGTCCTACGCCCTCTACCCCAGCATGACGGTGCGCCAGAACATCGCCTTCGGCCTGGAGATGCGCAAGATGCCCCGGGGCGAGCGGGAGGCGGCGGTGGAGCGGGTCGCCGATCTGCTGCAGATCTCCCACCTGCTCGAGCGCAAGCCGTCGCAGCTCTCCGGCGGCCAGCGCCAGCGGGTGGCCATGGGCCGCGCCCTGGCCCGGGAGCCCCAGGTCTATCTCTTCGACGAGCCGCTCTCCAACCTGGATGCCAAGCTGCGGGTGGACATGCGCACCGAGATCAAGAAGCTCCATCAGCGCCTCGGCACCACCATCGTCTATGTCACCCACGACCAGATCGAGGCGATGACCCTGGCCGACCGCATCGCCGTGATGCGCGACGGCGAGATCCTCCAGCTGGGTACCCCGGAGGCGATCTACAACGACCCGGTCAATCGCTTCGTGGCGGAGTTCATGGGCTCGCCGTCGATGAACCTGATCGAGGCCACCCTGGAGGGCGACGCGGGGCAGGGCTACCGGTTGCGGATCGCCACCCCCGGGGAGGACGATCTCTGCCTGCCCTGGCCGAGGCCCACCGAGGCCCTGGCCTCGCGAGTAGGCCAGCGGGTGCTGCTGGGCCTGCGCCCCGAGCATTTCGCCGAGCATGACGCGCGCCTCGACGAGGCGGCTCAGGGGGCGCCCTTCAGCGCGCGGGTCTCGGTGGCCGAGCCCACCGGGGCGGATATCCTGTTGCGACTGCCCCTGGGGACGGGGGAGGTCACCGCCCGGGTGGGGCCCCGCTGTCCGGCGGTGCCCGGCGAGCGCCTGGCGCTGCGCATCGACCTGGAGCGGGCGGTGCTCTTCGATGGCGAGAGCGAGCAACGCCTGGCGTGATCAGAATGGGGGATCTGACGAAGAGGGATAGCGCCGCCCTTGGCGGCGCCCTATCGGCTTACCTGGAGGGGGCTTAGCGGATGGTGATTACGCCACACTTGGCGCTGTGCATCACCTTGTGGGAGACGCTGCCCATCACCAGGCCGGCCAGATCGCCCAGGCCGCGACTGCCCAGCACGATGGTGTCGACCCCCAGGGTCTTGGCCTTGCTGAGGATGGTGCGGGCCGGTTCGCCCTGACCCAGATGGGTCTCGACCTTGGCCACGCCCAGCTCCTTGGCCTGGGCCTCGGCCCGTTCGATCACCTGCTTGCCGGCGGCCTCCAGGTCCTGGCGGCTGGCCTCGATGGCGATGGCACCGATGCCCCACACCAGGGTGGTCTCGTGGGCCAGGGACTCGGGGATATGCAGGATATGCAGGGTGGTCTCCCCCTGGGCCAGCTGACAGGCCAGCTCCAGGGCCTTCTTGCCGTTCTCGGAACCATCCACGGCAACCAGCAGTGACTTGTACATGGAACCTCTCCTTTCTCGTCGGGGACTTCGCCGTCTCGCGGCGCTTGGTATCCATCCTAGGCCATCTTCGCCGGCGTGGCTTGACCAGGATCAACTCCCGGGCGTCTTGTCGCCGGCGTCCTGGGTTTCCAGGCGGCGCAGGCGCTGCCAGACATCCCGGCGCAGGTCCTTGAGGCGCGGCGCCTCGCTCTCGGCGAAGGCCAGGGGACGGGCCAGGCGCTGGGTACGCAGGCCGAGGCGGGCACTGAGCAGCCCGATTCCCAGCCCCTGGGCGCCGCGCAGCGAGATGCGCCCCGCCAGGTTCATCGACACCAGTTCCATGCCCGCCTCGCTGGCCAGCTCGCTGGCGCCGGCGAAGGCCATGTTGTAGAGCACCGCCCGCAGCAGGCGCAGGCGGCTGGCGTAGCCCAGCTCCAGGCCGTAGAGGCGGGCCAGGCGATCCACCAGGGCCAGGTTGCGCCAGGCGACCAGGGCCATGTCCACCAGGGTCAAGGGGCTCAGCGCCACCATCACCGCGGTGTCACCGGACATTCGCGAGATCAGCCGTCGCGCCTCCCGGTCGCGGGGGGCCAGCAGGTGGTGGGCCAGCAGCACCGCGGTCTCGGCGCCGTCATGGTGAGGCGCCCGGGCGGCCAGGTAGCCCCGCCAGTGGGGATGGTCGTCGTCGAGGCCGAGCTGGTGACGCAGCCGCTCCGCCAGAGCCTGGGCCTCCGTCGGGCCGGCCTGGGGGAGGGCCTCCAGGGCCTCGCGCAGCCGGTCATGGCGGCGCAGTCGCCTGAGTCGCCACAGCTCCCGGCCCAGGGCCGTGCCCCCCAGCCCCAGGGCCAGCAGCAGCAAGAGGCTCCAGCCGCCGGCCAGCCAGTCGCCGCCGAGGCTGGCCCGATAGAGGGTCTGGGCGCCCTCCAGGGCCCCCAGGCCCAGGGCACCGCCGAGCAGGGTCAGCAGGCCCCAGCGGCGCTTGCGCGGCCGGGCCAGGCCGGCATCGAGCACCGCCTCGGCACGGCCCACCTCGTCACGGCCCGGCTCGGCCGACTCGTCCAGGGGGCGGCCGGCGTCGAGATCCTCGAAACGCTGCCCGGGGCGGGGATCGCCCCGGGCCGGAGGCGTCTCGTCGAGGGAAAAGCGCTTTCCGGGGCGCGGGTCACTCATGGGCCAGTCTCTTGCTCGCAGTCATGGCCGGGCACTGTCGCCGCTTGGCGGCGGGCGGCTCGTCGAGGGAAAAGCGTTGTCCCGGGCGCGGGTCACTCATGGGCCAGTCTCTTGTTCGCAGTCATTGCAGCTTGTCGCCCAGGAGCCAGTCCAGGGCGGCATCGAGGCGCAGATGGGGCAGGGCGCCGCCATCGATCACCGGGGGGCGAAAGGCCGGGAAGTCGAAGCCCTGGCGCGTCCAGAAATCGTGCTCCGGCAGGCGTGCCGGGACCTCGCCGGGAAACAGCAGGGCCTCCTCGCCGTTCAGCAGGGTACCGCGCAGGGCGGGGCTGGTGGTGCCCTGGCGGGTCACCTCCCGGGGCTCGGTGGCGCGGATGGCGGCCAGGGAGAGCCCCTTGACCGGCACGTCGGCGAAGCGCAGCTCCTTGAGGGGCTCCGCCAGCAGCGCCTCCAGCAGGGCGACCAGGCGCGGGTGCTGCTCCGGGGTGACATGGTCGGCCTTGGTGGCGGCGATGGCCAGGCGGTCGATGCGCGGCGCGAAGAGCCGGTTCATCAGACTGCGCTTGCCGTAGTCGAAGCTCTGCATCAGGGTGCCCAGCGCCCGGGCCAGGTCGTCGAAGCGCTCCGGGCCGGCGGCCAGGGCGCCGAGCAGGTCGACCAGCACGATCTGCCGGTCGAAGCGGCGGAAATGCTCCCGGTAGAAGGGCTTGACGATCTTCTGCTGGTAGTGGCGAAAGCGCCGGGCCAGGGTGGCCAGGTTGCTCTCGGGGGCCGGCTTGGCGGGGGTGTCGTCGAGGCCGGGCAGCGGGAAGAACTGCAGCACCGGGGCGCCTTCGAGGTCGCCGGGAAGCAGGAAGCGCCCCGGTTGCAGGTCGGCGAAGCCCGCTTCCCGGGCCGAGCGCAGCCCCTCGGCATAGCGCCCGGCGAGCTCGGCCAACTGGGCCTCCTCGGCGGGGGCCGCCGGGTCGAGTTCGGCCACCGCCGCCAGCCAGGCGGCGAAGTGCTCGCGTCGTGCCGGCCCCAGGCCCTGCCACTGGGCCCGGCTCCAGCTGGCGTAGTCGTGGCCCAGCAGCGGCAGGTCGAGCAGCCATTCGCCCGGGTAGTCGAACAGGTCCAGGGTCAGCTGGCGGGTCTCGCCGCCCAGCAGGCCGCGCCGGGCGGGGCGGTAGCGGATCAGCAGGCGCAGCTCGCTGATGCCCCGGGTCGGCTCCGGCCAGCGCGGCGGCGTCTCGGTGAGGGCCGCCATGGCCGGGTCATAGGGGAAGCGGGGCACCGAGAGGTCACCTTGATCGACCCGTCGGGCCCCCAGCAGGCGCCCCTCCCGAGCGGCGGGTAGCAGGTCGAGGCGCGCCTCCAGGCCGGCATGACGCAGCTGGTTGACCAGGGAGGTGAGGAAGGCGGTCTTGCCGGCCCGGGAGAGGCCGGTGACCGCCAGTCGCAGCTGGCGGTCACGGCCCCGGTCGAGCAGGTCCTGAAGGTTGCGGGCCGAGGGCGGTCGCATGAGCGTTCTCGTGGCTGGGCGTGGCTGGGTCAGTCACTAATGTGGGGATCCGGGGCCGGCTTGGCAAGGCGTTGCCAGGCCAGGGCCGCCGCCGGCAGCAGGCACAGGGGCAGCAGCCAGGCGTTCAGTGCGGCCCAGCCCAGGCCGGCGACCAGGGGGCCGGCGAGCAGGGCGGTGAGGGTCACGGTGGAGAAGACCAGGAATTCGTTGGCGGCCTGGGTGCGGGCCTTCTCGGCGGGGCGGTAGGTCTCGGTGAGCAGGCCGGTGGCGGGCAGGAAGGTGAAGTTCCAGCCCAGCCCGAGCAGGATCAGCCCCAGGTGGAAGCCCATCACCCCGGCCTCCACCTGGGCCACCAGGGCGCTGGCGGCGAGCAGCAGGCAGCCGGCGAGGATCATGCGCGGGGCGCCGAAGCGGCCGGTCAGGCGGCCGGTGACGAAGGAGGGCAGGAACATGGCCACCACGTGCCACTGAATGGTCGCGGCGACATGATCGAAGTGGTGGCCGGCGCCGGCCATGGCCAGGGGCGTGGCGGTCATGGCCAGGTTCATCACCCCGTAGCCGATCAGCGCCGCGGTGACGGCGACGACGAAGCCCGGCTGGCGCAGGATGGTGCCCAGGGGACGGGCGGGCCCCTCGCCATGGGTGGCCGCCGGTGGCGGCAGGCGCAGCAGGACGATCAGCGCCAGGGCCAGCAGGTAGAGGGCGCCGAGGCCCAGGAAGCTGCCCAGGAAGGGGGTATCGGCCAGCTCGCGGCTGGTGCGGGCCAGCCAGGGACCGAAGAAGGCCGCCAGCACCCCGCCGCCCATCACCAGGCCGATGGCCCGGTCGCGCAGCGCCGCCGGGGCCGCCTCCACGGCGGCGAAGCGGTAGAGCTGGCCGAAGCCGATACCGATGCCGATCAGCCAGGTTCCCAGCATAAAGAGCAGGAAGTGCTCGGCCACCAGGGCCTGGGCCGCCACCGCCACGCCACTCAGCCCCAGCAGGTTGCCGAGCACGAAGCCGCGCTTGCGGCCCAGCTTCGCCATCAGCAGGGAGGCGGGGATGGTGGCGCACATCAGCCCCAGCCACTGGGTGGCCACCGGCGCCGTGGCCCAGGCGGGGCCGGGCGCCAGGCTGGCGCCGATCAGCGGCGAGACGGCGATCAGGAGGATATTGCCGCTGACCAGCAGGGCCTGGCACAGCGACAGCAGGGTGACGGTAAGGGGCATGACGACATTCCTTTGCGTGCTAAGGCTTCCAGTCTGGCCTCCCGGGCACGGCGCGGCAAGGGCCGAGAACGACCTGGCCCCGCGCGGAGCGGGGCCAGGTCGTAGCAGCGCTCAATGCCAGGTGGGAGCCTAGCCGGCGAAGGCGCCGTAGAGCAGGATCACCAGGACCACCAGCACCACCGCCGAGGGCACGGCACCCTTCCAGGGGGTCAGGTCCACCTCGCCGCTGTCCTCGTGGACCCAGGGGGTGGGGCGGGGGCGCAGCTTGCCGATCAGCAGCATCACCGCCACCAGCAGCACGAAGACCGCCGCCACGAAGTGGAACTCGTGCATGATCCCCGGCAGCTTGTCGAAGGGCGGCACGAAGTAGCCCGCGGCGATCAGCAGGCAGCCCCCCACCAGGGCGACCTTGGCGGCCATGGCCGGCACCCGCTTGGTCAGCAGGCCCACCAGCACCACCGCCAGCAGCGGGATGAAGTAGATGGCGTTCATCTTCTGCAGGTAGCCGAAGAGGCTCTCCTGGCCCGCCAGCAGCGGGGCGATGGTCATGGTGGTCAGGGCCATGATCCAGCCGAACACCTTGCCCGACTTGACCACCTGCTCCTCGCTGGCGTCCTTCTTCAGCACGCCCTTGTAGATGCCCAGGCTGAAGATGGTGGTGGTGCTGTTGAGCGCCGAGTTGAAGGAGGAGAGGATGGCGCCGACCATCACCGCGGCGAAGAAGCCGGTGAGGTAGGGAGGCAGGACGTTGAACACCAGGTGGCCATAGGCCTCGTCGGCGCGCACGCCCTGGTCCGCATAGAGGTGGTAGGCGATGATCCCCGGCAGCACCAGGTAGAGGGGGCCGAGCAGCTTGAAGGCACCGGTGAGCAGCACGCCCTTCTGGCCCTCGGCGAGGTTCTTGGCGGCGAAGGTGCGCTGGATGATCTGCTGGTTGGTGGTCCAGTAGAAGAGGTGCAGCAGCAGCACGCCGGTGAAGACGGTGGAGAAGGGCACCTGCTGTTCCGGGCCACCGATGGAGTTGAGCTTCTGGGGGTCGCTGGCCTTGAGGATCTCCCAGCCCGCCAGCACGCCCTCACCGCCGCTGACCGCCTGCAGGCCCACATAGACGATCAGGAAGCCGCCGATCAGCAGCCCCACGCCGTTGAGGGTGTCGGAGACCGCCACGGTGCGCAGGCCGCCGAACAGGGCATAGAGGGCGCCGATGATGCCGACGACCCAGACCGTCAGCCACAGCAGGGTGGTGGTGGACTGAATGCCGGTAAGGCCGGGCAGGTCGAGCATGCCCTGCAGGCCCATGGCGCCGGAGTAGAGGATGATCGGCAGCAGGATCACCGCGTAGGCGATCAGGAAGATGATATTGGCGATCAGCTGGGTGCCGTTATCGAAACGGATTGCCAGCAGCTGGGGCAGGGTGGCGATGCCGCTTCTCAAAAAGCGCGGCAGGAAGAACAGCGCCAGGGCCACCAGGGCGAGTACCGCGATCACCTCCCAGGCCATGACGCTGAGGCCGTCGCTGAAGGCGGCGCCATTGAGGCCCACCATCTGCTCGGTGGAGAGGTTGGTCATCAGCAGCGAGCCGGCGATCAGCGGGAAGGTGAGGCTGCGCCCGGCCAGGAAGTAGCCGCGGGTGCTGTCGTGATCGTCGCGGCGGGTCAGCCACCAGGTGATCAGGGCCACCAGGCCCGTGAAGAAGAGGAAGGAGACTAGGGTCAGGGCGTGCATGGAAGAATCCTTGCCGTTGAACGGCTCCCTTGGGGGAGTGTTTGTGTAATTTTACTAGGTGGCAGGGATTCTACGGCGCGAAGGTCCGCGCCTCATTAGACGAAAGTCGAGATTTTATTGGTAGTTTGTTGGTTTTGTTACAACAAAGAAATGTGTCTCTGCCGGATCAGGTCAGTGGGAAGAGTTGTGCCAGCATGGGGGCGGCGGCGATCACGAAGCCCGTCACGGCGATGCCATAGCCCAGCAGGCGCCGGCGTCGGGCCAGGGTCAGGCCCAGCAGGCAGATCACCAGCCCCAGCAGATTGAAGAGAAAGGTGGCCATTTCCAGGGTATCTTGGGGGGACATCAGGGCTCCTCGGCGTATTGTCCATCGCGCTGCTAGGCTGGATTGTCTCGGGCCTAAGGAGTCTACCGATTACCACGGCCCTGCCAAGGGCCCCGGTCAAGGAGAGACGCATGAGCATCGAATCATCCCGGGCGGTACTGAGCTTCTGGTTCGAGACCCTGACGCCGAGCCAGTGGTTCGCCAAGGACGCGGCCCTGGATCGCCGTATCGCCGAGGCCTTCGGCGAGACCCTGGTCGCGGCGAGTCGTGGCGAGCTCTGGGAGTGGCGCGAGACCGCCGAGGGACGCCTGGCGGAGATCCTGGTGCTCGATCAGTTCTCGCGCAATATTCACCGCGACTCGCCCGGGGCCTTCGCCCAGGACCCCCAGGCCCTGGTGCTGGCCCAGGAGGCGGTGGCTCGGGGCGCGGACCAGTCCCTGGCGGTGCCCTGGCGGGCCTTCCTCTATATGCCCTATATGCACAGCGAGTCCCTGGCGATCCATGATCAGGCGGTGCGGCTGTTCGACCAGCCGGGGCTGGAGGAGAACCTGCGCTTCGAGCATCGTCACCGGGAGATCATCGTGCGTTTCGGGCGCTATCCGCATCGCAATGCCATCCTGGGGCGGCAATCCACCCCGGAGGAATTGACCTTCCTGAAGGAACCCGGCTCGGCGTTCTGACGTCGAAGTCGACTTCATCGCTGAAAATCCTCGGATCATACAAGGAGTTTGCTTATGGGCTTGATCGCCTGGTTGATTATCGGTGGGCTGGCCGGCTGGATCGCCGGCCATGTGATGCGCGGCGGCGGCTTCGGGCTGTTCGGCAATATCGGCGTGGGCATCCTGGGGGCGGTGATCGGCGGCTTCCTGTTCGGCCTGCTGGGCCTGCAGTCAGGGGGCTTTATCGGCTCCCTGGTGACCGCCATCGTCGGGGCCGTGGTGCTGCTGTGGGGCATCAATATGCTCAGGAAGGCGTGACCGACGTCGCTCGAGCACCACAAAAAACCGCCCGGCCAACTGGCCGGGCGGTTTTTTTACCACCTGCGATCGGGCAAGCCCTTAGGCGGTGGCGGAGGCCTTGCTGCCGACCACTTCCTCGAGGGCGGCCTCGACGATGTCCAGGCCCTCTTCGAGGATGGCGTCCTCGATGGTGACCGGCATCAGGAAGCGGATGGAGTTGCCCCAGAAACCGCAGGAGAGCAGGATCAGCCCCTTCTCCTTGGCCTTCTGGCACAGCTTGGCGGCCAGTTCCGGGGCCGGGGTGCGCGAGGCCTTGTCGGTGACCAGCTCGAAGGCGGCCATGGAGCCGAGGTTGCGGCAGTTGTCCACCGCCTCGAAGTCACCCTGCCACTTGGCGAAGCGTTGGGCCAGCTTGTTGCCCAGGGCGGCGCTCTTCTCGAGGATGTTCTCGGACTCGATGGCCTCGATCACCGCCAGGGCGGCGGCGCAGGCCAGGGGGTTGCCGCTGTAGGTGCCGCCCAGGGAGTTGGGGCCGGAGGCGTCCATCACCTCGGCGGTGCCCACCACCGCGGAGAGCGGCATGCCATCGGCCATGGACTTGGCCATGGTCATGATGTCGGCCTCGATGCCGCTGTGCTCCAGGGCGAACAGCTTGCCGGTACGACCGAAGCCGGACTGCACCTCGTCGGCGATCAGCAGGATGCCGTGCTCGTCACACAGCTTGCGCAGGGCCTGGAGGAAGGCCGGGGAGGCGGCGTAGAAGCCCCCTTCGCCCTGCACCGGCTCGATGACGATGGCGGCGGTGCGATGCGGCGCGATATCGGTCTTGAAGAGGGTCTTCAGGGCCTTGAGGGAGTCCTCCTCGCTGATGCCGTGGTAGGGCACCGGGAAGGGGGCGCGGAAGACATCGCCCGGCATGGGGCCGAAGTCGTTCTTGTAGGGCAGCACCTTGCCGGTCATGGCCAGGGTCATGAAGGTACGGCCGTGGAAGCTGCCGTCGAAGCAGATGATGCCGCTGCGGCCGGTGGCGGCGCGGGCGATCTTGACGGCGTTCTCCAGGGCCTCGGCGCCGGTGTTGACCATCATGCTCTTGGCCTCGCCCTTGACCGGAGTCAGTTGGCAGAGCTTCTCGGCCAGCTGCACATAGGGGGCGTAGGAGATCACGGTCTGACAGGTGTGCATCAGCTTGTCGAGCTGGGCCTTGACCGCCTCGACCACCTTGGGATGGCGGTGACCCAGGTTGAGTACGCCGATGCCGCCGGCGAAGTCGATGTAGCGCTTGCCCTCGACATCCCACAGCTCGGCGTTTTCGGCACGCTCGACGAACTGGGGAGAGGGGCTGGCGGCACCCTTGGCCACGTAGCGCTGCTTGAGCTCGTTGAGTTGAGCGTTATTCATGAGAAAGCCTCCTTTGGGTCGATGGGGCGTGCGCTTACAGGCCGCCGATACACACATACTTTAGTTCAGTAAAGTCCTCGAGACCGTGCCGCGAGCCTTCGCGACCCAGGCCCGACTCCTTGACGCCACCGAAGGGGGCCAACTCCGTGGAGAGGATGCCCTCGTTGACCGCCACCATGCCGTACTCCAGTCCCTCCATCACGTTCCAGATGCGGCGATAGTCGCGGGCGTAGAAATAGGCGGCCAGGCCGAACTCGGTGGCGTTGGCCATGGCGATGGCTTCCTCGTCGGTGTCGAAGCGGAACACCGGCGCCAGGGGGCCGAAGGTCTCCTCGGTGGCCACCTTCATCTCGGTGGTCACGTCGGCGACCACGGTGGGCTGGAAGAAGGTGCCGCCCAGTGCATGGGGTTCGCCGCCACAGATCAGGCGACCGCCCTTGTCGAGGGCATCGCGCACATGGCTCTGCACCTTCTCGACGGCGGCCATGTTGATCAGCGGGCCCTGGGAGACGCCCTCTTCCAGGCCGTTGCCGACCTTGAGCTGGGCGACCCGGGCCGCCAGCTTCTCGAGGAAGGCCTCGTAGACGCCGGCCTGCACCAGCACCCGGTTGGTGCACACGCAGGTCTGGCCGGAGTTGCGGTACTTGGAGGCCACGGCGCCTTCCACGGCGGCGTCCAGGTCGGCGTCGTCGAAGACGATGAAGGGCGCGTTGCCGCCCAGCTCCATGGCCGCCTTCTTGACGGTGCCGGCACACTGGGCCAGCAGTTTCTTGCCCACCGGGGTGGAGCCGGTGAAGGAGACCTTGCGCACCCGCGGGTCGGTGGTCAGTACCTCGCCGATGGCGGCCGGCTTCTCGGCGGTCACCACGTTGAGCACGCCGGCGGGCAGGCCGACCTGCTCGCCCAGGCGCACCAGGGCCAGGGCGGTCAGCGGGGTGGCCTCGGCGGGCTTGATCACCACCGGGCAGCCGGCGGCCAGGGCCGGGGCGCACTTGCGGGTGATCATCGCCAGCGGGAAGTTCCAGGGGGTGATGGCGGCCACCACGCCGATCGGCTCGCGCAGCACCAGGATGCGCTTGTCGACGCCATGGCTGGGCAGGGTCTCGCCGGCCATGCGCTTGGCTTCCTCGGCGTAGTACTCCACGAAGGAGGCGCCGTAGGCCACCTCGCCCCGGGACTCGGCCAGCGGCTTGCCCTGTTCCTGGGTCATCAGCTGGGCCAGCGCCTCCTGGTTGGCCATGATGGCCTCGTACCAGGCGCGCAGCAGGGCGGCGCGCTCCTTGACCGGACGCTTGCGCCAGTCGGCCCAGCTCGCCTCGGCGGCGGCCACCGCCTCGCGGGCCTCGTCGGCGCCCAGGTCCGGCACGTCGGCGATCAGCTCACCGGTGGCGGGGTTGGTCACGGCGAAACGACGCTCGGCGTCGCGCCACTGGCCACCGATATAGGCCTTGGGAATCAGGAAGTCGGGCAGCACGGGCATGGCTCCTCCAGGGGGTGTTGTCATCATATTTAACGCAGTGTGCATTATTTAAAACGTCTCGCCAAGCCCTCCCCTGTTAATTATTTTGGTCGTCTGAGTGGCCCCGTGGCGACCCGGTACAGGAGGCTGCCGATGCCGTTCAGGCGCCCTCGCGCGGGGCCAGCTGCGCCATCAGGTGGGCCTGCATGGCTTCGGCGGCGGGGGAGAGGCTCTGCCTGGAGCGTCGCAGCAGGCCGATGCGGCGTTCCAGGCGTGGCTCCGCCAGGGGAACGAAGCGCAACCGCTCATGCTCTTCCTGGAAGGCCAGGCGCGGCAGGGTGGTGATACCGATGCCCGCCTCGAGCATGGCGGTCAGGGAGATCATGTTGGAAATATATAACGTGCTTCGGCCAAGCAGCTCGGCGGCGGGAGAGCCCTCCAGCAGTCGCGAGGTGCCATTGCGGATCAGCGGGTGCCCCGCCAGCGCCTGCCAATGCAACGACTCGTGCCGGGCCAGGGGGTGATCGTCGCGGCACACCACTCCCACCTCATCGCCCAGCAGGGGAGTGAAGTGCAGCGCCTCGTCGGGCAGCCACAGGCTGGTGATGCCGAGTTCCACCTCGCCCTTGAGTACCATCTGGTTGACCCCCTCGGAGTGGTTGTCCTGGAGGCTGATCTCGATGCCGGGATGGTCGCGGACGAAGCTGGCCAGGAGGCTGGGCATCAGGCGGCTGGCCACCGAGGGCACGGCGGCGATATCCACCCGTCCCCGCTGTTGGCTGGCCAGGGCCAGGGCGGCCTGACAGAGGCGGTCGTGATGGGCCACCAGCTCACGGAAGCGCGGTTCGCACCACTGCCCGAAGGGCGTCAGCAACGCCTTGCCGTTGCCCTTCTCGAACAGCGCCTGGCCTAGCCTGGCCTCCAGGTCGCGCACCGCCATGGAGAGGGCCGGTTGGCTGCGGTGCAGCTGCTTGGCGGCGGCATGGAAGCCGCCCTGGTCGACGATGGCCAGCACATAACGCAGGGGCTGGAGCTTGAGTTCCGGCAACATGGTAAGAGTCTCTGATCAAATTATCTGAATTATTGATTATCCTTATCTTGGTGGCTCTCCTAGGATGACGTCAACGTCATTCAGGAGGTCACCATGTCTGCCAAGCACTCCCTTTATATTGCCGGTCAGTGGGTCGAGGGCGAGAGCACCATCGCCAATCACAGCCCCTCGGATCGCCAGGACCTGATCGGTCACTTCGCCCAGGCCAGCATGGCCCAGGTAAACGAGGCCATCGCCGCGGCGAGGCGAGGCCAGCGCGAATGGGCCAAGAGCGGCCTGGAGCAGCGCTATGGGCTGCTGATGGCCATCGGCGACGAACTGATGGCCCGCAAGGAGGAGTTGGGACGCCTGCTCTCCCGGGAGGAGGGCAAGCCGCTGGCCGAGGGGATCGGCGAGGTGGGACGCTCGGCGCAGTTCTTCCACTATTATGCCGCCGAGGTGCTGCGCCAGATCGACGAGCGGGTCGACTCGGTGCGTCCCGGGGTCGAGGTGGAGACCCGCCGCGAGCCGGTCGGCGTGGTGGGGGTGATCAGCCCCTGGAACTTCCCCATGGCCACGGCAGTATGGAAGATCGCCCCGGCGCTGGCCTTCGGTAACGCGGTAGTCTTCAAGCCGGCCAACCTGGTGCCCGCCAGCGCCTGGGCGCTGACCGAGATCATCAGCCGCCAGGCCCTGCCCGCCGGTACCTTCAACCTGGTGATGGGCGCCGGCGGCAGCGTCGGCGAGGCGCTGATCTCGAGCCCCGAGATCGATGCCCTGACCTTCACCGGTTCCCTCGAGGTGGGGCGCCGGGTGGCGGCGGCCACCGCCGGCAACCTGGTCAAGTGCCAGCTGGAGATGGGCTCCAAGAACGCCCTGATCGTCGCCGCGGACGCCGACCTCGACCTGGCCGTGGAGGCCGCCTTCAATGGCGCCTACTCCGGTACCGGGCAGAAGTGCACCGCCTCGTCACGCCTGATCGTTCATGAGGCCGTGCATGACGCCTTCGTCGAGAAGCTGGTGGCCCGCCTGGCCAGCGCCAAGGTGGGGCCGGCCCTGGAGGAGGGCGTGCAGATCGGGCCGGTGGCCGAGGCCCGCCAGCTCGAATCCAACCTGGCCTGGGTCGAGCGCGCCAAGGCAGACGGCGCCACCCTGGCCTTCGGCGGCCAGCGCCTCGAAGGCGTCGGTGACGGCTACTTCATGGCGCCGACCCTGTTCACCGGGACCACCAACGCCATGGCCATCAACCGGGAGGAGGTCTTCGGCCCCATCGCCTGCGTGATCAAGGTCGCCGACATGGACGAGGCCATCGCCACCCTCAACGACACGAACTTCGGCCTGACCGCGGGGATCATCACCGACTCCCTGGCCCTGGCCAGCGAGTTCAAGGCCCGTGCCGAGACCGGCTGCGTGATGGTCAACCTGCCCACCGCCGGCACCGACTATCACGTGCCTTTCGGCGGTCGCAAGGACTCGAGCTTCGGCCCCCGCGAGCAGGGGCGCTACGCCCGGGAGTTCTACACCCTGGTCAAGACCTGCTACGTCAAGGCGTAAGGAGCGGAGCATGTCGCAACAGCTACTGACCGTGGATGGCCTGCAGTACTCGAACTGGTCCCGGGAGATCTTCCAGCAGATGCGCGAGGGCGGCGTCGATGCCGTCCATGCCACCCTGGTCTACCACGAGACCACCCGGGAGACCCTCTCCCGGCTGGGGGAGTGGAATCGCCGCTTCGAACAGCACGCCGACCTGATCATGCCGGTGCTGGAACCCGCCGATATCCTGCGTGCCCAGGCAGCCGGCAAGGTGGGGATCTTCCTGGGGGCCCAGAACTGCTCGCCCATCGAGGACGATATCGACATGGTGGCGGTGATGCGCCGCCTGGGCCTGCTGATCATGCAGCTCACCTACAACAACCAGAGCCTGCTGGCCTGCGGCTGCTACGAGAGCGAGGACAGCGGCATCACCCGCTTCGGCCGCCAGGTGATCCGCGAGATGAACCGGGTCGGCATGGTGATCGACATGTCCCATAGCGCCGAGCGCTCGACCCTGGAGGCGATCGAGTATTCCGAGCGCCCGGTGATCATCTCCCATGCCAACCCGAGCTTCTTCCATCCGGCCAAGCGCAACAAGTCCAACCGGGTGCTGGCGGCGATCGCCGAGAGCGGCGGCCTGCTGGGCTTTTCGGCCTACCCCTTCCACCTCAAGGACGGGCCGGACTGCACCCTGGAGGCCTACTGCGAGATGATCGCCCGCACCGTGGACCTGATGGGCATCGAGCACGTGGGCCTGGGCACCGATCTCTGCCAGGACCAGCCGGTCACGGTACTGGAGTGGATGCGCAACGGTCGCTGGTCCAAGGAGATGGACTATGGCGAGGGCAGTGCCGGCAACGCCGGCTGGCCGAGGCCGCTGCCCTGGCTGCGCGACAGCCGCGACTTTCCCCTGCTGATCGAGGGCCTGCGTCGCCACGGTTTCGCCGAGGCGGAGGTCGAACGAATCATGGGGCGCAACTGGGTGGCGCTGCTGGAGCGAGCCGCCACGCCCGCCGGCTAGGCGCTAAGCCCCCGTCATATCACGCCAGCCTTTTCCGATAACAACAGACAACGAGGCAACCCTTTATGAGCAGTCAACTCGACTCATCGGCCAGCCCGGCTGCCGCCACTCGATCGGCCCAGGGCCTGGGCGATCCCGTCGTCCTCGGCCTGAGCGGCGGCTTTATCGTGCTCTTCGTGGTGCTCTCCCTCTATGACATGGAGGGGGTGGCCAACGCCATCGGCGCCGGTTTCGCCTGGACCGCCGCGGTGCTCGGCTCCTACTTCCAGCTGCTGCTGTTGTTGACCTTCTTTATCGCCATGGGGCTGGCGGTCTCGCCGGCGGCCAGTGCCAAGGTGGGCGGTCGGGACACCCCGGAGCTGAGCACCTTCAAGTGGCTCTCGATCATCATGTGTACCCTGCTGGCCGGGGGCGGGGTCTTCTTCGCCGCCGGCGAGCCGGTCTACCACTTCGTGGTCACGCCGCCGGCCTTCGAAGCCGAGGCGGGGACCGTGGAGGCGGTAGCCGGTGCCCTGGCTCAATCCTTCATGCACTGGGGCTTCCTGGCCTGGGCGGTGCTGGGCTCCCTGACCGCCGTGGTGCTGGCCTACTGGCACTATGACCGGGGCCTGCCGCTGCAGCCGCGGACCCTGCTCTACCCGGTACTGGGCGAGCGGTTGATGCGTGGCTGGGTCGGCGGCGTGGTGGATGCCTGCTGCGTGATCGCCGTGGTGGCGGGCACCGTGGGCCCCATCGGCTTCCTGGCGACCCAGGTCAGCTTCGGCCTGCACGAGCTGTTCGGGGTGGGGGCGGGTTATGCCACCCAACTGGCCATCCTCGGGGTGCTGGGGGCGGTCTATGTCACCTCGGCGGCCACCGGCATTCATCGCGGTATCCAGCTGCTGAGTCGCTTCAATGTCTTCCTGGCCCTGGCCATCGCCGCGGTCATCTTCCTGTTCGGTCCCACCCTCTTCCTGACCAACGCCTACCTGCAGGGCTTCGGCGAGTACCTGAGTTCCTTCCTGGCCATGGCCACCATGACCTCGGAGACCGCCCCGGCCTGGTGGATGCAGTGGTGGACGGTGTTCTTCTTCGCCTGGTTCATCGGCTACGGCCCCTTGATGGCGATCTTCGTGGCGCGCATCTCCCGGGGGCGCACCATTCGCCAGATGATCCTGGCGGTGGCGGTCATGGCGCCCATCGCCACCACGGTCTGGTTCACCCTGCTGGGGGGCTCGGGGATCCACTACCAGCTCAGTGGCGTGATCGACCTCGGCGAGGCCCTCAACAACTTCCAGTTCGATGTGGCGACCCTCACCGTGGCCCAGGCGCTGCCCGGCGGCACCCTGATGGCCCTGGCGATCCTGCTGCTGACCACCATCTTCGTGGCCACCACCGGTGACTCCATGAGCTATGCCATCGCCGTGGTCTGCACCGGCCACGATCGGCCGCATACCGGGGTGCGAGTCTTCTGGGGCGTCGCCATGGCACTGATGGCGGCCATCCTGCTCTATATGGGGGCCGGGCAGATCGGCGTGCTCCAGCAGTTCATCGTGATCACCGCGATCCCCGTTTCCCTGGTACTGCTGCCCTCACTGTGGCTGGGGCCCCAGGCGGCCTATGCCATGGCCCGGCAGCAGGGCCTGACCACTCGTCCCAAGGTGATCGACAATGACTAATCGGGATCTTGCCTTGGCTCCCCTGAGCCTGAGGCCCGCCGATGAGGTGATGCGCCTGGAGCGCCTGGGCAGCCTGCACGCCTGTCGACTGAGTTTCGTGCGCACCCTGATGCGTCAGATGGGCCGTCAGCGCTGGCAGATCAGCCGGGTACGCTTCGACCTCGACAACGATGGGCATGGCACCGCCATCTACCGGTTACAGACGCCCCATGGTCGCTATCACGGGGTGATGTTCGCCCAGCCGCTGGAGGACGAGCGGCGCTCCGATCGGGTGATCGCCGAAGCCTGGGACGTCACCTTCGGCCTGGTGGAGGGCGACGTGGATGACGGCCTGCTGGCGCAGATGGCCGCCAATGTGCCGCTGCAGGAGGCGGGGCGCCAGCATCCGCGGGTGCTGGTGCTGTCCCGGGCCAACAAGAGCCTGCGCAACTTCGCCCACTTCGTCGATGCCCTGGCCCGGGGCGAGCAGCCCGACCCCGCCTGGCTGACCCGGGTCGGCTACCTCTATCGCACCACCGCGGTCTACGGCAACGGCAAGTTCGGCATCGCCGACTTCGCCCGCCTGCACGACAACCCCGATTTCCGTCGCCCCTTCTCGGCGCAGATGGCCGGGGTCTACCTGCTGCGCCACTTCTCCATCGAGCAGGTGGAGCACCTGGCCGCCTGTCGGGCCCCCGAGACCGCCTGCCCCCTGGCCACCGAGCTGCGCCGCTACCTGGGCATCGGCAACTCCACCGGGCTCGGCATGGCGCCCTTCCTGATCAACCATCCGCAACTGATCGCCCAGTGGGTGACCCAGCGGGAAACGGCCCTGGCCCTGACCCTGTGTCGAGTGCCCGAGGAACGCGACCGGGAGCGGTTGATCGCACTGACCCGCCGCGCCATGCGGCATCTGGCCGAGACGGTCACCGAGGACGCCGAGCAGAGTGCGCGCAATGCCGCCAGCGTGGCCGCCCTGCCGGATGTCCTCTCCTGGTTGGCCAGCGTGCCCCTGGAGCCCGACCTCTGGGCCCAGCTGGTGGCCTGGGGGGCGCGGACCCTGCCCCTGGAGGCCCAGGAGCTGATCCATACGCTGCTGATCGAGCTCTATCCGGAGCTGGTCGACCCCCTGGAAGAGCAGATGGGCGTCGAGGAGAACCTGGACCTCGAACCGGACATGCCGTTGATGCGCCTGTGTCAGCTGATCGAGACCCACTATGGCTGGGCGCTGGATCACGACTACGCGAGCCACGAGGGGGCCTACTGGTTCTGGTATCGCTCCGCCGAGAAGGAGGAGCCCCGCCTGGGGGTGCGCCACGCCGAACCCGGCGCCGAGAAGGAGATGCCCATCGCCATCGGCCCCCGGGTGGCGCACAGCCACCGGGTGATCCGCGATTTCCTGGAGGGAGCGCCCCGCGCCAAGGTGGTCGACTTCCTGCTCGAGCACCCGCGCCACAAGGAGATCGTGCGCCGCATCCAGAGTCTGGTGAAGGCGCCCTACGGCGACATTCACGCCAATCTCTGGCATCGCGACATGCAGCCCATGCACCTGCTGCGCGCCAAGCTGGCCTTCTTCGGCGCCAGTCGCTTCGATCCCAAGTCGGATCGCTGGGTGCGCATCACCCTCTTCCAGGGCGCGCCCCTGGTCGAGGAGCTCAATGCCGAGCCGGAGGATCTTGGCGACTTCGATGACTGGAGTTTCCCCCTGGAACCCCGCCACGAGGGCGGGACCGTGCGCCCCCAGTCGGTATCGGGAGAGGTATCCGCATGAAGGTGTCATTCAACGAATTGCAAGGCCTGTGCCGCAAGGCCTTCGGAGGCATCGGCTTCGAGGAGGGCGATGCCGCCGATGCTGCCGACATGGTGGCCTGGATGCAGTGTCACGGCTTCAACGGCGTCGATCAGCTCAATCGCGGCCTGGATTTCCTGCTCGCCGAGGACCCCGAGGCCCTGCCCCGGGTGATCTACCAGGATGGTGACCTGGCGGTGCTGGATGGCCAGGGGCATAGCGTGCTGCGCAGCATCAGCCTGGCCACCGAACTGGGCTATGCCAAGGCCCGGGCCCGGGGGCTCTCGGTGGTGAAGATTCGCCGCTGCCACAATCGCCAGCTGATCATGGGCTACCTGGCGCGCCTGGCCGGGCGCGGCATCAATATCACCGCCTTCTGGCGCAATGCCCAGGAGCCGCTCACCGAGCAGGTGGTGGGCTTCCGTGCCGGCCATGCCACCCCGGAGGTGCGGGTCTACTCGGTACGCGAGGTGCCCGAGGAGAACGAGCCCAATGACGGCATCACCCTGGTGATGGCCAACCACGTGGAGCTGCTGCCCTCCCTGGGCGCCGACCACGACCTCGACCTGCTGGCCCGTCACTCGGAGTCGGAGCTGCTGGCCTGCCGCCAGCGAGCGCTGCAGGACGGCATCGAGGTGGATGACGCCATCTGGGCACGACTCAAGACCCTGGCCCATCGCCTGCTGGTGGAAGCCAGCGAGGCTTCCCGAAGCGGCGCCGGTGCCGGCGTCAACGACAACGACTGAGTGAGCGAGACCCCATGATTCACCCCGTAAGCACCGACCTCTTCGCCGCCAAGGCGCCCCTGGAGTGGGCCGTCATCGGCAATGGCATCCTCTTCACCGCCCAGATTCCGATCGGCGCCGATGGCGCCGTGGTGGAGGGCGGCATCGAGGCCCAGGCCCGCCAGACCCTGGACAACCTGCGCCATACCCTGGCAAGCGCCGGGGCCGGCATGGCGGACCTGACCCAGGTACTGATCTATGTCACCCGACGCGAGGACCTGGCCACGGTCAATCGCCTCTATGCCGACTACGTCACGGCCCCTTACCCCAACCGCGCCGCCATCATCGTCTCCGGCTTCGCCCGGGAGGAGATGCTGGTGGAGATGGTCGCCTATGCCGCCGTGGAGGCGCCGCTGCCCGCCCGATGATGTGAAGAGGCTCACCGGATGATGTCACGCCATCGGCGCCGCCGCCGCTTTCCGCTACACTAGGCGCCGATTGCGATTGCATATGAGTGTCGAGGTGAGCCTTGGTTGATCCCCTGAACGCCTGGTGGGCCCAGCAGCTGGTGTTGTGCGGTTGGGCCTTCGAGCCCGATCCCACCGTCGTGGATGCCTCAATGGCGGCGACGCGTCTCGCCGAACTGGGCTGTGCCGATCGCGGCGAGCTGGGCTGGCGCCTGGTGGCCGCCCTGGTGCCCGGGGCGGAGAATGCCGCCGAGCAGCTCGCCGCCCTGGAACTGCTGGCGCTGGCGACCGCCGCCGGTTGGCTGCCCGAGGCCCGGGCGCGGGCCTGGGTGCGCTCCCTGGCGGAGAGCATCAGTGCGCACCATGGCCGCCTCGATGACTGGCTGCAGGCGGTGATGCATGCGCGCAGCGCCGAGGGCTGGGTGCGCGGCGATGATGGGCTCTTCGAGGCCTGCGAGGCCCTGGCGCTGCTGGAGCACCAGGGGGAGGGCATCACCTGGGAACGCCTCGCCGAGACCCTGGCGCGGCGCTCGCCGTCGGTGTCGCTGTGGCCGGAGGCCCCCGAGGAGTCGGTGTGGCGGCTGCGGGCCGCCTTCTCGCCGGTGGTGGCCCTGCCCCCGGCGGCGGGCATCGACTGGCCCGAGGCCCAGGCCTGGCTGCGCGAGATGTGGAAGGTCGAGCATCGTGACGACCTGTTGCGCCTGTTGCTGTGGCTGAGCGCCCAGGGCGACCGCTACGGCTGGGACCTGGACGCCAGCAAGCTCCTCGATCGGGCTCCCGAGGGGCGCCGCCAGTGGCTCGATGGCCTCGGCGAGGGGCTCCCCTACGGCCAGGTGCTGCTCGGTTTCCTCGACCGCGGCGAGCCCCTGGAGTGGGCGGCCTGGGACTGGATGCGGCTGATCGACCTGGCCTATGCGGGCTGGAGCCTGGAGTGGCTCGACGCCGAGGAGGCCCAGGCCTTCGCCGTGCATGCCGCCGGCCTCCTGCACCATCGCTACAGCGACTGGCTGGCCCTGGTCACCGCCTACCAGCGCGGCCGCAGCCTCTACGAGGGGCGTGACGGCATGGGCGAGCTGGAGCGTGACTGGGGGCTGCTGTTGCATTCGCCGGGCTCCCCCTGGCGTTATGACCTGCACGCCCTGATCGACGAGAGCCAGCAGCAGGCCGCCACCGCGGCATTGCGTGCCTGGCGCCGTGATCCCCGTCACTGGGTATTGAGCCTGGCGGCGGTACGCGAACCCGACCTGCTGTTTCGCCAGGGCCCCGATCTCGCCCTGGACGAGGCGCGTCGGGACGATGCCCGTCACTACCTGCGCGAGAGCCTGGGGCTCTATCCGGAGGATGGCGTGGCGGGCCTGGCCCGCTACTGGCTGCCCGCCCAGGCGCACCACCTCAATCAGCTGGCGGCGGATGCCCAGCACCAGGCGCTGCCCGCCCTGGAGACCCCCTTCGGGCGCCCCGCCGCGGAGGCGGTGACCCTGCGCGAGCGGCTCAAGGGCTGCGGTCGCCACGCGGCGACCATTCATATGGCCGAGAAGTATGCGTTCTACCTGCAGATGGCCATGGACAGCGGCGACTTCGAGGCCGCGGGGCTGGCTGGGCTGGCGGAGTCGTTGCGCAGCGTGCTGTGCCGCTTCTATCCTACGCCGCGCCGACTGCTGGAGGCCTGGGCCCAGTGGGAACAGGCACTGCCCGAAGGGGAGCAGCCGCCCATGCGTCACGAGATCCGCTGGCATCTGGAGGATCCCGGCAGCCCCTTCCACTACCTGGACTGGCAGGCCTCGGACTGGCAGGAGCCGGGGCCGCGCCCCGACCTGACCCGTTTCACCGCCCTCTCCCTGGTGGGGCCGCTGAATGCCGGGGCCTGGAGCGAGCCGCTGCCGGAGAGCCCCCGGGAGGTGGCGGCGATCCGCGAGTGGATCGACGGTCACTATGGCCTGCAGAGCGCCGAGGGGCTGCGCGACTTCCTCGATTTCCTGCTCGCCTCCGGGGATCGTCAGGAGTACCAGATCAACTACGCTCCCTACACCCTGAACGCCAAGCGCCTGGAGGCGGAGATCGCCATCCTCGAGTCCGATGACTGTGGCGAGGAGGAGCGCAATCACCTGCTGCGCCTGCAGCGGGTACGTGATAACGATGCCGGCTGCAACGAGGTGGACATGACCGCCTGGGATATCGCCCAGGTGGTCGACCTGGCCATCGCCGGGCGACAGCTGGCCTGGCTGGATGCCGAGGCCTTCGGCGAGGTGCTCGACCGGGCCCTGGGCCTGGCCCAGAGCCACTACTCGGGCTGGGAGAGCTATGCCCGCGGTCTCTATGCCGGCTTCGCCTTCTTCATGGGCGAGACCGAGGAGCGGGAGCAGTACCTGACCAGCTTCCGCGAGGCCCTGGTGGCCTGGCTCAGCGGCGCGCCGCCACTGGCCGGCAGCTGGGCCAGTCTCGACTTCCCCGGGGCGCGGCCTCGCCACTGGGCGCCCATGCATATCGATACATTGCCCGGGGATGCCCGCACCCTACATTAACGGGGTGCTTCCCAAGCCTCTGAAAGATCGACTATAGTCGTTAGCATTTTGGCGCCGTCCCTACCTGTCGGGGGGCGGCTCATCCGCAGGGCCCGACAGGCCGCTATGGCAGGGGCGCCCGAGGGGCACCCCTGCCATAGCGACGCCCTCCGGCTGGTGCCGGGAGGCTGGGGTCAAGGAGTGATTTCAAGGAGCGAAGTGTCGCTATGAGTCAGGGTACCTGGCCCCGGAGGGGACTGCGTCTGGCCGGCATGGGGTTGTCACTGTGGCTGTTGGCGGGCTGTGCCTCGGCGCCCCGGGATGCTTCCGGGACCGGGGAGCAGGCCTATTTCGATCGCTCGATGCCCTCCCTGGCCGACGGCGCCCTGATGTCGCCGGCGGAACGGGGCGCCTACCTCGGCTTTGCCAACCCGGCCCTGGCCCGGGTCCGTCAGGCACTCCTCGATGCCCATGAGCGCTGGGTGGGCACGCCCTACCGACTGGGGGGCAGCTCGCCCAGGGGCATCGATTGCTCGGCCCTGGTGCAGCGGGTCTTCCAGGATAACTTCCGTATCGAGCTGCCGCGCACTACCGATGCCCAGGTTCGCGAAGGCACCCCGGTGGCCAGGGACGAACTGCTGGTGGGCGATCTGGTCTTCTTCCGCCCCCCTGGGCCCTACAACCATGTCGGGATCTATGTGGGGGAGGGCTACTTCCTGCACGCCTCCACCTCCCAGGGGGTGATCCTCTCCGAGCTGGATAACGTCTATTGGCGTCGCCACTACTGGCAGGCCCGGCGCCCCATGGAGCCCGCCCAGCTCGCCCAGCGCACCCGCTGGTTCGACTCCTGAGCCACCCCCGCTGCGCCGGGAGCTGTAAGCCTTAAGCTTGAAGCTGGGAGAAAAAACCGCTCCGAGGTCCTGCCTCGGAGGCGGTGTCATTTAGGCTGCTATCCAGCTTCCAGCTTCCAGCTTCCAGCTTCCAGCTTCCAGCTTTCCTAGAGCTGCTGCCGATGGGCCAGGGCATAGTCGACGAAGGCCTGCTCGGCCCGGGAGAGGCGGGCGCCGGCCTTCCAGGCCAGGGCCAGATCGAGCCAGGCCGGCGGCGCGAAGGAGACCGCCGCCAGGTTCGGGTCGTCCACCACCCGGCGCAGGAAGGTGGTGATGCCGAAGCCCTGGCGGACGATCGCCTTGGTCAGCGGAATCAGGTTCGACTCGAAACCCACCTCCGGCTCGCAGCGATGCCGACGAGCCAGCTCCGTCACGAATTCGCGATGAAAGTAACCGGCCTCGAACAGCACCAGAGGCTCGGCGAAGAACTCCCTGGGGGTGATGGCCGTGCGGCTGGCAAAGGGATGGTCGCGGCCCACGCAGACCACCATCTCCTCTCTCAGCAAGTGGCGTCGGGTCAGGGCCGGGTCGCCGGGGTCGTCCATGACCACGCCCAGGTCCAGCTCGCCGGCCTGGATCCGCTGTTGCAGGCGCCGGGTGCCGCCCTCCACTACCGTCATCTGGATGCCCGGGTAGCGGGCCTTGAAGCCCATCAGCAGCGGCGGCAGGTAGTAGGAGCCGAGCATGGAAGGCAGGCCCAGGCGCAGCTCCCCCCGGACCAGGTCGTGCAGCTCGCGCATGGCCAGTGCCGTGCTTCGGGCCTGGGTCAATAGTTCCCGGGCCTGGCGGCATAGCACCTCGCCCTCCGGGGTCAGGGTGACGCGGCGCTCCTGACGCTGCAGCAGCGTCAGTCCCAGGCGTCGTTCCAGGGTGGCGATGCGCTGGCTGACCGCCGACTGGGCCATATGCAGGCGGCGCCCGGCGGCGCTGAAGCCGCCGCACTCAGCCACCATCAGGAAGACCTCCAGGCCACGCAGGTCGAAGGGTAGGGTCATAAGCTGGTCCGATGGCTCTGATCTAAATAAACGGTTTCACTTATCATTGTGGGGCGGCGACCATGGGCTGCCAAGTCGGAGCCCGTCATGATCTCACTGCATAGCCGCGCCTGGTGGCGCGCCACCCTGGCCCTCTGCCTGGGGTCCATCATCGTCTTCGTCAATCTCTATGCGCCCCAGCCACTGCTGCCGGCGCTGCGTGAGCTGCACGGCGTCTCGACCCTGGCCGCCGGCCTGGTGATGTCCGCGGCCACCCTGGCGGTAGCCCTGGCCCTGCTGCTCTTCGGTCCCCTCTCCGATGCCCTGGGGCGGGGCGCCATCATGCGCCTGACGCTCCTGCTCAGCGCCCTGGCCAGCCTGGGCCTGGCCCTGGTGCCGAGCTTCGAGGCGCTGCTGTTGCTGCGGGTGCTGCAGGGGCTGGTGCTGGGGGGACTGCCGGCGGTGGCCATCGCCTGGATGGGCGATGAGTTCGAGCCCCGGGCGCTGAGCGCGGCGGTGGGGCTCTATATCGGCGCCAATACCCTGGGCGGCATCGGCGGTCGGCTGCTGGGCGGCGCCGCGGGGGAGTGGTGGGGCCTGGAGGCCGCCTTCCTGCTGATCGGCGGGCTCAGCCTGGCCGGGGTGGGGCTGTTCTGGTGGTTGCTGCCCCGCGCCCGGCATTTCCAGGCCGCGCCCCTGGCCACCCGGCGAATCGCCGCCGGGCTGCTGACCCAGCTCCGCCATCCACCGCTGCTGGGGGCCTATCTGCTCGGTGGCCTGAGCTTCCTGGTGTTTATCAACCAGTACAGCTACCTGACGTTTCGGCTCAGCGAGGCGCCCCATGGGCTCTCGCCGCGCTGGCTGGGACTGCTGTTCCTGACCTACCTGGGGGGCACCCTGGGTGCCTCGCTGTCGGGCCGGGTCGCCCGGCGCTTCTCCCAGCCCCGGGTGATGGCACTGGGCATCGGGTTGCTGATGTTGGGCAGCCTGGGGACCCTGAGCGATTCCCTGGCGGGAATTCTTGCCGCCCTGACCCTCAACGCCTTCGGTTTCTTCCTGGCCCACGCCACGGCCTCGGCCTGGGTGGGGCTGCATGCCCAGGGGGCGCGGGGTAGCGCCTCGGCCCTCTACCTGGTCTGCTACTACCTGGGGGCCAGCCTCGGAACCTTCTTCATGGAGCCCTTCTGGCGGCTCTGGCAGTGGCCCGGGGTGGTGGCCGCCTCCCTGGCCCTGCTGCTGGTGCCGCTGGGCATCGCTCTCGCCCTGCAGCGCCCGGCCCGCGAACGGCCGGCTCAGGGCAGTGGCAGGCCCCCCGCTTCCTCGCCCCAGATCTCGGCCAGGCGCTCTTCGCGGCCACAGGCGGACTTGTAGAAGCGATAGCGCAGCGGGTTCTTCTGGTAGTAGTTCTGGTGGTACTCCTCGGCGGGGTAGAAAGCCTCGAAGTCGCTGATCTCGGTGGCGATGGGCGCATCGAACCGTTCGGCCACCGCTGCCAGGCTGGCCTCGGCCAGGGCGCGCTGCTCGGCATCCATGGGGAAGAGGGCGCTGCGGTAGGGCTCGCCGGCGTCACAGAACTGGCGATTGACCGCGAAGGGGTCGATATTGCGCCAGAAGACGTGCAGCAGGTCGGCGTAGTCGACCCGCTCGGGGTCGTACTCCACCTTGACCACCTCCGCATGGCCGGTGCCGCCGGCCACTACCTGCTGGTAACTGGGGGCCTCCACCCGGCCACCACTGAAACCGGAGGTGGTGGAGAGGACCCCCTCCACCGGATCGAAGGCCTCCTCGACGCACCAGAAGCAGCCCCCGGCGAAGACCGCCTGGGCGCGCTCCTGGGGCCGTTCCTGGGCCTGGGCGACACCGAAGATGAGGGGCAGTAGCAACAGGACGGGCAGCGAGCGCATGGGGAATCCTTGAGCAGGGGGATGTCTAGGAGACCCGCCGGACCGCCACGGGTTCCCGCCCGCGGGAACTGTAAGGAATCCTCCCGGCGGGTGACTCAAGGCACAAGTGCAGGCAAGCTTGCCTGGCCCCCTTACTCGTCTTGGAGACACTTGTGATGCAGCGGCGTCGTCTTTTCCTGCTGGCCCTGGTGATCATCGTCATCGCCGCCTTCTTTCTCAGTGGTGCCCAGGCGTTCCTGACCCTGGAGAACCTGCAGGCCAGGCAGGCCGACTTCCAGGCCTGGTTCGCCGCGGAGCCCTGGCGGGTGGGGGGCGGCTTCTTCGTCCTCTATGTGCTGATGGCCGCGTTCTCGTTGCCCGGGGCGGCGCTGATGACGCTATTGAGTGGGGCCCTGTTCGGGCTCGGCTGGGGGCTTCTGATCGTCTCCTTCGCCAGCAGCCTGGGGGCGACCCTGGCCTTCCTGATCGCCCGGACCCTGGCCCAGTCGCCCCTGGAGCGGCGTTTCGCCGCCCAACTGGAACGCATCAATGCCGGTATCCGTCGCGAGGGGGCCTTCTATCTCTTTACCCTGCGCCTGATCCCGCTGTTTCCCTTCTTCGTCATCAACCTGGTGATGGGCTTGACGCGCCTGCCCATGCGCACCTTCTACTGGGTCAGTCAGCTGGGCATGCTGCCCGGTACCCTGGTCTACGTGAATGCCGGTCGCGAGCTGGGGCAGCTGGAGTCGCTCTCGGGCATTCTCTCGCCGAGCCTGATCGCCTCCTTCGTGCTGATCGGTCTCTTCCCCTGGCTGGCCCGGGGCCTGGTGGCCCTGCTCAAGCGGCGCCGGCTGGCGGCCCGCTTCGGCAAGCCCCGGGGCTTCGACTATGACGTCGTGGTGATCGGGGCCGGTTCGGCGGGCCTGGTGGCGAGCTATATCGCCGCGGCGGTCAAGGCCCGGGTGGCCCTGGTGGAGCGGGACAGGATGGGCGGCGACTGCCTCAACACCGGCTGCGTGCCCTCCAAGGCATTGATTCGTGCCGCCCGCCTGGCCCAGGAGGTGCGCCAGGCGCCGCGTTTCGGTATCGAGGCCGGCGAACCCCGCGTCGATTTCAAGGCGGTCATGGCCCATGTGCAGGGTGCCATTCGCCAGGTAGCGCCCCATGACAGCCCCGAGCGCTACCGGGGGCTGGGCGTCGAGGTGATCCAGGGCGAGGCGCGGCTCACGAGTCCCTGGGAGGTCGCCGTTGGCCAGCGTACCCTGACCACGCGTCATGTGATCATCGCCAGCGGGGCCCGGCCTCGGCTACCGGCGTTGCCGGGCCTGGAGACCATCGAGCCGCTGACCTCCGATACCCTCTGGCAGCTCGACTCGCTTCCCGAGCGCCTGGTGGTGCTGGGCGGTGGCCCCATCGGCTGCGAACTGGGCCAGAGCTTCGCCCGCCTGGGCAGCCGGGTCAGCCTGGTGCAGCGTCAGCCCCAGTTGTTGCCCCGGGAGGATGCCGACGTGGCCGCGGTGCTGGCCGAGCAGCTTGGCGAGGAGGGGGTCTCCTTGCACCTGGGGTGGCGAGCGGTGGCCATCGAGGCGGGGCCCAGCCATGGCGAGGTCGCCAAGGTGCTGGTGATCGAGCGGGACGGCGACCAGGGCATGGAGCGCCAGCGGCTGGTCTTCGATCGCCTGCTGGTGGCGGTGGGGCGCGAGGCCCGGGTCGACGGCCTGGGACTGGAGGCGCTGGGCATCGAGACCCGCGCCGATGGTACCCTGGCGGTGGACGAGACCCTGCGCAGCCTGCTGCCGAATGTGTGGGCCTGCGGCGACGTGGCGGGGCCCTACCAGTTGACCCATGCCAGCGCCCATCAGGCCTGGCATGCCGCCGTGAATGCCCTGTTCGGCGAGGTGAAGCGCTTCCGGGTCAATTACCGTAACCTGCCGGCGGTGACCTTCTGCGACCCGGAGGTGGCCCGGGTGGGGCTCAACGAGCGCCAGGCGCGTCGTGATGGCATCGACTACGAGGTGACCCGCTACGACTTCAGCGAGCTGGATCGCGCCATCGCCGACGGCCAGACCCGGGGCTTCGTCAAGGTGCTGACGGTGCCGGGCAAGGATCGTATCCTCGGCGCCAGCATCGTCGGCCACGGGGCGGGGGAACTGCTCGGCGAGTTCACCCTGGCCATGACCCAGGGCATCGGCCTCAACAAGCTGCTGGGCACCATTCACCCTTATCCGACCTTCTCCGAGGCGGCCAAGGCCAGCGCCGGCGTCTGGAAGAATGCCCACAAGCCCGAGCGCCTGCTGGGCTGGCTGCGGCGCTACTTCGCCTGGCGGCGGCGCGGCCGGGGGCAAGGGGCCGAGGCCGTCAAGCGACCCGCCCGTTGGGTGAGTCGCCGCTAGACGCAAAAAGGGGCAGCCACCGGCTGCCCCTTTTCGATGCGTCTGGTGCGTCGCGCTTAGTGCTCGACGCCACCCTCGCCGTGCACGTGACCGTGCTCGGCTTCTTCGTCGCTGGCTTCACGCACGGAGGCGATCTCGACGTCGAAGTTCAGGGTCTGGCCGGCCAGCGGATGGTTGCCATCCACGGTCACGGTATCGCCTTCCACCTTGGTCACGGTAACCATCAGGGGACCACCCTGAGTCTGGGCCTGGAATTGCATGCCCGGCTGAACCTCCTCGACACCCTGGAAGGCGTCGCGGGGCACTTCCTGCACCAGCGCCGGCTGGATCTCGCCATAGCCTTCGGCGGGAGCCACGGTGACCTGCAGCTTTTCACCGGCTTCGCGTCCCTCCAGCTCCTTCTCCAGACCGGGGATGATGTTCCCGGCGCCATGGAGATAGGTCAGCGGGTCGCGGCCTTCCGAGCTGTCCAGCACTTCACCCGCGTCATTGGTCAGGGTGTAGTGGAACGCGACCACGGCATTTTGTGCAATTTGCATTGAGGAACCTTTCGATGAGTGCATGTCCTGACAATGGTAACGTGGCGGATCGGGGGCTGTCAGGGGGATAGGGATTTTTTTCAGCTTCTCGGCCCGTGGCATGACGTTGATTCAAGCCGTCCCGGGGCAGTTGCGTGGCCCGGGTGGCAGGGCTACCCTAGTTTCACCATTTTTCCCGTATAAACAGAGCCACCGATGACTCGCGGAGAGTGACCATGACGCTGACCCTGATCTGGCTGATCAGCTTTGCCCTTATCCTGTTGCTGAGCCTCAAGCGCTGGGAGCATGGCCTCGGCCGCTTCTTCGAGCGCAAGATGCCCGAGGTGCTGCGTACCGGCACCGACGAGCGCTGGGTCTGGAGTCCGGCCCTGGCGGTGCTGGGTGCCACCTTTATCGTGCGCCCCGTGGATGTGCTGCTGACCCTGGTCGTGATCGGCCTGGTGGCCTGGCTCGGCGGCAAGCTGGTGTGCTGGGCCATGAGCAAGGCCAAGCTGCACTAAAGGGATCCGGAGGGGCCGGCGACGCCCCGTCCATTGGGACCCGGAAAACGCGCTAACGCAAACGCCCGCGGGCCTCGCCGCCGGCGGGGGGGCGTGGCGGGGGGGGTGGGGGGGCCCCGTGGGGGGGCTTGATTTTCTTCACGGGGCCGAGGAAGACTTCTCCCCCCCGCCGGGTGACGCCCGGGGGCAGCCCCGCCGTGCGCCGGCCGGGGATCACCCC
>NZ_JADOTW010000012.1 GCF_015645095.1 Halomonas sp. 328
GCAGAGGCTATCTTCGTAAGCGGGGCTTCCAGTACATCACTAGCGTAGAAGCGGCTAACCAGGATGCGGCCATGACCACAGCGAAACAGCCTGACAGTGAAGGGCATCAGGAAGGAGCAATCAAGGGATGAGCCACCATACCCCCCTTAACTCACCCCCGAACACTCATGTATAGCACACCACCGCCTCAAGGATAGAGCACATGTTTCCTTTATATTTCAAGCATGACTTTGATATCGATTTCGTTACCGCCCTGTACCAGGACCTCCAGCATCATGATGCGAGCATAAGCCTTGTGCTCAGAACGAAGAGCGGAAGAGTCGTCACAGCCCCCAGCAAGGCAGGCATTGGAGAGATCAGGAACGAAAGCAACAAGCCCCTCTTCATAATGCACCAGAAAGAGAGCCTCGTGAACCTGAAGCACGCCGGAGCGCTTCAGGCCCCCTTGTTCGATTTTCTGAAGGACCGAGGTGTCGACCAACAGGAGGTCAGCTATGACCAGGGGATTATCTGCACCGTAATCTACGTTGCACTGGTTGCCGGCATTGGGCTCTTCTACACCACCAGCAATAATATCGAATTCCTCTACCCCTACCCCTTGCCTGCGTGGCTTTCACCCTCTCGGGCCTGGCATTGATGTCATATGCTTATCGCCCTGGCCAAGGAAAATGGTCCATCCCCGCCATGGTCATCCTCGCCATCGGCGCCTTGCCCACCTCGCCTTCGAGCCTCCTGGTACTGCCGATGATCAAAGCCTTCGGTCGCGCCAAGCTGCATCGGCTGCTTTACCGGGACAGTGAACAAGCAGAAGCCTCCCATGGCTAGTGCCCGCTACGGCACCGTCCCCCTACCCCACACAGGAGAATGAAACAGTGAGCAAGGAAGCAGAGAAGGCCGTATTCCAGGACCTGGATTTCGAGTGCCCCGCCTGCGCCTCCCATTTTTGCGAGGGATCGGAGTGGGTCACCGGCCTCCTGGCATCCAGGACGGCCGCTTGTCCCGACTGTGGTAGCGAGCTGCAGATCCAGGCAGAAGAGGAGGAACAGCTGGCGGACTTCATGAAGAGGAAGGGACGCTTCGGGAAGGCGATGTTTGCCTTTATGCTGCCCTACGGTATCGGCGGGCTGATCATTACCCTCTTTTTTGGCGGGCTCGGCTTTATGCTCTATCTACCCGTCGGGCTGGTGATCTTCGCGCTGCTGAAGCTGGTGTTCGATAACTCGTCCGATCTGTCGATTCGCCTGGACCAGGCCTAGCCCACTCTCACGACAAGGGGCCTCCCGCCGTGCGGGAGGCCCCTTGTCGTTGGCGGCCCCGGCGATCAGCCCAGTCGAGTGCGAATGGACGCTTCGATGCCGGCGGCGTCGAGGCCGCAGTCGGTGAGCAGTTCCGCCGGCTTGCCGTGCTCGACGAAGGCATCGGGCAGGCCCAGTTGCAGCAGCGGGGCCTGGATGCCCTCGGCGGCCAGCAGCTCGGCCACGGCGCTGCCGGCGCCACCGGCCACCACGTTCTCCTCCAGGGTCACCAGCAGGTCGTGGTCGGCGACGGCGGCCAGCACGGCGTCCCGGTCCAGCGGCTTCACCGAACGCATATTGAGGTGACTGGCGTCGAGGCGTTCGGCCACCTCGGCCGCGGCGGTATTGAGGCTGCCGAAGGCCAGCAGGGCGGCCCGGGCACCGGGGGCCGCGCCGCTCTCGCGGCGGGTCTCGGCCTGGCCGATGGGCAGGGGCGCCAGGTGCTCGGGAATCGCCACCCCGGGGCCGGTGCCGCGGGGGTAGCGCACCGCGGCGGGGCCGGGGTGATGATAGGCGGCGCTGAGCATGGCCCGGCACTCCGCCTCGTCGGCGGGGGCCAGCACCACCATGCCCGGCACGCAGCGCAGGAAGGAGAGATCCATGCTGCCGTGATGAGTGGGGCCATCCTCACCGACCAGGCCGGCCCGGTCGATGGCGAAGGTCACGTCCAGGTGCTGCACCGCCACGTCGTGGATCAGCTGATCGTAGCCGCGCTGCAGGAAGGTGGAGTAGATGGCCACCACCGGCTTGACGCCCTCGCAGGCCATGCCGGCGGCGAGCGTTACCGCGTGCTGCTCGGCGATGGCCACGTCGAAGTAGCGCTGGGGATACTCCCGGGAGAAACGGATCAGGTCGGAGCCCTCGCGCATGGCGGGGGTGATGCCGATCAGCCGGCTATCGGCGGCGGCCATATCGCAGATCCAGTCGCCGAAGACGTTGCAGTACTTCTTCGGGCTCTTCCTCGGCGGTGACACCTTGACCGGCGGCGGCGGTGTCTCGTCGCGCTTCTCCAGCTTGGTGATGGCGTGGTAGCCGATGGGATCCGCCTCGGCGGGGCGAAAGCCGCGCCCCTTGCGGGTCTTCACATGGAGGAACTGGGGGCCGTCCAGGTCGCGCATATTGCGCAGGGTCTGCACCAGCAGCGGCAGGTCATGACCGTCGATGGGGCCGATGTAGTTGAAGCCCATCTCCTCGAACAGGGTCGCCGGGCTGATCATGCCCTTCATGTGCTCTTCGGTGCGCCGCGCCAGCTCCAGGGCCCCGGGCAGGTGGGAGAGCACCTTCTTGCCGTTCTCGCGCATGGCGGTATAGGGCTTGCTGGCGAGGATCCGCGCCAGGTAGCTGGCGATGCCGCCGACGTTCTCGGAGATCGACATCTCATTGTCGTTGAGCACCACCAGCAGGTTGGCGTCCACGTGGCCGGCGTGGGCCAGGGCCTCGAAGGCCATGCCGGCGGTGAGGGCGCCGTCGCCGATCACCGCACAGGTACGCCGCTTCTCGCCCTTGGCGCGGGCCGCCAGGGCCATGCCCAGCGCCGCGGAGATGGAGGTGCTGGAGTGGCCCACGCCGAAGGTGTCGTACTCCGACTCGGCGCGGCTGGGGAAGGCCGCCAGGCCGCCGTACTGGCGAATACGCGGCATCGCCTCGCGGCGCCCGGTGAGGATCTTGTGGGGGTAGGCCTGGTGGCCCACGTCCCACACCAGGCGGTCATGGGGGGTCTCCAGGGCCTGGTGCAGGGCCACGGTGAGCTCCACCACGCCCAGGCCGGCGCCGAAGTGGCCACCGCTGCAGCCCACGCTGTAGAGCAGGTAGGCGCGCAGCTCGTCGGCCAGTTGCTGGAGCTGGGCGCTGGGCAGGGCGCGCAGCGCGGCCGGGGTGTCCAGGGCGTCGAGCAGCGGCGTGGCCGGGCGCTCGGCGGGAATCTCGTCGAACAGCTTCATGGGGTCATCCGCGTATCAGTGGTCGCGCTCGATCATGTAGCGGGCCAGCTCGGCCAGCGGCGTGGCGGCCTCGCCCAGGGGCGCCAGGGCGGCCAGGGCCTCCTGGAGCAGGCCATCGGCCTTGGCCCGGGCGCCGTCCAGGCCGAGCAGGGCCGGGTAGGTGGGCTTGTCGTGGGCGGCGTCGGCGCCCGCGGTCTTGCCCAGGGTGGCGGTGTCGCCGGTCACGTCGAGGATGTCGTCATGGATCTGGAAGGCCAGGCCCACGGCCCGGGCATAGGTGTCCAGGGCCACCACCCGGGGGTCGTCGTCGGCGGCGGCGCTGAGGGCGCCGAGGCGCACCGCGGCACGGATCAGGGCGCCGGTCTTGTGGCCATGCATGGTGGCCAGGGCCGCCACGTCGGGATGGCCGCCCACCGCGGCCAGGTCCAGGGCCTGGCCGGCGACCATGCCGTCGCGGCCGGCGGCCTCGGCCAGGGTCAGCATCAGGGCCGGCAGGCGCGGATGTGCGGCCCGGGCCAGCACCTCGAAGGCCAGCGCCTGGAGGGCGTCGCCGGCGAGAATCGCCGTGGCCTCGTCATAGGCCTTGTGCACCGTGGGCTGGCCGCGGCGCAGGTCGTCGTCGTCCATGGCCGGCAGGTCGTCGTGGACCAGGGAGTAGGCGTGGACCAGCTCCACCGCGGCGGCGGGGGCATCGAGGAGGGCGTCGTCGGCGCCCAGGGCGCGGCCGGCGGCATAGACCAGCACCGGGCGCAGGCGCTTGCCGCCCACCAGCAGGCCATGGCGCATGGCCGCCTCGAGGCGGGCCGAGGGGGGCGTTCGCGCGGCGAAGAGCCCCTCCAGCCAGGCATCGATGCGCGCCCGGTCGGCGGCCAGGCGCGTGGTCAGGGGCTCAGGCGTCATGGGGTACCTCATCGTCGGGGCCGGCGAAGGGGGCTATGCCCAGGCTGCCATCGTCCTGTTCCACCAGGCGGCGCACCTGCAGCTCGGCCTCGTCCAGGCGGCGCTGGGCGTCGCGGGTCAGGCCCACGCCCTGTTCGAAGGCCGCCAGGGAGGCCTCCAGGCTCAGTTCGCCGGACTCGAGACGTTCCACCAGCGTCTCCAGGCGTTCCAGGGTGGCGGCGAAGTCCTGCGGCTCGGCGCCCTCGGGTGTCGCGGTATCCTTGTCGGCCATGGCCCCCTCGTCGGCTAGTGACGCCGCGGCCGGCGTCGCCAAAAAGTCAAAGCGCACAGTATACACCCTCTGCCCCGGGGGGCGTCTGCCCCAGCATGGCCGGAGGCCTCGGTGCGCCCCTGCCTGGATGCAGCCGGCTCATGCTGGCGGCGCAGCATTTTCATCCGGCGCCTCGGGCGGCTGTGCTAGGATAGTGCCCCTGTTACGCCCCCTGCGTGATCCTCCATCCGCTTCGCGCCGGTTCCCCAGCCCCGCCGTCCGGAACCCGCCGCGCCCCTCAGGAGGCGAACAGGCACACACTATATGACTGATAAGCGGCCCCGCCGCGGAAAGGGTTGATTCGAGAATGGCCAAGACGTCGCTGGACAAGAGCAAGATCAAGATCCTGCTGCTCGAAGGTGTCCACCAGAGTGCGGTAGATAACTTCCTGAACGCCGGTTACACCAATATCGAGCACCTCGCCACCTCCCTGGACGAGGCGTCGCTGATCGAGAAGATCCGTGACGCGCACTTCATCGGTATTCGTTCCCGCACTCAGCTCAACGAGCGCGTCTTCGCTGCCGCCGAGAAGCTCGTCGCCGTCGGCTGCTTCTGCATCGGCACCAACCAGGTCGACCTGAACGCCGCCCTGCGCCGCGGTATCCCGGTCTTCAATGCTCCCTACTCCAATACCCGCTCGGTGGCCGAACTGGTGCTGGCCGAGGCGATCATGCTGCTGCGCGGCATTCCCCAGAAGAGCCACTCCGCCCACCAGGGCGGCTGGATGAAGAGCGCCAAGAACTCCCACGAGGCCCGCGGCAAGACCCTGGGTATCGTCGGCTACGGCAATATCGGCGCCCAGCTCTCGGTGCTGGCCGAGTCCCTGGGCTTCGACGTCATCTTCTACGACGTGGTGACCAAGCTCGGCATGGGCAACGCCCGCCAGGTGGCCAGCCTCGAGGAGCTGCTGGCCCGCGCCGACGTGGTCAGCCTGCACGTGCCGGAACTGCCCTCCACCAAGTGGATGATCGGCAAGGAGCAGATCGCGCTGATGAAGCAGGGCGGCATCCTGATCAATGCCTCCCGGGGCAGCGTGGTGGTGATCGAGGACCTGGCCGTGGCGCTCAAGGAAGGCAAGCTGCTGGGCGCGGCCATCGACGTCTTCCCGGTGGAGCCCAAGGGCAACGACGAGGAGTTCGTCAGCCCGCTGCGCGGCCTGGACAACGTCATCCTCACCCCCCATGTGGGCGGCTCCACCCTGGAGGCCCAGGAGAACATCGGCGTCGAGGTCTCCGAGAAGCTGATCACCTACTCCGACAACGGCACCACCGTGACCTCGGTGAACTTCCCCGAAGTGGCCCTGCCGGCCCACCCGGACAAGCACCGCCTGCTGCATATTCACGACAACGTGCCGGGCGTGCTCTCCGAGATCAACCATGTGCTCTCCGAGAACGATATCAATATCTCCGGCCAGTACCTGCAGACCAACGACAAGGTCGGCTATGTGGTGATCGACGTGGACAAGGCCTATGGCGCCAAGGCCCTGGAGGCCCTCAAGCAGGTGGAGCACACCCTGCGCGTGCGGGTGCTCTACTCCGAGGTCAACTTCGATAGCTGAAGAAGCCTCCGGGGCGGGAACAGGGTAGAGCGAGGGTTTTTTGTCCAGGGATGGCAAAAGTAGCTCCCAGGGAAGGGTTTACAGCGCCTCGCGAAAACCTGTCCCGGCCCGTCCCCGCGGCGCCCCCTCTGCCGTATACAGCGCCCCCGGCTCTCGCCGGGGGCGCTGGCGTTTGGGGCCTTGATCCAGGTCAAGGCCGCAGGATGCAGCGATCCGCCGCCTTGAGTAGAATGGCGCCTCCCCAACCCGGTCCGTCCTTTGCGAGGACGACTACCAGGAGAGAGAGATGACCCAGGATTCCCCGCGGATCGTGGTGGCGGCGCTTTATCAGTTCGTCACCCTCGAAGACTATGAGGCCCTGCGCGAGCCGCTGCGCCAGACCATGCTCGCCCATGACGTCAAGGGCACCCTGTTGCTGGCCCGGGAGGGCATCAATGGCACCGTCTCCGGCCCCCGGGAGGCCATCGACGCCCTGCTGGCCTGGCTCCAGGCCGACCCGCGCCTGGCCGCCCTGGACCACAAGGAGTCCTACTGCGACGCCCACCCCTTCTACCGCACCAAGGTGAAGCTCAAGCGGGAGATCGTCACCCTGGGCGTGCCGGGCATCGACCCCAACGACACCGTGGGTACCTATGTGGAGCCGGAGCAGTGGAACCAGGTGATCAGCGACCCCGAGGTGCTGGTGATCGATACCCGCAACGACTACGAGGTGGCCATCGGCAGCTTCGAGGGCGCCATCGACCCCAAGACCACCACCTTCCGCGAGTTCCCGGACTATGTGCGCCAGCACTATGATCCGAGCAAGCACAAGAAGGTGGCCATGTTCTGCACCGGCGGTATCCGCTGCGAGAAGGCCTCCAGCTTTATGCTCAAGGAGGGCTTCGAGGAGGTCTACCACCTCAAGGGCGGCGTGCTCAACTACCTGGAGAAGGTGCCCGAGGCGCAGTCCCTGTGGCGCGGCGAGTGCTTCGTCTTCGATAACCGGGTCACGGTGCGCCACGACCTGAGCCGCGGCGACTACGACCAGTGTCACGCCTGCCGCATGCCGGTCTCCGCCGAGGAGATGCGTTCCGAGCAGTACGAGCCCGGGGTCAGCTGCCCCCACTGCTACGACAGCCTGCCGGAGAAGACCCGCGCCGCCGCCCGGGAACGCCAGCGCCAGATCGAGCTGGCCAAGGCCCGGGGCGAGCCCCACCCCATCGGCCGCGACCCGCGGCAGATGAAGGTCGCCGAGGCCGAGGAGGCGTAGGCCCCAGCCCCGAGTGATCACACGGCCACCGCGTCTCGACGCGGTGGCTTTTTTCGTGGTAATGGTTAACCTTCGAATGGATTTTCTACGGGATGCCCCACGGGGCATCCCGCGCTTTTCTGGAGGGAGTCATCATGCCGACCGGGCCGGCCTATCTCACCGTGGTGCTGGTATGGGCCACCACGCCCCTGGCCATCAAGTGGAGCGCCGAGGCCGGCGCCCCGGTGGGCAGCGTCTGGCTGCGCATGGCCATCGCCGCGGTGCTGGCCCTGCTGATCCTGCGCCTGCTGGGCCGTGGCCTGCCCCGCTCGCGGCGCGCCCTGATCAGCTATGCGGTGGCGGTACCCGGGGTGTTCGGCGCCATGGCGTTGAGCTACCGCGCCTCCATGAGCCTGCCCTCGGGGCTGCTGTCGGTGATGTTCGGCCTGGCGCCGCTGATCTCGGGGCTGATTCTCCAGGCGCTGCCCGGCGCCACCCGCCTCAAGCCCTGGCACTGGCTGGGGTGCCTGCTGGGGGTGACGGGCCTGGCGGTGATCTTCGCCGACTCCCAGGGCGCCGGGGTCGACCAGCTCGGCGCCCTGGCCATGATGGTGGCGGCGGTGACCCTGTTCAGCGGCAGCGGCATCGCCGTGCAGCGGGTGGCGGCGGGGCTGCCGCCTTTGGAGCAGACCGCCGGCGCCCTGTTGCTGTCGATGCCCTGCTTCGCGCTACTCTGGCTGGCCAGCGGCGAGCCGCTGATGGTGCCGCTGACGCCCCGCGGCCTCTGGGCGGTGCTCTACCTGGCGCTGTTCGGCTCGCTGATCGGCTTCCTCTGCTATTACCTGATCCTTTCGCGGCTGGCCGCCGCCACCGTGGCCCTGGTCACCCTGATCACCCCGGTGCTGGCCCTGGGGCTGGGCATGGCGCTGAACGGCGAGCGCCCCAGCCTCTCCATGTGGCTGGGGGCGGCGCTGATCCTGGTGGCCCTGGGCGCCTACCTGTTCGGAGACCGCCTGGCGCGGCGGGCCGCCAAGCGGGCTGCCCTGCCCTGAGAAGAGCGCCATCTTGGTCGGAGCCGGACGTGGAGATCACACGACGTCCGCGAGGACGCTGGCGCAAGTGTCGCCGCGCACGGAAATCGACAGGGATGTCGATTTAGCGATCGGCGAGAGGGACCTCGTTCCGGCGCGACGTGCAAGCGGCTAGCGTCGCGCCAGGGTTTCGTCCGAGTGAGTCGTGGATCCCACGTTTCGGGCCCGGGGAGCGGCGGCTGCAGAGGGAATAGCCCCCTAGAAATAGGTGGCCATCTCCTCCACCACCCGCAGGTCGTCGTCCACCAGGCAGACCCGCCGCCACTTGTCGAAGGTCAGGCAGGGGTGGGAGGTGCCCAGGGCGACGATATCCCCCACCCGCACCTCGCCGCCGTTGCCGGGCAGCCCCGGCTCGGCGACGGGCATCGCGGGCAGCTCCACGAAGGCATGCTGGTCCATCAGTTTGGTGATGCGCCAACCCGCCACCGACAGCGAATGATGCGGGTCGCCGCCCTCGCGGTGGCGGCGCAGCGGCTCCGGTAGCTGATCGTGGCCGATATCCCGCTTGCCCAGGCCGAGGATGGCGCGGCCCGGCTCCGGCAGGGAGATCACCTGGGCATAGACCTCCAGGGCCGGGCGCAGCCCCTGCTCCAGCTCGGGGCGCCGACCCAGCACGCCGCGCTGGGCCTCCCGATAGATGCCGTGGTCGTGGACCACATAGCAGCCGGGGCGCAGCACCGGCACGAAGTGGCGGCCCAGGTGCGCTTCCCGGAACACCTCGGCGATCAGGTCGTACCAGGCGGAGCCGGAAGCGGTGATCAGCGGCGCCTCGGCCTCGATCAGGCCGTCGTGATCCAGGGCCTGGGCGGCCTCCACCAGATGCCAGGCGTAGCTGCGCACCGCCCGGGCCGGATCCTCGCCGAACACCACCCCCTCGTAGCCTTCCAGGCCGGCCAGCACCAGGGCCGGCTCGGCCTCGATCAGCTCGCCCAGGGCCAGCACCTCGTCCTGATCGCGACAGCCACAGCGCCCGCCCGGCACGCCCAGCTCGATCAGCACCCGCAGACGCAACCCCCGGACGCCGAAGTAGCGGCTGAGCTGGGCCACATTGGCGGCACTGTCCACCACGCAGTAGAACTCGGCGCCGGCCTCCAGCAGCGAGGCGACGATGGCCATGTTGGCCTCGCCCACCAGCTGGTTGGCCATCAGCAACCGGGGGATTCCGGCGGCGAAGGCGGCCCGGCACTGGGCGGCGGTGGCCAGGGTGATGCCCCAGGCGCCAGCATCCAGCTGACGCCGGAACAGCGCCGGGGTCATGGTGGTCTTGCCGTGGGGCGCCAGGCGGGCGCCGTGGTCGTCGGCGAAGCGCTGCATCCAGGCCAGGTTGTGCTCGAATGGCGCCTGGTGGATCACCGCCGCTGGCAGGCCGACGCCGGAGAGCAGGTCGGGGCCGGTCTCGATGGCGCCCTTGTCGAGGGGCCAGGCGGCGGGCGTCGGGGCAGGGCTGGCGTCGGGGCGGGCCGATGGCATGGGCACTCAGGGCTCCTTGTCGGGGTCGGGGTCGGGGTCGGGGGCCGAGTCGGGATCCGCGGCTAGCAGCGGGGCCAGCTCGTCGAGGCGGGCCTTGAGCTCGGCCAGTAGCGCCGGGGCCTCGGCCAGCTCGCCGCCACGGGCCAGGGTCTCCAGGCGCAGCGCCGTGGCCCCCAGGGCCCGGGCGCCGATCACCAGGGCCGAGCCCTTCAGGGTATGGGCGGCGCGGCGCAGTGTCACGCCGTCGCCGCCGGCGATGGCGGCCTCGACCTCGGCCATCAGGGCCGGACATTCGCCCCGGAAGAGCGCCTCCATCTCCTCGAGCAGCGCCTCCTTGCCCTCCAGGTTGGCCAGGGCCCCGGCCCGATCCCGCACCGGCTCGCCCGCCGCCTGGTCCGCAGGCGCCGGTGGCGTGGGTTCCGGCGGTGTGGGCTCGAGGGGCGCCGGCGGCGCCTCGTCGACGGCCACGCCCCGCGGGGGCGCTTCCACCGCCCGGTAGAGCTCGGCGGCGCGAAACGGCTTGGTGACATAATCGTCCATGCCCGCCGCCAGGCAGCGTTGACGATCCTCTCGGGTGGCACTGGCGGTCATCGCCACCACCGTCAGGTGGCCACCGCGGCGGCGCTCCCGCTCACGCAGCGCCCGGGTCGCCGTTAGGCCATCCATTACCGGCATATGCACGTCCATCAGCACCACCTCGAACTCCCGCTCGGCCAGCGCCGCCAGGGCCTCGGCGCCCTGGGTAGCCAGCTCGACATGATGACCGCGCTGGCTCAGCAGGTCGATGGCCACCCGCTGGTTGGTGACGCCATCCTCCACCAGCAACACCCGGCGCGGGCGCCAGTCCGCCGGCCGCGCCTCGGCGTCGGCACGCGTCGGCGTCGCCAGTCGGGGCTCGGCGCCCAGGGCCTCGCTGACCGCCTCCAGCAGCTCCGACTGCTTGACCGGCTTCATCAGCAGCCGGCCGATCCCCAGCCGCTGGCGGCGGCTGGCGTCGCCGGCCCGGCTGCCGGAGGAGAGCATCAGCAAGGCCATGTCGCCATGGCGGGGATGAGCGCGCAGGCGCTCGGCCAGGGTGAAGCCATCCATGCCCGGCATCATCACGTCGAGCAGCGCCAGGGGCAGCGGCTCGGCCACCTCGTCCAGGGCCGCCAGGGCTGCCTCGCCGCCGTCTACCACCCGGGGCCGCATGCCCCAGCTGGTGAGGATCTCCTCGAGGATACGGCGATTGGTCTGGTTATCGTCCACCACCAGCACCCGCTGGTCTTCCAGCAGCCGGGAACGCGGGGCGGCGGCCGGGGCCTCGGCGAGACCGAAGTCGGCACCGAAGGTGAAGCGACTGCCGCGCCCGTCGGGGCCGCTGTCGACGCGGATCTCACCGCCCATCATGGCGACCAGTTGAGCGGCGATGGAGAGCCCCAGGCCGGTGCCGCCATTGACCCGGGTGGTGGAGGTATCGGCCTGGCCGAAGGCCTCGAAGATCTGCTGGCGCTGGGCCTCGGGGATGCCGATCCCGGTATCGCGCACCTCGAAACCCAGGCGCACCCGCTGCGCCTCCCGGGCCTCCAGAGAGAGATCCACGACGACCTCACCCTGGGGGGTAAACTTGATGGCGTTGCCCACCAGGTTGACCACCACCTGACGCAGCCGCAGCGGATCCCCCAGCAGTTGGTCGGGCACCTCCGGAGGAATATGCACCGCCAGTTCGAGGCCCTTCTCGTCGGCGCGCAGGGCCAGGGTCTGCAGGGTGTCGGCGAGGGTATCGCGCAGCGGGAAGGGGCGCGCCTCCAGCTCCAGGCGCCCCGCCTCGATCTTGGAGAAGTCGAGGATCTCGTTGATCAGCCCCAGCAGGGTGTCCGCCGAAGTCTGGATCAGCGCCACGTACTCCGCCTGCTGGGGCGTCAGTTCGGTGCGCTCGAGCAGCTCGGCGACGCCGATCACCCCGTTCATGGGGGTGCGGATCTCGTGACTCATGTTGGCCAGGAACTCGCTCTTGGCGAGGCTGGCCCGCTGGGCCTCGTCCCGGGCCCGGCGCAGCTCGGTCTGGGAACGCCGCAGCGCCCGGGCGGCCTCCTCCAGCTCGGCGGTACGCTCGGCGACCCGCTCCTCCAGGCGGTGGCGGTGCTGCTCCAGCTCGGTGATATCGGAATAGACCGCCACATAGCCGCCGTCGCCGGTGCGGTGCTCGCTGACCTGGATGCACAGGCCGTCGCTGCGCACGAACTGGTAGGGGCCCCGAGGGTCGTGGTGCTGGGCCAGGCGCTCACGGATCCATGCCTCGGCGGAAGCGAAGCCGCGGGGCATCAGGCCCCGCTCGGCCACCGCCCGCAGCAGCGCCTCGAAGGCCATGCCCTCCTGCACCAGGTCGCCGGGGGTGACGAAGTGCTCCTTGAAGCGGGAGTTGTAGAGCACCAGGCGGTCATCGGCATCATAGAGGGCGAAGCCCTCGGCGATCGACTCCAGGGCCTCGGTGAGCTGGTCGCGGGCCGCCTCGGCCCGGGCCTGGGCCTCCTCGGTGAGGGTCACCAGGGCCTCCAGGTGGGCGCGCTGGGCCTCGAACTCGGTGATGTCGGTATAGATGGCCACCACCCCGCCGCCACGGGTACGCCGCTCGCTGACCCGGAGCTGCTTGCCGTCGGTGCGCCGGTAGGTGAAGGAAGCGCCGGGGTCACGACGCCGGGCCAGGCGGGCGGCGATCCAGGCCTCCGGCTCGTTGTCGCCGATATCGATCAGCCCCGACCCCACCACGGTACGGATCAGGGTCTCGAAGCGCATGCCCGGCTCGACCACCTCGGCGGCCCCGGAGAAGTCGTCGCGGAAGCGCCGGTTACAGAGCACCAGGCGATCGTCCGCGTCGTAGAGGGTGAAGCCCTCGGAGATGCTCTCGATGGCCTCGGCCAGCTGCCGATAGGCGGCCTGGGCCTCGGCGCGGGCGGCCTCGGCGGCGGCCAGGCGCGCCTCGATCGTCATCATGGCCGGCTCCTGGTCTCGTAGGCGGTGCCAGGAGGCCTCGGGCCAACCGCCTGGGCGGCCCCCCTAGACACCTCGATCGTCATCATGGCCGGCTCCTACCTAGTCAGGCGAATCGTCGAGCAGGCCACGTAGCCGGCCCTGGCCCTCGAGGCGCATCAGTGCCTCCACCAGGGCCGCGGTGCGCATGTCCAGTCCCTCCGACTCGACCCGCCCCAGGCAACGGCGGAAGGCGTCCAGCAGCCGCGCCTCGAGCCAGGCCTGAGCGCTCTCGCGCTCCCAGGGGCACACCCCCTGGGCCCACTCCAGGTAGGCCAGCCCCGACCCGGCGGCGTTACCGAGGATATCCGGCAGCACGAAGACCTCCCGCTCGTGGAGGCTCTCCTCCGCCTCCAGCAGGGTGGGGCCATGGGCCCCCTCCGCCAGCAGGCGGCAGTTCAGCCGCGGGGCGTTCTCGGCGGTGACCTGCTGCTGCACCGCCGCCAGTACCAGGATGTCGCAGGGCAGGCCGAGCAGGTCGCCATTGTCGAGGGGCTCGCCGCCGGCGAAACCGGCCAGGGCACCCTGGCTCGCCAGGTGCGCCTCCAGCGCCGCCAGGTCGAGGCCCGCCGGGTCCTGTCGCGCCCCGGAGGCGTCGCCGACGGCGATCAACCTGACGCCCCGGGCCACCAGTTGACGGGCCGCGGCCAGCCCCACCTGGCCGAGGCCCTGGAGCACCACCCGGGCGCCGCCCAGGGCAAGGCCGAGATGCTCCGCGGCGGCGGCGATCAGCGCCACCAGGCCGGCGCCGATGGCGGCCTGGCGCTCCGGCAGGCCGCCCAGCAGGGCCGGCTTGCCGGTCACCGGCACCCCCTCGTCGAGCAGCCAGGCCATGGCCCGCTCATCGACGCCCAGGCCAGGGGCGAGGATATCCCGCCCCGTGGACAGGTCGCCCCTGAGCTCCCGGGCGAAGGCGCGCAGCAGGCGCTGGCGCTCGCCGGCATTGAGGGCGGTGGGGTCGACCCTTACCCCGCCCTTGGCGCCGCCGCAGGGCAGGCCCAGCAGGGCACACTGCCAGGTTGCCCACATCGCCAGGGCGGCCATCTCGCCGAGCCCCAGCTCCGGATGCAGGCGCACGCCACCCAGGGTCGGCCCCGGTAGACGCAGGTGCTGCACCCGGTAGCCGAACAGGGTCTCCGCCTGATGGTGGTCGTCGCGCCGGAAGGGGAAGGTGACCAGCCGCGCCCGCTGGGGAAACAGCAGCCGCTGGCGCAGGCCATCGTCCAGGGCCATCACCTGGGCCGCCTTGAGGAACTGCTGCTGGGCCTGGCGGAACAGCGGCGAGTCCCACTCGCCGCCGCGCACCCGAGCCCGCGCCAGGGTGTAGCGCACCGTGCGCCCCAGGGCGGCGCCCTTGAGGTTGGACTTGACCAGGTAATCGGAGGCCCCGGACTCCACCGCCCGGGCCGCCAGCTGCAGGTCATCGAGGCCAGTGAGGATCACCACCGGGACCTGGGGCGCCACCAGGCGCACCCGCCACAGGGTCTCCAGCTCCTGGCTGTCCGGCAGCACCAGGTCGAGCAGTACCAGGTCGACGCGGCCCTTGACCAGGCGAGTCAGTCCCTCGGCCAGGGTGGTAACCGCCTCCACCTCGCAGCGCAGCTGGGCATCTTCCTTGAGCAGCTGCTGAATCAATCGACTATGCAGGGGGTTGTCTTCCACCAGCAGCAGACGCAGGGGGGAATCGGCCATGGCACGCCTCGCTCAGGGGATACTGCCTTAAGCGTAGGCCAGGGACTCGGAAGGGAAAGTGGCGACGAGAGGGAAAAATGCCGGCCACCGGGGAGGGTGGCCGGCGAAGGCAGCTTATGCCACCGAGAGAATCTTCATCGTATTGGTGCCGCCATGGGCGTTCATATGGTCGCCGCGGGTGAGGATCACCTGATCGCCGGGGCCGGCGATGCCGCGGGCCTGGAGCTCGTCCAGGGCGCGGGCATTGAGTTCGGTGGCCTCCATGGCGCGGGTGTCGAAGAGCACCGAGACCACGCCCCGATAGAGGGCCATGCGCCGCTGGGCGATGGGGCTGTGGGCCAGGCCGACGATGGGCAGGCCGGAGCGGATGCGCGAGGCGATCAGCGGCGTGTAGCCGGTGGCGGTCATGCAGGCGATGGCCGCCACGCCGGCCAGGTGGTTGGCGGCGTACATGGCCGACAGGGCCACCGTCTCGTCGATCTTCGAGAAGCCCTCGTGGATGCGGTGGCCCGACTCCTGGGCGGTGCGCTCGCGCTCGGCGCCCAGGCACAGGCGGTGCATCGCCTCGATGGTCTCCACCGGGTAGTCGCCGGCGGCGGTCTCGGCGGAGAGCATCACCGCGTCGGTGCCGTCGAGCACCGCATTGGCCACGTCGAACACCTCGGCGCGGGTGGGCAGGGGCGCGCTGATCATCGACTCCATCATCTGGGTCGCGGTGATCACCGCCCGGTTGAGCTTGCGGGCGCGGCTGATGATGCGCTTCTGCACGCCGATCAGCTGAGCGTCGCCGATCTCCACGCCGAGGTCGCCGCGGGCCACCATCACCGCCTCGGAGGCGCGGATGATGCCATCCAGGGTCTCCGGGTCGGCCACCGCCTCGGCGCGCTCGACCTTGGCCACCAGGCCGATCTCCTTGCCGGCCTCGCCGAGCAGTTCGCGGGCCTCCTGCATGTCGGCGGCGCTGCGCGGAAAGGACACCGCCAGGTAGTCGACGCCGATGTCGATGGCGGTCTTGAGGTCGGTCTTGTCCTTGTCGGTGAGGGCCGCGGCGGAGAGGCCGCCGCCCTGCTTGTTGATGCCCTTGTTATTGGACAGCCGCCCGCCGACGGTCACGGTGGTGTGCACCTCGGGGCCGTCGATACGGGTCACTTCCAGCACCAGGCGGCCGTCGTCGAGGAGCAGGACGTCGCCGACCGATACGTCCTCGGCCAGAGACTTGTAGTCGCAGCCGACCCGCTCGGCATTGCCCGCCTCGGTGTCCATGGCCATGTCAAGGACGAAGGCCTGGCCCTCGGCGAGGGTCACGGCGCCCTCGCTGAAGCGGGCGATGCGGATCTTGGGGCCCTGGAGGTCGCCGAGGGCGGCGACGCTGCGCCCCAGACGGTCGGCGATCTCGCGCACCGCCTGCAGGCGGCGGCGGTGATCCTCGGCGGTACCGTGGGAGAAGTTGAGGCGCACCACGTCGACGCCGGCGTCGATCATCGCCTCGAGCACGCCCTCCCGGTCGCTGGCGGGGCCCAGGGTGGCGACGATCTTGGTGCGGCGCAATGGGGAGTGGGGCAAAGCGTTCATGCGGTCCTCGGCAGCACCAGGATGGCGCGGAAATCGTTGACGTTGGTGCGGGTCGGCCCGGTGATGATCAGGTCGTCCAGCTCGGCGAAGAAGCTGTAGGCGTCGTTGCGCGCCAGGTAGTCCAGGGGCGCCAGCCGCGCCGCCTTGGCCCGGGCCCAGCAGTCGGGGCCGAACTGGGCGCCGGCGTTGTCCTCGGAGCCGTCGATGCCGTCGGTGTCGATGGCCAGGGCGTGGATGCCCTCGGCGCCCTTGAGGGCCTCGAAGAGCCCCAGGAGGTACTCGACGTTGCGCCCGCCGCGGCCATCGCCCTGGACGGTGACGCTGGTCTCGCCCCCGGAGAGGATCAGCAGCGGCTCGGTGATTTCACCCTGCAGGGTCAGCGCCAGGCGCGCCTGGGCGCGGCCCAGGTCGCGGGCCTCGCCCTCCAGGTCGTCGCCCAGCACGCGCACCGCCAGGCCGCTCGCCTCGGCGCTCCGGCGGGCCGCTTCCAGGGCCTCGGCGGCCCGGGCCAGCACCACCTCCTCGTCCCGGGCGAAGCCGGCATCGTCGCGGCGCGGCGCGCTGGTGTCCGCCACCAGGTGGCGACGCACGCTGTCGGGGATCTCGATGCCATAGCGCTCGAGGATCGCCAGGGCGTCCGCCGGGGTGGAGTCGTCCGGCAGGGTGGGGCCGGAGGCGATCAGGGTGGGGTCATCGCCGGGCACGTCGGAGATCAGGTAGGTGACGACTCGGGCCGGGTGGGCGGCGGCGGCCAGGCGCCCGCCCTTGATGGCGGAGAGGTGGCGACGCACGGTGTTGATCTCGCGGATCGGTGCCCCGCAGCGCAGCAGCGCCTTGTTGAGCTGCTGCTTCTGGTGCAGGGTCAGGCCGGGGGCCGGCAATGTCATCAGCGCCGAGCCGCCGCCGGAGACCAGGGCGATCACCAGGTCATCCTCGCCGAGGCCTTCCACCGCCTCGAGCATGCGCCGGGCGGCCTTCTCGCTGAGGTCATCGGGCATCGGGTGGGAGGCCTCGAGGACCTCGATGCGCCGGCACTCGGCGCCGTGCTCGTAGCGAGTGACCACCAGGCCACTCAGCTCGGCCTCGGGGTAGCGCTGCTGCCAGGCGTGTTCCAGGGCCGCGGCCATGGCCGCGGCGGCCTTGCCGGCGCCGACCACCAGGGTGCGCCCCTTGGGCGGCTCGGGCAGGTTATCGGGTAACAGAGAATCGGGGTGCACGGCGGCAACCGCCGTCTGAGCGAGACGCGACAGCCACTGGCGCGCCGCCTCATGACTCGAAAAGGGAGCGATAGCATTCATCGGCAGACTCCTCACGGAAGCCGCAACGGGCGGAAAAGGGGGAAGAAAAAAAGCCGGTGACGGCCAAGGGCCTACCACAGGGAGACCGCCACCGGAGAAGGGCCACATGCGTGGCATGGCAGACGACGACCCGGCGCCTGCCAGTCAGGAACTCGATGGGACGCGGCGAAGGTCGTTTCACCGCGGCCCACCCAATCCCTGGGGGGAGGGTTTACTTGTCGCTGACGCTATGGTCGGCGAGCTGCTCCAGGGCGCGCAGGATGCCGGCGTGATCCCAGTCGGCGCCGCCATGGGCCACGCAGGCCTGGAAGAGTTGCTGGGCGTTGGCGGTCCCCGGCAGCGACAGGTTGAGGCTGCGGGCGCCTTCCAGGGCCAGGTTGAGGTCCTTCTGATGGAGCTTGATCTTGAAGCCCGGATCGAAGGTACCGTTGATCATGCGCTCGCCGTGAACGTCGAGGATCTTCGAGGTGGCCAGGCCGCCGAGCAGGGACTCGCGTACCTTGGCCACGTCGGCGCCGGCCTTGGAGGCGAACAGCAGGCCTTCGGCCACCGCCTCGATGGTCAGGGCGACGACGATCTGATTGGCCACCTTGCAGGTCTGGCCGGCGCCGTGACCGCCGATATGGGTGATGGTCTTGCCCATCACTTCCAGCACCGGCTTGGCGCGGGCGAAGCCTTCCTCGGTGGCACCGACCATGATGGTCAGGGCGGCATTGATGGCACCGCCTTCGCCGCCGGAGACCGGAGCGTCGACGTACTCGCCGCCGGCTTCCACGATGCGCTTGGCGAACTCCTGGGTGGCGATCGGCGCGATGGAGCTCATGTCGATCACCAGGGAGCCCGGCTTGAGGCCCTCGACCACGCCGTTCTCACCGAACAGCACCTGCTCCACGTCCGGGGTATCCGGCACCATGGTGATGATGATCTCGGCGGCCTCGGCCACCGCCTTGGGGTTGGCCACCACCTGGGCGCCCTTGTCGGCCAGGTCCTGGGGAATCGGGCTGCCATGCTGCACGGTGAAAATCTCGTGGCCGGCGTCCAGCAGGTGACCCGCCATGGGGCGACCCATGATGCCCAGGCCGATAAAACCGATCTTGCTCATAGTCTCTCTCCTTCTTACTTGGGTCAGACCCCGGCGGTACCGTCACCGCCGGCCAGGTGCACGCTCACGGACCTGGCACCCTGACTGGGGTCTGACCCCATGGGGTCAGTTACTTAGCGCACGCTATCCAGCCAGCCCAGGCCTTCCACGGTGGTGGTCTTGGGCTTGTATTCGCAGCCGATCCAGCCGTCGTAACCGAGACGGTCGAGGTGGGCGAACAGGAAGGTATAGTTGATCTCGCCGGTGCCCGGCTCATGACGGCCCGGGTTGTCGGCGAGCTGCACATGGGCGATGCGCGCCAGGTGCGTCTCCATGGTCGGGGCCAGATCCCCTTCCATGATCTGCATGTGATAGATGTCGTACTGCAGCTCGAGGTTGTCGCTGCCCACTTCGTCGAAGATCGCCAGCGCCTGCTCGGTGCCGTTGAGGAAGAAGCCGGGGATATCGCGGGTGTTGATCGGCTCGGCGATCAACCGGATGCCGGCGGCCTCGAGCTTCTCGGCGGCGAAACGCAGGTTCTCCACCAGGGTCTGGCGGGCCTGGTCGTCGCTGACGCCTTCCGGCTTGATGCCGGCCAGGCAGTTGACCTGGGTGTTGCCGAGCACCTTGGCGTAGGCGATGGCCTTGTCGACGCCGGCGCGGAACTCGTCCACACGATCCGGGTGACAGGCGATACCGCGCTCGCCGGCGCCCCAGTCACCGGCCGGCAGGTTGAAGAGCACCTGGGTCAGGCCATTGGCGTCCAGGCGCTGCTTGATTTCGTCGGCGCCGAAGTCGTAGGGGAAGAGGTACTCGACGCCCTGGAAACCGGCCTTGGCGGCGGCCTCGAAGCGGTCGAGGAAGTCCACCTCGGTAAACAGCATGCTGAGGTTGGCGGCAAACTTGGGCATGATCGGCTCCTGTTGAAACGGGTTTCCGGAACCGCCGCCCGAGGGCGGCGGAGTGCCGTCTACTTTAGGTCAAAGAGGCGATGGAGGTCGGGGCGTCTTCCTGATTCTCGGCCAGGGCCTCGAACTCGTTGACGCCGCCCAGGTCGGTGCCCATGGCGATATTGGTGACCCGCTCGAGGATCACCTCGACCACCACCGGCACCCGGTATTCGGCCATCAGCTTGCGCGCTTCCTCGAGAGCCGGCGCGATATCCTCGGGCTGGGTGACGCGCAGCGCCTTACACCCCAGGCCTTCCACCACGGAGACGTGATCGACGCCGTAGTCGTTGATCTCCGGGCAGTTGATGTTCTCGAAGGAGAGCTGCACCTGGTAGTCCATGTCGAAGCCGCGCTGGGCCTGGCGAATCAGCCCCAGGTAGGAGTTGTTCACCAGCACATGGATGTAGGGCAGCTTGAACTGAGCGCCCGCGGCCAGCTCTTCGATCATGAACTGGAAGTCGTAGTCACCGGAGAGGGCGACGACTTCGGCGTCCGGATCGGCGCGGCACACGCCCAGGGCGGCCGGGATGGTCCAGCCCAGGGGGCCGGCCTGACCACAGTTGATCCAGTGGCGCGGCTTGTAGACGTGCAGGAACTGGGCGCCAGCGATCTGCGACAGACCGATGGTGCTGACGTAGCGGGTGTTCTTGCCGAAGACCTTGTTCATCTCTTCGTAGACGCGCTGGGGCTTGACCGGCACGTTGTCGAAGTGAGTCTTGCGCAGCAGGGTGCGCTTGCGCTCCTGGCACTCCTCGGCCCAGGCGCTGCGGTTCTTCAGCTTGCCTGAGGCCTTCCACTCCTTGGCCACCTCGATAAACAGCTCCAGGGCCGCCTTGGCGTCGGAAACGATGCCGTAGTCCGGGCCGAAGATGCGACCGACCTGGGTCGGCTCGATGTCCACGTGAACGAACTTGCGGCCTTCGGTGTAGGTGGAGATCTCACCGGTGTGGCGGTTGGCCCAGCGGTTACCGATGCCCATCACGAAGTCGGAAGCCAGCATGGTGGCGTTGCCGTAACGGTGGGAGGTCTGCAGACCCACCATGCCCGCCATCAGCGGATGGTCGTCGGGGATGGTGCCCCAGCCCATCAGGGTCGGGATGACCGGCACGCCGGTGAGCTCGGCGAATTCGGTGAGCAGGTCGCTGGCGTCGGCGTTGATCACGCCACCACCGGCCACCAGCAGCGGGCGCTCGGCGTCGTTGAGCAGCTCCATGGCTTTCTCGGCCTGGGCGCGGCTCGCGGTGGGCTTGTAGGCCGGCAGCGGCTCATAGGTGTCCGGATCGAACTCGATCTCGCTCATCTGCACGTCGATGGGCAGGTCGATCAGCACCGGGCCCGGGCGCGAGGAGCGCATCAGGTGGAAGGCCTGCTGGAAGGCGCGCGGCACCTGGGCCGGCTCCAGCACGGTGACGGCCCACTTGGTGACCGGACCGGCGATCTCCTGGATGTTGACCGCCTGGAAGTCTTCCTTGTGCAGCTTGGCGCGCGGCGCCTGGCCGGTGATGCAGAGGATCGGAATGGAGTCGGCGCTGGCGGAGTAGAGGCCGGTGATCATATCGGTGCCGGCGGGGCCGGAGGTACCGATACAGACGCCGATGTTACCGGCCTTGGTGCGGGTGTAGCCCTCGGCCATGTGCGAGGCGCCCTCGACGTGGCGAGCCAGGACGTGATCCACGCCGCCGACCTTGCGCAGGGCGGCATAGAAGGGGTTGATGGCGGCGCCGGGCACGCCGAAGGCGATATCGATGCCCTCTTTCTTCAGAACGTGAACGGCGGCTTCTGCTGCGGTCATCTTGGCCACGACGATTCCTCCTCGGTGACACGGTAATCAGGGTTCTTGCCATTCAAGGTAGGCGGGCGCCGCCACCCTGTCAATATTTTATGGAAGACATTTCCACAGAAATTACCAAAGAACAGAAAACCTCTTTTATTTCAAAAATTTGCATCTCCAGAAATTTTGTCAAAATGCCATCCAATTATCATAGAATCAGCGACAAAACCCAGACACGCCGAAGGGGCCGACGGGATACCCCGCCGGCCCTCCGAGACTGGCTAGAGGGAGGCTCAGTCCAGGGTGACGCGAACCGCCAATGGATGCTCGTCGCAGTTGTTGCCGGTGCCGCCCCGGTCGACCACCAGGAACTCGCCCTCGCGCTCCAGCACCGACTGGATGGCGTGCCAGGTGCCGGCGCGGTAGTTGACGCCCTGACGGCCATCGGTGACGAAGGCGCGCACCTGGGCCGGGTCGATCTTGTCCCCCGGCGGAGCCACCACCACCAGGAAGCGCTCCTCGTGCAGCGGCACGAAGGCCTGGCTGCCCTGGGGGTGACGCTCCAGGAAGTCGAGGCTCAGGGGCACCTCCACCGGCTGGCTGACGAAGATGCTGATCAGCGTCCGCGCCTCCTCGCCCAGGGTCTCCACCTTGGCCAGGTCGTGGTAGCGCTTGGTGCGCCCGGCATTGATGGGGAAGAAGTCGGCGCCCCGGGTGTCGATGACATCACCGAAGGGAGCGAAGGCCTCCCGCGTCAGGGGGGCGGCGGTGAGTTCCAGCATCACGTCCTCCTCGCGACTCAACGCTGCAGGCCGCGGTAGGCGGCGGAGGCATTGAGTTTCATGTGGCGGTTGACGTCCTTGTAGAGCAGGTAGCGGAACGGGCCCGGACCACCGGCATAGCAGGCCTGCGGGCAGAAGGCGCGCAGCCACATGTAGTCACCCGCTTCCACCTCGACCCACTCCTGGTTGAGGTGATAGACCGCCTTGCCCTCGAGCACATAGAGGCCGTGCTCCATGACGTGGGTCTCGTCGAAGGGGATCACGCCGCCGGGCTGGAAGGTGACGATATTGACGTGCATGTCGTGACGCATGTCGGACTGGTCGACGAAACGGGTGGTGACCCACTTCTCGTCGGTGCCCGGCATGGCGATCGGCTCGACATCGTTCTCGTTGGTGACGAAGGCCTCCGGCACCTCGATGCCCTCGACGAACTCGTAGGCCTTGCGGATCCAGTGGAAACGCACCGCGGCGTCGCTCTCGTTGCGCAGGCTCCAGTCGCTGCCCGGCGGAATGAAGGCGTAGCCGCCCGGCTGCATCACATGCTTCTCGCCGGCCAGGGTCAGCACCATCTCGCCCTCGACCACGAAGAGCACGCCCTCGGCGCCCTCGTCCAGCTCGGGCTTGGTGCTGCCGCCGCCGGGAGAGACTTCCACGATGTACTGGGAGAAGGTCTCGGAGAAGCCGGTCATCGGACGCGCCAGCACCCACAGACGGGTGTTTTCCCAGAACGGCAGGTAGCTGATGACGATGTCCCGCAGCACGCCCTTGGGAACGATGGCGTAGGCCTCGGTGAAGACGGCGCGGTCGGAGAGCAGCTGGGTCTGGGGCGGATGGCCGCCCTGGGGGGCGTAATAGGTATTACGAGCCATGGTGTGTCCTCGTTGGTTGGGAATAACCGCTCTCTGCGATGCAACAGGCACCCGGCGGTTGTGTTCGGGCCGCGCCGCCGGGTCGGCAAAGCACGGCAAAAAATCTCTGGAAACTATTTCCAATTTAAGCTTCAATCAGAGTCAAGGCAAGGCCGCAAATAGTCCGTATACAAGATTAGCCATAGCGGATTGATCCTTCGCCTTGCTCCAGGCCAGCCCAGCGGGCGCCTGGAGAGGGGAGCGACGCAGAAGCGCTTCCTCGGAGTGCATGAGCCCGCATGCACTCGCGTACACCTCAAGAAACAACAAAATGAGGCAATATCATGTCTGAACCCTCTTCCAGCGCGACCAAGGCGGCTGCCGCCAAGCCATCCGGCTGGCGTATCCCGCATATCTACGTGATCCTGGTGATCTTCATCGCCCTGGCGGCGATCGCCACGCATTTCGTTCCGGCCGGCCAGTTCGAGCGCATCCCCGGGCCCAATGGACGGATCACCATCGACGCCGAGTCGTTCCAGTATGTGGACTCGAACCCCGCCGGTGTCGTCGATTTCATGCTGGCCATCCCCAATGGCCTGATGAGTGCCGGCGAGGTGGTGTTCTTCACCTTCATGATCGGCGGCATGTTCATGGTGCTGCGCCGCACCGGCATCATCGAGATCGGCGTCGACAAGCTGAGCCGGCGCTTCGCCAACCAGAGCCTGCTGATGATCCCGGTACTGATGACGGTATTCGCCGTGGTGGCGACCATCATCGGCACCCAGGAGCTCGCCCTGGTCTACGTGCCGGTGATCCTGCCGCTGATGATCGCCCTGCGCTTCGACTCGGTGACCGCCGCCGCCGTGGCCCTGTGTGCCACCACGGCCGGCTTCGCCACCGGCATCCTCAACCCCATCAATACCGGCCTCGGCCAGCAGCTCTCCGACCTGCCCCTCTATTCGGGGTTTGGCCTGCGCGCCGCCGCCTTCGCCGTGGTACTCGGCGCGGGCATCTTCTTCGTGATGCGCTATGCCCGCAAGGTGCGTGAGAACCCCAGCCTCAGCCTGATGGCCGACGACGAGGGTGAGGCCGAGAAGCGCCGCCTCTACCTGCACGCCGACGACGAAGGCGCCCTGACCGCCAACGGCCGTCAGAAGCTGGCCGCCATCGCCACCTTCGCCTTCTTCGGCATCCTGGTCTATGGCGTACTGCGCCAGGGCTGGTTCATGATGGAGATGGCGGGCCTGTTCATCGTCATGGGCATCGTCGTCGGCATGATCGCGGGCCTTAACACCGAAGCCATCTGCGAGGCCTTCAACAAGGGCTTCCGCGATGTGCTGGTGGGCGCCATGATCGCCGGCGTGGCGCGTGGCGTAGCCGTCGTCCTGGAAGGCGGCCAGATCATGGACACCCTGGTCATGGGCCTCGGCAGCCTGGTCGGCGAACTGCCCTCGCTGCTCTCCGCCATCGGCATGTACTTTGCCCAGCTCGCCTTCAACTTCGTGGTGCCCTCCGGCAGCGGCCAGGCCCTGGTCACCATGCCGATCATGGCACCGCTCTCCGACCTGATCGGCGTGACCCGCCAGACCGCAGTGCTGGCCTACCAGCTCGGCGACGGCATGGGCAATATCCTCTACCCCACCTCCGGCTACTTCATGGCCACTCTGGCCATCGCCGGCGTGCCCTGGCAGAAGTGGGTGAAATTCTTCTTCCCGCTGTTCTGCCTCTGGGTAGTGATCGCCCTGGGCTTCCTGGCCTTCGCCCAGGCCACCCAATGGGTCGGCTGATCGCCTGACGCGCCGATCCCCGCCCCACCCCCATGCCCCGCCCGGCCTCGCCGGGCGGGGCATGTTGGTTTCGGGAGGCGCCATCATCGGAAGCCGACCTCAGCGCGTGGCCGGGTGGTGCTCGGCCCAGTGGCGGGCGATATCCACGCGGCGGGTGACCCAGACCCGGTCGTGGGACTCGATATGGTCGAGGAAGCGCTGCAGGGCGCGGAAGCGGCCCGGGCGACCCAGCAGGCGGCAGTGCATGCCGATGGAGAGCATCTTCGGCGCCTCCTCGCCCTCCGCGTAGAGCACGTCGAAGGCGTCACGCAGGTAGCTGAAGAAGTGGTCCCCGGTGTTGAAGCCCTGGGGCGTGGCGAAGCGCATGTCGTTGGTGTCCAGGGTGTAGGGCACCACCAGGTGGGAGCGGGCCTCGCCCTGGCTGTCGCGCTCGGTGGTCCAGAACGGCAGGTCATCGCCGTAGTAGTCGCTGTCGTAGAGGAAGGAGCCCTCGTCGAGCACCAGGCGACGGGTGTTGGGGCTGTCGCGGCCGGTATACCAGCCCAGCGGCTTCTCGCCGTAGAGGCTCTGGAAGATCTCGATGGCGCGCTGCATGTGCTCGCGCTCGACGCTCTCCGGGACGTTCTGGTAGTGGATCCAGCGCAGGCCGTGGCAAGCGATCTCGTGACCCAGTTCCTTGAAGGCGTGGGCCACTTCCGGGTGGCGCTCCAGGGCCATGGCGACGCCGAACACGGTCAGCGGCAGGCCACGGCGCTCGAACTCCTTGAGGATGCGCCAGACGCCGGCCCGCGACCCGTACTCGTAGATCGACTCCATGCTCAGGTGACGCTCCGGGTAGGCCTCGGCACCGACGATCTCGGAGAGGAACTTCTCGGAGTGGCTATCGCCGTGCAGCACGCAGTTCTCGCCGCCCTCTTCGTAGTTGAGGACGAACTGCACGGCGATCCTGGCCTTGCCGGGCCAGTTGGCATGCACCGGGTCACGGCCGTAGCCGATCAGGTCACGGGGATAGTCGCGGTTAGGCGTAACGCTCATGGCTGACCTTCCTGATTGTTCTGCGTCGGCTCGACCTCCGGGGGACAGAAGCGAGCAACAGTTTATGTATACAATACGAAGATAGAGTGTATCCAGCGGCCTTGCAAGTCCCGAGGGGACTATCTCTGGGCCCCCAGATGCATCAGGGCCAGGGACTGGGCCAGGGCGGCATCGAAGGCGTCCAGCAAGCGGCCCCCCTCGGGCGCCGACAGCTCCCGGGCCAAGCCGGCGAAGGCCGCCCCACCGATGATCACCACCGAGGGGGAGCAGCGCGCTTCCAACCCGGCCAAGGCCTCGGCGACCCGCGTCCGGGCCTCGTCCCGCTGGGCGGGCAGCGCCAGGTCGTCGATCACCACCGGCACGATCTCCAGGCAATGATGGGAGACGCCCAGGGCATGCAGGCGCTCCTCGATCATCCGCGGCCAGCGCGCCCCCGGCGTGATGATGGCGAAGCGCTCTCCCAGCTGCAGGGCGCTGAGCACCGAGGCCTCCAGCATGCCCAGCACCGGCACCGGGCTGATCTCGCGCACCGCGTCCAGCCCCGGCTCACCGAAGCAGGCCAGCAGGATGGCCTCCACCTCCACGCCGCTCCTGGCCAGCCGCGCCTCGACCCGACTTACCGTGCTGGCCGCGGTCAGCGCGCAGTCCCGCCGTGAACCGATATAGGGCACCCCCTCCTCGGCGGTCTCCTCGATGACCGTGACCGACTCGCCCAGCCAGTGCCGGGCGCGATCGGCCATGACCGCGGTCATGGCGGCATTGCTATTGCCGTTGAGCAGCAGCAGGCGCATCGCACTCTCCTCTTCTTTCATGCCGGTGGCTCGCCGATCACGTCTCGGATAGCCCCTGTTAAGGATTGGCCTTTGTATACAAAAAATTCAAGCACTTTTTTCCTCCTATCCTTCATTCCTCGGGATATGGCCGACTAACCCCCGATCGCTGCCGACGGTGGGCAACTGAGAACATTGGATACAATCAAGTGTATACATGACGTCGGAAATACGGTCGACATCCTCGAAAAAACCGGGTGGTTGCGACTTAAGTCTAGTCTAGAAATTTCGAATAATAATTAGAAAACAATATACAAGACGTTGTTTCACAATGATTAATCCAGGTAAAAAGCCATATCGTCTTTTCTCTTGCGGTTAGGCCAAGGCGAATCTATTTTGTGTACAAAACAAGATTTCCTTGTTCACACGCAGCGGAGAGCTCCCCATGCGGCTACGCCTGATCAACCCCAATACCACCGCCGGCATGACCGCCACCATCGGTGAGGCGGCGACGCGCATCGCCGCCCCGGGCACCCATATCGTCGCCACCCAGCCCGATGCCGGGCCGGTCTCCATCGAGAGTCACTTCGACGAGGCGGTGGCCGCGGTGGGTGTCCAGGAGGAGGTGCTGGCCGGCGAGCGAGAGGGTACCGATGCCTATATCATCGCCTGCTTCGGCGACCCGGGGCTGCTGGCGGCCCGCGAGCTGACCCGGGCCCCGGTGGTCGGCATCGCCGAGGCGGCCTTTCATATGGCCAGCCTGATCAGCACCCGCTTCTCGGTGGTCACCACCCTGGGGCGCACCGCCATCATCGCCGAGCACCTGCTGGCCCAGTATGGCTTCGCCCATCACTGCCGCCGGGTGCGGGCGGCGGAGATTCCGGTGCTCGACCTGGAGGAGGACGGCGACGCCGCCGTGGCACGCATCATCGACGAAAGCCGTCGGGCCAAGGCGGAGGATGGCATCGGCGCCATCGTGCTGGGCTGTGGTGGCATGGCGGACCTGACCGCCGAGATCACCGAGGCCGTGGGCCTGCCGGTGGTGGAGGGCGTCACCGCAGCGGTCAAGCTGGCCGAGGCCCTGGTCGGGCTGGGACTGGGCACCAGCAAGCATGGCGACCTGGCCTTCCCGCGGCCCAAGGCCTTCACCGGTCGTTTCGAACACTTCTCGAACCTGGCCCCCGGCCGCTGACCGGCTCGCTTCCGGTCACGCCACATCACCCATAACCACAAGACGCCCCAGGCGCACGCCAGACGCAAGCGACCATCGGACGACTGTCCGGCAATAACCACAAGTCAAGCAGACACTTGCGAGGACACCACCATGACCGATCCCACTCCCCACGGTACGGCTCCACAGGTCAGTGCGGCACCTTCGGGGGCCATCCCGGGCAGCGCTTCCCAGACCAAGGCCCCTGGCCAGGAATCCCTGGCGCCCCAGCAGACCCGCATCATGGGGCGCGCCTCCTACTTCCTGGCCTGGTTCGGCGGCTGCGTCTCCATCGGCACCTTCGCCATGGGCTCCAGCGTCGTGGGTACCCTGAACCTGATCCAGGCCACGGTGGCCATCGCCATCGGCTGCTTCGTGATCGGTATCGCCCTGGCGCTGAATGGCGCCGCCGGCTACAAGTACGGCATTCCCTTCATGGTCCAGGCCCGCAGCGCCTTCGGCTTCGCCGGCACCCGCCTGCCGGGCCTGGTACGGGCGGTGCCGGCCATCGTCTGGTACGGCTTCCAGAGCTGGATCGGTGCCGGCGCCCTGAACATGGTCTCGGCGACCCTGTTCGGTTTCGACAACCTGATCTTCTACTTCATCACCTTCCAGTTCCTGCAGATCGGCCTGTCGGTGATGGGCTTCCAGGGCATCAAGTGGCTGGAGAACATCGGCAGTGCCTTTATCCTCGCCTCGCTGACCTACATGTTCTATGCCACGGTGCAGCGCTACGGCGACGAGCTCTCCGCCAACCTGCTGACCATGGAAGGCTCCTGGGGCCTGCCCTTCTGGGGCGCCACCATGCTCTTCCTGGGCATCTACAGCACCATGATGCTCAACGTCAGCGACTATGCTCGCGAGCACAAGCACGGCACCGGCCCGGGCATCCTGACCACCATCTACGCCATGTCGATCCTGCCCTGCACCCTCTTCATGGGCCTGATCGGCTTCATGGTCTCCGAGGCCACCGGTACCGCCGATCCCATCCAGGTGTTCGCCAACGCCGTGGACAACACCCCGCTGCTGATGACCACCCTGCTGTTCATCGCCTTCGCTCAGGTCACCACCAACGTGCTCAACAACGTGGTACCGCCGACCTATGTGCTGATGGACGTGTTCAAGCTGAAGTTCCCGGTGGCCACCGTGATCGTGGGGCTGCTGGCCTTCGCCACCTTCCCCTGGAAGCTGGTGCAGCCCGACTCCGCCGCCGGCCTGCAGCTCTTCGTGCAGACCTACTCCGCCTTCCTCGGCCCGATCTTCGCGGTACTGGTGGTGGACTACTACCTGATCCGCGGCCGCACCCTCGACCTGGCCAAGCTGTATGACGAGACCGGGCCCTACCGGGGCGTCAACTATGCGGCCCTGATCGCCACCCTGGTGGGCATCGCCGCCGCCCTGACCTTCTCCGCGGTCTCCTGGTACGCCAGCCTGATCCCCGCCGGCGTCACCTACTACCTGCTGATGCAGCACTGGGCCCCCTGCCAGCGCTTCCGCCAGTAAACGCCTTCCCCGACTTCCGCCCGGCCAGCGCCGGGCGGCACCCCCACCAATAACGACAATGGTGACATCGATGAAAGAGAGCGATCTGGATATCCAGACGATCGACCCGACCCTCTATAACGAGGATCTGGCTCCACTCAAGCACAAGGATCGCAACTGGGGCGCCTTCGAGATCTTCAATGTGTGGTCCAACGACATCCAGAGCCTGTTCGGCTACACCCTGGCGGCCTCGCTGTTCCTCGCCTATGGGCTGAATGGCTGGGCGGTGATGGCGGCGATCATCCTGGCCGGGGTGATCGTGATGTTCCTGGTCAACCTGACCGGCAAGCCCAGCGTCAAGTACGGCATCCCCTTCCCGGTCATGGTGCGCGCCAGCATGGGGGTACGCGGCGCCAACCTGCCGGCCATGCTGCGCGCCATCATCGGCATCTTCTGGTACGGGGTGCAGACCTACTTCGCCTCCACCGCGGTGGCCCTGCTGCTGGTGGCGCTGTTCGGTGCCGGCAACGGCGGCACCTTCCTGGGCCTCTCCGGGGTCGCCTGGCTGGCCTTCGTGATCGTCTGGCTGTTCCAGATCGCGATCTTCTGGCAGGGCATCGAGCGCATCAAGCACTTCCTCAACTGGGCCGGCCCGCTGGTCTATGTGGTGATGGTGGTGCTGATGATCGTGGTCTGGTACCAGGCCGGCAGCGACCTGCTGCCCGCGGTGGGCACCATCTTCAGCGCCGATGGCGAGCGCAGTGGCAGTGCCCTGGCGGCCTTCCTGGCCATCGTCGGCACCATGGTGGCCTACTTCGCCGCGGTGGTGATCAACTTCGGTGACTTCACCCGCTTCGTGAAGAGCGAGCGCCAGATGAAGCTCGGCAACCTGCTGGGTCTGCCGCTGAACGTGGCCTTCTTCTCCTTCATCGCCCTGATCATCACCGCCGGCACCCTGGTGCTGTTCGGCGAGGCCCTGACCAACCCGGCGGATATCGTCGAGCGGGTCGACTCCCTGCCGCTGACCATCGTCGCCGCCCTGACCTTCTTCGCCGCCACCGTGGGCATCAACCTGGTGGCCAACTTCATCCCGCCGGCCTATGACCTGGCCAACCTCTTCCCCAGCAAGATCAGCTTCAAGGTGGGTGGCCTGATCACCGCCGGGGTGGCCTTCTTCGTGGGGGCGCTGTGGGTCTCGGTGATCAGCCAGATCGGCGTGCCGGGCTTCGTCAACGCCCTCGGCGCCATCGTCGCCCCCTTCTACGGGATCATCGTGGTGGACTACTACCTGATCAAGCGCCAGCACCTGAACATGCAGGACCTCTTCTCCTCCAAGGAGGGCACCACCTACTACTACCTCAAGGGCTGGAACAAGCGCGCCCTGCTCGCCTTCGGCGGCGCGGCCCTGTTCTCGATCTCCACCGTGATCGTGCCGGCACTCAGTGACCTCAATGGCTATGGCTGGCTGATGGGCGCCGCCCTCGGCGGGCTCTTCTACTATGGCCTGATGCGTCAGTTCCGGGTCGCCCCGGCCCTTGCCGGCGCCTGATTCCACCACCCCGCAACGACACGGGCCCCGGGCAATGCTGCCCGGGGCCCGTGTCGTTGAAGATAACGCGGCCTTAGCCGGAGAAGATCTGGTGCAGATCGGGCGCCTCCTCCTCCGCCTCGGTGATCGACAGGGAGGCTTCGATGGCCTTGAGATGACGACTCATAAAGGCCGCGGCGCGCTCGCCGTTGCCCTCCTCCAGGAAGCGAATCAGGTCATCATGATCGTGGGACTCGCACCCCAGGTGGCCGGTGTTGCCATAGACCGCCAGGATCAGCGAGGAACGCGAGCAGAGACGGCCGACGAACTCGGCCAGGGTGGCGTTGCCGGAGAGCCGCGCCAGGCGCTCGTGAAAGGCCGCGGAGAGCTTGATGGCCGCACTCTGTTCACCGGCGCGCAGCGCCTCGCGTTCCCGGCGGGCCATGTCGCGCAGGCCACGCAGGTCGGCGGCGGTGATGCGCCGCGCCACCTCGGGCATCAGGCCGCACTCCACCATCTGCCGGGCATCGAAGACGTCCTTGGCCTCGTCGGCGGTGGGCCGGGTCACGCTGGCCCCGCGCCGCGGGGTCAGGGTCACCAGTTGTTCCAGGGCCAGGCGCTGGAGGATCTTGCGGATGCCGGTGCGGCTGACGCCGAATACCTCGGCCAGGGCGTCCTCGCGCAGCCTGGCACCAGGCTTGAGGCGGTGCTCGATGATGGCATCGCTGATATGACGATAGATGGCATCGTGGCGCTCGGCACCATCGCCGTTCTTGCCCAGGCGCCGCTTGGGGCGCTCCGCGGCCGGCATCGGTTTGTGTTCCGTCATGGTCGGCAACTCTCCAGATCGACTGCCCATCATCCAGGCCATTGTATACGCTTTCGTTGCCCAGAGACGACAGGGCCCGCCAGGGGCGGGCCACCGTCTTGCTCTTGCGATGAGAGGCGCAAGCTTCCTTGCGCCGGGCTCGCTCAGTCGCGCCAGGCGGCGATCACCTCGCGCTCCTCGTCGGTCATCTGGGTCATGTTGCCCAGCGGCATGTAGTTGCTGGCCACGACCTGGCGAATCTGCGCCGCACCATTGAGGATGCTGGTTTCGCTGTCATAGGCGACCCCGGCCGGGGCGGCGGCGAAGCTGGGATGGCTCGGCTCCCGGGAGTGGCAGGTCACGCAGCGATCATTGATGATCGCGGCCACTTCCTCGATGGCGGGCCCTTCGCCCTCGACCACCTCACCGGCCGGACTGCTGGCCGGGGCACCGATCCAGATGCTGATCAGGATCAGCACCACCCCCGCCGCCGGGTAGGCCGGCTTGATCTGGCCGGAGTGCATCAGCACGAAGAACTGGCGAATCAGGGCACCGGCGAAGATGAACAGCACCATCAGCACCCAAGCCAGCTCATGGGCGTAGAGGAAGGAGTAGTGGTTGCTGATCATCAGCAGCACGACGGGCAGGGTGAAGTAGGTGTTATGCACCGAGCGCTGCTTGCCGCGCTTGCCGTCGATGGGGTTCGGGGTCTCGCCGGCCTTGAGCGCCTTCACCATGCGGCGCTGGCCGGGGATGATCCAGAAGAAGACGTTGGCGGACATGGCGGTGGCCATCACCGCCCCGGTCAGCAGGAAGGCGGCGCGACCGGAGAAGATATGCACGCTCAGGTAGGCGACCACCACCATCATCACCGCCACGGCGATACTCAGCACGCCGTCACGTTCCATGTTGGGGCTGATGCGCTTGCACAGCTCGTTGTAGACCACCCAGCCGCCGAGCAGGAAGACCAGTGCCATGACATTGGCCTGCCAGCCGGTCATGTTGGCGGCCCACTCCCAGGGACTGTTGGGATTGACCAGGTAGAAGCTGGGATTGGCCATGTAGAGCAGGGCGAAGAGCGCGAAGCCCGACAGCCAGGTGGTATAGGACTTCCAGAACGACCAGTGCAGGTCGTCGGGGAGCTTTTCCGGGCTCGTAGCGTACTTCTGGTTGTGATAGAAGCCGCCGCCATGCACGGCCCACATCTCGCCGAACACGCCTTTCTTGCGGCAGGCCTCGTCCTTGGGCGTCTTCAGCCCGTTATCCAGCATCACGAAGTAGATCGATTCACCGATCCAGGCGATCGCCGCGATGACGTGGAGCCATCGCAGCAGCATATTGGCAAATTCGAGGAGGTACGCGTCCATAACTCAGCGCTCGCTTTGTACGGTTGTTGTGAGTCGTTTCAGGGGAACCGACCGGGATCAGCTGCCCCGGTAGGTGGAGAAGCTGTAGGGCGCCAGCAGCAGCGGCACATGGTAGTGCTCGTCCGCGTTGGCGACGCCGAAGCGCAGCGGAATGCGGTCCAGGAAGCGCGGCTTGGGACCGGCCACGCCTTCGCGGTCCAGGTAGTCACCGGCATGGAAAAGCAGCTCATATTCGCCCACGGTTAGGGCATCGCCCTCGAGGATGGGGGCATCGCAGCGGCCATCGTCGTTGGTCACGGCCTCGCCGATACGCACCCGTTCGTCGCCTTCGATGCGGAAGACCTCGATGCGAATACCGTGGCCCGGCCGGCCCTTGGCAGAGTCCAAGACGTGAGTGGTTACGCGTCCCATGTGTCTCTCCTGTTGTCGTCATGGCACCGCGGGGCGGCGCGGGTAAGGAAAAGGCCGAGGCTCGGCAAGCGTGCCCTCGCCGGAAACCGGCCCAAACTCTATGGTTACAGTTTTAGCCTCAAATGGAGTACATTTCAAAGAGTTTTTGTATACAGTAGATGTAGCGTATCATGGGCCCTCTGCCTCCCAAGGAGAAAACAATGAGCGACAAGACCCTGCACCCCCGCCCCAGCAGCATGGACCGCGCCACCTTCGTGGCCCAGTTCGGCGAGATCTACGAGCACTCCCCCTGGGTCGCCGAACTGACCTGGGAGGCCGGCCTCGGCGCCGAGCAGGACACCCCCGAGGGCCTGGCCGCGGCCATGGGCAAGGTGCTCGACGAGGCCAGCCCCGAGCGTCAGCTGGAAGTGGTGCGCGCCCACCCGGACCTGGCCGGCAAGGCGGCCCTGGCCGGCGAGCTCACCGACGACTCCACCAGCGAGCAGGCCGGTGCCGGCCTCGACCAGTGCACCCCCGAGGAGCTGGCCCGCTTCGAGCGTCTCAACAACGCCTACAAGGAGCGCTTCGGCTTCCCCTTCGTGATGGCCGTCAAGGGCAGCAACCGCCACCTGATCCTCGCCGCCTTCGAGGAGCGCCTGGAGAACAGTGCCGAAGAAGAGCGCCGCACCGTGGTAGAACAGATCAACCGCATCGCCCTCTTCCGCCTCCAGGCCCGCGCCGAGCAGCAGTGAGGCGATGGCGCCGCTCGCGAGGTTTAGTGGAAGGGGTTTCCGTTACCACGACAGAGCGGCGCCGAGGGTGTATCCTAGGCGCCATCGCAGTTGGGTGACGGAGAACGAGGCGTGACCGAGAGCAAACGCAAGACGGTGGGACGGCCGGCCGGAAGCGGCAAGAGCAGCGGCGGACACAGCCAGTCGCTGGTGCGCGGCCTCAATATCCTCGAGGGGCTGGCCGCCGCCCCCATGGGCCTGGCGCTGTCCGACATCGCCCAGATCGTCGGCCTGGCCCCCTCCACCACCCACCGGCTGCTCCAGGCCCTGCATCAGCAGGGCTTTATCACCCAGGACACCGAGCTGGGGCTGTGGAAGGTGGGGGTCAAGACCTTCCAGATCGGCAACACCTTCCTGGAGGCCCGCGACTTCGTGGCCACCGCCCGCCCCTTCCTGCGCCGCCTCACCGAGGAGAGCGGCGAGTCCGCCAACCTGGGCATCCGCGACGACGGCATGGCGGTCTTCCTGGCCCAGAGCGAGTCACCGCAGATGATGCGCATGATCACCCGCCTCGGCTCCCGGGCGCCCATGCACGCCTCCGGCGTCGGCAAGGCCCTGCTGGCCTGGCTGCCGGACAAGGAAGTGGAGCGCATCCTCCAGGCCCGCGGCCTGCCCCGGGTCACCGCCAGCACCATCGATACCCCGGCGCGGCTGCGCGAGGCCCTGGCCGAGATTCGTCGCCAGGGCTACGCCTGCGATCGGGAAGAGCACGCGGTGGGCCTGCACTGCGTGGCGGCCACCATCCACGACGAACAGGGCAATGCCCTGGCCGGCATCTCGGTCTCCGGCCCGGTGGCGCGGATTCCCGAATCGCGCCTGGCGGAGCTCGGCGGCCTGGTCAGCCGCGCGGCGCGGGAGATTACCGCGCAAATTGGCGGCAAGCAGCCCAGCCCCGAGGCGTTTTAACTCCGGCCCCTCCAACCAAAAGGCCGACCCTCTCGAGGGTCGGCCTTTTTGCCGTCTAGGTTTCGGGAGAGCGGCTAGTAGAGTAGTTGCGGCAGGAAGAGCACGATCCCCGGGAATACCAGCACCAGCAGCGCCCGTGCCATGCCGGCGAACCAGAAGGGCGTCACCCCGCGGAAGATGGTCCCCGTGGAGACGTCCGGCAACACCGCCCGCAACACGAAGACGTTCATTCCCACCGGCGGCGTGATCAGGCTGATCTCGATGACGATCACCACCAGGATGCCGAACCACACCAGATCGAAGCCCAGCCCCGCCACCACCGGGAAGAACACCGGCACGGTGAGCAGCATCATCGACATGCTCTCGAAGACGCAGCCCAGCAGCACATAGATCGCCAGGATCACCAGGATCACCACGAAGGGCGCCACATTGAGGCCGTTGACGAAGGCCAGCAGGTCGTTGGGCAACCCCGCCCGGTTGATGAAGTTGGCGAAGATCAACGCCGTCAGCACCACCGCGAAGAGCATCGCCGTGGTGCGCACCGTGTCCATCAGCACGTTCATCACCACCTGGGGCGTCAGCGCCCGGCGCAGCAGGGCGATCACGAAGGCGCCCATGGCGCCGATGCCCGCCGCCTCGGTGGGGGTGAACACGCCGAGGTAGATGCCGCCGATCACCAGCACGAAGAGCGCCAGGGTGCTACCCACGCTCTTCAGGGCGGCAAAGCGCTCCGCCCAGGGCACCCGCTCCGCCGCCGGCCCGGCGCTGGGGTCACGCCACAGCACCCACTTCACCGCCAGCAGGTAGAGCACGATGCCGAGGACCCCGGGGATAAAGCCCGCCGCGAACAGCTCGCGGATGCTGGTCTCGGTGAGAATGCCGTAGATCACCAGCATCACGCTGGGCGGAATCAGGATCCCCAGGGTGCCCCCGGCGGCGATCGACGCCGAGGCCAGGGAGTCGTGGTAACCGTATTTGCGCATCTGCGGCATGGCCACCCGCCCCATGGTGGCGGCGGTGGCCAGGCTCGAGCCGCAGATGGCACTGAAGCCGCCGCAGGCGACGATGGTGGCCATCGCCTGACCGCCCTTGCGGTGCCCCAGGAAGCCGTTGGAGGCCCGGAACAGGGCATCCGAGAGCCCCGCATGGGAGACGAAGTTGCCCATCAGGATAAACAGCGGGATCACCGACAGGCCGTAGTCCATGGCGGTATCCACCACCCGCCGGGCGGCCATCGCCTCGGCGGCGTTCCAGTTACCGGTCAGGTAGTAGAAGCCCAGGAAGCCGACGATGCCCATGGCGAAGGCCAGCGGCAGGCGCAAAAAGACCAGCAGCAGCAGCGCCGCGAAACCGTAGAGTGCCTCGATCATGCCTTGTCCTCCGGGGGCGTCTCGCGCTCGGGGCTGAGCGGCCCGCCGCGCTCGATCACCCTGAGCCCCTCGAGCAGGTAGCCCAGGGCGCGCAGGGCCAGCAGCAGCGCCGAGAGGCCCAGCATCAGCGCCATCAGGTAAATCAGGTAGCCGAGCGGCAGCCGCAGGAACTCGGTGACGTCGCCCCAGGCGAAGGCCCGCTCGCCCAGCGCCCAGACCCGCCGGGTCATCACCCACAGGGCCGCGCAACAGACGCCATTGACCACCAGCTGGCGGAACCAGATCAGGCCCCTGGGGAAGACCGCATCGAGCAGGTCGACGCTGATATGCGCCTCCCGCCAGCACACCACCGGCAGCGACAGGAAGACCACCGCCGCCAGCATCAGCTGGGTCAGCTCCACGGTGCCGAGGATGGGGTTATTGAAGAAGTAGCGGCCGGTGACATCGGCGGTGGTCAGCAGCATCAGGGCGAAGAGGGTGGCGCCCGCCACCCCCTCCAGGCCTCGCTGCATCACCAGACCGAGCCGCGCGGCGCGGGTCGCCAGGGTCTGCATGGGTAGCTCCGCTTATTCGGCCGGCACGATGGTGTCCGGCACCAGGGCGGCCACGCCCTCTTCCTCGGCGGCGGCGGCCAGCTGCTCGCGGAAGAAGGCAATGGCGGCCTGGGCATCGACGCCACGGCTAGTGGTGACCGTCTCGGCCCAGTCGTCGACCAGGGTCTCGCTGATACCGCGCAGGGTCTCCAGGTCCTCGCCGTTGAGTTCGGTGAAGGTGTGCCCCTGCGCTTCGGCGAAGGCGACGCCACGCACGTCCACGGTATCGAACATATAACCGAAGAGGCGGGAGAGACGCTCGCCGGAGACCGCCTCGATGGCCTCGCGATCCTCCGCGGAGATCTGGTCCCAGATCATCGGATTGACCACGATGGTGAAGCTGCCGCGATAGAAGCCGCCGTCCACCTTGAGGGTGTAGGGGAAGACCTCGGCGACGCGGAAGCTGCGCAGGCCTTCCGGCACCAGCATGGCACCGTCGATGACGCCCTGGGAGCCCGCCTCGTAGACGCCGGTGGGCGGCAGGGCCACGCCGGTCAGCTCCAGGGCATTGGAGAGGTCACCCATCACGCCGCCACCGACGCGAATGCGCTTGGCGCGCAGGTCGTCCAGGGTCTCGTACTGTTCACGGCTGAAGATCCAGCCCGGGCCGTGCACGCCCGCGGCCACCACCTCGACGCCCCGATGCTCGCCGGCATCGGCCAGGTACTCCTGGTGGGTGCGCCAGTAGGCGGCGGAAGCATGCTCGGAGGAGAAGTCCTCGAAGGTGGGGAATTCGGGCAGCTTGGTCAGCTCGAAGCGACCGGTGTTATAGCCATGGAAGACCCAGGTGGCATCGGCGATGCCGTCGGCCACCATCTCCATCTGGGAGGCGGGCGGCCCCATGTCGTGGACCACGTCGAGGGTCACTCGACCTTCGGTGGCCTCCTCGATCCAGGCCTTCCAGGTGGGCCAGACGATGGTGTTGATGCCATGGTTGGGGCCGGCCCAGGTGCTGACGGTGATGGTGGTCTGGGCCAGGGCCGAGGTGCTCAGGGACGCGGCGGCCAGGGCGCCGATCATCAGGCTGGCGGTCTTCTTGTACATGGTCACTCCCTCCGTCGCCACCGGGTGGCGGCATGATTTGCTGTTGTTAGCTAGGGTGCGGACGAGGCCGCAAAGCGATACATTTTTTTGTATTTTTATCGATAGAAAGAAACACGTTGTGCATACAATGCCCGGCAGAGCCCCGCCGGCGCAATGGCGTCGCGACAAATGGCTAATAAGACATAGGTCTAAGCGGAGAAAAATCCTTTACTTTCAATGTATTGACAATCTTGTAGCAAGCAAACAAGTAGTCGAGAAGCCATCATCGGAAAGCGCACGAAATAGCTGATATCGCCACCAACATCCTGTCATGCAGAAATATAATCCAAACAAAATGCTAATATTTAGCCAGTTTCTTTGTGTCGCTTCCTAAACCCAAACAGGAAGGCTCCCACCAGGCCACGACTCATCTGGCCCTCCCCGCCGCGCTCGCCCAGCCATCGACGCCCCGACCACATCAACCACGAAATCGCCTCACGGCGGCGTCAGGCGGTATCGATTTCTTGCTGGGCTTTGTCTGAAAAGTCGGCGAGCGAAGGTCAGACAAGGCAAAAATCGGCGAAAAGACGGAGTTTACGCGGTGTAAATGAGTACTTTGATCGGACTCGCGCACGAGCCGGTTTTTAACGCCGTATGGCCGAGCACAGCCAGTTTTCGGACATAGCCTAGGTCATACGCGCCAGCTGCCTCTCTAACTTACCCATCGCATTGAACAGGTCGCGATACTCCCCGGCGCCGAGGGTCGCCACCAGCTCCGCCTCCCAGGCGCGGGCCTGGGGCACCAGCTCCGCCAGTAGCGCCTCCCCCGCCGCGGTCAGCCTCAGGTAGTGCAGACGCTGATCGCTGGTGCAGGGGGTACGACGGATCAGGCCCCGCGCCTCCAGGGCCTGCACCGCCCGGGAGACCCGGGCCTTGTCCATCTGGGTCGCCTCGCGGATCCGGGTGGCCGTGAGTACGTCGCGATGACTGAGCCAGGCCAGCACCCGCCACTGGGAGACATTGAGCCCGTAGCGCGACTCGTACTGGCGCGCCAGGGCCTGACTGATGCGTTCCGCCAGGCTATTCAACCGGTAGGGCAGGAACTGCCCCAGGTCCAGCTCCGCCTTCGCCGGCGGCACCTCACGAGACGACCCGACACTCATCACGCCTCCTTCACAGGACCGCTGGCACAGGAAAGGCGGCGCCGGCACGCATCCCCGCCGATGGCGGCCAGAGGGAGGCGCTGCATGGCAATGCCTCCCGGCCCTTAATGGGCCACAACCCGGGAAGCGATGCCCTCGGCCTCGGCGGCCTCGGCGAGTTGCTCATGGAAGTGCGCCAGGGCCACCTCTGCCTCGACGCCGCGGCGGGCCACGTCCGCGGACCAGGAGGTGATCAGCTCCGCGGTGATCTCCTGAAGCCGGGCGATATCGCTCTCGCCCAGGGCCTGGGTGACCTGACCGCTCTCTTCGCCGAAGGCCACGCCGCGCTCGTCGGAGATATCCATCATGTAGCCGAACAGCCGCGAGAGGTGCTCGCCGGAGACCGCCTCGATGGCCGCGCGGTCTTCCGGGGAAACCCGATCCCAGAAGGCCGGGTTGACCACGATGGCGAAGCTGCCGCGGTAGAAGCCGCCATCCACCGTCAGGGTATGGGGCGCCACCTCGGCGACCCGGAAGCTACGCAGGCTCTCCAGGGTCAGCATGGCGCCATCCACCACGCCCTGGGAGGCCGCCTCGTAGACGCCGGTGGGCGGCAGGGCCACGCCGGTGACGCCCAGGGCCTCCGCCAGGCCGCTCATCACCCCGCCGCCGACCCGCAGGCGCTTGCCCGCCAGCCCATCGAGATCGGCCACGGCATCGCGAGTAAAGACCTGCCCCGGGCCATGCACCCCCATGGCCACCACGTCCACGCCGCGATGCTCGTTGGCCTGGGCCAGATGGGCCTGATGGGTGTGCCAGTAGGCGGCGGCGGCGTCCTCGGAGGAGAAGGGCTCGAAGGTGGGGAATTCCGGCAACTGGGTGGCCAGGAAACGGCCGGCCATATGGGCATGGAAGATCCAGCTGGCATCGGCGATGCCGTCGGCCACGATATCCATCTGGGAGGCAGGGGGGCCCATGTCGTGGACCACCTCCAGGGTCACCCGCCCCTCGGTAGCCTCCTCGATCCAGGCCTGCCAGGTGGGCCAGACGATGGTGTTGACACCGTGGTTGGGGCCTCCCCAGGTGCTGACGGTGAGGGTGGTCTGGGCCTGAGTCTGGGCCAAGGCAGGGGCGCTCAGGCAGAGGGCGGCGGCGGCCCCCAGCAACAGGCGAGTGGCGTGATGCATGGTCGAGTTCCTTGTCGTCGGACCGATGCGCGGCATCGGCATCATTGTTATGCGTTATCGCCGACACCTTGCCCGCCAATTGATCTCTTGCGCAACTACTTGCCGGTGAGAAATGGACTAGACTTAAGTCTGATCGCCAATTAAGCCACTGATTTGACATGAGTCATGGCGAGAATCGGTCGATGAAGACGACGGAGGGCGCGAAGCCGGCTGGACAACAAGTTTCAATAGAAACTATTATCCCGACACACCAACGACAAGGCGCCGCCCCTGCGCCCCCCCGACCGAGCGGAGGAACCATGAGCAAGAAGTTCGCATCCCACGCCGATACCGAAGAGAAGCAGGTCAGCTTCACCCAGCTCGCCGACGGCCTCTACGCCTACACCGCCGAGGGCGACCCCAACACCGGCATCATCATCGGCGACGACAGCGTCATGGTGGTGGACACCCAGGCCACCCCGATCATGGCCCAGGACGTGATCCGCCGGATCCGCGAAATCACCGACCTGCCCATCAAGCATGTGGTGATGAGCCACTACCATGCGGTGCGGGTGCTGGGTGCCTCCGCCTACGAGGCCGAGAACATCTACGCCAGCCGCAATACCTACGACCTGATCGTGGAGCGCGGCCAGCAGGACTACGAATCCGAGGTGGGCCGCTTCCCGCGCCTCTTCCAGGGCGTCGATTCGGTACCGGGCCTGACCTGGCCGAACATCGTCTTCGAGCGCGAGCTGACCGTCTTCATGGGCAGCCGCGAGGTGCGCATCATGCACCTGGGCAAGGGCCACACCAAGGGCGACACCGTGGTCTGGCTGCCCAAGGAGAAGGTGCTCTTCTCCGGCGACCAGGTGGAGTACGGCGCCACCCCCTACAGCGGCGACGCCTACCACGAGGAGTGGCCGGCCACCCTCGACAAGCTGCTGGCCCTCGAGCCCGAGCAGCTGGTGCCGGGTCGCGGCGACGCCCTGACCACCCCGGAGAAGTGCCGCGAGGCCATCGAGGGCACCCGCGACTTCCTGCTGACCATGTACAACAGCGTCAAGGCGGGCAAGGCCGCCGGCAAGTCGCTCTCCGAGTGCTATGCCGAGACCTACGCGCTGATGAAGCCCAAGTACGGCCACTGGGTGATCTTCGATCACTGCCTGCCCTTCGATATCACCCGTTGCTATGACGAGGCCGGTGGCGAGTACCCGGACCCGCGCATCTGGACCGCCGAGCGCGACCAGCAGATGTGGCACTCCCTGCAGGAAGTGGTCGAGAACCAGTAACCCCCCGCGCTCGCTGACCCCAGGACACCCCCGCGGCCCGGTAACGGGTCGCGGTCGGAGGAGCCATGCCGAATACCTACAAGAATCCCGTCTACCCTTACCGCCGGCCGCCGGAGCTGGACCGGGCCGAGATTCGCCACTGCCCGGTGGTGATCATCGGTGGCGGCCCCTCGGGGCTGGCCGCGGCCATCGACCTGGCCCAGCAGGGCATCGATAGTGTGCTGCTGGACGACAACAACACCGTCAGCGTCGGTTCCCGGGCCATCTGCTTCGCCAAGCGCACCCTGGAGATCATGGATCGCCTCGGTTGCGCCCAGCCCATGCTCGACAAGGGCGTCACCTGGCAGCTCGGAAAGGTCTTCTTCCAGGAGCGCCAGGTCTATGAGTTCAACCTGTTGCCGGAGGATGGCCACCGGGTACCGGCCTTTATCAACCTGCAGCAGTACTACTTCGAGGAGTACCTGGTCGAGCGCACCGAGGCCTTCCCCGAGCGCATCGACCTGCGCTGGAAGCACCAGGTGATCGAGGTCGACAGCCAGGCCGAGCGCACCCTGGTGACGGTGCGCACCGAGGATGGCGACTACCGCCTGGCCTGCGACTACCTGCTGGTGGCCGATGGCGCCAACAGCCGCATCCGCGACATGCTGGGCCTGGAATGCCAGGGCCAGGTGTTCCAGGACCGCTTCCTGATCGCCGACGTGGTGATGAAGGCGGACTTCCCCACCGAGCGCTGGTTCTGGTTCGACCCGCCCTTCCACCCCAATCAGTCGGTGCTGCTGCACAAGCAGCCAGACAACGTCTGGCGCATCGACTTCCAGCTGGGCTGGGAGGCCGACCCGGAAGAAGAGAAGAAGGAAGCGAACATCCGCCCCCGGGTGCAGGCCATGCTCGGCGACGACGTGGAGTTCGAGCTGGAGTGGGCCAGCGTCTACACCTTCCGCTGCCGCAAGATGGACAGCTTCATCCACCGGCGGGTCTTCTTCATGGGCGACGCCGCCCACCAGGTCTCGCCCTTCGGCGCCCGAGGCGCCAACGGCGCCATCCAGAGCGTGGAGAACCTGACCTGGAAGCTGGCCCGGGTGCTCAAGGGCCAGGCGCCCGCGGCGCTGCTCGCCACCTATGACGACGAGCGCCAGCACGGGGCGGCGGAGAACATCCTCAACTCCACCCGGGCCACCGATTTCATCACCCCCAAGAGCCGCGTCAGCCGCCTCTTCCGGGACACCACCCTGGAGCTGGCCGAGCACTACGACTTCGCCCGCACCCTGGTCAACAGCGGTCGCCTGTCGATGCCCTGCCGCTACGATGGCTCGCCCCTCAATGGCGACGACGCCGCGGGCCTGCCCGTCGAGCTGCGCCCGGGCAGCCCCGCCAAGGACGCGCCGGTGCGCCTGGCCGGCGAAGACGCCTGGCTGCTCAACCAGTTGGGGGATCGTTTCGTGCTGCTGCTGGATGCCCGGGAGGCTGGCCCGGCCGGCCGCGCCGCCGAACTGCAAGCCCTGCTGGATCGCCAGCCGGACCTCGACCTGCTGCTGCTGGGGCCGGCCCCACAGGCCCTGGCCGATTTGCCGCGTTGCCGCCAGATCGAGGACGCCCAGGGGCTGGTGGCCAGCCGCTACGGCCTGACCCCGGGAGCCGGCTACCTGCTGCGTCCCGACCAACACGTCGCCGCCCGCTGGCCCGAGTGTCGCGTCGAGGCGGTGGAGCACGCCCTGGCCACGGCCCTGGGCCAGCACCTGACCGCCGCGGAGGTGACCCATGTCACGGCTTAATCTTGCCCCCAATTTCAGCGACCCAGATGCCTTCTACGCGGCGCTCACCGCACTCCACCGGGAGCGCAGCGACGAGGAGAGCGAGCGCATCAATGCTCGCCTGATCCTGCTGCTGGCCAACCATGTCGGCAACCAAGCGGTGCTGGAGGAGGCGCTGCACATCGCCGCCGCACCGGCACCCCAGGAACGGTAATTTCGAGAGGATATCACCATGACCGCCCCAACCCTGGAATACCAGAGTGGTTTCCGTAACCACTTCGCCAGCGAGGCGCTGCCCGGGGCCCTGCCCCAGGGCCAGAACTCGCCCCAGCGCTGCCCCTATGGCCTCTACGCGGAGCAGTTCACCGGCTCGGCCTTCACCTCGCCGCGCCACCAGAACCTGCGCTCCTGGCTCTACCGCATCCGCCCCTCGGTGGCCCAGTCCGCCTACCGGCCGCTGGACGACGCCCGGGTCGCCACCGCCCCCCTGGCCAGGCCCGCCGCCGACCCCAACCAGATGCGCTGGGACCCCATGCCGCTGCCCGAGGCCGCCACCGACTTCCTCGACGGCCTGCTCAGCGTGGCGGTCAATGGCGACGCCGGCACCCAGGCCGGCTGCGGCGTGCACCTCTACGCCATCAACCGGGACATGGTGGAGCGCTTCTTCTATAACGCCGACGGCGAGCTGCTGATCGTGCCCCAGCTCGGCACCCTGCGCCTGCGCACCGAGTTTGGCGAGCTCGAGGTGGCCTCCGGCGAGATCGCCGCCATCCCCCGGGGCGTCAAGTTCCAGGTGCGCCTGGGCGACGGCATCGACGCCGCCCGCGGCTACGTCTGCGAGAACTATGGCGCGCCCTTCGAGCTGCCGGGGCTCGGGCCCATCGGCGCCAACGGCCTGGCCAACCCCCGCGACTTCCTGAGCCCGGTGGCGGCCTACGAGGACGTGCAGGGCGACTTCGAGCTGGTGGCCAAGTTCTCCGGCCGCTTCTGGTCGGCCCGCCTGGATCACTCGCCTCTGGACGTGGTGGCCTGGCACGGTAACGTGGCCCCCTACAAGTACGACCTGGCCACCTTCAACACCATCAACACCGTGAGCTTCGACCACCCGGACCCGTCAATCTTCACCGTCTTGACCTCCCCCTCCGACACCCCGGGGATGGCCAATATCGACTTCGTGATCTTCCCGCCGCGCTGGATGGTGGCCGAGAACACCTTCCGCCCGCCCTACTTCCATCGCAACCTGATGAGCGAGTTCATGGGCCTGATCCACGGCGAGTACGACGCCAAGGCGGAGGGCTTCCTGCCCGGCGGCGCCAGCCTGCACAACTGCATGTCGCCCCATGGCCCGGACGCCGAGACCTTCGAGAAGGCCAGCGAGTGCGAGCTGACGCCCCAGTACCAGGGCGCCACCATGGCCTTTATGTTCGAGAGCCGCTACGTCTATCATCCCACCGAAGCGGCGCTGAACGCGGACTTCCGCCAGCGCGACTATGTGGATGTGTGGGCCGGCATGAAGAGCCATTTCGACCCCGAGAATCGCTAGGAAAACACCGATTTATTGCTGCGCTCGCGGCATAAATCAGCGCCTCCTAGGCTTGGTACAAACACTCAGCCCGACTCCCTGACGACAAAGGATTACCCAGATGAAACTTGCCAGCCTCAACAAGGGCCGCGACGGCGAACTGATCGTCGTCTCCCGTGACCTCAAGCGCGCCGTCAAGGTGCCGCAGATCGCCGCCACCCTGCAGCAGGCCATCGAGCAGTGGGAGACCCTGGCGCCCCAGCTGCAGCACGTCTACGACGCCCTCAACGGCGGCCAGGCCGAGAATGCCTTCGACCTGGACATGGCCAAGCTGCACTCGCCGCTGCCCCGGGCCTACCACTGGGCCGACGGTTCCGCCTACCTGAACCACGTCAAGCTGGTGCGCCAGGCGCGTAACGCCGAGATGCCCGAGACCTTCTGGACCGACCCGCTGATGTACCAGGGCGGCAGCGACCGCTTTATCGCTCCCACCGAGGACATCGAGGCGGTGAGCGAGTCCCACGGCATCGACTTCGAGGGCGAGATCGCCGTCATCACCGACGACGTGCCCATGGAGGTGACCCCGGAGCAGGCCGCCGGCCATATCAAGCTGATCATGCTGGTCAACGACGTCAGCCTGCGCGGCCTGATCCCCGGCGAGCTGGCCAAGGGCTTCGGCTTCTATCAGGCCAAGCCCGCCTCCAGCTTCTCGCCGATCTGCGTCACCCCCGACGAGCTGGGCGACACCTGGAAGGAGGGTCGCGTCCATCGGCCGCTGACCGTGCACCTCAACGGCGAGAAGTTCGGCGAGCCGGAGGCCGGCCCCGACATGATCTTCGGCTTCCCGGAGCTGGTGGCCCATGCCGCCAAGACCCGCTACCTGGGCGCCGGCACCGTGATCGGCTCCGGCACCGTCTCCAACCCGGACGCCGAGGGCGGCCCCGGCAAGCCGGTAGCCGACGGCGGCGTGGGCTACAGCTGCCTGGCCGAGGTGCGCATGGTCGAGCAGATCCTGCATGGCCAGGTGAAGACGCCCTTCATGCGCTTCGGCGACCGGGTGCGCATCGAGATGTTCGACCGCGACGGCAACAGTATCTTCGGCGCCATCGACCAGCAGGTGGTCGAGTACAAGCCCCACTAAGGCGAGGAGGCAGGATGACGACCCTCTACGGTTATTTCCGTTCGTCCGCCGCCTACCGGGTACGCATCGCCCTGAACCTCAAGGGCCTGGCCCATGACCAGGCCCCGGTCAACCTGGTCAAGGGCGAGCAGCGGGGCGAGGAATACCTCGCCCGCAACCCCCAGGGGCTGGTGCCGGCGCTGGTCACCGATGACGGCGTGCGGCTGACCCAGTCCCTGGCGATCTGCGAGTACCTGGACGAGCGCTATCCCGACCCGGCCCTGCTGCCGGCGGACGCCGCCGGCCGCGCCCGGGTGCGTGCCCTGGCCCAGTCGGTGGCCTGCGAGATCCACCCCCTCAATAACCTGCGGGTGCTCAAGTACCTGACCGGGGAGCTGGGGCTGGACGAGGCGGCCAAGATGACCTGGTACCGGCACTGGATCGCCGAGGGCTTCGCCGCCCTGGAGGCCCAGCTCTCCCGGGAGGCGGGCAGCGGCGACTTCTGCCACGGCGACACCCCGGGCCTGGCGGACCTCTGCCTGGTGCCCCAGGTGTTCAACGCCGAGCGCTTCGAATGCGACCTGGCCCCCTACCCGCGGATCCGCCGCATCGTGGCCAACTGCCGGGCCCTGGACGCCTTCGCCCAGGCCGCCCCGGAGGCCCAGCCGGACGCTGGCTAACCAGGGAGGCACATCCGGCAAGCCTTGCCTTTCCGGTGTATAATAAGCGGCCTAATAAAGCGGGCACGGCCCCAGGGGCCGTGCCCGCTTCTTATTTCACCACCACCGGACGCGCCTCCCACGCCTCCAAGGAGAACCGGGTGCTACGGCTGACCTCCCCCGCCACCGTGATCCTGCTGGCGGCCCTCACCGCCCTGGGCCCGCTGGCCACCGATATGTACCTGCCCGCCATGCCGGCCATGGCCGAGGCGCTGAATACCGGCCCCGATCAGGTGCAGCTGACCCTGAGCCTCTACATGGCCGGCTTCGCCCTGGCCCAGCTGTTCTGCGGCCCGCTCTCCGACCGCTTCGGTCGCAAGCCGATCATGGTGGGGGGCTTCACCCTCTTCCTGGCCGCCAGCCTGCTCTGCGCCCTGGCGCCCACCATCGAGTGGCTGCTGGCCGGACGTTTCCTGCAGGCCCTCGGCGGCGCCGCCGGCCCGGTGCTGGGCCGCGCCGCGGTGCGCGATATCTACGGCCCCCTGGAGGCCGGACGCATCCTCGCCCACCTGGCCAGCATCATGGCCCTGGCCCCGGCCCTGGCCCCGGTGGTGGGGGCCGGCCTGCTGCTGGCCTTCGGCTGGGAGGCGATCTTCCTGGTGCTGGCCCTCTATGCGGCCATCGCCCTGGCGCTGCTGATCTTCGCGTTGCCGGAGCCCCTGCCCCGGGAGCTGCGCCAGCCCATCAGTCCCGCGGCCATGCTCGGCAACTTCCGCATGCTGCTGGGCCAGCGTGCCTTCGTCGGCTATACCCTGACCAATGCCGCCGCCTTCTCGGGGCTCTTCGCCTACCTCTCCGGCTCCGCCTTCGTGCTGATCGAGTTTATCGGCGTCCACCCCACCACCTACGGCATCCTCTTCGCCCTGATCGTCGCCGGCTTCTTTAGCGGCACCCTGATCAGCGGCCGCTACAGCCGCCGCCTGGGCCGTGACCGGCTGATCCTGCGCGGCGCCCTGCTCTGCACCCTGGGCGGCGCGACCATGGCCCTGCTGGCCCTGGCCGGCATCTATCAGGCCTGGGCGGTGGTGGGGCCGCATGTCCTCTTCATGATGGGGGTGGGCATCCTGATGCCCCAGACCATGGCCGGCGCCCTGGCCCCCAACCCCCAGTGCGCCGGCGCCGCCTCCTCGCTGTTCGGTTTTCTGCAGATGGGCATCGCCGCGGTGGTGGGGGGCCTGGTGGGCCAGCTCCACGACGGCAGCTCCCGCACCCTGGCGCTGACCATCGGCCTGGCCGGCCTGCTGGCCCTGGTCGCCTACTGGCGCCTGGTGCGCCCCGCCGCCCGCCAAGAGGCGGAGCGCCAGGCACTCTCGGAGTGACACCCCGATAAGTCGCCACCAAAGCCACGCCACAAAAAACGCCGCCCTGCTTAGCAGGGCGGCGTTGCTTTGGTGGGGCCGATCAGGCCTCGATCAGGCCACTTCGGCGGCGATGGTCATCGGGCGGCCGTTGCGCAGCTCCTCCAGCAGCTTGGCCTGGCGGGCCCGGGCCTGCTCGGCGGCGGCCTCGCGCACCGGGCCATAGCCACGGACCTCTTCCGGCAGCTTGGCCAGCGCCAGGGCGGTGGCGTGGCTGGCGTCATCCAGGCGCGTCACCAGCTCGTCGAGCAGGGCCTCGTATTCCGCCAGCAGGCGGCGATCCAGCTTGCGGTCGGCGCTGAAGCGGAAGGGGTCGAGGGGGCCGTTGCGCAGGCCGCGGAGCTTGGCCAGCCCCTTCATGGCGGTGAGCATCCAGGGCCCGAAGCGACGCTTCACCGGACGCCCCTTGGCATCCTTGCGGCCGCCCAGCAGCGGCGGCGCCAGGTGGAAGGTCAGCTTGTAGTCGCCGCCGAAGGTGGCGTCGAGCTCCTCGAGGAAATCGCTCTCGGTGTAGAGGCGCGCCACCTCGTACTCGTCCTTGTAGGCCATCAGCCGGTAGAGCTGGGTGGCCACCGCCTGGGTCAGGGCCTCGCCGGCCTCGAGGCGGGCTTCCGCCTCGCGCACCCGGGCCACCTTCTGCACGTAACGCTCGGCATAGGCGCGGTCCTGGTAGCGTTCCAGCAGGCGGGCGTTGCGGGCGATCACCTCGTCGAGGCCGGCATCGGCAGCCAGCGGCGTGTCGTCCAGGCGACGCTGCAGATACTCCGGCTCCACCGCCGCCAATCGGCCCCAGGCGAAGGCGCGCTGGTTCTTGTCGATGGCCACGCCGTTGAGCTCGATGGCGCGCTTGAGCGCCGCCTCGCTGACCGGCAGCAGGCCCTGCTGCCAGGCGAAGCCGAGCATCATGACATTGGAGAAGACGGTGTCCCCCAGCAGCTGCTCCGCCAGGCGATTGGCGTCCAGGGTGGCGAAGTTGGCCTCACCCACGGCGTCGCGCAGCACCGCCAGGCGCTGGTCCGCCTGCATATCGGCGTCCCGGTAGAGCACATAGTCGGCGGTGGGCAGCTCGGCCAGGTTGGCCACCACCCGGGTGGTGTCGGCCTGGAGCACGTCCAGGGCCTTCTTCGAGCTGGCCACCACCATGTCGCAGGCGATCACCGCATCGGCCTGGCCAGACTCGATGCGCACCTGATGGAGGTCGGCGGGGGCGGGCGCCAGGCGCACGTAGCTGAGCACGGTGCCGCCCTTCTGGGCGAAGCCCATGAAGTCGAGCACGCTGGTGCCACGGCCCTCCAGGTGGGCGGCCATGGTGATCAGCTGGCCCACGGTGACCACGCCGGTGCCGCCGACGCCGCCCACCAGCAGGTCATAGGGGGCCTCGAGCGCCGGGGCCTGGGGCGCCGGCAACGCCTCCACCTTACGCCAGAAGGCCTCGTCGACGCCGACCCCCTGGCCCTTGCGCAGCTCGCCGCCTTCCACGGTGACGAAGCTGGGGCAGAAGCCGCCCACGCAGGAGAGGTCCTTGTTGCAGGAGGACTGGTCGATCTTGCGCTTGCGACCCAGCTCCGTTTCACGAGGCACCACCGACAGGCAGTTGGACTGCACCGAGCAGTCGCCACAGCCCTCGCAGACGTGATGGTTGATAAAGACCCGCTTGGCCGGGTCCTCCATCAGGCCGCGCTTGCGGCGACGGCGCTTCTCGGCGGCGCACACCTGGTCGTAGACCAGCACGGTGCAGCCGGGGATCTCGCGCAGCTCCCGCTGCAGGGCGTCCATCTCGTCCCGATGGTGGAAGGTCACCCCCTTGGGGAACTGGCCCTCGTGGCCCCGGTACTTCTCGGGCTCGTCGCTGACCACCACGATGCGCTTCACGCCCTCGGCGGCGGCGTGCTGGGCGATCATCGGTACGGTGATCTGACCGTCCACCGGCTGGCCGCCGGTCATGGCCACGGCGTCGTTGAACAGCACCTTGTAGGTGATATTGACCCCGGCGGCCACCGCCTGGCGGATCGCCATGGAGCCGGAGTGGAACCAGGTGCCTTCGCCCAGGTTCTGGAAGATGTGGCCGTTGCCGGTGAAGCGGCTCTTGCCCACCCAGTTGACCCCCTCGCCGCCCATCTGGATCAGCGACTCGGTCTGGCGGCCCATCCAGGAGGCCATGAAGTGACAGCCGATGCCGGCCAGGGCCTTGCTGCCCTCCGGCACCTTGGTGGAGCTGTTATGGGGGCAGCCGGAGCAGAAGTAGGGCAGGCGACGCACGCCGCCCAGCTCCCGGGCCTCGGCGCGGCAGCGATCCAGCTTGCTGAGGCGTTCGCTCAAGTCAATCGTGAAGAAGCGCTCCAGGCGCTCGGCCACATAGCCGGCCAGCAGCCGCGGGCTCAATTCGCCCACATAGGGAATCAGCGGCTTGCCCGCCTCGTCCTGCTTGCCGGTGATCAGCACCTCGCCGGGGCGATCCGGCTCGGACATGTACTCCTTGATCTGGCTCTCGATGATGCCGCGCTTCTCCTCGATGACCAGGATCTCCTGCTTGCCGTGCACGAAATCGAGGATGCCGCGACGGTGCAGGGGCCACACCATGCCGACCTTGTAGAGCTCCACCCCCAGCTCGCGCAGCGCCGCCTCGTCGAGGCCCAGCAGGCGCAGGGCCTCGAGCAGGTCCAGGTGGCCCTTGCCGGTGGTGACGATGCCGAAGCGCGCCCGGTCATTGGCGTAGAGGCGCTGATCGATGGGGTTGGCCGCGGCGAAGGCCTGCACCGCCGCCAGCTTGTGCTCGATGCGGGTCTCCAGCTGGGGCCCGGGCAGGTCCGGCCAGCGGTAGTGGAGGCCGCCCTCCGGCGGGGTGAAGTCGGTCGGAGTGGCAAAGGTGGGCAGCGGCGGCACCTCGATGGAGGCACCGCTCTCCACGGTCTCGGAGACCGCCTTGAAGCCCACCCAGCAGCCGGAGTAGCGGGAGAGCGCATAGCCCCAGAGGCCGAAGGCCTCGTACTCGGCCAGGGACGCCGGATTGATCACCGGCATAAACCAGGCCATAAAGGCCACGTCGGACTGGTGGGGCATGGAGGAGGAGACGCAGCCATGGTCGTCGCCGGCCACCACCAGCACGCCGCCATTGGGGGAGCTGCCGTAGGCGTTGCCGTGCTTCAAGGCGTCGCCGGCCCGATCCACCCCCGGTCCCTTGCCGTACCAGAAGCCGAAGACGCCATCGACCTCCTTGTCCGGGTCGGTCTCCACCTGCTGGCTGCCCAGCATCATGGTGGCGCCTAGGTCCTCGTTGATGGCCGGCACGAAGTCGATCTGGTAGCTATCCAGGGCCGCCTTGGCCTGCCACAGGGCCTGGTCGACGCCGCCCAGGGGCGAGCCGCGGTAGCCGCTGATCAGGCCGGCGGTGTGGCGGCCGTCGCGACGATCCAGCTGCGCCTGACGCAGGGCGATGCGCACCAGGGCCTGGGTGCCGGTCACGAAGATCCGGCCGGTGTCGCGGGAGTAACGGTCGTTGAGCTGGTAGTCGTCGAGGACGACGGGGGGAGTCGTAGTCATGGTCGCCACCTTCACGGGGAATGGGCCTTGGAGTTATGTTGGCCGCAGTCTAGCCAAGGCCCCGCTAAAGGTGCTTGCGAACTCACCCCCGAAACCGCCATCATTCGAAAGGATATTTCTCCATTTCCACTCTGGAGAAACAGCCTTCGAAATCTACGACCTTGGTTTAAACCATTAGGGAACCCGCCATGGCCTCCGACGCCCCCCTGGACGCCTACGACAAGAAGATCCTGCGCCTGCTTCAGGCCCAGGGACGCATCACCAATCAGCAGCTGGCGGAGGAGATCGGTCTCTCCTCGGCGGCCTGCTGGCGACGGGTCAAGGCCCTCGAGGAGAGCGGCACCCTGCGGCGCTTCACCGCCCTGGTGGACCCGGCCCGGGTCGGCCAGCCCCTCACCGCCCTGGTGATGGTGACCCTGGTGCGCCACCATATCGACAACACCGCCGAGTTCGAGCGACAGATCCTCGAGTACCCGGAGGTGCTGCAGTGCTACGCCACCACCGGCAACGCCGACTTCGTGCTGCGGGTGGTGATCGAGGACATGGCCGCCTACGACCGCTTCCTTAACGAGAAGCTCTTTACCCTGGCGGGAATCTCCCAGGTGAGTTCCAACTTCGCCCTGCGCGAGATCAAGAACGAGACCGCCATCCCGATTCGCTGACAAGGAAAGCCCCATGCCCACTCCGGCCACCTCACGGATGATCCTGCTGCTGGCCCTGGCCGGCTTCGCCAGCATGGCCTCGATGCGCATCACCGACGCCATGCTGCCGGCCCTGGCCGAGACCTTCGCCCGCCCGGTGGCCGACGTGGCCCAGAACATCACCCTCTTCGCCGTGGCCTACGGCCTGATGCAGCTCGCCTATGGCCCCCTGGGGGATCGCCACGGCGCCCTGCGGGTGATCGGCCTGGCCACCCTGGCCTGCGCCCTGGGCTCGCTCGGCGCGGCCCTGGCCGGGTCGCTGCCGATGCTGCTGCTGTTTCGTACCCTGAGCGGCGCCACCGCCGCCGCCATCATCCCCCTCTCCATGGCCTGGGTCGGCGACACCGTGCCCTATGCCGAGCGCCAGGTGGCCCTGGCGCGGATGCTCTCCGGGGCGGTGCTGGGGCTGATCGCCGGCCAGACCCTGGGCGGCCTGCTGGCGGACACCCTGGGCTGGCGATCCGCCTTCCTGCTGCTGGCCGGGGTCTTCCTGGTCGCGGGTATCCTGCTGATCGCCACCCTGCGCCGGCGCCCCGAGCTCTCGCCCCCGGGCGAGGGCAGCGACGGCCTCGCCTTCCTGGCGCGGATCCACGGCGTGTTGGCCGAGGCCCGGGCCCGCTGGCTCCTCGCCCTGGTGTTCCTGGAGGGCATCGCCGCCTTCGGCGCCCTGGGCTTCGCCGCCAGCCACCTGCACCGCTGGCAGGGCCTCTCCCTGACCCGGGCCGGGCTGGCGGTGGCGCTGTTCGGGGTCGGCGGGCTGATCTTCGCCGCCCTGGCCAGGCTACTGGTGCGGCGCCTGGGCGAGGCCGGCCTGGCCCTGGGCGGCGGCACCCTGATGGGCGCCGGCTTCCTCGCCCTGGCCCTGGCGCCCACCCCCATGGGGGCCTCCCTGGGCGCCTTCGTCGCCGGCCTCGGCTTCTACATGATGCACAACACCCTGCAGATCAACGCCACCCAGATGGCGCCCGCCGCCCGGGGCACCGCCATGGCGGTGTTCGCCGGCTGCCTCTTCCTGGGCCAGTCGGTGGGGGTCGGGCTGGGCGGGCTGATCCTGCGCCTGGGCGATAGCCGCTGGCTGCTGGCCGGCGCCGGCCTCTGGCTACTGGCGCTGGGGCTGGTGTTCGCCTGGCGGCTGCGGAGCTGGCGGACCCAAAGCGCCGACGAGCCAACCGAAAAAGCCGCCTGATAACAAACGGAAGGCTGCCCAAGGCGGGGAGAGATCAACGCTTCGATTCGCGGCCGACCTCGGCGAAGGCCTCCGCATTGGGGCAGAAGGCGCGGCACGCCTCGGCGTCGGTGTCGTGGCGCAGGGCCTGCCAGCAGGTGCCGATATGCGGGCAGGCCCGGCAGGCGACCCGCCATTCGGCGGCCCGGGGGGCCGTGGCCAAGCCCTCGGGGTCGAGGCCGAAGCGGCGCATCATGGGTGGCATCAGGGTCTCGGCGGGGCCCAGCCAGGCCGCCAGCTCGCCGCTGTTCAGGCCCCGGGCCAGGGCCCGCTCCAGGGGCGAGGGCAGCGGCCGGGACAGGTCGTGGATCAGCGCGCTCAGCCGCTTGGGGGCGCAGCACCTGAGCTCGAGCAGGGCGCGCTCGCCGGCCAGATAGTCGCTCAAGGCATCGGCGAGGCGGGCGCTCTGGGGCGCGGTGGTAAGAGAGGAGGTCGGCATGGCGGCGATCTCCGTGGCGGGGATAACTTCAGTATCGGCACCCGGCCTCCGCCATGCCTTGACCCAGGTCAGTGGTCGCTCACCCCTCCTCCTCGCTGGCTCGCCTGGCCTCGAAGATGGCCGCCTCCACCTGACTCACGTCGGGAATCCGATGGGCCAGCGCCAGCGCCAACTGGGCCAGAAAGGGCCCCTCCTGGGCCTCGGGCAGGGCATCCAGGGTCTCGGCCAGGCGCTCGTAGACCCGCTCGAGATCGTCGAAGGGCAGTGTCGATGCGGTCATGATTCGTTTCCTCCCAGAGCAGAGGCCAAGACCTCATTCGAGTCAGTATCAGCAAAAGCCAGTGTCGAAGTGGTCATGGTCAGGCGCCTCCCAGGGCAGTGATCAAGGCGTCGTTCAGGTCGGCGGCGGTGGGACGCTTCCAGCGCGCCGCCAGGTGGCGGTCCGGACGCACCAGGTAGGCGCTGCCCGGCTCGGCGCCATAGGCGGCGAAGAGGGCCGCGTCGCCGGGCAGGGGTTGGCCCAGGGCGGAATCCTCCACGCCCAGGTGCAGCACCGCGAGTTCCGGGTATTCGCCCAGGGCGGCGGCAAGCTCAGGGCTTGCCTCGCCGAACAGCAGCAGATTAAAGCCCGTTCCCAGGTGATCGAGCAGGAAGTCGTCGTCGCCCAGGCGGCGGTTGATCAGCGGCGCCCCGGGGCGAGGGCCGGCAGCGAAGGCGTCCCGGTCGGCCAGGGTCAGGGGGCTCTCGGCATAGGTGTAGGGGGTCACCTGGCGGGGGTCGGCGAAGGGGCTGGCGTAGTCGTTGTGCAACGCCAGGGCCAGGGCCGCATCGCGCATCCGCCGGTGGCCACGGGTCGGCGGCGTCATGAAGCGGGTGCTCTTGCCGGCATTGGCAAAGACGTCCAGGGTGGCGCCCCGCCGCTCCGGGGTGTAGCTGTCGAGTAGCCGCTCCGGGGCCCGCCCCTGGAGCACCCAGGCCAGCTTCCAGCCGGCATTGACCGCATCGGCCAGGCCGTTGTTGAGGCCACGCACCCCGAAGATCGGCACCAGGTGGGCGCTGTCGCCGATAAAGAGCACCCGGCCATGGCGGTAGTCGTCCAGCGCCAGGGTGTGGGCCTTGTAGAGGCTCCACCACTCCAGCTCCCAATCGCCGCGCTCCTGCATCACCTCGCGGATGATCCGTTCCACCCGGTCGCGGATCCTCGCCTCCTGAACGGCCTCGTCGGGGTCCTCGTCGGGGCCCAGTTGGTAGTCGATGCGCCAGATATCGTCGGGCTGCCTGTGCACCAGGATGGTGGCCTCGGGCAGCGCCGCCGAGTGGAAGAAGGCCCGCCGCTCGGTGGGAAAGTCGGACTTAAGGCGCACGTCGGCGATCACGTAGCGCCCCTCGTAGGCCTCACCGTGCAGGGTCAGGTCGAGGGCCTTGCGCACCAGGCTGCGGGCGCCATCGGCGGCCAGCAGGTAGTCGCAGGTCAGCGCATAGTCGCCCTCCGGGGTGCTCACCGTGAGAGTGACGCCCTCGGCATCCTGGGTCACGCCGCTGACCGCGCTCTGCCAGCGCAACTCCACCCGCTCGCTTTCCATGGCCCGCTCGATCAGGAACTGCTCGATATACTGCTGCTGCAGGTTGACCATCGGCAGGAAGCGCTCCTGATCCGAGTGGGGCATCTCGAAGCGGTAGATCTCCCGGTCGCGGAAGTAGGTGCGCCCCCGGGTCCAGCCCAGGCCCTTGGCAACGAAGCGCCGATCGACGCCCAGCTGCTGGAGGATCTCCAGGCTATGGCGGGAGAGGCAGATGGCCCGGGAGCCGTCGTTGACGGTAGCCTTGTCGTCCAGCACCACGCAGTCGATGCCGTGGCGGGCCAGCTCCAGGGCGGCGGTGACGCCCACCGGGCCGGCGCCGACGATGGCCACCCGGTGGCGCGGCGTCGCGCCGTCCAGCTCGGGGGGACGAACGAAGGGGAAATGCGGATAATCGAAGTAGAGCGAATCGCTCTCGGCGCGTCCGGCGGGTCGCATGGGCGGCTCCTCGTTGGTGTTGTGGAGACCAGCCTAGCCCGCGCCGCCACGTCCGCCTGTCCCGCAAAAGCCGGGACAGGCCATCCCGAGGAGAGCCTTATGACCCGGCCCACACCGCCCTCCGATCATTGGCCCGCCCTGCTGGCCGGGGTGGCCGACTGCGTCGAGGCCCTGGGCGGCGCGGACTTCGAGGCGCGCCTGCTGGCCCTGCTGCGGAAAGGAGCGCGCATCGAGCAGTGCATGATCTTCGCCTACGACGACGCCGAGGGCGTCGACTGCCTGCTCGCCGACAACGCCCGCCAGCCGCGCCTGGCCGACCGCCTGGCGCGCCTCTATACCCAAGGGCTGTTCCGCCACGACCCCAACTACCGGCGCCTGGCACAGGCCGCCTCGCCGACGCTGGAGCTGACGCCCATGCGCGCCGAGGCGATGCCGGAGAGCTACCGGGGCTCGCTGTTCGCCTTCCCCGACCTGGTGGACAAGGTGGCCCTGACCCTGCGCGAGGCCGAGGGCGCCTATACCCTCAACCTCTACCGGGGCCGCGAGGCCGGCCCCTTCGATGCCGACGACCTGGCCACCCTGGATGCCCTGGCGCCACTGCTGGCCAGCCTGATCCGCCGCCATTATGGCGCCCCGCGCCCGGCCGAGGCGCGTCTCAGCCCGGAGGAGCAGGCGGTGCTGGCGCCCCTCTCCGAGCGCGAGCGCCAGCTCTGCCTGCGCCTGCTGCGCGGCCATACCCTCAAGAGCGCCGCCGCGGAGCTCGAGGTGGCCCTCTCCACCGCCGAGACCTACCGCAAGCGCGCCTATGCCAAGCTGGGGATACCCTCGAAAGCCCGGCTAGTCGCCCTATGCCGGCGGCAATAACCCCACCTCACCGTAGGAGCGCACTTTAGTGCGCGATGGCCCTTGGCAGCGGGCCCGGCCGCTAGGCCCGCTGACCCTGCTGCAGGCTCTGCACCGAGGCCACCAGGTCGTTGAAGCGCTCCCCCTGGATCACCACATGGTCGCGCAGCAGCGCCTCGGCCCGGGCCTCGTCGCCCTCGGCGATGGCCGCCACCACTGCCTCGTGCTCGTCGAAGGAGCCCTGCAGGCGGTGGCGCACCTGCAGCTGCATGCGCCGGTAGGGCTGCAGCACCGCGTGTAGCCGCGCCGCCTCCTGGGTCAGGAAGCCGTTGTGGCTGGCCTCGTAGATGCGCTGGTGAAAGATGCCGTTCTCGTAGTAGTAGCCGTTGGCATCTCCCGCCTCGACCCGGGCCCGACATGCCTCGTGGGCCTGACGCAGGGCGGCCAGCTCCGCTTCGGTGATGCGCCGCGCCGCCAGCCGGCCACACATCCCCTCCAGTTCCGCCATCACCTCGAAGCGTTCCACCAGCTCGGTGACGCTGAGCTGGGTGACGAAGGTGCCCCGCTTGGGCACCACCCGCACCATGCCCGACATGGCCAGCTGCTGCAGGGCCTCGCGGATCGGCGTCCGCGAGCACTGATACTCCCGGGCCAGGGCCTCGGGATCGAGGCGCGCCCCGGGGGCGAAACGCCCCTCGACGATGGCGTCCTCGAGCAGGGCACGCAGGCGCTGCGCTTGAGAAACGGTAGCCATGATCACGACTCCTTCCTTGACAGATCTATATCTTGGCCCTATCTGTTATATATAACAACTCGGCCCTGTGTATTTAACAGCGCTTTCCCGACCAATAACGACAATGAGGATAAGCCCCATGCCTACCCATGACCTCAAGGTTGAAACCACCCCATCGACGGAGGGCGGCCCCATGCAGCGCGCCATGCAACGACTGGGGGAGGGCGTCGCCGCCTTCAGCACCCGCTGGATTCCCGACGCCTTCGCCATCGCCGTGGCCCTGACCCTGGTGGTCTACCTGGCCGCCCTGATCGCCACCGACCATGGTCCCATCGACCTGGTCGACGCCTGGTACGGCGGCTTCTGGAACCTGCTCGCCTTCGGCATGATGATGGTGCTGATCGTGGTCACCGGTTATGGCCTGGCCACGGCGCCCCCGGTACAGCGTACCCTGCGCTGGCTGGCCGACCGCCCCCAGAGTGCCAAGGGCGCGGTGATCATGACCGCCGTCATCGCCGGCCTGCTGGGGTTCCTGCACTGGGGCGTGGCCCTGGTGGTGGGCGCCTTCCTGACCAAGGCCGTGGCCCACTCCGCCAAGCGACGCGGCCTCAAGGCCCACTTCCCGCTGATCGCCGCGGCGGCCTATGGGGGCATGGTGATCTCCCAGACCGGGCTCTCCAGCTCCGCGGCCCTGCTGGTCAATACCCCGGGACACTTCCTGGAGGAGAAGATCGGCCTGCTGCCCCTCTCCGAGACCATCTTCCAGCCCTATAGCCTGGTCTTCGTCGGCCTGACCCTGCTGATGACGCCGCTACTGCTGGCCAGCCTGCACCCCTCACGCCGCCGGGTGGTGGAGATCGAGGGCGAGGAGGAAGCCATCAGGGTGGACGAGGCGCCGGCGACCCCCGCCGAACGCTTCAATCGCAGTCGCCTGCTGATGGGCGTGATCGTCGCCGGCGGCCTGTTCTATGTGGCGCGCTATATCGGCGACCACGGCGTGCTGGGACTCAACCTCAATGTGCTCAACTTCACCATGCTGATGCTGGGCCTGCTGCTGCACGGCTCCCTGGGCGACTACGGGCGTGCCATCGCCAAGGGCAGCGCCGCGGTGGGTGGCATCATCCTGCAGTTCCCCTTCTATGCCGGCATCCTCGGCCTGATGGCGGGCAGCGGCCTGCTGGCGATGATCTCCAACGCCTTCGTGGCCATCTCTACCCCCACCACCTTCCCGCTGTGGTCGATGATCAGCGCCGCCCTGGTCAACTTCGCGGTGCCCTCCGCCGGCGGCCAGTGGGCGGTGCAGGGGCCCATCGCCATCGAGGCCACCGCCCAGCTGGGCCTGCCCAGCCATGTGGCGGTCATGACGGTGATGATGGGCGACCAGCTCACCAACCTGGTCCAGCCCTTCTGGCTGCTGCCGCTGCTCGGTATCACCGGCCTCAAGGTGGGCCAGGTGCTGGGCTATACGGCGATCCTGATGCTGGCGGTCTTCGTACTCTGCGCCGGCAGCCTACTGTTACTGGTATGACCCAAGCGCCATCGACGAGGAGGCGGACATGAGCGCCAATCGAAACTTTCTGCAGGAACTGCTGAGCGGCATCGTCAGCCGCGGCCGGCGTCGCACCCAGGAGCCGGCGACCCCGGCCCAGAGCCTGGCGGCCCTGACCCTAGCCTGCGAGACCCTGATGCAGCCCGGCGGCGAGGCCTCGCGCATCCTCGTCGCCCAGCAGGCGCTGAGCCACTATGCGGGCCTGGGCGCCGAGCAGCGGCGTGCCTTCTTCGGCCTGCTGGCCGAGGAGTACGCCGCCGATCCCGAGGCGATCCACGCCGCCTATGCCGCCTACCGGGAAGACCAGGGCAACGCCACCCTGCAGCGCCTCTTCGCCGCCTGCGAGCCACGCCGCCAGCGCCTGCTGCGACGCCTCAACCTCTGCCCCGGCGGCACCTACGAACTGGTCAAGATGCGCGCCGACCTGCTCGGCCTGCTCAGGGAAGCCCCGGAGCTGGCGCCGCTGGACGCCGACTTCGCCCACCTCTTCGCCTCCTGGTTCAACCGCGGCTTCCTGATGCTGGAGAGCATCGACTGGAACACCCCGGCGGCCATCCTCGAGAAGCTGATCCACTACGAGGCGGTGCACGAGATCTGCGACTGGAGCGACCTGCGCCGCCGCCTCGACCCGGAGGATCGCCGCTGCTACGCCTTCTTCCATCCAGCCACCGGCGACGAGCCGCTGATCTTCGTGGAAGTGGCGCTGTGCCGCGGCATCCCCGGAAATATCCAGGCCATCCTGGCGGATGGCGAGGAGCTGCCCGCCGAGGAGGCGGATACCGCCGTCTTCTACAGCATCAGCAACTGCCAGCGCGGCCTGAAGGGCATCTCCTTCGGCAACTTCCTGATCAAGCAGGTGGTGCAGGAACTCAAGCGGGAACTGCCCAACCTCTCCCAGTTCGTCACCCTGTCGCCGGTGCCCGGCTTCGCCGCCTGGCTGGATGGCGTGCGGGAGGCGGGCCAGTGCCGCCTCTCCCCCGCCGCCGAGGCGGCCCTGGCGGACGACGCCTGGGCGCAGGACGAGGCCGCCCGCCAGGCCCTGGAGCCGGAACTACGCGCCCTGGCCGCCCACTACTTCCTCGAAGCCAAACACCGCAGCGGCCTGCCGCTGGACCCGGTGGCACGCTTCCACCTGGGCAACGGCGCCAGCCTGCACCGCCTCAACTGGCCCGGCGACACCTCCGCCAAGGGACGCCGACAGGCCCACGGCCTGATGGTCAACTACCGCTACGAGCTGGAGCGCATCGAACAGAATCACGAGGCCTTCAGCCGCGACGGCAGCGTCGCCTGCCCCAATGAGCTGCGCCGCCTGGCGAGTCGCGCCAGGCCGCTGCTGAGCGCACCCCATAACGCCTGATACCCCGCTTTTCGCGAGAGAGAACGCCATGAGTCACAACCTCTACCTGCAGTTCCTGCCCCACTTCCAGCGCCAGCCGCAGAAGCCCCTGATCGAGTCCCCGGCGGGCCAGGGATACACCTATGGCGAGGCCCAGGCACGGTCCCGGCGCCTGGCCGGTGCCCTGCGCGAGCTGGGCGTCACTCCCGGCGAGCGGGTCGCGGTGCAGGTCGACAAGAGCCCGGAGGCGATCCTGCTCTACCTGGCCTGCCTGCAGATCGGCGCCGTCTACCTGCCGCTGAACACCGCCTACACCAGCGCCGAGATCGAATACTTCCTGGGCGATGCCGAGCCGCGCCTCTATGTGTGCCGCCCCAAGGCCCTGGCGGAGGCCCGCCAGTTGGCCGCCGCCTGCGGCGTGCCCCGGGTGGAGTCCCTCGGCAGCACGGGCGACGGCAGCCTGCTGGAGAAGGCCGATCGGGCCGAGCCCTGGGAGCAGATCGCCGAGATCGGCGAGCGCGACCTGGCGGCGATCCTCTACACCTCCGGCACCACCGGGCGCTCCAAGGGCGCCATGCTCAGCCACGCCAACCTGGCCTCCAATAGCCGCGCCCTGGCCGAGGCCTGGCACTACACCGCCGACGATCACCTGCTGCATGCCCTGCCGATCTTCCACACCCATGGCCTCTTCGTGGCCTGCAATATCACCCTGACCACGGGCGCCTCCATGACCTTCCTGCCCAAGCTGGACGTGGAGCAGCTGCTCGAGCTGATGCCCCGGGCCACGGTGCTGATGGGGGTGCCCACCTTCTATACCCGGCTGCTGCAGTCGCCGCGCCTCGACCGCGATGCCGTGGCCAAGATGCGGCTCTTCGTCTCCGGCTCGGCGCCGCTGCTGGCGGAAACCCACCAGGAGTTCGAGGCCCGCACCGGCCACGCCATCCTCGAGCGCTACGGCATGACCGAGACCAATATGAACACCTCCAACCCCTACGACGGCGCCCGCCGCCCCGGCACCGTGGGCCTGCCGCTGCCGGGGGTGGAGCTGCGCATCAGCGATCGCGACAGCGGCGCCGAGCTGCCCCAAGGCGAGACCGGCATGGTCGAGCTGCGCGGCCCCAACGTCTTCCAGGGCTACTGGCGCATGCCGGAGAAGACCCGCGCCGAGTTCCGCGACGACGGCTTCTTTATCACCGGCGACCTGGGGCGCATCGACGAGCACGGCTACCTGCAGATCGTCGGCCGCGACAAGGACCTGGTGATCTCCGGCGGCTACAACGTCTACCCCAAGGAGGTGGAGCAGCTGATCGATGACCTGCCCGGGGTGGTGGAGTCGGCGGTGATCGGCGTGCCTCACCCGGACCTGGGCGAGGGGGTCACCGCCGTGGTGGTGGCCGAGGGCGACCTGGACGAGGCCACCATACTGGCGGCCCTGGGCGACCAACTGGCCCGCTACAAGCAGCCCAAGCGCGTCTTCTTCGTCGATGCCCTGCCTCGCAACGTCATGGGCAAGGTACAGAAGAAGCAGCTCCGCGAGACCTATGCCGGCCTCTACCAACCACTGGCCAGCCAGGCGTAAGGCAAACTCGAGGAGATGACGACAATGACAACCACTCCGACGCCCCCCCAGGCTCCCTATCGCCTTCCCGAGCCGGTCACCTGGAATGCCCTGACCCTCTCCCGGGTGATCCATGCCCGGGAGCTCTCCTGCCGCGAGGTGATGACCACCTACCTGGCGCATATCGCCGCCTGCAACCCCCGGGTCAACGCCATCGTCTCGCTGCGCAATGAAGCCGAGCTGCTCGCCGAGGCCGACGAGTGCGACCGGGAACTGGCCCGGGGGCGCTCCCGGGGCTGGCTCCACGGCATTCCCCAGGCCATCAAGGACCTCTCCGCCACCGCCGGGCTGCGCACCACGCTGGGCTCGCCGCTGTTCGCCGACCAGGTGCCCGAGCACGACAGCATCATGGCGGCACGCATGAAACGCGACGGCGCCCTGATCATCGGCAAGACCAATACCCCGGAGTTCGGCCTGGGTTCCCACACCTACAACCCGGTATTCGGCACCACTCGCAACGCCTACGACCCGACCAAGAGTGCCGGCGGTTCCAGCGGCGGCGCCGCCGCGGCACTGGCCATGCGCCTGCTGCCGGTGGCCGACGGCAGCGACATGATGGGCTCGCTGCGCAACCCCGCCGCCTACCACAATGTCTTCGGCCTGCGTCCCTCCTTCGGCCGGGTGCCCCTGGGCCCATTGCCGGAAAACTTCGGCCACCAACTGGCCACCGAGGGGCCCATGGCCCGCAGCGTGGCGGATCTCGCCCGGCTGCTGGCCACCCAGGCCGGTCATGACCCGCGGCTGCCACTATCGCTGACGGAGGACCCGGCCCTCTTTACTGGCTCGCTGGAGCGGAACCTCAAGGGGGTGCGTATCGGCTGGCTGGGGGACTGGGGCGGCCACCTGCCCATGGAAGCGGGAGTGATCCCCCTTTGCGAGCAGGCACTCGCCACCTTCCGCGACCTGGGCTGCGCGGTGGAGGCGGCCGACCCCGGTTTCGAGGCGGAGCGGCTCTGGGAAGCCTGGGTGGCCCTGCGCCAATGGATGGTGGCCGGCAACCTGGCCCCCCTCCACGCGGACCCCGCCAAGCGCGACCTGCTCAAGCCCGAGGCTCGGTGGGAGGTGGAGGGGGGGCTCGCCCTGTCGGCCCTGGACGTGCACCGCGCCAACCAGACCCGCAGCGCCTGGCACGCCCGACTGCTCGAGCTCTTCGAGACCTATGACGTCCTGGCCCTGCCCAGCGCTCAGGTCTTCCCCTTCCCGGTGGAAGAGCACTGGCCCCGGGAGATCGCCGGCCGCGCCATGGACACCTATCACCGCTGGATGGAGGTGGTGGTGCCCGGCTCCCTCTCCGGCGGCCCGGTGATCAGCCTGCCCGCCGGCTTCAACGCCAATGGCTTGCCCATGGGGCTGCAACTGATCGGCCGGCCCCGGGACGACCTCGGCGTGCTGCAACTGGCCCACGCCTTTGAACAGGCCGCGGGGGACTGGCTGCGCCACCTACCCGAGTTCTCGCCCGACCGTTAACCCGACCCAGCCCGCATGTTCCTGACCCGCGCCTTCCCGAAGGCGCGGGACGACTCCCTGCGCCCTCGACACGGGCGTTCAACCCCGGCCATCACAAGAGCCTTAACAAGAGCCATAACAATGAGAAACCCAATGCCGACCCGACTCGCTTCCCGACTCGCCCTCTGCCTCGCCCCGGCCCTGGCATTCAGCGCCCAGGCCTCGCCCTGGCCCGACGATGCCAGCGCCAGCCTCCAGTACCGCAACTACTACTGGGACGAGAACCCCCAAGATGGCATCGGCCCCACCCGGGATGAATGGGTGCATGGCCTGCTGCTGGAGTTGGACTCCGGCAAGATCCACGACACCTTCGGCATCGAGCTGGGCCTGGGCGCCGCCGATGCTATCTCCGTGGGTAGCGGTGCGACCAACATTACCAACCTGCGTCCCGGCGACTCGGTACAGGATCCCCACGGCATCGCCAAGGTGACCCGCGCCTACCTACGCGCCGAGTTCGGTAATGACCACCACCAACTGCGCCTGGGGGCCGGTAAGCAGACCCGCCGCCATCGCCTCTACGCCGACAACACCAGCCGTATCCTGCCCGCCGCCTCACTCGGCTACGACCTGACCTATGAAGCGGGAGATCTCGAGCTTTACCTGTCGCGAATCGAGCGCTTTAGCCGCCGCGACGATTCCGGCTGGGGAGATCGGCTGACCACCTTCGACGGCCGGGAGATCGACGCGGTCAATCTGGCCGGCATCGATTATGCCCTGCCCGCCGACCTACGCCTGGAGGCCGAATACCTGGAGAGCGACGACTACCTTCGCCAGGGCCTGGTCCGCCTGAGCCACCAGGCTCGCCTGGGCGATGACCTGACACTCCACAGCCAGGTGGCCCATGGCCGCCAGCGGGATGCCGGCGACCGTTTCGAAACCCAGGGTATCCCCGGCCTCTATCCCGCCGCCGACGGCCATGACGCCCGCTACAACGAGTTCGGCCTGCGCCTGACCCATCGCGACAAGTACCTGGGGCTGGCCCATACCCGTGTCTGGGGTGGCAACTACGACCGCCTGCTGTTCGCCGATGACCACGGCCACTGGGACAGCGCCGCCAATAACTTCTACCGCTTCGGCCTGGAGGGCGAGGCGATGTGGAAGGTCTCCACCGGCTTCGGTTTCGCCGACCTGGGCCTGCCCGGGCTGCGCTGGGACGGCCACTACGCCTTCTCCGACGAGGCCACCGGCTTCAGCGACTTCTCCCGCCGGGAGTGGCAGAGCGTGCTGCAGTACCGCTTCGCCGGCGCCCTGGACGGCCTGAGCCTGGCCTGGCTCTACGTCAATCACGACACCGACGGCGAGCCCGCCGCCGTCAACGGCAAGGCCCCCACCTTCGGCCCCGCCGGCCTGATCACCCACGAGGCCAACCGCCTCTACCTGACCTACCGCTACGACTTCTAGGCCTACGGCGGCCCTGGCAGCGGGAGTCATCTCCCTGGCACCCAGGAACAAGCCAGGGCCCAGGTGGGCTGCTAGCTTCACAGACACAGTCCAGACCGGCCAGCGGCCCTTGAGGCCATGATCCCCAGACACCAGAGGCACGATCCATGAGCAACGCCACGATTCCCCCTCTTCCCGAAGTGGAAGCCTTTCTGTCCCGCGCCTGCGGCTCCTATATCGACGGCGAGCACCTTCAGGGGAGCGGTCGCCACGCCGAGATCCTCGACCCCGCCAGCGCCACGCCACTGACCCACCTGGGGCTCGCCGACGAGGCCACCGTCGATCGGGCCGTCACCGTCGCCAAGCAGCGCTTCGACGATGGTGCCTGGCGTGGCATGGCCCCCGCCCAGCGCGAGCGCACCCTTCTCAAGTTCGCCGATCTGGTGGAGGATCATGGCGAGGAGCTGGCCCAGCTCGAGAGCCTCAACCAGGGCAAGTCGATCCATATCGCACGGATGATCGACGTGGGCTTCTCGGTGGACTTCATGCGTTACACCGCCGGCTGGACCACCAAGCTGGAGGGCCAGACCACCGAGGTCTCCATCGGCGTCCCGGAAGATGCCAATTTCCACGCCTACACCCTGCGCCAGCCGGTGGGCGTGGTAGCCGGCATCGTGCCCTGGAACTTCCCGATGATGATCGCCCTGTGGAAGGTGATCCCGGCCCTGGCGGCGGGCTGCTCCATCGTCATCAAGCCCTCCACCGAGACCCCGCTGACCGCCCTGCGCCTGGCGGAACTGGCCATCGAGGCAGGGGTACCCGCCGGGGTCTTCAACGTGGTGGTGGGCGCCGGATCCATCGCCGGCCAGCGCCTGGCCGAGCATCCCGACATCCGCAAGGTGACCTTCACCGGTAGCACCGCGGTGGGCAAGCAGATCGGCCATGCCGCCGTCGACCATATGGCCCGCTTCTCCCTGGAGCTGGGCGGCAAGAACCCCATGCTGGTCCTGGCCGATGCCGACCTGGACAAGGCGGTGGCCGGAGCCCTGATGGCCGGGCTACTCAACCAGGGGCAGGTGTGCGCCGCCGCCTCGCGCTTCTATGTCCATCGCACGATCCACGATGCCTTCTGCGAGCGCCTGCACGCCGCCATCCAGGGCATGCGCGCCGGCCCCGGCCGGGATCCCGAAGCGACCGTCAACCCGCTAGTCTCGCAGCGTCATCAGCGCAGCGTCCTGGCGCATATCGACCGCGCAGAAGCGGAAGGCGCCCGGGTGCTGCGCGGTGTCGAGGTCCCGGAGACGGGCTTCTATGTCTCGCCGGTGGTGCTTAGCGGAGTCACCCAGCACATGACGGTGGCCCGGGAGGAGGTCTTCGGGCCGGTGCTCTCGGTGATTCCCTTCGACGAGGTCGAGGAAGGGCTGGCCATGGTCAACGACAGTGACCTGGGGCTGGCGGCCAGCCTGTGGACCAATGACCTGGGCCTGGCCATGCGGCTGATCCCGCGCATCGAGGCGGGCACGGTGTGGGTCAATACCCACGTGACCCTCGACGCCAGCCTGCCCTTCGGCGGCATCAAGCAGTCGGGCCTGGGCCGGGAATTTGGTCGTGAGGCGGTGGAAGCCTGCACCGAGCTCAAGTCGGTGTGTATCGCTTACTGAACCGATGGCTTGTCGTGTTTGCGCCCGATGGCCTATCGGGCGCCTTTTTTCGCCGCTCCGCAGATCAGCGTGAAGGCCTGGTTGGCTACTGGGGTGGTGGGAGTCTGGATTCCGGCGGTCCGACGCTTCGGCGATTGGGCGACGCAGTCGCCCTTGGGTATTTACCAGGATCGCCCTACGGGCGATATCGCGCGGAATCCGCGCTTGTATGCTTTAAGGCGACCCACAACGGCAATAATGAAAAGGCTGGGTTGGCCACTGGTGTTGTGGGAGCTTGGGTTCCCCGAGCGATTGGGCGACGCAGTCGCCCTTGGGTATTTATCAGGATCGCCCTACGGGCGAATCGCGCGGAATCCGCGCTCCCACGATAGGATTCACGCCAAAGTGCGATGAGCCCTTTTTCCGCCTCTCCGCCATCTCTGCCGGTCATCAGTGCAGACAATGGCGGCGACGGTAGTCCCGGGGCGCTTCGCCATAGGCCTTCTTGAAGGCGCGACTGAAGTGCGCCGAATCGGTGAAGCCCCAGCGATAGGCGATCTCGGTGATGGAGCAGTGGGCCTGGCCGGGAGCCGCGAGGTCCTCGGCACAGCGCTGTAGCCGGCGACGCTGGATATGGCGGCACACGGTCTCCTCATGGGCTTCGAAGAGACGGTAGAGGCGGCGCAGCGAGACATTCATGCGCTCGGCAAGCGTGGCCGGTGTCAGGTCGGGCTCCTGAAGTTGCTGGTCGATCAACTGGCAGGCCCCCTGATAGAGCAGCGCCGGGGAGACCTCCGGATTCCGCGCTATTCCCAGGGCCAGGGGCACCAGCAGCGAGCTCAGTGCCTCACTGATCCCTTGTCCCTCGGCCGGGGTCGCATCGCCGACCAGTTGCCGGGAAATGATCCGATTGACCATCAGTTGCAGCAGCTGCCCACCGGGCCCCGCCGTCGGCAGCTTGCCGAAGGGCACCTCCTGTCCGGGAAGGCGGGCAGCCAGCGCCGCCCGAGGCATATGGAAAGACGCATGTTCGATCAGTCCCCGGGGCAGTATCTCGCAGCTGCGCGCCGAGTCCACCAGTGCCATCTCGCCGGGATTCAGCTCGAGGTCGAGCCCCTGCTGGCGAATCCCCGCTCGTCCGCGACGCTGCACGACGAGAAAGCAGTAGCGCCCCTCGCCCTGCTCGATATCCCGCCGACGCCGCGCGATCCATCGCGCATTGGTGCGGATCTCCGCGATCTCGAGACCACAGATCGAGCGGGCACCGACCTCACCGAGGAAGGGAATATGAGGTTCCGGGGGGCGGGAGTCGAAACCGCCGCAGACCCGGCGCAGGGACGCCAGCCAGGCATTGAATGCCAGTTGGGGAGCGTGTGAAGGCATCGGCCTCTCCACTCGAGCGATTATGGTTGTAAGTGAAACTATTATGCGCGCCATCACCGCCTCTGGCCAACCCTTCCCTCATCGCGACTGACGCTAGGCGCGGAGGGTCAAGACGCCGTCAAGGAGGATCAAGACACCAGCCGGCGTTGGGCCCAATCTGGGCCCGAGGCTCGCCGCATCGCACGGCGAGTCGAGGCATAACAACAATGGCAATAACAGGCCTAAGGAGGTTCACCTTGATCGACTCATCATCCGCTCGCGGCGCCGCCGAGAGTCACCCCCGCTCGAGCGCCCCAGGCATCGGCTTCAAGACCCTGATCGCCATCTGCGTCGGCTGTGTCGTGGTGCAGGGCGCCATGGCCTCAGCGCTGATGGGCTTCGGTATCGGCGGGCTGAGCTTTGTGGCCGCCATGGGGCTGGCACTGCTCTTCGCCTTCTGCAATGCCATCAGCTTCTCCGAGCTCTCGCTGATGTACCCCTCCTCGTCGGGCACCCTGGCGACCTATACCCAGAAGGCCATCGGCCACTTCCCGGCGATCGTCTCGGTGTTTGCCGGCTATGTGGTGGTCGCGATGTTCGGCCTGGCGGCGGAGCTGATCCTGGTCGACCTCCTGCTGCAGACGCTCTTCCCCGGCATGCTGCCTCCATACCTGGTTCCCCTGCTGCTGCTCATCGGCCTGGCGACGCTGAATATCCTGGGCACCGATGCCTTCGCCAGGACACAGAACCTGTTCACCTTCGCCATGATCGCCGCCATCCTGCTGGTCGGCGCCACGGCGCTGCTGGACACGCCCTCGGCGTCGGTCGCCGAGGCGGCGGCCGGCATCGGCTGGGGGGCCGAAGGCATTTATGATGGCAGCTTTATCGCCCTGACGGCGCTGGCCATGTGGATGTTCGTCGGCTGTGAATTCATCTGCCCATTGATCAAGGAGATCCGTCAGCCGGAGCGTCGCGTGCCCCGCGCGATGTTCGTCTCACTGATCGCCATCTTCGTACTCTTCACGCTGTTCTGCCTGGGCGCCGGGCGCTACCTCTCCCAGGAGACGCTGATCACCTCGCCGCTGCCCTACCTCGACCTGGTCGACGGCGTCTTCGGCCAGGCGGGACTGATTATCGCCACCGTCATGGGGCTGACCGCCACCTGCAGTACCGTCAATACCGTGCTCGCCGCGGTGCCCCGAATGCTCTCGGGCATGGCCGACAACGGCCAGGCGTTCGCCATCATGGGCCGCAGGCATTCGCGCTTCGACACCCCCTGGGTCGGCATCCTGTTCCTGGCGATCATCGTGGCGATCCCGTTCCTGCTCGTCACTCCCGACCACATCATCCTGCTGCTGATCGGCGCCTCGACCAGTTGGCTGCTGGCCTATATCGTTGCCCATATCAATGTCGTCGTGCTGCGCACCCGTCACCCTCAGCGCGCGCGCCCCTATCGCACACCGTTCTACCCCATCCCGCAGATCATCGGCATCCTCGGCATGGGCTACGTGGCCGCCAATGCCTCGCCCTCCCCCGAGATGACGTCCACCGTCTACACCTTGCTGGGGGCCGTGCTCGGCAGCGTCGCCGTGATCGCGCTACTCTGGGTCAAGTTCCGGATGAAAACCGGCCTCTTCGCGCCGGACCTGACCGACTGACTACCGGCACATCGTGCCCCAAAGGCGACTATGCGCGACCCCCAGACCGCCCTGCTGACCCAGGCCATCGCCTCCCTGCGCTCGCCGGGCTTCACCGGGAGCCTGGTCGCCCTGCTGCGCGACCTGGTCGACTTCGATGGCGCGGTCATCATCGGTCATCGCCCCGGCCAAGCCCCCATCTACCTGCACGACGCCCTGCCCCGGCAACGCGAGCTGCTGTTCCAGCGTTACCTGATGCAAGCCTGGCAGGGCGACCCCTTCCTGGTCGCCCTCGATAGCCACCGCCGGGAGGGGCTCTTCCGACTCGCCGACGCCCTGGAGGCCACCGAGGGGCGGAGCGACCCGGAGTACATGAAGGCCTTCTATCAACAGACCGGCTGGCGGGACGAGCTGTGCCTCGCCGTTTGCCTCGACGCAGCCCGCTGGGTCGTCATCTACCTGGGGCGGCTCGCCCCAGGCCACGCGTTCTCCGCCGAGGCGTACCAGCGCCTGCACGAGCGCTTCGACCTGCTGGCCGCGCTCTGCCGCCAGCACTGGGCGAGCGACCCCTTGACCCTCTCGCCCCCGACCACCGGCGAGGACGACGCCGGCGCGCTGCTGAGCCGCGCCCTGGAGTGCTTCGGCGAGGGCCTGCTGACGCCCCGGGAGCGCCAGGTGGCCACCCTGATGGTGCAGGGGCTCACCCCGGAAGAAATCGCCGAGCGCCTGGCGATCACCCCGGGCACCGCCAGGAATCACCGCAAGCGCCTCTATGCCCGCCTCGGCATCGGCTCCCGGGGGGAGCTGTTTCGCCGGTTCCTCAATCACGCCATCACCCTGGCGGCCCAGGCGCGGAAGGACGACCCCGAAAATGCCCCTTTTAGGGATATCGTCCCCGTCCCGGGCAAGCGCTAGCCTCTGCTCCAGACCCTCGGTTTCTGGAGCCCAGCGATGCCAAACGATACCTCCCCCCTGCTGCATGACCTCGAGCGACGCGGCCTGATCGCCCAGTCGAGCCACCCCGAGGCCCTGACGGCGGCCCTCGACACCCCACTGGTGGTCTACTGCGGCTTCGACCCCACGGCGGGCAGCCTGCATATCGGCCACCTGGTGCCGCTGTTGATGCTCAAGCGCTTCCAGGACGCCGGCCACCGGGGCCTGGCGCTGATCGGTGGCGCCACCGGCATGATCGGCGACCCCAGCTTCAAGGCCAGCGAGCGCCGGCTCAATGCCCCCGAGACGGTGCAGGGCTGGGTCGACGCCCTGGGCGGGCAGATCCAGCAGCTGATGACGCCCCACCTCGACGAACCGCTGCGGGTGGTCAACAACGCCGACTGGCTCGGCGAGATCAATGTCATCGACTTCTTCCGCGACGTGGGCAAGCACTTCTCGGTCAACGCCATGATCAACCGCGAGTCCGTGCGCCAGCGCCTGGAGCGCGCCGAGCAGGGCCTCTCCTTCACCGAGTTCAGCTACGGCCTGCTGCAGGCCCGGGATTTCGCTCACCTCAACCGGGAGCTGGGTTGCCGGCTGCAGATCGGTGGCAACGACCAGTGGGGCAATATCGTCGGCGGCATCGACCTGGTGCGCCGCCTCAACGGGGAGCAGGCGTTCGGCCTCACCCTGCCGCTGATCACCAAGGCCGACGGCACCAAGTTCGGCAAGACCGAGAGCGGCACAGTGTGGCTCGACCCGCGCCAGACCTCGCCCTACCAGTTCTACCAGTTCTGGCTCAACGTGGACGACGCCGACGTCTATCGCTTCCTGCGCTACTACACCTTCCTCTCCTGCGACGAGATCGAGGCCATCGAGGCGGAGGATCGCCAGGCGGCGGGGCGGCCCAGGGCCCAGCGCGTCCTGGCCGAGGAGCTCACCCGCTTCGTGCACGGGGAGGCGGGACTTAAGGGCGCACAGCGCATCTCGGCGGCCCTGTTCAGCGGCGAGGTGACCCGCCTCAGCCGGGAGGAGCTCGAGCAGTTGGAGCTCGATGGCCTGCCCTGCGTGGCGACCGCCCCGGACAGCCCGCTGGAGGAGGCCCTGGTCATGGCGGGCCTGGCGCCCTCCCGGCGCCAGGCCCGGGAGCTGATGAGCCAGGGGGCGGTGCGCGTCAATGGCGAACCCCGCGACCAGGGTCGCCTCGGCGATACCTTCGCCCTCTTCGACCATTACTGGGTCGTGCAGAAGGGCAAGAGGCGCTTCGCCCTGCTCAAGCGAGGCTGACCCTCCTCTCAAACCGGGTCCCGTTACTACAACAACAAGGTCAGGACACCACCCATGACGATAGCGCTTCATCACTGTGAGGATGTCACCGAACATGCCCAGCGGCTGGATGGCTGGCAGCAGGAATACGACCAGATCGAGGAGGGGCACTTCCGTGGCGATATCATCGATGTCGCCGGATGCGGGATGCGGCTATTCCGTGAGAGCGCCAACCTGGGCCTGGCCCAGTCGATGCACTTCCCGGAAACCCAGTGGCACCTGATCCTGCCCCTCCACTGGCCTGGTGATGGACTCTTTCCCGCCGACGCCATCACGGTACTGCCCCGCTGCGAGGAGTTCTGGAGCGTGGCTCCGGGACACTACGATCTGCTGGTGGTGTCGATAGATCGCCACCGCTACGGCTGGTTGGAGCAAGACGAACGACGGCTGCGCACCCTGGCGGTGCCGGCGGCCCGGCTGGCCGGCGTCAGGGAGCAGTGGCGGGCGATGACGGACTATCTGCTGGCAGGCCAGGCCCAGGGCGTCCCGACGGTGGTGCCTCAGGAGGTGTTCTCGCGACAGCTCGAGGAGGGCGTCGAGCTGCTGTTCAGCGACTGCTCGAGATCACCGACTCTCGATCCGACCTGCTACCGTACCCGGCGCTATATCGTCGATCGCTGCCAGGCGCTGACCCGGGCGCGACCGGACGACCCTCCCTCACTCACGGCACTGTGTCACCAGTTGAAAATCTCGCGTCGCACCCTGCAGTACAGCTTTCAGGCGGAGACCGGCCAGTCGCCGATACACTACCTGCGCGCGCTGCGGCTCAACGCGGTGCGGCGCAGCCTGTTGCGAGACCCCAACCAACGCATCGCCGACGCCGCCGCCTGTCAGGGGTTCTTCCATCAGAGCTATTTCGGCCGCGAGTACCGCCGGCTGTTCCGGGAAACCCCTTCCACCACCCTGAGTCGCGTCCTGGGGCAATAACGCCCCTTAGCACGCCTCTTAGAAGCGGTCGAAACGGTAGGGGGTCGGATCGATAAGCGGCGCCTCGCCGGCCAGGAGATCGGCCGCCAGTTGACCCGCCGCCGGCGAGGTGCCGAAGCCGTGGCCAGAGAAGCCGGAAGCAACGGTCAGCCCCGGCACCCCGGGAACCGCCCCGATCACCGGATTGGAGTCCGGGGTGATATCGATCATGCCGGCCCAGGCGGTCTCTACCCGGGCCCCCTCGAACACCGGCCAGGCGGCGGCGAGATTGCGCCGGGCCTCGTCATTGATCTTGGCATTGGCCGGGGGATCCATGGTGCGCAGGCGCTCGAAGGGCGAGCGCTTGCCGGCCCCCCAGCGCCTGGGTAGCGCCAGATCGCGCAGGAAGTGCTTGCCCAGCGAGAGCCGCAACAGGTGGCGCTGGGAGCGCAACGCGCCCAGATAGCGGGAGCCGATCAGCAGATGATCCAGCATCAGGGGGGCATCGAGGGCGCCACGCTGGGTGACGATAAAGCCGCCGTCCCGGTGCTTGCGGAAGGAGAAGTCCGGTGCCCCCACGGCGATCTCCGTCGGCCCCTCCATCGGAGCGGTCTTGAATACCGAACAGATCAGCGGCAGCGTCGGTAACGACACCCCGAGGTTGCCCAGGAAGCGCCGCGACCAGAGGCCGCCGGCGAGCAGCGCCTGGTCGCAGCGGATCTCGCCTTGCTCGGTCACCACGCCGCTGACCTTGCCCCCCGTCATCGACAAGGTACGTACCGCGCAGTTCTCGACGATCACGGCCCCCCTGGCCATGGCGGCCCTGGCGATGGCGCTGGAGGCCAGGGTGGGCTCGGCCCGACCGTCGGAGGGGGTGTAGATGCCGCCGGCCCAGTCACCTTGGCCGCCGGGCACCCGGCGATCGATCTCCCGGGGACCGAGCAACTGCGAGTCCAGGGACAGGGCGTCCACGGACTTCAGCCAGGCCTCGTGCATGGCCAGTTGCTCGGCAGTACGGGCCAGGAACAGGATCCCCGACTGGCGGTAGCCGACATCGCTGCCGACCCGCTCGGCCATGCCGGCCCAGAGCCGATCCGCCGCCTGTGCCAGGGGCACGTCCTCCGCATGGCGGCTGGTCTTGCGGATCCAGCCCAGGTTGCGGGAGGACTGTTCGCCGGCGAGGCGTCCTTTCTCCAGCACGACCACGGGGATGCCCCGTTCCGACAGTGCCAGGGCCGCGGTGAGGCCGATGATGCCACCCCCGATGATCACCACGCTCGTCGAGGCGGGGAAGTCGCTGGACGTTTGAACAGGCGCTATTGTCGGTGCCATGGCAGGAAGCCCTCGAGGTATCGGAATATCAACGAAGCGGCGGCGGCCCGCCCTGCAGGCCGCCCCGGCAAGCGAGTGGACTGCGTTACTGGGTGGAGGTGTCGATCCGCTCCACCTCGGCGCTGCCGGCGCCGCGATAGGCGGTCACTTCCAGCTCGACCTTGTAGACCTCGGAGCCCAGCGGCGGGCAGGTCACGGTGATGGAGGGATCGACGCCGCGCATCTTCTGGCCGAAGAGGGTCATGACGGTTTCGGTATCGGCCGGATCCTGGATGAAAATCTTCGCGGCCACGATGTCGGACAGGCCGCTGCCCACCGTGCCGAGGGCGCCTTCGATATTGGCGAAGACCTGCAGCAGCTGCTCGCTCACGTCGTCGGGGATCTCCTTGGTGTCGGGGTTGCGGCCGGCGGTGTTGGACACGAGGATCCAGTTGTCGACGGCCACCAGCCGCGAGTAGCTGGCGTGTTCCTCGAACTTGGAGCCGGTCTTGACTTTGACGATCTTGGTCATGGTGTTGTCCTGCTAGCAATGAGGTGAAGGAGAACCGGCGCCGCCTTGCGGGACGGGGCCGGCAGGCAGTGCGATGGCCCTCAGCGCAGCAGCGGCTCATCCCACAGGTTGAGCTTGACGCCGATGCCCTGTTCGATCGCCTTGCGATAGACCACGGTGGCCCAGGCCACGTCCTCGACCGGCATGCCGCCGACCGACATCAGGATGATCTCGTCGTCGTTCTGGCGGCCCGGTACGGCGCCGGCCACGATCGCCCCCAGGTCCTCGAGGGTGTCGGCGGCAAGGCGGCCCCCCGCGATCATGTCCATGAACTTCATGCCGACCAGCGGAATGCAGTGGTGGGCCGGCTTGGGCACTTCCTCGTACCAGGCCTCGTACAGGCCGGTGTTGTCGAGCACCTTGCGCACGTCCGGCGCTTCCATGCCGGCGTCGAAGTTGCAGGGAGCCGGCATGGCCAGGAAGGTGCCCGGGCTGACCCACTCGCGCTTGATCAGCGGATAGTCGTCGGGGTTGCCCACTTCTCCCGAAGCGCAGTAGGTCACGATGTCGGAGTCGCGCACCACCGATTCGATATCGTCGACCACCTGGAGGGTGGTGATCTGCGGGTAGTTCTCGCGAACCCAGTCGGTGAAAGTGTCGAGACTCTTCTTCCCGCGTCCCTTGACCTTGACGGTGTCGATCTGCGGACAGGCGGCAATAAAGGCGGCTAGCGAGGTGCGCGCCATCACGCCGGGCCCGAAGATGCCCACGACCTTGGAGTCCTTTCTCGCCAGATGGCGGGCGCCGACGCCCGGCACCGCGCCGGTACGGTAGGCCGAGAGCAGGTTGGCCGACATATGGGCCAGGGGCGCGGCGGTGTCGGCATCGCTGAGCGTGAACATCAGGATGGAGCGCGGCAGCCCCTTCTCCTTGTTCGCGATGTTGGAGCCATACCACTTGACGCCCGCCGTGCAGAAGTTGCCGCCCAGGTAGGCGGGCATGGCCATCATGCGGCGGTCGGCAGTGGGCTTGGGCATGGTGGGAAAGGGCGACTCCTCGGGGAACATGATCATGGCCCCGTGGGAATCGTTGTTCGGCCCCGCCATGCGGTAGTCGCCGTGATGAAGAAGCCCGAACATCTCCTCCATGGTGTCCACGCAGGCCGCCATATCGGTGACGCCGGCTCGAACCATGTCGGATTCCGAGAGATAGATAAAGTCGATACGAGTGTCATGGGTCATGGCTGAATTCCGATTTATTATTGGATACCGGGCTGCCAGAGCAGTTATCGGTATTCATGTTGCGCGCCGGTATCCCCCGGCGTTAGCACAAATCGGCAATTCAGCGATCGACGGAATCGAGGCCATCGGTTGCCACCCATCGTTCATCTGCACGATGGTCAGGGCTTCCCGAGGCGGCCAAGATGCCTGCATGGCCCGTTTTCCTGGCCACTTCAATAACAACAACGGTACCCGACCATGGCCAAGTCCGATGTCACGGCGACCGATGATCTGCAAGCCTTCCAGCGGGAGCGGTTGGATCGTCTGGCAGCTAGCTGGGAGCGATAGGCCCCACGACAGCAGGATCGCCTAGCGGCGATCCTGCCAGAAGAGCGCGAACAGCTCCGACCGGGAGTGGGTACCAAGCTTGGCGCAACGGTGTTTCTTGTGGTCGCGCACCCTCTCCACGGAGATCGTCAGGTACCGGGCGGACAGTCTCGTCGCGCCACTAGAATGCCTCCCACTCGGCCTCGCCACCGCTCTGCGACCGTGCGGGGCCGGTCTTGCTCACCTGGGTGGCGGTGGGCAAGGCCACGCCGGCACTCCCCAGCCATGCCGGCAGGCCATCGTTCCCCCTCCCGTAAGCGGAACCCAGCTTGAAGACCGACACAGCCCGCTCCAGGCGATTGGCCTGCTCTTCCAGGGAGGCGGCCGCCGCCGAGGCCTCCTCCACCAGGGCCGCATTCTGCTGGGTCACCTGATCCATCTGGCTCACCGCCTGGGTGACCTGCTCGATGCCGTCGCTCTGCTCCTGGGAGGCGGCGGAGATCTCGTCCATGATGTCGTTGACCCGCCGCACCGCGGCCATCACGTCCCGCATGGTGGCACCCGCCTGCTCCACCAGGGTAGAGCCCTGTTGCACCTGGGCCACCGAGCCCTCGATCAGCGCCTTGATCTCCTTGGCCGCCTCCGCACTCCGGCTGGCCAAACTGCGCACCTCGCCGGCCACCACCGCGAAGCCGCGGCCCTGATCCCCGGCCCGGGCCGCCTCGACGGAGGCATTGAGCGCCAGGATATTGGTCTGGAAGGCAATGGAGTCGATCACGCCGGTGATATCGGCGACCCGTTGGGAGCTGTCGGCGATGCCATGCATCGTTTCGATCACCTGCTCCACCACCTCGCCGCCACGCTCGGCGGTATGGGACGCCTCCTGGGCCAGGCCGCTGGCCTGACGGGCATTATCGGCGTTCTGTTTCACGGTGGTAGTCAGCTCCTCCATGCTGGAGGCGGTCTGTTCCAGGGCCGCGGCCTGCTCCTCGGTGCGCGAGGAGAGATCCGCATTGCCGGTGGCGATCTCGCGGCTTCCCACATGAATGGAGCCGCTGCTTTCGCGAACCCCGCTGATCACGCCGGACAGCTGCTCCACCATGCGTTTCATGGCGAACAGCACGCTATCCCGGTCCTGAGGGCGAGTCTCGATCTCGATGGTCAGGTTCTGATCGGCCACCTGCCGGGCGATCTCGGCGACCCGGGCGGGCTCCGCCCCCAGGCTGCGGCCGATGCCGGCGATGATGTACCAGGCCAGCAGGATGCCGAGCAGCAGCACGATGGCCAGGGTGGCGATAAAGATCACCCGCATCTGGGCATACTCCTGAACGCCACCGAGGTATTCGGCCTCGGCCACCTCCAGTTGCACCCGCATCAAGTGCCCGAAGGCCTCGGAAACCGGGTCGATACGCTGGTAGAGCTCGCTAGCGATAAAGGCCTCCAGGGCCGCGCCGTCCTCCCGTTGCAAGATGGCCTGCAGACGATCCACGGCGGTATCGGCATCCTGCAACAGCGGACGCAGCTCGGCGACGAGGCGCTCCTCCGCGGCAACCAGCACAGTGCCCAGGTAGGCTTCCCAGGTTTGCCGGATAATGTCGCTCGCCTCAGCGACGTTACGCCGCCCCTGGGCCCAGCCGATATTGCCATTGCTGACCTTATGGGAGGTGTCGACGATATTGACCGCATAGGCATCGGCGATGCCCGAGAGCTGGCGCAGCGGCACCACACGATCCTGATAGACGGTATCGAGACTCGCCAGGGTGGTGCGCTTCCCCTGGAGACCAAAGAGGCCGATCCCGATCAAGGCCACCGCGAAGACCCCGACAAGAAGCGTCAACTGCTGGGAAACCTTCATTTTCTTGAGCATGAACACACCTCTGCGTATGTGCTTTACCGTCCCGGTCGATCTGCGTCGGCCTGAGGCTTTCGGGTAGCCGCGAATGACCACCCACGAAGCAAAGCTAGCACTTATCAAGCAAATGCTTATTTAGATAGTCAACGCAGAGCACTCTGGCCTCGAACGAGACCCCGGGCTACCGTCGCCCAGGAAAAAAAAGGCTCTTCGCAGATCGGCGTGAAGTCACGCCCCGGGAGAGCGGCAGAAACGGGCACGTCTTGCTGGCTTATGCCGGTCTTATGCCTGCCTTATGCCGGATCCTCGCCCATGGCGGTAAAGGCCTCGGCATTGGGGCAGAACCCCCGGCACGCCTCGGCGTCGGCGCCATGGCGCAGGGCCTGCCAGCAGTGGCCTACCTGAGGGCAGCGGTTGCAGGTGCGGCGCTGGACCTCGAGTGCCTTCTCCGTGGCCAGCTCGGCGGGCAGGCCAAAGCGAGTCAGCATGGTGGGCATCAGGGTGGCGGCGGGCACGAAGCCGGGCAGGCGCTCGGCACCGAGGGCCCGCACCACGGCACGCTCGAAGGGGGCGCTCAGGGGGTGTTCCAGGTCGTCGATCAGACGATCCAGGGCGGCGGGGGCATGGGTCCTGAGCTCGCGCAGGACGCGGTCGCCCCGGAGGTAGTCGTGGAGGCGCTCCGGACGGTCGATGGAGGCCGGCGGCTTGGCATAGGGGATGGTCATCGGTGGGGGCTCCTCGCTTGAGTCTTTGCCCCAGTATCGATACCCATCCCCGATCGCGCCTTGATCCGGGTCAAGCCGGTTTCATATGAAACCGCCCTGCATTACAGGAAGCCGCTATGGCGAATATCGCCCTCCACCAGGGTGAGGATGGCGCGGCCCTTGAGGGGCCGGCCCAGCAGGGGGGTGTTGAGGCCCGCCGAGCGCAGGGTCGCGCCGCTCGGCGTCCATTCGGCCTCGGGGTCGAAGACCGCCAGGTCGGCGGCCTCGCCGGCCGCCAGGCTGCCGCCGCCCTGACCGAGCACCCGGGCCGGCCCCAGGGAGAGCCGCGCCGCCAGGGTCAGGGGGTCGAGCACGCCCTCGTCCACCAGCGCCTGGCCCAGGGCCCAGACCGTCTCCAGGCTGCTCATGCCGGGCTCGGAGGCGGCGAAGGGGGCCAGTTTGGCGGCCTGCTCGTGGGGCAGGTGACCGCTGACGATGGCGTCGATGCGACCATCCGCCACGCCCCGGCACAGGGCCTGGCGATCCGCCTCGCTGCGCAGCGGCGGCTCCAGGTGGAAGTTGGCATCGAAGCCGGCCAGGGTGGCATCGGTCCAGTGCAGCTGGGCCATGGTCACGTCGCAGGTCACCGGCAGGCCGCGGGCCTTGGCCTCGCCGACCATCTCCAGGCCCCGAGCGGTGGAGAGGTGGGCCACATGGGCGCGCACTCCGGTCTGCTCGATCAGCAGCAGCCACTGGGCCAGGGCGGTGGTCTCGGCGCTCTCGGGGATGCCGGGCAGGCCGAGCCGCGAGGCGAGGGCGCCCTCGTGGGCGCAGCCGCCGGCGGCCAGGGCCGCCTCCTGAGCCTGGAAGTGCACCGGGATATCGTGGGTGGCGGCGTACTCCAGGCAGCGGCGCAGCACCCGGGCGTCGGCCAGGGGCCGGCGCAGGTTGGTCAGGGCCACGCAGCCGGCGCCCTGGAGGCCGGCCATATTGGCCAGCAATCGCCCCTCCAGGCCCTGGGTCAGGGCCCCCAGGGGCACCACCCGCACGCCGTTCACCTCCTGGGCGCGGTCGTGCAGGGTGCGCACCTGGGAGGCGCTGTCGAGCACCGGGCTGGTGTCGGGGCGCACCGCCACCCGGCTGTAGCCGCCGGCCAGGGCGGCGGCGGACTCGCTCTCCAGGCTGCCCTTGTAGCGGGGGCCGGGCTCGCGCAGCTGGGCGCCGATATCCACCAGGCCCGGCAGCAGCCACTTGCCGGAGAGCTCCAGCACCTTCTCGGCGCGGAAGTCGGGGTGCGCGTCCAGGCCGACGATGCGCCCGGCGGCCAGGTGCAGGTCGGTGACGCGATCGATGCCGCTGGCCGGGTCGATTACCCGGGCGCCCTTGAGTGTCAACTTCATGCTTGGCTCTCCTGCCGCCGCTGCGCCCCGGCCCGTCCATCCATAACGACGCCCTGGTGCCATTTCATCACTCTCATCACTGCGTCTCCTGCCGCCGCTGTTCCCGTTCCCGCGTCTGTCCGCTGACCGCCATCGACAGCACCGCCATGCGCACGGCGATGCCGTTGGTGACCTGGTCGAGGATCACCGAGCGAGGGCCGTCGGCCACCGCGGACTCGATCTCCACGCCGCGGTTGATGGGCCCCGGGTGCATGACGATGGCCTCCGGGTGGGCCCAGGCCAGGCTGTCCCGGGTCAGGCCGTAGTGGCGGTAGAACTCGCTCTCGGAGGGCAGCAGGGCGCCGTCCATGCGCTCCTTCTGCAGGCGCAGGGCGATCACCACGTCGGCGCCGGCCAGGCCCTCGCTCAGGCGGGTGAAGACCCGGCAGCCCAGGGCTTCCACGTCCACCGGCAGCAGGGTGCGTGGCGCCACCACCCGCACCTCGGCGGCGCCCAGGGTGTTGAGGGCGAGGATCTGCGAGCGGGCCACCCGGGAGTGGAGGATATCGCCGACGATGGCCACCCGCAGCTTGGCGAAGTCACCCTTGTGGCGGCGGATGGTCAGCATGTCGAGCATCGCCTGGGTGGGGTGGGCATGGCGCCCGTCGCCGGCATTGATGATCGCCACCCGGGGGGTCACCTGGCTGGCGATGAAATGGGCGGCGCCGGAGTCGGAGTGGCGCACCACGAAGGCGTCCGCCTGCATCGCCTCGAGGTTCTGCAGGGTGTCCAGCAGGGTCTCGCCCTTGGCGGTGGAGGAGGTCTTGATATCCAGGTTGAGCACGTCCGCCGAGAGGCGCTTGGCGGCCAGCTCGAAGGTGGCCCGGGTGCGGGTGGAGTTCTCGAAGAAGAGGTTGGCCACCGTCTTGCCGCGCAGCAGCGGCACCTTCTTGACCTGGGCCTCCTGGACGCCGCGGAAGCTGTCGGCGGTGTCGAGGATCTCGGTGAGCAGCGCCTTGGGCAGGCCCTCGATATCGATGAAGTGGCGCAGCCGGCCATCGTCGCCGAGCTGGACCTGGGCCGGTGTGCCCGGGCGGGATGCGGGGTCGATCACGGAGCCTCCTGGAAGATCAGCGTCGCTCGACCAGCGACAGGGTAAGGGGGTCGGGGCCCTGGAGCTTGACCCGCTGGCCCGGGGCCAGGCTCAGCTCGGCGCCGCAGGCGTCGGGCTGGATGGGCAGCTCGCGGCCCGGCAGGGAGAGCAGGCTGGCCAGCAGCACGCGGCGCGGCCGACCGTAGTCGAAGAGCTCGTTGAGGGCGGCGCGGATGGTGCGCCCGGACATGATGACGTCGTCCACCAGTAGGATGTCGCGGCCTTCCACCGCGAAGGGCAAGTCGCTGGCGCGGATGCCCTCCGGCAGGCCCTGGTGGTCGAAGTCATCGCGCCAGAAGCCGATATCCAGGGTACCCAGGGGGGTGGGCAAACCCAGGCGCCCATGCAGCTGCTCGGCGACCCAGACGCCGCCAGTGTGGATGCCCACCACGGCCAGTCGGTCGCGGTCCACCGCCAGGCGCTCGAGGCAGAGCTCGAGGCGCGCCTCGAGGCTGTCGAACAGGGCGGGTATCTCGGGGAGTGTCATCATGAAGTCCTTCAGGGTTGGCTGTGGCGGCCGCCGGGCAGGCCTTCGCGGCCGGCGAACCAGCCCTCGAGGATCAGCACCGCGGCCAGGCCGTCGATGCCCTCTTCCCGGTAGTTGCCGCGGTGGCCCTGTTCCCGGGCGATGGCCTTGGCCTCGCGGGTGGAACCGCGCTCGTCGACCAGCTCGCAGGGCTTGCCGTAGCGGCCATAGAGGCGCTTGCCGAACTTGCGGGCGCGGGTGCTCATCTCCGACTCGCTGCCGTCCATGTTGATCGGCAGCCCGACGACGAAGAGGTCGGGACGCCACTCCTCCACCAGGCGCGTGACCTGGGCCCAGTCGGGGATGCCGTCCCGGGCCGGCAGCGGCTCCAGCTCCCGGGCGCTGTGGATCAGCTCGTTGCCCACCGCCACGCCGATGCGCCGGGTGCCGAAGTCGAAGGCCAGGATCAGCCGCTCCCCCGCCGCGGCCATCAGGAGTGCCCCGCCTCGCGGCTCATCAGGGTCAGGTCGACGCCCAGGGCCCCGGCGGCGGCCTGCAGGCGTTGCTCCGGGGGCACCGAGAAGAGGATATCGGCATGGCCCTCCACGGTGAGCCAGCTGTTCTCCTTGAGCTCGCTCTCCAGCTGGCCCGCCTCCCAGCCGGCACAGCCCAGGCAGACCAGGAACTGGCTGGGGCCGCGCCCCTCGGCCAGGGCCTTGAGCATGTCCAGGGAGGTGGTCAGGGCGATGTCTTCGGTGACCTGGATGCTGGAGTCCCAGTCGGCGCTGCTGCCGCGATGCAGGATAAAGCCGCGATCCTTGTGCACCGGGCCGCCGAAGTAGACCGGGGCATCGGCATGGTGGGGGGCATCGCCGCCCAGCTCGAGCTGGTCGAAGAGGGCGTCCAGGGTGATCTCCATGGGCCGGTTGACGATCACCCCCATGGTGCCGTTGTCGTCGTAGTCGCACAGGTAGCTGAGGCTGCCGGCGAAGTTGGGATCCTCGAGCTGCGGCATGGCCAGCAGGAAATGATTCTTCAAGCTTTGCATGGGTCTCCCGGGCGTCAGGGCACGCCGAAGTCGTTGCCTTTCCCGAAGCGCCAGACGCGCGTGATGGAGAGGCTGTCGAGGCCGGCCATCTCGCCGTCGAAGGGCGGGTAGGGGCCGGCGTCGCGCACCGTGGTCAGGGCGGCCTGGTCGAGCTCGGGGTGTCCCGACGATTGTACCACCTCTATCTGACGCAGCTGACCCTCGCGTCCCACCACCACGCGAATTCGCAGCTGCCCCTCCAGGGCCGGCGACAGGCGGTAATGGCGATTGCCGAAGGCCTCCACCTGGCGGGTCCAGGCGGCGATATAACGCGCCTCGGCGGCCTCCCGGGCGGCCAGTTGGCCGAGTTCGTCCTCCTCCCCGGCGAGGCTCGCCTCGGGGCCGGTGTCCCGGGCCTGCCGGCCACGCTCGCCACCGGCCGCCTCGCTGACCGCCGCGAAGCTGCCGGGGGGCAGGGGCTCGGCCCGGGCCGGGGCGGGGGCCGCGTCCGGGGCCGACCCGCTCAGCGTCTCGGGGGCAGGCGCGGCACGCTCGGCGCCGCCGGCACTGGCGCTGGCCGCGGCGGCCTGAGCCCGGGCCCGGGGGGCGGGCTCGGCATCGCGGCCTCTCGCCTGCTGGGCCGCCGCGGCGATGGCCTCGGCCTGCTCTGGCGCCTCGCCGGGCAGGCCCACCAGCACCACATCGAGGCTGGGGCGGGGCGGGGCCTCCGGGGGCGTCGGCGCCAGGCGCCAGCTGGCCACGGCGCCGATCAGCACCAGGTGCAGCAGGATCGCCAGGGCCCAGGCCACCCAGCGCCGATAGGGGTGGGTGACCGGGGCATAGACGAGGGCATCGTTGATCGGCTGCGCCATGCATCTCCTTCCGGGGCTCGGATAAGCGGGGCCGGCGCTTATCTCATCGGATAGTTTTCACTAAGCGGCCAGGCGGCGCTCGATGGCGTCCATCAGCAGGCCGGCGATATCGGTGCCGCGCTGGTCGTCGATCTCCCGCACGCAGGTGGGGCTGGTGACATTGATCTCGGTGATGTAGTCGCCGATCACGTCGAGGCCCACGAACATCAGCCCCTTGTCACGAATCATGGGCTGCACCTGCTGGATCAGCCAGTGATCCCGCTCGGTCAGCTCGCGGCTGACGCCGGTGCCGCCGGCGGCCAGGTTGCCGCGGGTCTCGCCGGCCATGGGCACCCGGGCCAGGCCATAGGGCACCGGCTCGCCGTCCACCAGCAGGATGCGGGTGTCGCCGTCACGGATCTCGGGAATATAGCGCTGGGCCATGATCTGGCGGCGGCCCCGCTCAGTGAGCATCTCGATGATGGCGCCCAGGTTGCGACCGTCGGGCTGCACATGGAAGATGCCGCTGCCGCCCATGCCATCCAGGGGCTTGAGGATCACGTCCTGGTGCTCGGCGTGGAAGGCGCGCAGCTCGGCCTCGTTGCAGGAGACCAGGGTCGGGGTGCAGCACTGGGGAAACTGCTGGGCGAAGAGCTTCTCGTTGCACTCCAGCAGGGCCCGGGTGGGGTTGACCACCAGCACGCCCTCCCGCTCGGCGAACCCCAGCAGGTAGACGGCATTGAGGAAGTGGGCGTCCACCGGCGGATCCTTGCGCATCAGGATCACATCGAGCTCCGCCAGGGGCCGGGCCTCGGCCTCGCCCAGATCGTACCAGTGGCCGGGATCGCGGTGGGCGGTCAGCGGGCGCAGGCGGCCGAAGGCGCGCCCCTCGCGCAGGAAGAGGTCCTCCTGCTCCAGGTAGAAGAGCGAGGCGCCCCGCTCCTGGGCGGCCCACAGCATGGCCAGGGTGGTGTCTTTCTTGAAGGTGAGATCGGCGATGGGATCCATCACCACGCCAATGCGGAGTGCGCTCATCGAGTCGGGTGTCCTGGACGCGGAGTGATGGGCGCAGTATGCCGCAGCGGCCCGGGGAAGACCAAGGCGGGCGCTGTCATCACCGGCCAAAGGGGCGCCCTGTGCCGGAGGCTCGGGGCTATCCTGGGGGCGGGCTTAGCGCTCGGCGCCGTCGCCCTCGGGCAGCAGGCGAATGCCGCCGTCCTCGATCAGGATGCGGCGCTGCTTGTAGAGGCGGCCGATGGCCTGCTTGTAGGCGTTCTTGCTGATCCCCAGCCGCGCCTTGATCTCGGCGGGGTCGCTCTTGTCGGAGAGCATCAGGTAGCCGCCGGCCTGGCGCAGGGCGCCGAGCACCTGCTCGCCGACCACGTCGAGGCGCGCCGGCCCCGGCGGCAGCAGCGAGAGGTCCAGGCGGCCATCCTCGCGGACCCGCTTGATATAGCCGCTGAGGCGCTGGCCACGGCGCAGCGGCCGGCTCACCTCGTCCTGGTAGAGCAGGCCCCAGAAGCGGTGATTCACCGCCACCTTGAAGCCCAGATCGGTGCGATCGGCGATCACCAGGATCACCTCGTCGCCGGCGGCCAGGCCCCGGGACTCGTCCTGGAGGTGCTTGTCGAGGCGCTGGGAGGCCACCGGCCGCCCCCGGTCATCCTCGTAGATGCACACCAGCACCCGCTTGCCCACCTCGGGGCGGAAACGCTGCTCCGGGTAGGGCAGCAGCAGCTCCTTGGGCTGGCCCCAGTCGAGGAAGGCGCCGGTGGCGTTGACCGCCGCCACCCGGAGGTAGGCGACCTCGCCGACATGCGCGGTGGGGGAGGCTTGGGGAGATCGGGACATGGTGGCTTCCAGGGTGACGGAGTGGGATCAGGCGAAGTCGCCGAAGCGGTACTGCAACAAGGATAGCGCCACCACCGGCGCGGTCTCGGTGCGCAGGATACGCGGGCCGAGCGAGAGCGGCAGGAAGCCGGCCGCCTGGGCGCCGGCGACTTCCGCCTCGGACAGTCCGCCCTCGGGGCCGATCAGCAGGGCCGCGTCGGCAGGGGCGTCATGCCGGTCTAGGGCACCCGAGGTGGCGGGATGCAGCACCAGGCGCAGGGCCTCGTCGCGCCCGGCCAGCCAGTCGGCCAGGGCCAGGGGCGGGTGCACCGGCGGCACCACGGCACGGCCGCACTGCTCGCAGGCGCTGGCGGCCACCGCCTGCCAGTGGGCGAGCTTCTTGGCGGCCCGATCGCCCTTGAGCCGCACATCGCCATGCTCGGTATAGAGCGGGGTAATGGCCGCCACCCCCAGTTCCACGGCCTTCTGGATGGCGTAGTCCATGCGCTCGCCCTTGGAGATCGCCTGGCCCAGGTGCACCGCCAGGGGTGACTCGCCCCGCCCCTCGGCGACCACCTCGATGCGCACCACGACCCGCTTGCGACCCGCCTCGACGATCTGCGCCTCGGCCTCCCGGCCCTGGCCGTCGAAGAGGGTCACCACGGCGCCTTCGCGCAGGCGCAGCACCAGGGCCAGGTGGCGCGCCGGCCCCTCCGGCAGAACGAGGTCGCCGCCGGGGGCGAACCCGGCGGCGACGTGGATGCGCGGCTGACCCATGGCTTACTGGGTGGTCTCGCCGCTCTGCTGGGCGGCTCCTTCGGCGGCACGCTTCTTCTTCTGCAGATAGAGCGCCTCGAAGTTGACCGGAGCCAGCATCAGCGGCGGGAAGCCGCCACGGTTGACCAGGCTGTCGATGCACTCCCGGGCATAGGGGAAGAGCACATTGGGACAGAAGGCCCCCAGGGTGTGCTCCAGGCGCTCGCCTTCCAGGCCGCCGATGCGGAACAGGCCGGCCTGCTCCACTTCCACCAGGAAGGAGGTGCTGCCGCTCTCGGCATGGGCGACCTGGGCGGTGACCTTGACCACCACCTCATAGAGTCCCTCACCCACCTGCTGGCTGGAGGTATTGAGGTCCAGGCCGACCTTCGGCTTGAAGGGCTGCTGGAACACCGCCGGCGAGTTGGGAGCCTCGAAGGAGATGTCCTTGACGTAGATGCGCTGCAGGGCGAACTGCAGCTGCTGCTGGTTCTGCTGGCCGGCGGCCTGGTCGTTGCCGCCTGTGCTCTGGTTGTTCTCTTCCGCCATGCTGGGATTCCTTGCCGACGTTGGGATAAAAAAGGTCGTGGGTTACTTCTTGACCACCGGCAGGCCGTCGCTCTGCCACTGGAGCATGCCACCCTTGAGCTTGAGGGGGCGAGTAAAGCCGGCCTTGGCCAGCTTGGCCACGGCGATACCGGAGGCCTGGCCATGCTTGCAGACCACGATCACCGGTTTCTCCTTGGCCTTTTCCAGCTCACCGAGGCGCGACTCGAGCTTGCTCTGGGGAATATTGCGGGCCCCGGCGATATGCCCGGCCTTGAACTCCCCCGCCTCGCGAATATCGATCACCTCCGCGTCTTCGCGGTTGATCAACTGGGTGGCCTCGCTGGAGGTGACGCCACCCGCGCTGCTGTTGCGGATCTCGTAGGCGATCCAGGCGAACAGCACCAGGACGAAGGCACCCACCAGCAGCGGGTGATTGGCGACGAATTCGAACAGCTGGTCGATCATGGCTTGCGGTAGCTCTCGTTGGGTGACTCCGAGGAATGGTGCAGGCACCGTGGCGGCACCACGCCGCCGAACCGGCACAGTATACACAAGCCATCGGCGAGCGTCTGGCCCGCCAAGGCCGTCGCCGTTGGCATCGCCGCGGGGCGCTGGCCCATCCCCTCAAGCTGACGGCCCGGTGGGCGGTGCGATATGATGCCCCAAGGAGCCGTGAGTCGCGACCCCGCCGGCGGATGCCGACGGGGCCTTCGACGCTGACACAACGAGGCCAATCTTCATGTCTGATGCCAATGCAGCCGCCCCGCGCCCGGTGGCGCTGATCATTCTCGATGGCTACGGCCATAACGACGACGCCCAGGACAATGCCATCGCCGCGGCCAACACCCCGGTAATGGACCGCCTGCAGCGCGACTACCCCCATGCGCTGATCCACACCGACGGCAAGTTCGTGGGGCTGCCCGAGGGCCAGATGGGCAACTCCGAAGTGGGGCACATGAACCTGGGGGCCGGACGCATCGTCTACCAGGACTTCACCCGCATCACCAAGGCCATCGAAGACGGTGAGCTGGCCGATAACCCGGTACTGACCGCGCCCATCGATGCCGCTGCCCGGGACGGCAAGGCACTGCACCTACTGGGCCTGCTCTCCCCGGGCGGCGTGCACAGCCATGAGGAGCATATCCTGGCCATGGCCGCCCTGGCCGCCGAGCGTGGCGTCAAGCGCATCTATGTGCATGCTTTCCTCGACGGCCGCGACATGCCGCCCAAGAGCGCTGCCGCCTCCATCGAGCGCACCGATGCCCGCCTCGCCGAGCTGGTGGGCGCCGACAACGGCTTTATCGCCTCGCTGATCGGCCGCTACTACGCCATGGACCGCGATAACCGCTGGGACCGGGTCGAGAAGGCCTACCGCCTGATCACCGAGGCCGAGGGCGAGCAGGTGGTGGAGAGCGCCGAGGCCGGCCTGGCCGCCGCCTACGAGCGCGGCGAGACCGATGAATTCGTGGCCGCCACCAGCGTGCGCCCGGCGGGCCGGGCCATCGCCATGGACGAGGGCGACGCGGCCATCTTCATGAACTTCCGCGCCGACCGCGCCCGGGAACTGACCCGCGCCTTCGTCGAACCCGGCTTCGCCGGCTTCGAGCGCCGCGCCCACCCGCGGCTGGCCGCCGACGGCCTGGTGATGCTGACCCAGTACGCCGCCGATATCCCCGCCCCGGCCGCCTTCCCTCCGGAGGAGCTGCGCAACACCCTGGGTGAGGTGATGGCCAGCCGCGGCAAGACCCAGCTGCGCATCGCCGAGACCGAGAAGTATGCCCACGTGACCTTCTTCTTCTCCGGTGGCCAGGAGGCGGAGTATCCCGGCGAGACCCGGGTGCTGGTGCCTTCGCCCCAGGAGGTGAAGACCTACGACGAGAAGCCGGAGATGAGTGCCCCCGAGGTCACCGACCGGCTGGTGGAGGCCATCGATTCCGGTGCCTACGACCTGATCGTCTGCAACTACGCCAACGGCGACATGGTCGGCCACACCGGCAAGTTCGACGCCGCGGTCCAAGCCATCGAGGCGGTGGACGCCTGTGTCGGCCGGGTGGTGGAAGCCATCGAGCGAGCCGGGGGCGAGTGCCTGATCACCGCCGACCATGGCAACGCCGAGCAGATGACCAACCCGGACACCGGCGCCCCCCAGACCGCCCACACCACCTTCGCCGTACCGCTGGTCTATGTCACCCCCCGCCAAGCGCGCCTGCGCGACGGCGGCCGGCTCTGCGATATCGCCCCGACCCTGCTGACCATGATGGGCGAGGCGATCCCGCCGGAGATGACCGGCCAGGTGCTGATCGACTTCCCGTGAGGCGGCGCCTCGCCCACACCCTGGGCGGTGCCCTGAGTCTCGCCCTGCTGCTGGGCTGGGCCGCCCCCCTGGCGGCCCAGCCCGACGAGCGCCAGGCCCGGGAGCGCCTGGATGCCATCGGCGGCGAGATCCAGGCGCTGAACCGTCGCCTGGAGGGCACCCGCCACGCCCGGGACGACGCCGACCAGGCCCTGCGCCGGGTGGAGACCGCCCTCGCCGAGACCCACCGCCGCCTGGACGAGCTCCAGGCCGAGCGGCGGCGCCTCGACGACGAGGTCTATGACCTGGAGCGCCAGCGCGAGGCCCTGGAGGCGGAACGCGACGAGCTGGAAGCGGCCCTGGCCACCCAGCTCGACGCCCTCTACCGCCTCGGCCAGACGCCCCAGCTCAAGCTGCTGCTCAACCAGGAGGATCCGGCACGCCTGGATCGCCTGCAGACCTACCTCAATCACCTGACCCGGGCGCGCAACGCGCGCCTGGACGAGCTGGCCGAACTGAACGCGCGGCTGGCCGCCAACCGCCGGGCCCTGGACGAGCGCGCCAGCGCCCTGGCCACCAACCAGGCCGCCCTGGAGGCGCGTAGCGCCGAGCTGGCCGAGCAGGGCCGCGAGCGCCAGGCCCTGGTGGCCGAACTCGACGCCCGTTACGCCAGCGAGCAGGCCCGCCTGGCGGATCTCAACCAGGACCGCGCCCATGCCGAACGGGTGCTGCGCCAGGTGCAGGAAGAGCTGGCGCGGCTCCAGCGCCCGCCGCCCTCCACCGCCATCGCTCAGACCCGGGGCGACCTGCCCTGGCCGGTACAGGGCGCCATCGCCTCGCGCTTCGGCCGTGGCGAGGGGGTCAATCGCAACGGCATCCTGATCCAGGCCGCCGAGGGCACCCCGGTGGAGGCGGTCCATGCGGGGCGGGTGGTGTTCGCCGACTGGATGCGCGGCTTCGGCAACCTGCTGATCATCGATCACGGCGATCGCATCATGACCCTGCACGCCCACCTGCAACGCTTCGACGTGGGCGTGGGCGCCGCCGTGGAGCGCGGCACCCGCCTCGGCGCCGTGGGCGCCAGCGGCGGTCGCGGCCAGCCGGCGCTCTATTTCGAGGTGCGCCGCGACGGTGACCCCATCGACCCCCAGGGCTGGATCGCCCGTCGCTGACACCGCCTATGGCGCCGGACGCCGCGACGGCGCTATCCTGAAGCCCTGTCAGTCACTCAATTAGCCCCCGACACGGGAGACTGCATGCCCATCACCATTCCCCGCCCACTGCTCTCGGGCCTCGCCGCCCTGGCCCTGGTGGCCCTGCCACTGCAGGCCCCGGCGGCCGATGACGATCTCGCCCTGGAGGAGATCCAGACCTTCGCCGAGGTCTTCGAGCGCATCAAGCGCGCCTATGTGGAGGAGGTGGACGACGCCACCCTGCTGCGTAACGCCATGCGCGGCATGCTCGGCGAACTCGACCCCCACTCCGCCTACCTGGATCGTGACGCCTTCCGCAGCCTCCAGGAGTCGACCCAGGGCGAGTTCGGCGGCATCGGCATCGAGGTGGGACTGGAGAACGGCCAGCTGACGGTGATCGCTCCCATCGATGACACCCCGGCGGCCCGCGCCGGCCTGCAGGCTCGGGACGCCATCCTGCGCATCGGTGACACCCCCACCGAGGGCATGTCGCTGCAGGAGGCGGTCAACCTGATGCGTGGCGAGCCGGGCACCGACCTGGAGCTGACCCTGCTACGCCGCGGCGAGGAGACGCCCCGCACCGTCACCCTGACCCGGGAGATCATTCGTACCGAGAGCGTGCGCAGCGAACTGCTGGAGCCGGGCTACGGTTACCTGCGTATCAGCCAGTTCCAGAGCCGCACCGGCGAGCAGGTGGAGAGTGCGGTGGCGGCCCTGGAGCGGGACGGTGCCCTGGACGGCCTGGTGCTGGACCTGCGCAACAACCCCGGTGGCGTGCTGCAGGCCGCGGTGGCGGTGGCTGACGCCTTCCTCGAGCGGGGGCTGATCGTCTATACCGAAGGACGCCTGCCCAACAGCGAGCTGCGCTTCAATGCCAGTGCCAGCCAGGTCGCCGCCGAGGTGCCCATGGTGGTACTGATCAACGGCGGCAGCGCCTCGGCGGCGGAGATCGTCGCCGGCGCCCTGCAGGATCAGCGCCGCGCCGTGGTGATGGGCACCGAGAGCTTCGGCAAGGGTTCGGTGCAGCAGATCATGCCGCTGGGCAACGGCGAGGGACTCAAGCTGACCACCGCCCTCTACTACACGCCCAGCGGGCGCTCCATCCAGGCCCTGGGCATCGCCCCCGACGTGGAGGTGGCCCGGGGCCGCCTGGAGCTGGCGGAGAGCAGTCGGCAGCTGCGCGAGGCGGATCTGGAGGGGCACCTGGGCCGGCGCGGCGAAACCCGCCAGCGCAGCGAGGCGATCAGCGAGCGGCTGCGAGAGGATTATCAACTGGCCGAGGCCCTCAACCTGCTCAAGGCCCTCAAGGTGATCGGCCAGCGCCCCGCCGCCGCAGGGTAGGTCGGATAAACGGCGTAGGTCGAATAAACGAGCCGCAGGCGAGAGCATCCGACCTACCGCGGTTCACGCCTTAGCGGCAACTCGGCGGCAGGCGACCCCGTTCGCCGATCGCCTGTCGCATCAGCAACCGCTTGATCGGCGTGGCCCGGTCGACCCCGGAGAGTCCCAGGTTGCGGGCCAACGCCAGGGCCGGATGGGTCGCGCCGAACAGCAGCCGGAAGCCGTCCATCAGCGCCAGCATGGCGGCGTTGTCGCCGCGCCGCCGCCGGGCGTAGCGGGCCAGGATCCGCTCACTACCCGGGCGAATCCCCCGCCGCCGGGCGTCCAACAGTTCCTCCGCCAGCACCGCCGCATCCATCAACCCCAGGTTCACCCCTTGGCCAGCCAGGGGGTGAATGCTGTGGGCGGCATCGCCGATCAGCGCCAGGCCGGGACGCACATAGCGCTCGGCATGTCGCTGCACCAGGGGCACGCTGAGGGCGCCATCGATCGCTTCCACCCGGCCGAGACGCCCCTCGAAGGCCGCCTCCAGGGCCTCGCCCAGGGCGACCCGGGGCAGGCCGACCAGGCGCTCCGCCTCCTCGGGGGTGGTCGACCAGACGATGGAGCAGTAGCGAGGCTCACCTTCCAATGTCAGGGGCAGGAAGGCCAGGGGGCCGGTAGGCAGGAACACCTGGCGAGCCACGCCGCCATGGGGCAGGGCGGTGCGCACCGTGGTCACCACCGCCACCTGACCGGTGTCCCTGGGCTCGGCGGCGATCCCTGCCAGCGACCGCAGCCGCGAGCGGGCGCCATCGGCGGCCACCACCAGGGGCGCACTCAGGGCCTCGCCGCCTGCCAGGGTCAAGCAGGCACCATCGGCGTCCTCCTGATACCCCTCGATCACGGCACCGAAGCGCTGGGTCACCGTGGGCAGAGCCGCCAGGCGCGCCTCCAGGGCCGCCAGGATGACGTCGTTCTCGACGATATGTCCCAGCGCCGGCACCCCGGCCTGCCCTGCCTCGAAGGCGATCTCGCCGCTGCCCTGGGCATCCCAGACCGCCATGCCGGTATAGGGGGTGGCACGACGAGCGACGATGGTCTCCCAGACCCCCAGGCCGCTCAGCAGACGCTGGGAGACCGGCGTGACGGCGCTGACCCGGCGCCCCGGCGGCATGCCCGCCACATCATCCTGCGCCAGGGGGGCGGGGCGGGCATCCAGCACCGTCACGGCGACCCCGGCCCCTCCCAGCAGGGCGGCCAGGGTGGCCCCCACCATGCCTCCGCCTACGACCACTACCTCGGCTCGCATCGCTGCCTCCTCGACTGCCGAATTCTCGTGTCGCCATTGTCGCATGACCGCTCTCGCCAGGCGCCCCCTGCGAAGGTGCCACCAACCCGGCTAGTCTGAATACCACTCCCTGGAAGTATGCCGACAATGAAATAGTCCTTATCAGCTCATCCTCGGGGATAGACCCTCCCCCCCTTTGTGGCTATTTTGTGTACAACAACTACATAACAAAGTATTCATCCCTTAGGGATTGAGTGTGTACAACAACAACCGCGCGAGAGGCACAAGATGACCGAAGCCACCCCCCAGGCCGAACCCCGGCCATCCCGCACCATCAATCGAGACCCCGATGCCATGCCCCCCCTGGGCAAGGCGATCCCCCTGGGCATTCAGCACATCATGGCGATGTTCGCCGGTAACGTGACCCCGCCCATCATCATCGCCGGGGTCATCGGCGCCACCACCGGCGAAACGATCTTCCTGATCCAGGTCGCGCTCTTCGTGGCCGGTATCGCCACCCTGATCCAGACCATCGGCATGGGCCCCATCGGCGCCCGCCTGCCCATCGTTCAGGGCACCAGCTTCGGCTTCCTGCCGGTGGCCCTGCCCCTGGCCGGCACCTTCGGCCTCCCCGCCGTACTCGGCGCCTCCCTGGTGGCGGGCGTCTTGCAGGTGGGTCTGGGGGCCAGCCTGAAGAAGATCCGCCACTGGTTCTCGCCGGTGGTCACCGGCATCGTGGTGCTGTTGATCGGCATCATCCTGATGCCGGTGGGTCTCAACTATGCCGCCGGCGGCATCGGCAACCCCGACTTCGCCTCCCCCACCAACCTGGGCCTGGCCTTCTTCGTGCTGGTGGTCACCATCGGCGTCCACCAGTTCGGCCGCGGCTTCCTCAAGGCCGCCTCCATCCTGGTGGGCCTGGCCAGCGGTTATATCCTGGCGATCTTCCTCGGCATGGTGGACTTCTCCACCGTCGGCGACGCCGCCTGGTTCTCCATTCCCAAGCCCTTCCAGTACGGCCTGGAGTTCCAGCTGACCGCCATCATCGGCATGGCCCTGATCATGTTCGTGGTGGGCCTGGAGACCATCGGCAACATCTCGGCCATCACCATCGGCGGCGCCGGCCGCCATGCCAAGGATCGCGAGCTCTCCGGCGGCGTCATGGCCGACGGCGTGGCCACCTCCTTCGCCGCCATCTTCAACACCCTGCCCAACACCGCCTATGCCCAGAACGTGGGCCTGATCACCCTGACCGGCGTGGTCAGCCGTCACGTGGTGACCATCGGCGGCATCCTGCTGATCTGCATGGGCCTGTTCCCGAAACTGGGCGCCCTGGTCGCCGCCATGCCGCATGCCGTCCTGGGCGGCGCCGGCGTGGTCATGTTCGGCATGATTGCCTCCGCGGGCCTCAAGATCATCCAGGAGTGCGACCTGAACCAGCGCAACATGCTGATCATCGCCGTCTCCCTGAGCCTGGGTATCGGCCTGCCGGCGGTGGAGGCCATCTCCGAAACCATGCCCGGCCAGCTCGGCCTGCTGCTCAAGTCCGGCCTGGTGCCGGCGGCCCTGGCGGCCCTGCTGCTGGACGCCATCCTGCCCGGCAAGCCGAAGCGCGAGCCCATCGAGGCCGATGAGGCAGCAGCCGCGGCCGAAGCGGCCACGCCCAAGAAGTAAGCCTTAGCAGGACCCAAGACGCCAAGGGCCCGGCAACACTGCCGGGCCCTTGGCGTTTCTGCTGGTGGCTCTCGGCGCCTCAGCGCTCCAGGCCCATGGCCCGCCGTGCCAGGGCCCGGCGCAACGGCCCCACCAGGTTGAGGCCGATCAGTCCCGCCGCCCGGGCATGGGAGAGCAGGGGATGATCGATGCCGAAGAGGCGCACCAGGCCATCGCTGAAACGGATGACGTTATGGCGATCGCGATCGCGGCGCGCCTCGAAGTCGCCGAGCACCGTCATGGCACCGAGGGACTGCCCGCTGGCCAGGCCGGCCTCCAGGGCCGCGACCAGATCCACCACCCCTCGCAGCGCCAGGTTGAAGCCCTGGCCGGCCACCGGGTGCAGGGCATGGGCGGCATTGCCCAGCACGGCAAGCCCCGGGCGCACCGTCTCCCGGGCGGTCACCAGGGAGAGCGGGTAGCTATGGCGCTGCCCCACCCGACGAAAGCGCCCGGCGCGATCGCCGAAGGCCCGCTGCAGCCGCCACAGGAAGTCACCGTCGGAGAGCGCCAGGGTCTCGGCCTCGCCGCCCACCGCATGGGTCCAGACCAGCTCCATGCGATTCCCCTTGAGGGGCAGCAGGGCCAGGGGCCCCTCCGGCGTGAAGCGCTCGAAAGCGGTGCCGCCATGGGGGCGACTCACCTCCAGGTTGGCGATCAGGGCCACCTGGTCGTAGGGGGTGGCGCGACTATCGATGCCGAGGCGCTCCTTGAGCCCGGAGCGCCCCCCATCCGCCAGCACGGTGAGCCCCGCCTCCAGGCACTGGCCATCGCTGAGCCTCAGGCGATAGCCCGAGCCGCCGGGGCTCATCGACTCGACCCTGGCCGGGCAGTGCCAGGCCAGGGGCAACTCCGCGAGACGCTGGTGCAGCACCCGTCCCATCCAGGCATTGGGCAGCACATAGCCCAGGGCCTCCACCGACAGCTCCTCGGCGGCCAGCCGCGTCACCCCCAGGCGTCCGCGTTCGCTGATATGGATGCGGCGAATCGGCTCCGCTTCTCGGGCCATGGCGTCCCACAGGCCCAGCGCCTCGAAATGCCATCGGGAGCCCTGGGCGATGGCGCTGGCCCGGGCATCGAAACTGGGCTGCCAGTCGGCCTCGCCGGCCGCGGGCAGCGGGGTCGCCTCGATCACCGCCACCCGCAGGTCATGGCGACGAATCAGGGGCGCCAGGGCACAGGCCAGACTGGCCCCCACCAGGCCGCCACCGATGATGGCGATATCCACGGGCCTTGCCGGTGCCTGGTCTATGCTGTGGCTGGGCGTCTCCATCATGCCTCTCTCGTGAAAGCGGCCAGGAAGCGGCCGAACACCAATAATGTAATTACGTAACTAAGAAAAGCTAGCCACCCGAGCGATCATTCCTTGACCATCAGGGCCTCGATTTCCTCGACCCGCTTGGGCACGCCGGCGGAGAGCACCTCATGCCCCTCGGCAGTCACCGCCACGTCATCCTCGATACGAATGCCGATGCCACGATAGGCCTCGGGAATGTCCGCCTCGTCGGGAATATAGAGCCCCGGCTCCACGGTGATCACCATGCCCGGTACCAGGGGGCGTGCCTGACCGTCGTGGCGGTAGGCCCCCACGTCGTGGACATCCAGCCCCAGCCAGTGGGAGGTGGAGTGGAGGTAGAAGCGGCGGTAACCCTGCTCGGCGATGCACGCCTCGAGCTCCCCCTCCAGCAGGCCCAGCTCGATCAGCCCCGCCGTCAGGTCGCGCACCACGCCATCATGGATCTCCACCAGGGTGGCACCGGGGCGCACCGCCGCTACCGCCCGCTCCTGGGCATGGAGCACCACCTCGTAGAGGGCACGCTGAGCCGCCGAGAAACGCCCATTGACCGGGAAGGTACGGGTAATATCGCCGGCATAGAGATCGAACTCGGCACCGGCATCGATCAACACCAGGTCGCCGTCCCGCAGCTCGGCGCGATTCTCGATATAGTGCAGCACACAGGCATTGGCGCCGCCGCCGACGATAGAGGCGTAGGCGGGACCGCTAGCCCCCTGCCACAGGAACTCATGCTCCAGCTCCGCCTGGAGGTGATATTCGGCGAGCCCTGGGGCGGACAGGGCCATGGCCCGGCGATGGGCCCGGGCGGAGATCTCGGCGGCATGGCGCATCAATGCCAGCTCCGCCTCACTCTTGATCAGGCGTTGCTCGTGGAGCAGCGTGCAGACATCGGCGAAGGCCCGGGGCGCCAGCGCGCCCTGGCGCTGCTTGGCCAGCAGCTCGCCGCGCAGGGATTCCCCCAGGGCCAGGGCCGCGGCGTCATCCAGGGGCAGATAGAGGGTCTCGCGGCCATTCAGCAGGCCCGCCAGGCGCTCCGCCCGCTCGTCATTCTCGAAGGCCTGGTCGACGCCATACTGAGCCTGGGCCCCCTCGGCGCCCAGGCGAATGCCGGTCCAGGCCTCAAGTGTCGGGTCACGCTCCTGGCAGAAGAGCACGCATTCTCCCTCGGCACGCCCCGGCAACAGCAGCAGCAGGGCCTCCGGCTCGGGGAAGCCGGTCAGGTAGTGGAAGTCGCTGTTCTGGCGGAAGGGGAAGTCGCTGTCGCGGCTGCGGGTCACCAGGCCGGCGGCGGGCAGCAGCACGGCGCTGGCGGGGGGCAGGGCGTCCATCAGGGCGCGGCGCCGGGCACGATACTCGTCCAGGCCGATGGGGGCCGGGCGGGGCAGTCTCTCTCGACTCATGGTGACTCCTGAAAGGCTCGAGGCTCAGTGTTCTTTCGGCGGCTGTTCGACCTGGGGGCGCCCCGGGTGCTGTTCGGTATAGAGCAGCATGGCGGCCATGCGGGCATGTTCGGTGAGGGCGAAGAGGTCATTCTCGTTCTCGCTGCTCTCCTCCAACTCCGCCTCCAGGCCGGCCAGGATCTCCAGGTCGGCCAGGGCCTCCTTGAGGTTGTCGGACCAGGCCTGGCGCTTGTCGGCATCGACCTCCGCCAGCACCTCCAGGAAGCCCTGGGTCCACTCCTTGAGGCCACGGGCCTGCTCGGCCAAAGAGAAGAGCTCGTCGGGGAGCAGGGGGGCATAGTCGAGGGCCGCGGCGCTCAGGGCGTCCAGGGCCTGCCGGCGCCAGGCCAGGAACTGCTCGGCGCTCTCGGCGTCCCGGGGCTGCTCCACCCCCAGGGCCAGGCACAGCTCCTCGAGCCAGGCCTCGGCGGTGTGGTCATGCAGCGCCAGGGCGGCGGCCAGGCGGCCATCCAGGAAGGCGGGCGACTGCAGGCTGTTATGCAATAGAAACAGGTCGGCGACGGTGGAGAAATCGAGACGGTCGTTGATCAGGGACATGCCAGAGGCTTCCGGGTCATGGTGGGTGGGGCCGCCATTGCGCCGGGTTCGTTGACCACTTGCAAAGGGCTCTCTTATAGTGGCGGCTCGACTCATAGTAACGCATCGTGCCGCCCCTTGGCCTGCCCGGAGCCCCCATGACCGATGCCTCACGCCCGACCTCCGAGATCACCCTGCTGGGACGCAGCTACGTGATCGCCTGCCCACCGGAAGAACAGGAGGCACTGCTGCGTTCGGCCCGCTACCTGGATCGGGCCATGCACGGCATCCACGCCCAGGCCAAGACCCTCGGTAACGAGAAGATCGCCGTGATGGCAGCGCTCAATATCGCCCATGAGCTGCTGCAACTGCTGGACGAGCGCAAGGACCAGGAGCAGGGCCTGAGCCAGCTGCATGCCCGCCTGGAGCGAGCCCTGGGCAGCGGCGAGGACAAATAACCCCGGGAGCGGATTCCTTCCTTGGGAGGGTGCCCCCTCTCTGATAGGATAAAGAGGTTCCCTGGGGTGTGCGCCAGTCGTTATAGTCCCTCGAGCCTATGAGCAATACCCAGGGGGCCACCAGCTAGACGGACCCGTGTGCATGTCCGTGCGTCGGAAAGCCTGACGGTTCGTCTGCGGCCACCCACCTTGAACCGCTGGGTTCAAGGGCCAGAACGACAGCGGCATTCTGGGGAACACTTCACGCTGCCATGGAAGATTTCACTGCCTTCGACGCCCAGCCGGCAGCAACGACCGCGCTGGCCACCGAGCGCCAAGCCCTGCGTCGCGAACTGCGTCGCCGGCGTCGCGCCCTGACAGCCCAAGAGCGTCAGCAGGCCGCCGAGGCCCTGTGTCGCCGCCTGCGCGCCCTCCCCGAGGTGCAGCGTGCCCGCCGCCTGGCCCTCTATCTGCCCAACGACGGCGAGATCGATCCCACCCCACTGATTTCCTGGCTGCGTCGCCGCGGCTGCCGTGTGTATCTGCCGGTCCTCTGCCCCTTGGCGGAAAATCGCCTGTGGTTCGTCCACTACCACCCCGGCACCCCCATGGTGAAGAACCGCTTCGGCATCCCCGAACCGGACACCCGCCACGGCGCTCACCGGGCCCGGCGCCTGCCCGCCTGGGCCCTGGACCTGGTGCTGATGCCGCTGGTGGGCTTTGACCCCCGGGGCGAACGCCTGGGCATGGGCGGCGGCTTCTATGATCGCAGCTTCGCCTTTACCCGCGGCCCAGGCCCCCGGCCCCGGCTGATCGGTGTGGCCCACGACTGCCAGCGCGTCGCGGCCCTGCCCAGCGCCAGTTGGGATGTCCCGCTGGATGCGATTGTCAGCGACCGGGAAGTGATTCGTCCCTAAGCTCCAAACCCATTGGGATGTCCCGCTCTCTCCTGCGACAAGCCATCGTCGGCGATAGGGCAGTGATTCGCCCCTAAGCCACGAATAAGCCGTAAACCATGATAGGAATGCCCAGAGACGAAAAAGCCGGCAGGGTCGCTGCCGGCTTAAGGCGTTTTTCTGGTCATGGCACTGATGCCTGCCTCGGGGTCAACTGCCGACCAGGGCCTGGGCATAGCCGGTGGCGACGACGCCAATGCCAAAGGCCAGTACCAGTGCCATGACCAGATCGGGCTTACGCTTCATTGCCTACTCCATGGAATTCAATGGTCGTTGAGTGTTGCAAATTGTTATCGATCGCCACGGGTGACGACTGGCCAGACTATAGGCCGATGACCGTTGAATAACAACCGGGTGAAGCGTCAAATAACGTAAGAAAACGCTGTTCTCTCTAGGGCTGTGGCGTAAGTTGGCGCTCACGTACACAGCCCCTTGGCGATTACGCCATAAACAGGCGATAGGCCGGGTTCTCCGACTCCTTCCAGTAGCGGTAGCCGATGGCGTCGAAGTACTCCTCCACATGGGTACGATCGCCGTTGGGCACCTGCATGCCCACCAGCACCCGCCCATAGGCGGCCCCGTGGTTACGATAATGAAACAGGGAGATATTCCAGTCGTGGGGCAGGTGGGTCAGGAAATTCATCAGCGCCCCGGGGCGCTCGGGGAACTCGAAGCGGTAGACCTCTTCGTCGAAGTGCTCCCTGGGCCGACCGCCGCCCAGGTGACGGATATGCAGCTTGGCCAGCTCGTTATCGGTGAGGTCCTCCACCGGATAGCCCGCCTCGCGCAGCTTGTCGATCAGCGCCTGGCGATCCTCCCCCCCGGGCTTGACCTGGACGCCGACGAAGATATGCGCCTGCTCCGGGTCGGCATAACGATAGTTGAACTCGGTGACCATGCGCTTGCCGATGGTCTTGCAGAACTTCTTGAAGCTGCCGGGCTTCTCGGGAATGGTCACGGCGAGGATCGCCTCGCGCTGCTCGCCCAGCTCGGTGCGCTCGGCGATATGCTGGAGTCGATCGAAGTTGGTGTTGGCCCCGGAGTTGATGCACAGCAGGGTCTCGCCCTCGGCGCCGGTCTGCTGGATATACTTCTTGAGGCCGGCCAGCGACAAGGCCCCGGAAGTCTCGGAGACGGCCCGAGTGTCCTCGAAGATATCCTTGACGGCGGCACACATCTCGTCGGTATTGACGGTGATCACCTCGTCCACCAGGTCGCGGACGATGGAGAAGGGCACCTCGCCGATCTGGGCCACGGCGACCCCCTCGGCGAAGACCCCCACCTGGTCCAGCACCACCCGCTCGCCGGCCTCCAGGGCCGCCTTGAGGCAGGCGCTGTCCTCGGACTCCACACCGATGATCTTGATTTCCGGGCGCAGGTACTTGACGTAGGCCGCCACGCCGGCGATCAGGCCGCCGCCCCCCACCGGCACGAAGATGGCATCCAGGGGGCCACTGTGCTGGTGGAGGATCTCCATGCCGATGGTGCCCTGGCCGGCCACCACATCGATATCGTCGAAGGGGGGGATATAGGTGTAGCCGTGCTCTTCGATCAGCGTCTGGGCATGCTCGGCGGCGGCGGCGAAGGCATCCCCCTTGAGCACCACCTTGGCCCCCCGGGCACGCACCGCGGCCACCTTGATCTCCGGGGTGATGCGCGGCATCACGATCACCGCCTTGACCCCCATCAGCCGGGCGGCCAGGGCCAGGCCCTGGGCATGGTTGCCCGCCGAGGCGGCGATCACGCCCTTGGCCTTCTGCTCGTCACTGAGCTGGGCCATCTTGTTGTAGGCGCCGCGAATCTTGAAGGAGTAGACCGGCTGCAGATCTTCCCGCTTGATCAGAATCTGGTTGTTGAGCCGCCGCGAGAGAAAGGATGCCGGAGAGATCGGCGTTTCCCGGGCCGCCTCGTAGACCCGGGCCTGGAGAATCTTCTTGACTGTATCTTCGAGCATCCTGATATCCCAAGACGCGCGGCCGAATTGCCGCACGGAGTGAAGCGAGAGAGGAAAAGAGACTATTGGTAGCAGACCCTTGGGCGCCCCGTCCAGCCTGCCGGGAGTAGAGGGACCTTGGGCGCGCCATGCTGCCGCCCCCCTCATTAGCGTGGTGGCCAGCAGAATCCCAGGGCACGACGCCCTGATGGCCCGCTGGATCCTCGACTTTATGCGCCGGGATATCGAGTGGCGACAGGGCAGGGCGCGTCCGGGGAATCTTCGTAACCCCGATAACCTTCCTTAACCCTGCGGCAACAAAACGCCGGGTCATTTTTTGCCCGCGAGCAAGAAATGACCCGATTTTCGGGCCACTTCTTGCCCGATCGGGATGTTTTTATTGTGCCTGTTTTTATAATGCATTGATTATCAATGGTTTTGTGGTTTCTGGCATGGCTCCTGCCCTATGACTGGTGTCCTCAGGACATTTTTCTCATACCGTCAAGGAGCAGACTCATGCCGACACCTTGCTATATCAGCATCCACGGTCAGACCCAGGGCCATATCACCGCCGGCGCCTTCACCCCGGATTCCGTGGGCAACATCTACGTGGAAGGCCACGAAGACGAGATGCTGGTGCAGGAGTTCAAGCACATCGTCACCGTGCCCACCGACCCGCAGTCCGGCCAGCCCGCCGGCCAGCGCGCCCACAAGCCGTTCATCTTCACCGTGGCGCTGAACAAGGCCGTGCCGCTGATGTACAACGCCCTGGCCTCCGGCGAGATGCTGCCGAATGTCGAGCTGAAGTGGTACCGCACCTCCGTGGAGGGCCGTCAGGAGCACTTCTTCACCACCACCCTGACCGACGCCACCATCGTCGACATCAACCTGCGCATGCCGCATGCCCAGGACTCGACCCAGTCCGAGTTCACCCAGCTGATGGACGTCTCCCTGGCCTATCGCAAGATCGACTGGGAGCACACCGTGGCCGGCACCTCCGGCTCCGACGACTGGCGCGCGCCGCTGGAGGCGTAAGCCCCAGGATGGCCGCCCGCGGCGACCGCGGCCACCGCCGTACCTTCTATCACCTCGAGGTCCGCCCGGCGCTGTGGCGCCTCGGCCTGCGCCACAACTCGCGGATCTTCCAGCGAGTCTCGCCGCTGACCATCATCAATACCCTCTGCGAGGAGCGCGGCCTGCGTGATGTGGCCTTTGCCGTGACCCGCGAGCCCGAAGAGCGCGAGTACTGCGTGCAGTACCGCGAGAGCGACCTGGCCTTTATCCAGCGCCTGGCCGCCGAGGAGGGGCTGTGTTTCTTCCACGAGTTTGAGAATACCGAGGGCGGCGCCCACCGCCTGGTGTTCGCCGACGACCCCCAGGTGCTGGGCGGCCTGGGGCCGCGGACCTACCATGGCCGTGCCGGCGGCACCCCGCCACAGCGCCACCTGCGCAAGCTGCGCCAGGTCTCGCGGGTGGCCCCGGCCAGCGCCGTGCTCAAGGACTACTCCTTTAAGCAGCCGGCCTATTCACAGTTACACCAGGCCCAGCTCCATGAGCATATGGCCGACGGGCTCGATGCGCATGCGCAACGGGACGACTACGAGCACTACGACTACCCGGGTCGCTATAAGGCGGACGCCTCCGGCACGGCCTTTACCCGCATCCGCCTTGAGGCCCTGCGCCGCCAGGCGCTGACCGCCGAGGCCGAGAGCGACCTGCCGGAGCTGGCCCCCGGCACCCGCTTCACCCTCGAGGGCCACGACCTCGAGGAGACGAACCGCGACTGGCAGGTGGTGGCGGTGGTCCATACCGGCAGCCAGCCCCAGGCCCTGGAGGAGGAGGCCGCCCAGGCCGACGGCCTGACCCGCCTCGCCAACACCCTGGTGCTGGCCCCCGCCGACCGTGCCTGGCGCCCCGAGCCGCCGCGGCGGCCCCGGGTCGACGGCCCCCAGGTGGCCTTCGTGGTGGGCCCCGAGGGCGAGGAGATCCACTGCGACGAACACGGCCGAGTCAAGGTGCAGTTCCCCTGGGACCGCTACGCCGAGCCCAACGAGACGGCCAGCGCCTGGCTGCGGGTCAGTCAGGGCTGGGCCGGCGGTGGCTATGGCAGCATGGCCATTCCGCGTATCGGCCACGAGGTGATCGTCAGCTTCCTGGAGGGCGATCCCGACCAACCGATCATCACCGGGCGCACCTACCACGCGGTCAACACCCCGCCCTACGCGCTGCCCGAGCACAAGACCCGCACCGTGCTGCGCACCCAGAGCCACCAGGGCGAGGGCTTCAACGAGCTGCGCTTCGAGGACCAGGCCGACCAGGAGCAGATCTGGCTGCACGCCCAGAAGGACCTGGAGCTACTGACCCATAACGACCGCACCGAAGCGATCGGCCACGATAGCTACCTGCGGGTCGCGAACGACCGCATCAGTGAGATCGACAACGACGAGCACCACCGTGTCCACGGCAACCGCCATGAGCAGAGCGACGGCAACCAGCACCTGATCGTCCAGGGCAGCCTGCACGTCCGGGCCGGCCAGGCCTGGCTCAGCGAGTGTGGCCGCGAGCTGCATATCAAGGCTGGCCACAAGGTGGTGCTGGAGGCCGGCAGCGAGCTGACCCTGAACGCCGGCGGCAGCTTCCTCAAGCTCGACGGCGGCGGCGTGACCCTCGCCGGCCCCAGCGTCAAGATCAACGCCGGCGGCAGCCCCGGCTCGGGCTCTGGCCAGGCCGCCGAGGCCCCGCTATTGCCAGGCCATACGCTGGCGGAGGAGAGCGGACACGTCAGCTTCAAGGCTCCTGCGGCCCTGCTCAAGCAGGACTATGTGCTGCATGAAGCCGCTCGACTGGGCGAGGGTGTCTGCGAGGTCTGCGAAGCTAAGGGAGGTGCCTGATCATGGGAGCCCAAGGCTGGATGATGATCGATGGCAAGCTCAATCCCCGCGCCTTGCCCGCGCTATATGCCCCGGGAATGGCAGAAGATGTCTTCGCAGTATTGCAGGGTACCGTCTACGAACCTATCGCGGCCTCCGGTCCCCTGATGGCCAGAGTCCATATCGATAGCGAGCTGTTCGAGCGCTGGCGTGCCAATGAAGCGCCGGTACGCGACGCCTGGTACTTTACCAGCCCCTTGTCGCCCTATGCCCTTACGGCTTACTGGCGACGCCGCCTGCTGATTCGTGGCCCCATGGGGCGCACGCTCTGGCTTCGCTATGCCGATGGTCGCGTGTTGGCTCGTGGAATCGAACAACGGGTTTTCCCCGATGCCTTCTGGCACGCCATTGCCTCGCTGCGGCTTTCCGCACCACAGGGAGAGTGGCTACCCCTTCCCGTATCTGGACGGCAGGCATGGGAAGAGCCTGACGACGATGCGCTGCGTCCCCTGTTCACCTTCGATGAGCGCCAACTGGCCTCACTCTCGCCTTCGGAGACCGCTTCATGAGCGCTGCCCAATGCCCGCTGCTTGCTGCCATTATTCCCGTACGTTATGCCATCGGGCATGACGGGCTGGAAAGCCCCTGCCTGGCAGGCATTGAGCTGCCCGAGCTCGAGGGCAAGATAATGACAGCGGGCGATGAGGCAACCGAGATCGCCCTGCGTTATGTGGCTCGGCCACTTCGCGATGGCTGGTGTTACGTCTGGCTCGAGAACCAGCAGCGTCTGATCGAGTACCAGGTAACCGGCGGCGCGCTGGAGGAGACCCCTCGGGCTGGCGACCCAATCATGCCTGGCGGCGGCCCCTACCTGTTCCTGCCTTGTGGGCAACCCGCGGCCATTGCCTGGTCGCCCGTGGCCTGGAGCGAGGATCACTACACAGCGACGCAGCACAGCAGTGAACGTCGACAGGCACTGATGCGCGAGTTCAACCCGGCGCAGGCACCGCAGAGTGGTCCCCTGGAATGGGCCACCGAAGTCCCTGAATTGAACGCGCCGAACGACGACGCCTTCGCCTGGAGCTGCGAGCCTTCGGCATCCCTGCCCCGCTGGGAAACGCTGATGCCGGTATTGACTCAGGCCGAGGTGCAGGCTGTGGCTATCGTCGATGATCCCTGGGGGGTGATCATCGACCTCGTTCATTTGCAGCGCCAGGGCTTAGCACAGCGCGAGGCCTGGTTTGCCAGGGAAGGGGAAGAGCGGATCCTCGCCCAGAATATCCTTGCCCTGGCCAGGCAGAACCGGGAATTCTGGGCCAAGCTTCCGCGCTTGGCCGACCAGCCGAGGATCGAGGAGGCGGCCAAGCGCTATGATGCCGAGATCGAGGTATTGGAAGCGCGACTCGCCACCCTAGTCGGTGACTGGCGGCGCTGGATGGACACCTTCTGGGCCGAGGGCAGCCCCGTCACACTGGCCGCCGCCCAGAGTCACTTCGATCCATCGCGGCCCGACGATCACGATGCCATGGAGACCCTGTGGAGTGCCGCCTTGATGGGTGTCGTGCAGAGTCAGGTCGGGGCCCTTATGGTGGAGCGCATGCTCGACCCGGAGGAAGGGCCCGCCTTCGACCATGGGGGTCACTCGCTATGGACAGCGCTACTGGGCCTCTCCAGGCAATTGCAGCTTAGCGATGTGCACCGCATGCTGACCCTTCCCGACGGACTGCAGGCGACAGACTGGGACACCTGGGCACATAGCCTCAACCAGCTTTCCTCCCAGTTGGGCAGTGGCCTGATGGCGGCGCGGGAGGGGCTGTTTCTGGCTATTGGCACCACCATTGGGCCTCTCCTCAAGGAGCTGGGTGCCGCCTCACTGCACAAGGTTCTGGTTGCCGGTTACTTCGCCGCTGCCCTGGCCCGCAGCAGCCAGTCGATCACCGCCGAGGCGGTACCGGCCCGGCAGATGGCCGACTGGCTTAACGAACCCAGCGCCCGGGCAGCAGGCGCACCCAGCGCGATCCATCGCTTGCGTCCCGAGCTACTGCAGCCCCTGGAAGGCCGTCAAATGACCCTGTTGCGCCTGGCCGCGAATGACGCCACGGCGCCCGTGCAGGGCAACCCCTTTACGCGGGCACTCAGTGAAGCCCCGCTGAAAAGCGTTCTGGTATTGCTGAATGGCGCGATGTTGCTGGACGGGGCATTAACACTCGCGGGTGGTGATCGCTCAATCGATACCGGCATCTCGATTGGCTCTGGTTTTTTCGGCACCACCACGGCCACGGCGGCGATCTTTCAGCACTTTGCCCAGACCGATGCCCGGGGCCTGCAACTGTCCCAGGGGATGTCAGGTGCCTGGGAAGCGAAATTTGGTCAGTATCTCCTGCTGAGCCAGGTGACCAATGGTGCCCTAGGCGTTACCGCGCTATTCGATAGCGTCTATTTTGGTCGCCTGGCCTGGGAGCGTTATGGCCAGGGCGATCTCGACTCCGCGACCATTGCAACGGGCATGAGTGCCGCCAGTGCCGGCCAGACGGCACTGGCGGCCAAGGCCTTTGTGCAATACCGCCGCGCCCAGGCGGCACTTCGCAGCGGCCAGTTGGTCCAGGCCGCCACCACGGCATCACGGGCGGGCAAGCCGGGACTGATGCTGGGGCTGACGCTCTTGATCGTCGCCGGGGCGGTCAGCCTCTACTACACCCGCGAGAATCCACTGGAACAGTGGCTGCGCAACACCCGCTTCGGTACCCGGCCCGCCGCCTGGGCCGGCGATCTGGAAGGGGAGCTCGATGCGCTCTACCGCCTGCTCTACCAGCCGCGGATACGGCTGGAACGCAAGGATGTCTGGAACCACCGCCTCGATCGCCGTTATACCGCGGTCTGGCTCTATGTGGAATTTCCCGCCGCCGAGCGTTTTCCCGGCATGTTTACCCTCCGGGCCACCGAGCGCTGGCGTGCCGGGTGGTGGGGCGGCGAGACGCAAGAAAATGTATGGACGGAGCAGGACTTCGACCTGGATATTGGCGGCCAGCATCGCCATGATCGCCCCGTCTATCGCCGGGTCTTCCATAGCACCCGGGAAGGCCAGAGCCTACGCTCGGTTTCTGGCACACTCTACTATCGGCCCTTCCCGGATCTGACCCTCTCCCCCATCGAAATCGAGGTCGGCTAGCCCATGCAGAGCATCAAGACGTATTTCGCCAACCTCTCCCAACGACTGGGCCTGGCCGACGAGCTGGTCGTGCTCTCGCCCAGGCGCCGGGCCGCCCGCCAGCCCATGCAACTGGGCGAGGTGCAGGAGCAGACCGAGCTGTATCTCGATCTCTCCAGCGGTGCCGAAGAAGGCAAGGGGATCCTTACCGGCATATGGGGGATGCTGGCGGTTTATAGCGCGATATTGATGGCACCGGCATTGCGTCTAGAAGGTGAGCTGGTTAAGTACCTAATGGTTATTGGTGGTGCCTTGGGGATTACCTTGGCGGTCTTTCTGCTGGAGGTCTTCTGGCCATCCTCTTCCCCCATCCGCTTTAATCGCCGTACCCGGGAGGTCTACTTCCAGAACAAGGACAAGCTCTACCACGTGCCCTGGGACGAGGCGGTGGCCTGGATGCAGGAGAGCCGCACCCTGACCCAGTAC
>NZ_JADOTW010000070.1 GCF_015645095.1 Halomonas sp. 328
TCGCCCTGTTCGGCGGCTTGCAGATACCACGCCATGGCCCTTAGAGACAGACCGCGATCCAACAGGCGTGTTGCCTCTCCCAGGTAGTACATCGATTCCACATCGCCTTGCTCAGCGGATAGCTCAAGGTATGGCTGCATCTTGATCCACTGATGTATGCCCCATAAGCGCATGCCTTCTTCCTTGGCGGCCTGAGCCTCATTGTCCAGCGCCCAGGCCGTGGGGACCATAAGAGGGAAGAGTGCCAGGGTGGCCAGCAGCACCATGGTGATCGATCGCACTCGAGATACCATCAGAAACCAAATTTCTCGGGAAAGTAGGAGAGCGGCGGCTCGCGATTCAGCCACTCGCCCATCATCCGCTCACCTTCCTCGCGCTGTTCCGGCGTCACACTATCGCGATAGACTCGTAATGCTCGCTCGGAGGAGGTGCCAGGTATTTCTTCGTGAATTGCAAGGAAAATAGCCCACCCTTTGGCAGGATCTTCCTCTGCGTGGCACAACTCGCTCTCTTGGGGATTGATATAGCATGTTGCCAGCCATTGCCTACCATTGATATTGCCTGCATCGGAAGCCTTAACCATCCATTCCCAGGCTTCTCGGGAGCTTCCCATACTATTTAAAGCCGCTGCCAGGTAGCTCATAGAGGGAGCGTGGCCGGCTTCGGCCGCCCGGCGGAACCAGTCTGCCGCCGCTTCCAGGCGCTCGGTATCTTTCGGGTAGCTCTCCTCATCGTCGCGCGCCAACTGGCCGAGCCAGTTCATGGAGTCGAGGTTTCCCGCCTCGGCGGAACGCAATAGCCAGACCATGGCCTCGTCCGGCCGATCGAGGTAATGATAGATATCGTAGAGGGCCCCCATGGCCTCGGCATCTCCCGCCTCGGCCCTCGGCAGGGTGGCAGCCAGGGCCGCCTGGGGCCAGTTATCGCCATTGTCAGGGCAGACATCCCCCAGCTCGCAGGCACTGCCATCGTAGAGGCGTAACATGGCATGGGGATCGCCCTGCTGCGCGGCCTGGTGGTACCACTCCAGGGCGCTTTGAGAGAGGCCACGACTGAGCAATCGGTTCGCCTCCCCCAGGTAGTACATGGCCTCCACATCGCCTTGCTCAGCGGATAGCTCAAGGTATGGCTGCATCTTGATCCACTGATGTATGCCCCATAAGCGCATGCCTTCTTCCTTGGCGGCCTGGATCTCGGGCTCCAGGGCCAAGGCGCTTATCGGCAGCACCAGCAGGGCGATGAGTAGCAAGCGTGGCATAGGCGCTAACATAATCGATCAGTAACCAAAGCGCGGGGGAAAGTTGGAAAGCGGCGGTTCGCGGCCAATCCATTCAGCCCCGGCTAACTCCTCAGCCTCCCGGCGTTCTGCATCGCTAATAAGCTCGCGACGCAACTG
>NZ_JADOTW010000013.1 GCF_015645095.1 Halomonas sp. 328
TGAAACCGCTCAGCGCCGATGGTAGTGTGGGGTCTCCCCATGCGAGAGTAGGTCATCGTCAGGCACTTATTCAGAAAAGCCCCGATCATCATCAGATGGTCGGGGTTTTTCGTATTTGGCTAACCAGGATAACGCTAGGGGCCGCTTCGCGGTCCGGCCCCTCGCTGGCTCGGGGCGTTCGACCGCCCTCGTGGCGGTGCCACGAAAGGCCGGGCGGTCTCACCCCCATGGAGAGTCCTGGAGTGCCGGCCACCGGAGCCCAGCGCGATCCTAGTCAGGCACGTATTGAGAGAAAACCCCAGCGTCGAAAGAGGCTGGGGTTTTTTCGTCTGGGACCGCCTGCGAGGTTTACAAAGCCATACAAAGGGTTGCCATCGAGTCGGTGTCCACTCTGCTAAGGTGAATGGCGGTATTGTCCTTGCAGTGATCTCAGGAGGAGACGATGAGCGGCATGATGCGTTTACTGGCGATGGCGGCCTTGGTGGCCATGATGGGACTGGGCCTGGCGGCATGTCAGGACGATCCGGGCCCGGCGGAAGAGGCGGGCCAGAATATCGATGAGGCCATGGAGGGGGCGGGAGAGAGCATCGAAGAGATGGGAGAAAGTGTCCAGGAGGCCGCCGAGGGCAATTAACCCTGGGAGAGAAGGGACATATGACAAAGGCCGGGCAGTTGCCCGGCCTTTGTCATTGGAGTCGATGAGGGGATTTTTCAGGCGGCGTTGTTCTGCTCGATGCCCTGGAGGTACCAGGGGGCCTCGTCACGGAGCTCGCGGATCAGGTGCCAGGTCTCGTTGAACTCGTTATGTTCGCCATTCTCGTCGATGATGCCGTGGAAGATCACCGTGGCCTCGGCCTGGCTACCGATTTCCTGGACGCTGCCCAGCTCGGCGAACAGGCGCACGATCTCGGTCCGGTTATTGGCGGGATGCTGGGCGCGCTCCTCGCGCAGCAGGTTATAGAGCTCGGGGGTGACGTAGTCCTGAATCTGGGCGAAGTCGTTGTTGTCCCAGGCCCGTTGCAGGGTCATGAAGTGCTCCTTGGCGCCACCGAGGAAGCGCTCTCGATCGAACCACTCCGGCTCGCTGGCCAGTCCGCCGAGGCTGCCGGCAGCCGGCATGGCATCGCTCTGGAAGGCGTGGGCCTGAGCCTGGTTCTGGGTCGGCTGCGCGGCGCCTGCGGCGACGGCGGTGCGGCGGCGAGCCAGCAGGCGGAATAGCAGGAAGGCGATGCCGGCGATCAGCAGCAGGTCCATCATGCGTAGCTCATCGAAGGCGCCGCCAAAGAACAGGGCGGCGAGCAGGCCACCGGCGAGCAGGCCGCCGAGCATGCCGCCCATGCCGCCGGCGCGTGGGGTGCCCGCCGCCTGGCCCTGCCGGGGCTGGCCCTGGGTCGCATTGGCGGTGGTGGGGGGCGAGGCGGAGCGCGAGACGCTGCCGACATTGCCCCCGCCGCCCATCCGGCGGGCCTCGGCATAGTCGACGGCCAGGCCGAAGCCGAGCACACCGACCAGGAGCATGATGAATAAGTGGCGCATGGGGTCTCTCCAGAGTTGAAGGATAGTGAGGTGTCAGAAAGTCTTGGGCCCTCTATTCTAGCCACTAGGCGTCGTGACGGAACCAATTATCGGGAGAGAGAGCATGCGCTTGGAGCATGAAGAGAGTCTTTTCTTGATCATCGACCTGCAGGCTCGCCTGCTGCCGGTGATTCATGGAGGCGAGCAGGCGGTGGAGGAAGCCGGTTGGCTGGGTGAGGTAGCCCAGAGCCTGGGGGTGCCGGTGTGGGTGACCGAGCAGAACCCGGAGGGCTTGGGCGGTACCGAGCCGCGGCTGGTGGAGCGCCTGCCGGGAGCTCGCTACTTCCAGAAGGTGCATTTCGGTGCCCATGACGAGGTGACCTTCGCCGAGGCGTTACGCGACGGCGGCAGGCGCCAGGTGGTGATCTGTGGCAGCGAGGCGCATATCTGCGTGATGCAAACGGCCCTGGGACTGCTGGATGCGGGTTATGAGGTCTATTGGCTGGTGGAGGCCACTGCCAGTCGACGCCCGGAGGAGGCGCGTCTGGCTCGGGAGCGGGTCACCGCCATGGGCGCGATTCCGGTGAGTGCCGACATGGTGGCCTACGAGTGGCTGCACCGCTGTGATGATGAGCGCTTCAAGGCCGTGCATCGGGCCTATCTCAGGGAGCGGTCGGACCGCTCCCTGCGCTTCTTCTGAGCGTCCTCAGGCCGCTCCTTCCGGGCGGGTGAAGACCAGGGTATCGCCCTCCGACAGGCCGGCATCGAAGCGATAGCCGGCCACGTCGAAAGCCTTGAGCTGCTCCGGCTCCTCCAGGCGCTGGCGAATCATCCAGGCGGCCATCAGGCCGCGGGCCTTCTTGGCATAGAAGCTGATGATCTTCAGCTTGCCGTTCTTCTCGTCCTTGAACACCGGGGTGATGATCCGCGCCTGCAGCTTGCGGCTGTCGATGGCCTTGAAGTATTCGTTGGAGGCCAGGTTGACCAGCACCGGGGTGCCGCTGGCGGCCACCGCCTTGTCCAGCTCGGCGGTGAGCAGCGGCTTCCAGAAGGCGTAGAGGTCCTTGCCCGCCCCGTTCTCCAGTTTGGTGCCCATCTCCAGGCGATAGGGCTGGATCAGGTCGAGGGGGCGCAGCAGCCCGTAGAGCCCGGAGAGAATGCGCAGGTGGCTCTGGGCGAAGGCGTTGTCCTCGTCGTCGAAGTTCGCCGCCTCCAGGCCCACATAGACATCGCCCTGGAAGGCCTGGGCGGCGGGCTTGGCGTTGTCGGGGGTGAAGGGCGGTGCCCAGTCGGCGAAGCGGGCGGCATTGAGGCCGGCCAGCTTGTCGCTGATCCCCATCAGCTCACTGAGGCGCTGGGGAGAGTAGTCGCGCAGGATCTCGATCAGTTCCTGGCTGCGCTCGAGGTAGTCCGGCTGGGTGTGGATGCCGGTGGTGGCCGGGGTCTCGAAATCCAGCGTCTTGGCGGGCGAGATCACGCTCAACATGGGGCGCTCCTGGGTCCTGATGAAGTTGTCGTCGAGTATATCAGGCGTCCGTCATGCCGGGGGCTATCGTGGCGATAGCCCCCACGCGGGTCTCAGGGGCAGGGGTTAGGCTGGCGCCGATGCACCGCCTCGATGGCCTCCAGCACCGCCGGCTCGAGCTTCAGGGACTCACTGGCCAGGTTGCTCTCCAACTGCTCCATGGTGGTGGCACCGATGATATTGCTGGTCAGGAAGGGGCGGGAGTTGACGAAGGCCAGGGCCATCTGGGCCGGGTCCAGGCCGTGCTCTTGGGCGATCGCCACATAGGCGCGAGTCGCCTCCATGGCGCTCTCCGAGTTGTAGCGCTGGAAGCGCTCGTAGAGGGTCAGGCGTGCCTTGGGGGGCCAGTTGCCGTCGAGGTATTTGCCGGAGAGTACGCCGAAGGCCAGGGGGGAGTAGGCCAGCAGGCCGACGTTCTCGCGGTGGGCGATCTCGGCGAGGCCGACCTCGAAGGTGCGGTTGAGCAGATTGTAAGGATTCTGGATGCTGGCCACCCTGGGCAGGTCGAGTCGCTCGGCCAGGCGCAGGCTCTGCATCAGTCCCCAGGGCGTCTCGTTGGAGAGGCCGATGGCGCGGACCTTGCCGCTATCCACCAGCTCCTTGAGGGCCGAGAGGCTCTCCTCCAGGGGCGTGGCGACTTCCTCCTCCTTGGGTTCGTAGCCCAGACGGCCGAAGAAGTTGGTGTAGCGGTCGGGCCAATGCAGCTGGTAGAGGTCGATATAGTCGGTCTGCAGGCGTTCCAGGCTGGTCTCTACCGCCTGGTGGATCTGCTCGCGGGTCAGGCGCGAGCCGCCGCGCAGGTAGTCCATGCCGGGGCCGGCGATCTTGCTGGCGATGATCACGTCATCCCGGGAGCCTCGCGCCTTGAGCCAGCTACCGATATAGCGCTCGGTACGTCCCTGGGTGTCGGCCTGGGGCGGTACCGGGTACATCTCGGCGGTATCGATGAAATTGATACCGAAGGCCACCGCCCGGTCGAGCTGCTCGTGAGCCTCGGCTTCGCTGTTCTGCTCGCCGAAGGTCATGGTGCCCAGGCACAGGCGACTGACGTCGATTCCGGTGTCGCCAAGCGGTCGGGTCTGCATGTATCCACTCCTGATCTCGCGAAAGTCTAGGCATGGTAGCCAGGCCCCGGGCCGGCGGCAAACTCGGTCGGGGTGGCCCACCGCCTTTCGAAGGGTTGAGTCGCCCTGCCGAGGGGCGTATGCTTGCGGCCCGTTCGCCAGAACAGCGGGTTCTGGCGATGCAGTGACGCTTGGCTGCTGGCCTATGCTGTAGGAGTGCCGGCCCCATTTCTTCGCTACCCAGGAACGCAAGGTTGTTTGCCATGCCGCAGGCATCTTCACTGTTCACGCGCCTTGAATATCGACTGGCGGAGCAGCTCTTCCACATGCGCTGGTTGCCGCGTTCGCCGCGTACCCAGCGGTTGACCATGCATCTGTTTCAGCGCTGTGCCGATGCGGGTCACCCCGCCGCCCTGTCGCTCTATGGACATATGCTGTTTCACCGTGGCGTGTCCCCCCAGGACAAGGCGCGGGGCGCACGCTACGTGCTCGAGGCCGCCCATAGCGGCGATGTGCGAGCCCAGTATCAGGCGGGCTGCATCTACGAGCATGGCTGTGCCCAGTATCCGCGTCGCGATGACAATGCCGTGACCTGGTACGCCCGGGCCGGCGAGGCGGGTCACCCCCTGGCCGCCGAGCGCCTGGCCGATGCCTACCGCAAGGGACAGCTTGGCCTGGCGGTGGACGCCGAACAGGCCGCCTATTGGCAATCCCTGGCCGATCGCCAGTTGGAGCCCGCCCTCTGGTCGTCCCCCGACCTGCCGGATGCCCCCGCCTCGCGGCACTGAAGTCGACCCGGCGCCGCTAACCCAGTAGGCTGAGAAAAATCTCCGGGCTCACCCTGAGCCCGGCCGCCCCTTGTTAACCAGAGGAAGCCCGAGTGACGCTGCCGACACTGCTGGATATCGAGGCGTCCGGGTTCGGGCGTGGTAGCTACCCCATCGAGGTCGGCATCGCCCGGGCCGATGGCAGTAGCTGTGCCTTCTTGATCCAGCCCTTGGCGGAGTGGGTTCATTGGGACCCCAAGGCCGAGTTGCTGCACGGCATTTCCCGGGCACGACTGGCCCGAGAGGGGCATCCGGTGGATGAGGTGGCGCGCTGGCTCAATGATGAGCTGGCCCAGGTGGGGGTGGCTTATAGCGATAGCTGGGGCTACGACAACACCTGGTTATCCCTGCTCTTCCACCATGCCGGGGTGCTGCCGCGCTTTCGTCTCGAGGCCCTGCGGCGCCTGCTCGACGAACGGCAGCAGGCGCTATGGAAGACCACCAAGGAGGCCCTGGTGGTGGAGCTGGGCATCCATCGCCATCGGGCCGGCGACGACGCCCGCCTGCTTCAGCAGACCTATGCCCGCACCCGCGAGCTCTCCCGGGGTGACGCCGCCGGCTAGGATTGGTCTGAAACGTCGGCGAGCGCACGGCCCATCCGTTTCAATACCCTAACCCGCCAGGCGGGTCTCCAGTGCCTCCAGCAGTGCCTCGGGCGTGGTCGCGGAGAGCAGTTGCTCGCGGGTGCGCTGATCCAGGAAGCCTTCGCCGACGATGCCATCCAGGAACTGCAGCAGCGGGGCGTAGAAGCCACCGCTGTCGAGGACGCCCAGGGGCTTGTCGTGGAGCCCCAGGTAGTGCCAGGTCCAGATCTCGAACAGTTCCTCCAGGGTCCCGATACCGCCGGGCAGGGCGATAAAGGCATCCGCATGGGCGGCCATGGTGGCCTTGCGCTCGTGCATGTCGGTGACCCGGATCAGTTCGCTGAGCCCCAGGTGGGCCTGCTCCCGGGCCACCAGATGACGCGGCATCACGCCGATCACTCGTCCCTCCGCTGCCAGGGCGGCATCGGCGAGACGCCCCATCAGGCCGACGCGGGCCCCGCCATAGACCAGGGTATGGCCGCGCCGGGCGATCAGCCGGCCCAGGGCCTCGGCGACCTCGCGGTGACGGGGGTCCTCGCCATCCCGCGAGCCCAGATAGACACAGATACTTGCCATGCCTCACTCCTTGCGTTGGGGGGCGGCCCCTGGCCGCCACGTCCTTATAGTGCCCGCAAAACGCGGAAGGGGCACCCGGCGGTGCCCCTTCCCGATCGCCTCGCCGGACTTAGCGGCTGCTGCGGCTGGCGTCGCGGCGCATGGCATCACGCAACAGCTTGATGCCGACGCCGCTGATGACGAACATGCTGCCGATCAGGACCAGGCTGGCGATCACATGGGTATCGAAGTACATGGTATGGGCTCCAATTAGGGGACAGGGGAAGGGAACTCAGGGCAGGCAGTCGGCGACGCCGTACTCGGCATCCAGCCACTGACCGATAATGTTGTCGCCACACAGGTGGTGGGCATACTGGGTATGCAGGCAGCGCACCTGGTCCCAGTTGGCGATGCCGCCGATACCGCGGCTGCGCAGCAGCTCCGCATAGCCCAGGCGCTCGGCCTCGGCCTGCTGGGCAGGGCTCATGGAGGCCCAGCGGCGTGCCACATAGTCCTCATGGCTGCGGTGGTAGGCGGCCAGGAAGTCGCGATCTTCCTGAAGGCGTGCCTCCAGGCGCTTGATCACCCCGGCAGCCTCGATATGCGAGAGCTCTACCTTGAGGCGCTCGGAACAGAGCCAGAAGAGGGTCGGAAAGGGTTTGCCGTCGACCAGCGAATGCATGCGCAGCACCAGGGGCGTGCCCTCGCCATCGGTGGCGGTCACGGCCTGAATGCCGCGGGGGGCGCGGCCGAGCTGTTCGGTGATGATCGCCAGTTGGCGCTCATCGGGAATCTGATCGGTGGGGATCACCATCTTGGGGGTCTCGCAGAAACTTGTTCGAGCGCCCCACGGCACGAAAGAAGGCTTGATTGAGCTGGGCCGGCGTGGGCACATAGCGCCACTGCCGTTCACAGTAGTCGAGGGCCCGGGCCATCAGCGCATCGTAGAGGCGGTTGAAAGGGGCATCATAATCGTAAGGGTCGGCCCCGAACAACCGGATATGGGGATAGTCGGCGAAACGCTCCACGAAGTAGCGTTCCAGATCCGCCTCCACGGCACGGTGGACGGCGCCGTTGTCGGGGTCGAGCCACAGGTTGTAGCGGATGGCCATGGTGGGCTCCCGTCCCGGGTCATATGCCTATGACAACATCGCGTTGGCAATGGCTCAAGGGCGCGCCAGTTCGACGAAGCGGGCCCGGCACAGCCGCGCCAGGTCGGCGGGGGCGAGAGCCACTTCCAGGCCGCGCTTGCCGGCGCTGATATGCAGCTCCGGGAGCGCCTCGGCACGGCGGTCGATCAGGGTCGGCAGGCGTTTCTTCTGTCCCAGGGGACTGATGCCGCCGACCACATAGCCGGTGGCTCGCTGGGCCTCCTCGGGGTCGGCCATCTGGGCCTTCTTGGCGCCGGCGGCCCGGGCCAGGGCCTTGAGGTCGAGCTGCTGGGCCACCGCGACCAGGGCCACCACCAGGCGGCCATCATCGAGGCGGGCCAGCAGCGTCTTGAAGACGCTCTCCGGGGGCAGCCCCAGGACCTCGGCGGCTTCCAGTCCGTAGGCGGGGGCGCGCGGGTCGTGGGCGTAGCTCAGCACCCGGTGGGGGATGCCGGCACGCTCCAGGGCGCGGATGGCCGGCGTCACGGCGTGGCCTCGGCGATGGCGTCCTGGAGGTGCGCCTCCAGGCGCTGGCGCAGTTCACCCTCGATGGGCAGCGAGCACTTGGCGGCGTGGTCATAGTGGACCATGACGGTATGACCACGGGCGCCGAGCCGTCCTCCCTGCCAGGCCTCCTGGGTCACGGTGAGGGAGCTGTTGCCCAGCCGGGTCAGGTAGGTACGAATCGTCACCGGCTGGCCATAGAAGAGCTCGGCCAGGTACTCCACCTCCAGCTTGGCCAGGATCAGGCGCCACTTGCGGGGATCCAGGTCCGGCGTGAAGAGGCGAAAGAGGTCGGTGCGTGCCTGCTCGAACCAGACCGGCAGCCGGGTGTTGTTGATATGGCCCAGCGCATCGGTATCGGTGAAGGCCGGGGTGAGGTCGGTGGTGAACATGGCGGTTTCCTTGGCGACGAAAGTGCCAGCATTAACCCGAGCAAACGCTAGGTCAAGTCGACATCAGGCTGAGGTCCGGCTAGATCAGGCGCAGCCCCTGGCGGTCGGTCCAGGCCGCCTTCAGGGCCTGGGCCAGGGGCTCCTGAAGGTGGGCCGGCAGGGCCGCCAGGGCGGTGTCGAAGTCGGCGAAGTCGCGGTTGCGCAGCCAGCAGTAGGCCCAGGCGCAGGCCTCGTCGAAGCTCTCCGGGGTGGGGCGGGCCGGCATCTGGATCAACAGGAAGGCGGCCGTCTTGGCGGCCCAGAGGGGAATGGCCTCGGCGGCTTCGGGGTGGCTCCAGGCGGCCAGTTCGTCGGCATCGGGCGTCGCCTCCGGCTCGCCGAGCTTGGCGACCCGGGCCGTCTCGGCGAGGATCAGGGCCAGGCGCTGGGGATCGCCCTGGCCCAGGCGACGCCACTGGTCGATCAGGGCGGGCAGGCCGCGACGGACCTTGGCGTAGAAGGGACTTTCCTGCATGGTCGAACCTTTATGAAATGGTGCGATGGCGCCAGCAGTGAACTGACGAGGAGCAGACATGGCCTTCGATTTTGCCACGCCCGTCGAGCGACGACACCCCGAGGTCCGGGGCGTCGACGCCTGGCCATCCCAGAAATGGCACCACTACGGCGAAGAGGCATTGCCGCTGTGGGTGGCGGATATGGACTTCACCTCGCCTCCGGCGGTGATCGAGGCCCTCCAGGCTCGGGTCGCCCATGGGGTCTACGGCTACGGGCTGGTGCCCGATGGCCTGCGCCGCGCCCTCTGCGACTGGAGCGCCGAGCACTATGGCTGGAGCATTCGACCCGACTGGCAGCACTGGCTGCCGGGGGTGGTGCCGGCGCTGCAGCTGGCGGCCCTGGCCCTGACCGAACCCGGCGAGGGCATCCTGACGGTCACGCCCATCTATCCCCCCTTCCTCAAGGTGGCCGAGCGTAGCGGGCGGCTGGCCCAGCAGGCCCGGCTCGCCGAGCCGGTGGCCCCCGGCGAGCCCTGGCGCCTCGACCTGGCGGCCCTGGAGGCGGCGATCACCCCGCAGACCCGCCTGCTGCTCTGGTGTCATCCGCATAACCCCACGGGCCGGGTCTGGTCCGACGCGGAGCTGGCCGGGCTGGCGGCGCTGGTGGAGCGTCACGACCTGCTGGTGGCCTCCGACGAGCTGCACTGTGACCTGCTGCTGGAGGCGGGTGGCCGGCACCGCCCCCTGGCGGCGGCCTATCCCGAGCTGGCGGCACGTATCGTCACCCTCTGGGCGCCCTCCAAGACCTTCAACCTGGCGGGGCTGACCACCGCCTGTGCGGTGATCCCCGACGCCGAGCTGCGTCGGCGCTTCGTGGCGCGTTGCCGGGGGCTGCAGCCGGACATGAATGTGTTGGGGATGGTGGCGGCGGAGGCGGCCTATCGCGAGGGGGAACCCTGGCGACAGGCGCTGCTGGCGGTACTGCGTGACAACCGTCGGCGCCTGGCAGCGGCGGTGGCCGAGTGGCCCGGCGTGGCGATGACGCCGCCCGAGTCCACCTACCTGGCCTGGCTGGATATGCGTGAGGCGGGGCTCGGCGAGTCGCCCCAGCAGGCGCTGCTGGAACGCGCCGGTGTCGCCCTCTCCGATGGTGCCGCCTTCGGCTGGCCGGGTTTCGTGCGGCTCAATTTCGGTACCACGCCGGCGCAGCTGGCGCAGGCCATCGAGCGCCTCGACCCCTTGCTGAAATAGACGACGGCCGCCCGAGGGCGGCCGTCCCGTCCTGGCCGGTGGCTCAGTAGAGCAGGGCGAAGAGCTTGCGGCGATAGGTGACGGTGAGAGGGTGCTCGGCGCCCAGGGCATCGAAGACCCGCAGCAGGGTCTGGCGTGCGGCATCGTCGCCATAGGCGCGGTCCTGCTTCATCAGCGCCAGCAGGGCCTCCAGGCCGGCTTCGTAGTCGCCGTCCGCGACCCGGCGCAGGGCGCGCTGGAACTGTGCCTCGCTGTCGTTCCGGTCACCGAGTGCGGCGAGGGCCTGATCGTCGGGAGCCTCCTGGCGAAACTCGAGGCTGGCGCGCACGCCACGGGCCTTGGGGGCATCGCGGTGCTCCGGGGGCAGGTTGTCGAGCAGGGCCCTGGCATCCTCGACGCGGCCCTCGGCGAGCAGCGCACCGGCCAGGTCGATCTGGTAGTCGTGGTGCTCGGGGTGCTGCTGTACCAGCTGCTCGTAGAGCGCCCGTGCGCCGGCCGCGTCGCCCGCCTCCAGGGCTGCCCTGGCCTGCTCCTCGGGGCTCGCCGGCGCCTCCGCCGGTGGCTGCAGGTACTGTCCCAGCCATTCGCGGATCTGTCCCTCCGGCAGGGCGCCCTGGAACTGATCGTAGAGCTGGCCCTGGAGGATCAGCTTGACGTCTGGCACGGAACGGATACCCAGCTGGGCGGCGATCTCCTGATTCTCGTCGATATTCAGCTTGGCCAACACGAAGGCGCCCTGATACTCCCGGGCCAGCTTCTCGAGGACCGGCATCAGGTTCTTGCAGGGCTCGCACCAGGGAGCCCAGCAGTCCAGCAGCACCGGCGTCTGCATCGAGCCCTCCAGCACCACCTGCTGGAAGTTGCTCATGTCGATATCGACGATATAGGCGCTGGGGTCGGCCTGAGATTGCGGGCTGGAGGCTTGCGGCTCGGAGGTGAGGGGGGCACCGCTGCGCGGGTCGACGATCTGCATGGGCTCTGCCTTGTGAATAGCTCGGGTTTCCTCACAAGATGCGGGTGACCGCGGCGGGATTCAAGGCCGGAGGGGAGGCAGGACGAGAAAAGCCGGGGCGAGGCGCGCGGCTCCCTGGGCGTCACGGATAGCGTGTACAAGGAATAAACGAAACAAGAGTGGGGATTCGGCAGCGGGGACCGGGCTGAGCCAGTGACCTTCCCGGGGTGGTGAAGAGCCGAGCCCGACGAGCTACCAGACCGTTCCACATCGGCAACGAAAAAAGCCAGCTCCCGTAGGAACTGGCTTTTCTCTATGTTTGGTAGCGGGGACCGGGCTGAGCCAGTGACCTTCCCGGGGTGGTGAAGAGCCGAGCCCGATGCTTTTCTCGCAAAGCAAAAAGGCAGTCACCTTGTTAGGTAACTGCCTTTTCAAAATTGGTAGCGGGGACCGCCGACCTGGAAACCAGAGTGAACCGATGACCGTCATCGGCTCGGCAACGAAAAAAGCCAGCTCCCGTAGGAACTGGCTTTTTTCTATGTTTGGTAGCGGGGACCGGATTTGAACCGATGACCTTCGGGTTATGAGCCCGACGAGCTACCAGACTGCTCCACCCCGCATCAACGTGAGGCACACTATACGGATTTTCTGACGCAGGTCAAGCGTTGAGAGGGCGCAGGCAATGAAACGCTCGTCCCGTTGCGCGGCGGCATTACATACTGACCGAGCGAGTCATCAACTTGACTCGTGGGTCGACGACACTGGCTCTGCCCCATGGGGTACCACGTCGTTCTCCAGGGCCACTTATATAAGGGAGTTACTCTATGACCGATACTGCACCCGTCGCTTGGGTCACCGGGGGCACCGGTGGTATTGGCACCGCCATCTGTCGCGCCTTGGCCAAGGAAGGCTATCGGGTCGTGGCGGGATATCACAACGCCGAGAAGGCCAAGGGCTGGCTGGCCCAGCAGCAGGCCGACGGCTTCGACAATATCGTCCTGTCGGGCATCGACCTGGTGGATTTCGCCTCCTGCGAGGCCGGGGTGCGCGAGATTCGTGAGCAGCATGGCCCCATCAGCGTGCTGGTCAACTGTGCGGGGATCACCCGGGACGGCACCCTCAAGAGGATGACCCCGGAACAGTGGCACGAGGTCATCGATACCAACCTCAACAGCGTCTTCAACACCTGTCGCAGCGTGATCTCGGACATGCTGGACCAGGGCTACGGGCGTATCGTCAATATCTCCTCGATCAATGGCCGCAAGGGACAGTTCGGCCAGGTCAACTATGCGGCGGCCAAGGCGGGGATGCATGGGTTGACCATGTCCCTGGCCCAGGAGACCGCCAGCAAGGGCATCACCGTCAACACCCTGTCGCCGGGCTATGTGGCCACCGACATGATCATGAAGATCGCCGACGAGATCCGTGAAGGGATCCGCCAGGGGATACCGGTCAAGCGGTTCGGCACCCCCGAGGAGATCGCCCGGGCGGTGGTCTTCCTGGCCGACAAGGAGTCGGGCTTTATCACCGGCGCCAACCTGGATATCAATGGCGGCCAATTTATGGGCTGAGCCCCGTCTTTTCCCCAACTGTCCGCGAAAACGCGAGGCCCAGGCCTCGCGTTTTGCGTCTGAACCGGGCGGCATCAGGGAGGCGGCAGGTGCAGCAGGCGGGCCAGCAGGGTATCGAGGTCATGGACCTCCCGCTGCCAGAGCTCGGCGGGCATCGGGCCGGTGGCGAGCAGCTCACGAAGCACAATATGCACCTCCTCGACCCGGGAGAGTTCGCGGCCGAGCCCCTCGTTGAGGCGCTCCACCTGGATCGCCAGGCGCAGCGGTTCGTCCTGCTGTCCCACCGGCTCGCCGGCGAGCAGGGCCAGGTGCACCCGCAGGCGAATCAGTCGTTCTTCCACCTCCTGGGGGGGCGATGGCTGGCGACGGGCGGCATTGCGTCGTTGATGGGCCTGGTGCATATCGCCCTCCAGGGACTCTGCCGGGACCGGGGGCGGTGATTCCCCGGCGAGGGCCGCGGCATCCGCCGCCAGGTGGGCATCCAGCAGCGGGCGCAGGGCTTGCCAGCGTGCCACCTCCTCGCTGACCGCCAGGCGCAGCAGGCGCTCGCGGCGGGCGCGTACGATGCCACTCCAGCGCCGGCGCATGCCTTCGCTACGCCGTCCCGGCGGGAGCGGCTCCAGGGCCTCGGCCTCGGCGATGGCCTGGTCCAGGGTGGCGGCATCGCCGCTGGCCTGGGGGTGCCAGCCATCGAGGCGATCGATCAGGGCCTGCATGCTGTCCAGGTGTGTCTTGGCACGCCGGGCGCGATCGTCCCGCTCCGCCTCCCGGTGAGCGAAGAGCTGGTCGCAGAGGCCACGGAATTCCCGCCACAGCATCTGCTCTTCGCCCTTCGGGGCCCGACCCAGGCTCCGCCAGCGTTGCTGGAGGCGCTTGGCCTCGGCGGTGCGACGATCGATGGGGGCCGCATCATCGAGCAACGCTCGAGCGGCGTCGATCACCTCGCGCTTGGCGCTGGCGATCTCCTGGGCACGGCGGTCGATCAGTCCCTGCAGGTCATGGCGGACGCGACCGAAGCGCCGCCCGATGGATTCCGCCTGCTCCCGGGGAACCGGGGCGTGGTGGCGCCACTGCTCCCGGGCCCGGTCACGAATCTCGCGCAGGGCATCCGGATCCGCCCCCGGATCGGGATGGGCCAGCAGGGCCTCGAGCTGCTCGCAGAGGGCCTCGCGGGCTTCCAGGTTGCGCTGGCGCTCGGCCTGCCGCGCCGCCTTCCAGGGGGCGAGTCGCTCGTGGATCCGGTCCGAGGCGGCCCGGAAGCGCTCGGCCAGCTCCCTGGTGGCGGCGGCGCTGCCCAGTTCCTTCCACTCCTTGACCAGGCGGCGGTGCTGGTGATCCAGCTCACGATCGCCGAGTTGCGTCTCCTCGGCCAGGGCCTCGATGGCCTGGCATAACTGATCGCGCTTGGGACCGGCCACGAAACCACGCCAGTCGCGCAGCTCCGCGAGCTGGGCGCCGAGTCGCCGGAAGCGGGCCAGGGCGGGTGCGTAGGCCTCCCCGGTGACCCCCTCCAGGCGGTGGCGCAGGCTCTGGTGCAAGCGGCTGGCGCCCTTGAAGGCGCCCCGCTCCAGCAGCTGTTGCAGCTCGTCGAGCTCCTTGTCGAGCCAGGCGCTGGAGGGGGGCAGGCTCGAGTCGGCGGTATCGGTGCGTTCCAGGGCGGCCCGGGCGCGCTGGAGCAGCGGGGTCGGGGGCAGGTGGTCGGGCCAGGGGCAATCGGCCAGGACCTCGGCCAGGGCCGCCGAGTCGGCCTGGCTGAGCGCCTGCTCGATGGCTTCCGCCGGCCCCCGCAGCGCCTCCCAGGCCTGGGTGATGGTGTCGTAGTCGCTCAATACCTGGTCGTAGCGGTGGCGCAGCTCGGCGTCCGGGGCGTGCTGATCGGAGAGTGCCTGCCAACGCGTGGCCAGCAGGCGCTTCTGGGATTGCAGGCTGGCGATATCCTGGGCGGTCAGCAGGTCACTGTTCTGCAGGGCCGAGAGGCTCTCCTCCAGGGCCTCGACCAGGTCGCGCCGGGCCTGGTCGGCATCGGCCTGGCGTTGGGTGGCCGCCTGGTGGGCCTGATGGCGTGCCTCATGGTCGCTGAGGGTCTTGCGGCAGCGTAGGCAGGCTTCCTGGTAACGCAGCTCCTGGGCCTTGCTGGGGGGCGCCTGGAGCGCCTCCCACTCCCGCTGCAGGTGTCGAAAGCGTCCGCCGAAGAGGGGCTCCCAGGGGGACTGAGCCTGCTGCTCGATGGTCTCCAGCAAGCGCTCCCGGGCGGCCAGGGCTTCCTGGGCCTGGCTTTCGCTGGCGCGTCGTTCGGCCAGCGCCTTGCGGGCCTGGCGGGCCACCTGCTTGTCACGCCGAGCCTCCCGTGCCAGACGGGTCAGCCCGGCCTCGCTGGTAACGCGTTCGGCGGCGGCGCGGCGCACGCCGGCGATGCCGTTGTCACAGGCCTGGCGAATCAGCCGGGATTCGTCGTCGATTCGCGCCAGGGCGGTCAGGCGCAACTGTTGGTTATCGCCCTCGAAGGCCAGGGCCTCCAGCAGGTCGGTGTCTTCGAGGCCCTCGACCAGGGTCAGGCGCTCGGTCAGGGGCAGGTCGCCGTCGCGACCGCTGAGCAGTTCCAGCAGACGGTGGCGTAACTCCGGACAGGCGGCCTCCGTGCTCAGCCAGGCGAGCAGAGGCCCGGGGGTATCGAGCCGAGACAGGGCCGCTTGTCGTACGCTGGGGGCCGGGTCACGGGCCAGTCGCTCCAGTTGCTGGCGCTCTGACGTCTTGCCGGGCTCGAGCCTGAGGGCGGCCTGGCGGCGTATCTCGGGGTCTGGATGCTGCCAGCGTGGTGCCAGCCAGCGGCGCAGCCAACCCGAAGCGATCCATCCTGACATAATGGGTGGGGTTCCTGAACGAGTCGGTCGCGGCCAGGTGGCCGCAACGCATCAAGGGGCAATGTCACTTAATCTAAGCATGCGATATGTCACGGCGAAAGTCTCCTTGCGCCAACGGCTTGGCGGCTTCCCGACGATCAACGTGGATATCATCGGTTGCAGGAGTCGGCGCACTCGCTTAGCTTTACTCCCATTATCCGATGCGGAGTCCGGCGATGAGTCTGAAGGCGGATCGGGCCAGCCTGGCCTTTTCCTTCAAGGGGGGCATGCTGCCCATGACGGTCATGGAGCTGACCAGTGCCGACCCCGAGCGCATTCGTGAGCAGCTGGCGGGAAAACTCAGCCAGTCTCCGGCCTTTTTCCAGCACACCCCGGTGGTGCTCAGCGTGGAGCGGCTCGAGGAGCCTCACCTGGCCCTGGAGCGCATCTGCGCGGTGTGTCGGGCCCACAAGCTGCTGCCGGTGGCGGTGCGCGGCGGCACCGACCCGGTAAAACAGTCGGCCTGGGCCCTGGGGCTGGGCTGGTTTCCCCCCCAGGAGGTCCGTGGGCGGTCGCTGGAGAGCGTGCCCGCCAGCGAGGCGGAGGTCGCCGATGTCCCCGTGGCCCCGGTCGACTCGCCGACGGCCGAATCGCCCCGCCCGATGGGGCGTATCTACCGTGGCACGGTGCGTTCCGGCCAGCAGGTCAGTGCCCAGGAGGGCGACCTGGTGGTGATCGGCGCGGTGAATGCCGGGGCCGAGGTACTGGCCGCGGGCAGCGTGCATGTCTATGGGGCCCTGCGCGGTCGTGCCCTGGCGGGGATTCATGGCAACGCCGCGGCGGGCATCTACTGCCGCGAGTTGCATGCGGAATTGCTGTCGGTGGCGGGGAACTACAAGCGGCTCGAGGATATCGACCCGCGCCTGCTGGGGGCCGCCGTGGAAGTGCACCTCAGCGATGATCAACTGGCGATCGCCGCCCTCGACTGACACGTCGAAGACGGCGGCGAGCCGATCGGAACCCAATCTGCAACAGGAAGCGTAACTTGGCCAAGATCATTGTAGTGACCTCAGGCAAGGGCGGGGTCGGCAAGACCACCAGCGCCGCGGCCATTGCCACCGGCCTCGCCCTGCGAGGCAACAAGACGGTGGTGATCGATTTCGATGTGGGACTGCGCAACCTCGACCTGATCATGGGCTGCGAGCGTCGCGTGGTCTATGACCTGGTCAATGTGATTCAGGGGGAGGCGGGCCTGGCCCAGGCGTTGATCCGTGACAAGCGGGTCGACAACCTGCATATCCTGCCGGCCTCCCAGACCCGCGACAAGGATGCCCTGACCCCGGAAGGGGTGGAGAAGGTGCTGGAGACTCTCTCCAGTGACTTCGACTATATCCTCTGTGATTCCCCCGCCGGCATCGAGCGAGGCGCCCAGCTGGCGATGTATTTCGCCGACGAGGCCATCGTGGTGACCAACCCCGAGGTCTCCTCGGTGCGCGACTCCGACCGCATCCTCGGCCTGCTGGCGGCCAAGACCCGCCGCGCCGAGCGGGGCGAGGAGCCGGTCAAGGAGCATCTGCTGATTACCCGCTATAACCCGGAGCGGGTCGACTACGGTGATATGCTCACCCTGGAGGACATCCGCGAGATCCTGGCCATCGACCTGATCGGCTTGATTCCCGAGTCCGAAGCGGTGCTGCGGGCCTCCAACCAGGGCATCCCGGTGGTCCATGATCAGAAGAGCGATGCCGGCCTGGCCTACACCGATACGGTCTCCCGGCTGCTGGGCGAGGAAGTCCCGCTACGCTTCCATGAAACTCAGAAGAAAGGTCTGTTGAGCCGTATGTTCGGAGGAGGTCGCCGTTGAAACTCCTGGATTTTTTCCGTGGTGAACGCAAGAAGAGTGCCTCGGTGGCCAAGGAGCGACTGCAGATCATCGTCGCTCACCAGCGTGGTCAGCGCGACCAGCCGGACTATATGCCGATGCTGGAGCGGGAACTGCTGGAGGTGATTCGCCGCTACGTCAAGGTCGACCGGGACGCCATCAATATCAGTCTCGACAAGGACGACGACTGCTCGATTCTCGAGCTGAACGTGACCCTGCCCAAGGGCTGATTGCCCCATCGATGGCGATGGACCCAGCCGATGCCGGGGGATGGGCTGAGCCCGGCGGGGGTCTATGCTAGGCTGGGCCCACTTTCGGCCCTGTCTGGAGATCGTTCATGGCGCAGTCCGACGCCGCACCGCGCACTTTCCTTTGGCATGACTACGAGACCTTCGGGGCCGATCCGCGCCTGGATCGCCCCTCCCAGTTCGCCGCCATCCGCACCGACGCCGAGCTCAATGAGGTCGGCGAGCCCCTGACCCTCTATTGCAAGCCGGCGGACGATTACCTGCCCCATCCCCAGGCCTGCCTGATCACCGGGATCACGCCCCAGGCGGCGCGACGTCGCGGCCTGCCGGAGGCGGAGTTTGCCGGCCAGGTCAACGCCGCCATGAGCGAACCGGGCACCTGTGCGGTGGGCTACAACAGCCTGCGCTTCGATGACGAGGTGAGCCGTCACCTCTTCTACCGCAACCTGCTCGACCCTTATGCCCGGGAGTGGCAGAACGGCAACTCCCGCTGGGACCTGATCGATGTGGTGCGGGCCTTCCACGCCCTGCGTCCCGAGGGCATCGAGTGGCCCAAACGAGAGGATGGCGCCCCCAGCTTCCGTCTCGAGGATCTCACCGCCGCCAATGGCATCGAGCATGCCGGGGCCCACGACGCCCTGGTGGACGTGCGCGCCACCATCGCCCTGGCGCGACGGCTGCGGGAGTGCAATGCGCGGCTCTTCGACTACCTGCTGGGGCTGCGCAGCAAGCGCGAGGTGGCGCGCCGTCTCGACCTGGCCTCCCGCAAGCCGCTGCTGCATATCTCCCAGCGCTACCCGGCCAGCCGCGCCTGCGCCGCCCTGGTGATGCCCCTGGCGGAGCACCCCAGCAACCCCAACGGGGTGATCGTCTATGACCTGGCGGAGGACCCGGAGCCGCTACTGACGCTGAGCCCGGAGGCGATTCGCGAGCGGGTCTTCGTGGCCGCCGACGAGCTGGCCGAGGGCACCGCCCGGGTCCCCCTCAAGGTGATCCATATCAACCGCAGCCCGGTGATCATGCCGGTGAGCTTCCTCAAGGACGTCAATGGGCCCCGGGCCGGCGAGTATGGCGAGATCGTCGCGCGCATGGGCCTCGACCTGGCGGCCTGTCGGCAGCATTGGAAGCGCCTCCAGGAGGCCCCGGAGGCGGCCCGCAAGGCGGCCCAGGTCTTCGCCGAGGCGCCGCCCGAAGGGCCTCAGGACCCCGACCTGATGCTCTACTCCGGGGGCTTCTTCTCCCCCGCCGACCGCCAGCAGATGCAGCGGGTGCGGGACAGTGATCCCTGGGACCTGGTGGAGGCGCGTTTCGCCTTCCAGGACCCGCGCCTGGAGGAGATGCTGTTCCGCTATCGGGCGCGCAGCTATCCGGAGACCCTGACCAGCGAGGAGCAGGCCCAGTGGGAGGCCTATCGCTGGAATCGCATGAATGATGCCCGCCTCGGTGGCCTGACCCTGCAAGGCTTCGCTCGGGAGATCGAGCGGCTCAATCAGGTCAGCCTGGACGATCGCCAGCGGCAGATCCTCGAGGAGCTGGTGATGCATGTGGAGGCGATCGTGCCGCCCCAGGCCTTCGGCTAGCCTGATCCGAACGCTGACGGCGCTCGCCGACGTTTCGGCGATAGCCTTAGGTGGGGTGCAGACACCAACGCCCGGCCAGGGAACCCTCCCTGGCCGGGCGTTTTTCTTGCGTCCGTCTACTCCTCGCCGTCGTGCTCCGGCAGCGGTGCCAGGGAACGGCTCAGGGCCGGGACATCGCTGGGCGCGTCGCCGGGATCGAAGGCCACGTTGAGCGGGGCGCGGCTGCGCAGGGCCTGCCAGGCCCGGCGCAGCCGTTCGCTATCCACTGCCATCACCTCGGCGGCCAGCCGCTCACGGCGGTCGAAGGTATCGTCGCCCAGGGCCAGGCCACGCCACAGCCGGTCGGTGAGCTGGCCGAGGGAGGTGTCTCGGGCCAGCAGCTGGTCGCGCACCGCCTGACGGTAGGGGGCCAGGGTATCGTCGTCCAGGCCCGCCAGGGTGGCATCGAAGGTCTCGAGGAAGGCGTCGATGCGCTCGCCGATGGCCTGGCTCCCGGTCTCCGGCGATTGCACCAGCAGGGCGATGCCCGGGGCATCCAGCAGCGGCCGGTAGCCGGCATTGACCACATAGCCCAGCTGCTCTTCGGTGCGCAGTCGCGTATAGAAGGGGGTGCTCAGCAGTTGGCCCAGCACCGCCAGCTCGGCCTGGCTGGCCAGGGAGCGGTCGGGGCCCTGCAGGTAACGCAGCAGCAGCGACTCCTGGCGCTGGCTATCGGGCCGCAAGGGGGGCAGCTGTCGGGCGGCCAGGGGCGTCAGGGCGGGAATGGCCTCGGCGTCCAGGCGAGGGGTCAGGGCGTCGAAGACCATCTGCGCCTCGCGGCTGGCCGGCTCGGCACCCAGGTCGCCGATGGCCATGGCCTCGATGCGCAGGGCCTCCAGGAAGTCGCGACGATAGGCACGCAGGGCGTCGCCGTCCAGCGCTTCCAGGGCCTCCAGCAGGGCGGTGGTGGGCCACTGGGGGCGAATCAGCGCCTCGCCCAGGGTGCGGTTGGCCTGCAGGTAGAGGGCCGCCTGGGGGGCGTTGCGCCACTCCCGGGCCAGGCGCTGCTTGACCCGGGCCAGGCTCTCCTCGGTGATCTCGCCTTCGATCAGCTGGGCCAGGGCCTCGCGCATCACCAGCGGTTGGCGATCCCGCCAGCCCGAGAAGCTCAGGGTCAGGCCGCGGGCGTGGGCGTAGGCCGTGAAGTGCTGGCCGGCCAGCCGCGCCGGGTAGAAGGCCTCGTTGAGGCTGTCGTCGAGCCAGCCCGCCAGCAGCTGGGTCAGCGCCGCCTCCCGGGGCGACTCGGCGGCGGCGGGGTGCTGAAGGCTGAAGCGCCACTCGACCTGAGGCGTGCGGAAGCCACTATGGGCCTGGTGCCAGAGACGGGCTCCCTGGGCCTCCAGGCGCAGTTCGGGGCGCGGATCCTGGTGTCCCAGCAGCTCGAGATCCTGGGCGATAAAAGGGTTGCGCTGGGGCAGGGCCAGGCCGTTCAGGGGCGTCGCCTCGGGCCACTCGACCCGGGGCTCGGCCCGATAGGGGGCGTGGAACCAGGGGGACGTCGCTTCGCCCTCCACCTCGGGGCCACTGTAGAGGCGGATCAGCCGCTCCGGCGTCAGGGCCTGCAGGTAGGGAGCCAGGCGCTCGGCGTCGAAGTCATCCATGCGGTAGGGGGCGTAGAGCACGTCCTCTGCCGGGTAGTAGGCCAGGTTCATGGCCAGGCGGGTCACGCCGCGGATCGGGGCGCCGTGCTGCAGGAAACGGAACTGCTGTTCCGCCAGGCGCGCCTGTTCCTCGTAGCGCCAGGCCTCCAGGCCCTGTTCGCGGATTTCCTCGATGGCGGCGAACAGGCTGGCCTGGAGGGTGTCGAGGCGTTCGGCGCCCTCCGGGGTCAGGCTGAGGGTCACCGCGAAGAGGGCCTGTTCGCCATCGCTGCGGGTCACGCCGGCGGAGAGGGCATCGGCCAGGCCCGCCTCACGCAGGACCGCCAGCAGGCTGCCCTCGCCCTCATGGCCCAGCAGGTTGGCCAGGAAGTCCACCGGCTTGAAGGGGTAATCGCGGATCGGGTCGGGGATGGGGAAGAGGAAGCGGACCTGCTGGCGATCGCGCAGCGACTGGGTCTCCAGGGCCAGCGGCAGGGGCTCATCGAGGACCAGGGGGACCCCGGTGGCGGTCGTCTCGAGGCCACGATCGCGAATGGCACCGAAGCGATCCCGGACCAGGGTTTCCAGCTCATCCAGTGGCTGGGGCGCGATCAGCGCCAGGTGCATCACCCGGGTGTCGTAGTGGCGCTCGTAGAAGTCGATCACCCGCTCGCGCAGGCTGGGTTCCCCGTCGGCGGGGTCGGCCAGGGTCTCGCGGCTGCCCACCGAGAAGCCGGTGCTCGGGTGCTCGGGGTTGAGGAACTGGTCGAGCACATCGAACTCGCGGCGCGCCTCGTCGCGAATCCGCGCCTGGTACTCGGAGTGCACGATATTGCGTTCGCTCTCCAGCTGATCGGCGTTGAACAGCGGGGCGATAAAGAACTGGCTGAAGCGGTCCAGGGCGCCGGGCAGCGCCTGGGGCTCGATATCGAAGAAGTAGTTGGTGTCATGGGGCGCGGTAAAGGCGTTATGGCTGCCGCCATGGCGGTTGATATAGCCCTGATAGGCATCCGCCTCGGGGAAAGGCTCGGTGCCGAGGAAGAGCATATGCTCGAGGAAGTGGGCCAGCCCCGCCAGGTCCTCGGGATCATCGGCGCTGCCCACGCTGACGTTCATGGAGGCGGCGGCCTTGTCCGCCTCGGGGTCGTGTACCAGCAGGGCGGTGAGGCCGTTGTCCAGGGTCAGCAGGCGATAGTCGCGGATGTCCTGGGGACTGGTATGGGGCGTGGCGACCTCGGCGATGGGCGGCTCGGGCGCGTCGGCCTGGACCAGTCCGAAAGCGCCGACCCATAGGCTGGTCAGCAGCGATAGTGCGCTGCGGTGGGCGGCGGTAAGCGAGATGGACATTAGCTCTCCTGTGCGGGGGTCTCGCGCAGCATGGGGCCGGTGGGGTAGCCACAGGCCCACTCCTGGTGCTTGGGATCGTTCACTCGTCTTGATACCGGAAAGGCGCCCAACAGTTCCCCGGGGGCCGGGGCCAGCAGGGCCCGAGCCCGCTCGAGGGGCGTGGCCGGGTCGAGCCATTCGAGGGCCAGGGCGGCATCGATCACCGCCGGGAGGCGGTCGCTCAGGGGGGCCAGCAGCGGTGGCGTGGCCACCGTGATCAGGGCGCAGGAGTCGGCATGCTCGGTGAGACTGGTGTGGTAACGGCACCATAGCCCGGCCAGCAGCAGCGGGCCGCGGTCGGCCCGGGTGACCAGGAAGGGCTGCTTCATGCGCGGCTGGGGCTTCCACACATAGACGCCGCTGGCCGGGATCAGGCAGCGGCGGGTGGCGAAGGCCTCGCGGAACATGGGGCGCGACTCCAGGGACTCCGCCCGGGCGCAGTGGGGGGCGTGGTCGAGCACCTCGAGCCAGGGCGGGGTCAGGCCCCAGAAGGCGGTCGCCAGGGTCGGAGCGCCGGCGCTAAGACGTAACATCGACAGCGGCCGGCGAGGCGCCAGGTTGGGGCTGGTGATCGGGGGCGCCTCGAGGCGCAGGCCCGGCAGCAGACGTTCCAGGTCCAGAGGGGCGATATGCAGGCGGCCTGCCATGGTGGCTCCTGAGCGGCGGAGGGCCTCAAGGGTAGCGACTTCACCGGGCGCTGAAAAGCGCTCATCCCCGCGCCAGGCTTGCGTTTGTGGCCGGTAGCGATATGCTGGTCGGAAACAGTGTTCGATTCTACCTTTCCACCCATCGCGACGAGGAAGCCCATGGCACGTCCCAGACAGCATGCCCCCGAGGCGCTGCATGCCCAGGTGATGGCGGCCTGTGACGCCTGGCTGCAGGAGCGCCCGGTGCATGAGCTGTCACTGCGCGCCCTGGCTCGCGATGTGGGCTGTGCCCCCAGCACCCTGCTCAAGCTCTACGGCAGCTTCAACAACCTGCTGCAGCACGTCAATCTCGAGACCCTGGCGCGGCTCAAGTCGGCCATGGAGCCGGCGGAGACCACCGCGACCCTGGAGTCCCAGCTGCGCACCCTGGCCCTGGCCTACTGGCGCTTCGCTCGCCACGAGCCCTACCGCTGGCAGCTGCTCTTCGACTATCCCCTGGCTCAGGAGGGGGAGCTGGACCGGCGCCAGAGCGACATGATCGAGGCGCTTTTCCTGCGCGTGGAGACCGGCCTCAAGGCCTACCAGCCGGGGCTCGGCGACCTGGAGGCGCGGCGCATGGCCCGCACCCTCTGGGGCAGCGTGCATGGCCTGGTGCAACTGGGCCTCAACGAGCGCCTGGGGGTCTGGCAGGGCCAGCCCCTGGAGGTGACCGAGCTGCTGGAGCAGCTGCTGGTCACCATCCTCGCCGGCCTGCGTCATGGTCCCTACGCTCCGTGAGCCGTGAGCGTCACCCCCTCAAGGGGCCCTGTCTCGGCCTGGCGCGTCACCTGATCCTCCTGCTGGTGCGGCTCTGCTATCGACTGCGGGTCGAGGGGCGCGAGCACCTGCCAACCCGGGGGGCGGCCCTGGTGGTCTGCAACCATGTCAGTTTCGTCGATGCCCTGGTCCTGGGCGGCGCCAGCCCGCGTCCGCTGCGTTTCCTGATGGACCGGCCCATCTACGAGTCCCCCTGGCTCAACTGGTGGTTCCGCCTGGTGGGGGCGATCCCCGTGGATGCCGATCGTCGCGATCCGGGCAGCGTGCGGCGTGCCCTGGAGGAGATTCGCTGCGCCCTGGACAGCGGTGAGGTGGTGATGCTCTTCCCCGAGGGGCGCCTCACTCCGGATGGTGAGATCCACCCCTTCCAGCGCGGCCTGGAGCGGATCCTGGCCCGCAACCCGGTGCCCGTGGTGCCCGCCGGCCTGGGCGGGCTCTGGGGCTCCTGGACCTCCCATCAGGGCGGGCGGGCTCTGGCCAAGTGGCCGCGGCGCTTCCGTGCCCGGATCGGACTCTGCTTCGGCACGCCCCTGGCGCCGACGGAGGCCAGCCTGGCACGCCTCGAGATCGAGGTGTGCGATCTCAAGTCCCGGGCCGAGGCCTGGGTCGAAGCGCCGACCTCGGCTACCCTTAGAAAACACTGAGTTCCCGCGCTCCATGGCCCGGCCAGGCGACGGGATTCCGACGCTGGACCCTGATGAGAACCGATCCATGAGCAAGCAGCCGCTGATTATCTTCGATACCACCCTGCGCGATGGCGAGCAGTCGCCGGGTGCCTCCATGACTCGCGACGAGAAGGTGCGCATCGCCCTGATGCTGGAGAAGATGCGCGTCGACGTCATCGAGGCGGGTTTCGCCGCCGCCAGCCCTGGCGACTTCGAGGCGGTGAAGGCGGTGGCCGAGAGCGTCAAGGGGAGCCGCGTCTGTTCCCTGGCCCGGGCCCTGGATCGGGATATCGAGGCCGCCGGCGAGGCCCTGGCCGGCGCCGCCCAGGGGCGTATCCACACCTTTATCGCCACCAGTCCCATTCATATGCAGTACAAGCTGCAGATGACGCCGGATCAGGTGGTGGAGCGGGCCGTGGCGGCGGTGACCAAGGCCCGTGGCCTGTGCGACGACGTGGAGTTCTCCTGCGAAGATGCCGGCCGTTCCGAACTGGACTTCCTGTGCCGCATCGTCGAGGCGGCCATCGACGCCGGCGCCTCCACCATCAATATTCCCGACACCGTGGGCTACGCCCTGCCGGTGCCCTTCGGCGAGATGGTGGGGGAGCTGATCCGCCGGGTGCCCAACAGCGACAAGGCGGTCTTCTCGGTGCACTGCCATAACGACCTGGGGCTGGCGGTGGCCAATTCCCTGGCCGCGGTGAATGCCGGGGCCCGCCAGGTGGAGTGCACCATCAACGGCCTGGGCGAGCGGGCCGGCAACGCCTCCCTGGAAGAGATCGTCATGGCGGTGCGTACCCGCCAGGATATCCTCGACGTGGAGACGCGCATCGACGCCACCCATATCGTGCCCACCTCGCGGCTGGTCTCCACCGTCACCGGCTTCCCGGTGCAGCCCAACAAGGCCATCGTCGGCAAGAACGCCTTCGCCCATGAGTCGGGGATCCACCAGGATGGGGTGCTCAAGCACCGCGAGACCTACGAGATTATGCGTGCCGAGGACGTGGGCTGGCACACCAATGCCATTGTGCTGGGCAAGCACTCGGGGCGCAACGCCTTCCGCTCGCGGCTGGGCGAGCTGGGCATCCAGTTTGCCTCCGAGGCGGAGCTCAACGATGCCTTCGTGCTCTTCAAGCAGCTGGCCGACAAGAAGCACGAGATCTACGACGAGGACCTCCAGGCCCTGGTCACCGACACCCGGGCCGCGGCGCGGGCCGAGCGGTTCCGGCTGGCGGCCATGGAGGTCACCTCCCGGACCGGCGAGACCCCCCTGGCCCGGGTCGTGCTCAGCCACGATGGCCAGGAGCACCGCGTCGAGGCCCAGGGCAGCGGGCCGGTGGATGCGGTCTACAAGGCCATCGAGCAGATCGCCGACAGCCAGGCGGAGCTGGAGCTCTACTCGGTGAACGCCATCACCAGTGGCACCGATTCCCAGGGCGAGGTCACGGTGCGCCTGCAGAAGGGCGGCCGCATCGTCAACGGCCTGGGGGCGGACACCGATATCGTCATCGCCTCCGCCAAGGCCTATATCAATGCCCTGAATGCCCTGGCCAGCCGCGGCGAGCGCACGCACCCCCAGGGCGTCCACGAAGGGCCCTGAGGCCGCTCGCCGAGCCGAAGCAGAAACGCCGACGGCGCCCCGAGGGGCGCCGTCGGCATTGGTGGGGCGAGCCTAGCGGCGGCGGGCCGGTCGCCGGGCGTGCTGCCAGCAACGCGCCGAGGTGATCAGCTTGTCCTTGACCTGGAGGATCTCCATGCGGGTGGTGCCCACCTGCAGGCAGGCGGGGCCGTCGGGGAAGGACTCCAGGTGCTCGAGGATCAGGCCGTTGAGGGTCTTGGGGCCATCGGTGGGCAGCTGCCAGCCCAGCGACTTGTTGATCTCGCGAATATTGGCGGTGCCCTCGATCAGGTAGCTGCCGTCGTCCTGAAGGTGGATCTCCTGGTGCATGCCCGCCACGTCGGTGGTGAATTCGCCGACGATCTCCTCGAGGATGTCCTCCAGGGTCACCAGGCCCTCCACGTCGCCGTACTCGTCCACCACGATGCCGATGCGCCGCTTCTGCTTCTGGAAGTTGAGCAGCTGGGTGTGCAGGGGCGTGGACTCGGGAATGAAGTAGGGCTCCCGGGCCTCCTGGACGATGGCCGCCTTGGTGACCTCCGGCTTGGCCAGGAAGCGCGCCGCATTGCGCAGGTGCAGCATGCCGATGATGTTGTTGATATCGCCCTTGTAGACCGGGATGCGCGTGTGCTGGCTGGTGCGGATCTGGGTGAGGATGCTCTCCAGGTCATCTTCCAGGTCGATGCCGACGATCTCGTGGCGGGGCACCATGATGTCGTTGACGGTGACATTCTCCAGGTCGAGGATCGATAGCAGCATCGCCTGGTGGCGCTGGGGGATCAGGGTGCCCGCCTCGTGGACGACGGTGCGCAGTTCGTCCCGGGTCAGGCTGTCGGCGCTGCCGTCGATCTGCTTGACCCCGGTCAGGCGCAGCAAGCCATTGGAGATGGCGTTGGTCAGCCATACCAGCGGATAGAGCAGCTTGAGCAGCGGCTCCAGGATCACCGAGGCGGGGTAGGCAATGCGCTCCGGCTTGACCGCCGCATAGGTCTTGGGGGTCACCTCGGCGAAGATCAGGATGACGATGGTCAGCACCAGGGGGGCGATGGCCGGGCCGGTCACCTCGCCGAAGAAGTGGATCGCCAGTACGGTGGCGATGGCGGCGGCGAGGTTATTGACCAGGTTGTTGCCGATCAGGATGACGCCGATCAGGCGATCCGGACGGGCCAGCAGACGCAGCACCCGTTGGGCCCGACGCTCGCCGCCGTTGGCGCGATGACTGAGGCGGTAGCGGTTGATGGACATCATGCCGGTCTCGGAGCTCGAGAAGAAGGCCGACAGCAGGATCAGCAGCGCCAACAGGCCGAACAGCAATCCCACGGGGAAGTCGTCGCTCAAGATGGAAGAGTCCTTTATGGCGTTTCAGGCACGTTTGTAGAGAAACGGCGCGTGGCCTGTCAAGGCGGCTCAGGGCCCCCGGAAGATCACTTCCAGGGCGAACTTGCTGCCGAAATAGGCCAGCAGCAGCAGTGCACAGCCCCCCAGGGTCCAGCGCACCGCCTTGAGGCCACGCCAGCCGAGCCAGTGGTGGCCGGCCAGCAGGATCGAGAAGATCACCCAGGCGGCCAGGGAGAGCAGCGTCTTGTGGGCCAGGTGCTGGGCGAAGAGGTTGTCGAGGAAGAGGAAGCCGCTGAGGATCGCCAGGGTCAGCAGGCCGACCCCGGCCCAGACCAGCTCGAAGAGCACCCGCTCCATGGTGGTCAGGGGAGGCAGGGCCTGGACGATGCCACGCGTATGGTGGTGGCGCAGGGCCTGGTTCTGCACGCCGAGCAGGATCGCCTGGACGGCGGCGATGGCCAGCACGGCGAAGGCCAGGGCGGAGCTCACCACATGCAGGGCGATGCCCGGGGTCAGGCCGGCGCCAGGGGGCGGGCTGGGCAGGCCCACCGCCAGTAGCAGGGTCGCGGCGGCCAGCGGGAAGAGTCCCACCGCGCCGTTGAGCACCGGCTTGAACAGGCTGATGGCCAGCAGCAGGGCGGCGATCAGGGCGCCGGCCACGCTGGCGGTGGCTCCCAGGCCCAGGCGCAGTGACTCGGCATCACCGAACAGCGCGCCCAGTACCAGCAGGTGGCAGGCCACGGCCAGGCCGCCCAGGGTCAACACCAGGGGCGGACGCTGGGGGACGCGCCGCGCCAGGGCCAGCGCCTGCCAGGAGGCGGCGCCGCAGTAGAGGATGATGGCGATTAAGGCAAAGGGAAGCGCCTGCATAGCGTTGCTGTCCATGGGCCGCCCGGGGCGGCGAAGTGGCGAGAAGAAGAGCCGCGATCCTGGCGTTACTATACCGAAGCCCCGGGGCGCCGCCCAGCCATGCATGGAGACCGGAGCCATCAAGGCGTATAATCGCGCCAAACGCCAAGGCACCCTTGCCGGAGAGGCCCATGTTCGAAAGTCTATCGGAGCGTCTATCGCGGACGCTGAGGTCCATCAGCGGTCAGGCCAAGCTGACCGAGGACAATATCAAGGAGACCCTGCGCGAGGTGCGCCGGGCGCTGCTGGAGGCCGATGTCGCCCTGCCGGTGGTCAAGGCCTTCATCGATGCGGTGCGCCAGCGCGCCGTGGGTCAGGAGGTCTCCAAGAGCCTGTCGCCGGGGCAGCAGTTCGTCAAGATCGTCCAGCAGGAGCTGGAAGCGGTCATGGGCGAGGCCTTCGATGGCCTCAGCCTCAAGGGCTCGCCGGCGGTGATCCTGATGGCCGGCCTGCAGGGGGCGGGCAAGACCACCTCCGTGGCCAAGCTGGCCCGCTACCTCAAGGAGCGCGAGAAGAAGAAGGTGTTGGTGGTCTCCGCCGACGTCTATCGTCCCGCGGCCATCGACCAGCTGGAGACCCTGGCCGGGGAGATCCAGGTCGACTTCTTCCCCTCCTCCAGCGACCAGCGCCCGGTGGCCATCGCCGAGGCGGCCATCAAGCACGCCAAGATCCAGTTCCATGACGTGGTGATCGTCGATACCGCCGGTCGCCTGCATGTCGATGCCGACATGATGGACGAGATCCAGGCCCTGCATCGCGCGGTGACGCCGCAGGAAACGCTGTTCGTGGTCGATGCCATGACCGGCCAGGACGCCGCCAACACCGCCAAGGCCTTCCACGAAGCTCTGCCGCTGACCGGGGTGATCCTCACCAAGGCGGATGGTGATGCCCGCGGCGGGGCGGCGCTCTCGGTGCGCCATATCACCGGCAAGCCGATCAAGTTCATGGGCATGGGCGAGAAGACCGATGCCCTGGAGCCCTTCCACCCGGATCGGGTGGCTTCGCGGATCCTCGGCATGGGCGACGTCCTGTCGCTGATCGAGGAGGCCGAGCGCACCGTCGACAAGGGCAAGGCCGCCAAGCTGGCCAAGAAGGTCAAGAAGGGCGAAGGCTTCGACCTGGAGGACTTCCGCGACCAGCTCCAGCAGCTCAAGAAGATGGGCGGCATGGGCGGCCTGCTCGGCAAGCTGCCGGGCATGGGGCAGATGGCCGAGATGGCCCAGGGCCCCGGCCCGGAGAAGGAGCTCGGCAAGCTCGAGGCGCTGATCAACTCCATGACGCCCCAGGAGCGCCGCAAGCCGGAGATCATCAATGGCTCCCGCAAGCGGCGCATCGCCGCCGGGGCCGGCCTGCAGATCCCCGACCTCAATCGCCTGCTCAAGCAGCACAAGCAGATGCAGAAGATGATGAAGAAGGCGGGCAAGAAGGGCGGCATGCAGAAGATGATGCGCGGCATGTCCGGCATGATGGGCGGCGGTGGCCCGGGCGGCCCCGGCGGAATGGGCGGGCCCGGTGGCATGGGCGGCCCGGGGGGCATGGGTGGCCCCGGCGGCTTCCCCTGGCGTTGATGCCGGGGGCTGTCAAGGAAAAAGGTTCCCAAACGGTGCCGCTTTCCGTAGAATGTCGCGTCTTCATGACTGGGTCGTGAGTCCGCTCGCGCCCTGAAGACCCCAATATTTCAGCAATCCAACCGAAGGACTGTTTAACGCCATGGTTACCATTCGTCTGGCACGTGGTGGCGCCAAGAAGCGTCCCTTCTATCACCTGACCGTGACCGACTCTCGCAAATCCCGCGACGGTCGTTTCCTGGAGCGCGTCGGCTTCTTCAACCCGGTGGCCCGTGGTCAGGAAGAGCGTCTGCGCGTCGACCTGGAGCGCGTCACCCACTGGCAGGATCAGGGTGCCCAGCTCTCCGACCGCGTCGCCGAGCTGATCAAGGAAGCCCGCAAGCAGGCCAGCGCCTGATTGTGAGCCCGGTGCAGGAAACCGCCATGACCTCTCCCCAGGGCCGCGATGAGGCTCAGCATGTCGTGCTGGGCAAGCTGACCAGCTCCTATGGGGTGAAGGGGTGGCTCAAGGTGTACTCCTACACCAGCCCCATGGAGGGCATTCTCGACTACCCCGAGTGGTGGGTGCGTCACGAGGGTCGGGTAACGGTTTATCGCCTGACTCAAGGACGTCGCCACGGCAAGGGACTGGTCGCGAACCTCGACGGGGTGAACGACCGCGATGCCGCCGAGCGGCTGGCCGGGGCAGAGATTCTGCTGCCCAAGTCGGCGCTGCCCGAGCTGCCCGCGGACGAGTATTACTGGCATCAACTCGAAGGTCTCGAGGTGGTGACCGCCGAAGGGGAAGCCCTGGGGCGGGTGGCCTACCTGTTCGAGACCGGCGCCAACGACGTCATGGTCGTGCGCGGTGCCGCCGACGGCAAGGAGCGCTTGCTGCCCTTTTTGCCCGACGAGGTGATACTCGACGTGGATCTCGATGCCGGCCGCATGACGGTGGCCTGGGATCCCGATTTTTGACCCTAGGGTCGACCGCCCGAGGCGGACGCCCAGGGCCGATGCCTGGAATCGATTGCCGTGTGGATAGGTGTTGTCTCGCTGTTCCCGGAGATGTTCGACGCGATCAGCCGTTATGGCGTGACCGGTCGAGCGGTCAAGCAAGGGTTGCTGGAACTGGAATTCTGGAATCCCCGGGACTTTGCCACCGACAAGCACCGCACGGTGGATGATCGCCCCTATGGGGGCGGGCCGGGCATGCTGATGAAGGTCGAGACGCTGCGTCAGGCGATTCATGCCGCGCGCGCCGAGGCCGAAGCGACACAGGGCCAGCCGGCCCGCGTGATCTATCTGTCGCCCCAGGGGCGACCTCTGGATCAGCGCGGTGTTCAGGAACTGGCTGCGGCGGGGCCATTGATCGTGGTGGCCGGCCGTTACGAGGGCATCGACGAACGCATCGTCGAGGCCGATATCGATGAAGAGTGGTCCATCGGCGACTATGTGCTGAGCGGCGGCGAGCTGCCCGCCATGGTGCTGATCGATGCCGCCGCCCGGCTGGTGCCGGGAGTGCTGGGACACCAGGACTCGGCGGTGGAGGACTCCTTCAACGAGGGACTGCTGGATTGCCCTCATTACACGCGCCCGGAGATGATCGACGGGCGGGCGGTGCCCGAGGTACTGCTGAGCGGCAATCATGGTGCCATTCGTCGCTGGCGCCTCAAGCAGTCCCTGGGACGCACCTGGCTCAGGCGCCCCGACCTTCTCGAGGGTCGCGACTTGAGCCGAGAGCAGCGACAACTGCTCGACGAGTTTATCGACGAATACGCCAGTCAGGCGGCGGTGCGAGACACCCCCGAGGCCCCCTGAGCCAGGGCAGACTCGCGTCACACATCCGATTCCCGCCTCGCGTGCCACGCCGAGCGTCGGGATCACGGCCACCCCCGGGTGGCGATGACATATCGAGGAGCTAGCAATGAGCAGCAAGAACAAGGTGATCCAGGCGATCGAGAACGAGCAGATGGCCAAGGAAGTCCCGGCCTTCGCCCCCGGCGACACCGTGATCGTCCAGGTCAAGGTCAAGGAAGGTAACCGCGAGCGCCTGCAGGCCTTCGAAGGCGTGGTGATCGGCAAGCGCAACCGCGGTCTGAACTCCGCCTTCACCGTGCGCAAGATCTCTCACGGTGTCGGCGTCGAGCGGACCTTCCAGACCTACAGCCCGCTGGTCGACTCCATCAGCGTCAAGCGTCGCGGTGACGTGCGTCAGGCCAAGCTGTACTACCTCCGCGAGCGCAGCGGCAAGTCTGCCCGCATCAAGGAAAAGCTGGCCTAAGTCGGGCCAGGTCGCGACCCGGCAGCGCCGAGGTCGCCGGGAAACCCCGTCACCGCTCGCGCGGGGCGGGGTTTCCCTGCATTTGAGGCCCAGTCATGTCCGATGCTGCCCTGATCGACGCCTTCCTCGATGCCCTGTGGCTCGAGCAGGGGGCCAGTGAACATACCCTGGCCGCCTATCGCCGTGATCTCGTCGCCTGGGCGGGCTACCTGGCCGAGCATCGGCAGAGCCTGCTGGCCCCCGGCGCCGAGACCCTGCCCGAGTGGCTGGCGGCGCGCCGCGAGGCGGGGTACCAGCTGCGCTCCAATGCCCGGCTGCTGTCGAGCCTGCGGCGTTTCTATCGCTGGGCGCTGATGACCGAGCGGCTCGGCGCCGACCCCCTGGCCGGGGTGCGCCTGCCCAAGGTGCGGCCCAGCCTGCCGAACACCCTGGACGAGGTCGAGGTGGAACGGCTGCTGGCGGCCCCGGACACGAGCACTCCCCTCGGGCTGCGGGATCGCGCCATGCTGGAGGTGCTCTACGGCTGCGGCCTGCGGGTCTCGGAACTGGTCAACCTGAGTCTGGCCAGCGTCAACCTGCGCCAGGGGGTGGTGCGGGTGCTGGGCAAGGGCGACAAGGAGCGGCTGGTGCCCCTGGGCGAGGAGGGCATCGTCTGGCTGGAGCGCTACCTGCGTGGCGGTCGGGGAGCACTGATGCAGGACCCCGCGCGGCCGGCGCTCTTCCCCGGTCGCGGCGATGCCTGCCTGACCCGTCAGGCCTTCTGGCATCGCATCAAGGTCCATGCGCGGGTTGCCGGGATCCAGCGGCCCCTGTCGCCGCACACCCTGCGCCACGCCTTCGCCACCCATCTGTTGAATCATGGGGCCAATTTGCGTGTCGTACAGCTGTTGCTCGGTCATAGCGACCTGTCGACGACCCAGATCTATACCCATGTGGCCCAGGCACGCCTGGAACTGCTGCATGCCGAACATCACCCGCGAGGCTGAACATGCAACGAGCGTCACGATTCGCCCTGGGCGGCCTGTTGGCCGCCGCCTTCGCCGCCCTGGCCCCCCTGGCCCTGGCCACCACCCCCGAGGCCCTGGCGGAACGCCTCCAGGTGCGCGGCGAGCCGATGCCGGTGGAGAGCGTCACCGCCACGCCCCTGACGGGCTTTTTCGAGGTGCGCCTGGAGAACGGCGAGACCTTCTACAGCGACAGCAGCGGGCGCTTCTTCCTGGTGGGAGACATCTACGAGAATGGCGAGGCGGGGCTGGTCAACCTCACCGAGCAGGCTCGCAACGGTGAGCGGGCCGAGCGTCTGGCGCAGGTACCCGATGCCGAGCGGGTGATCTTCCGCGGTGCCGAGAGCCGGGCCACGGTGACCGTCTTCACCGATACCACCTGTCCCTTCTGCGTGCGCCTTCACGAGGAAGTGCCGGCGCTCAATGAGATGGGAATCGAGGTACACTATCTGGCCTTTCCGCGCAGCGGCATGGGCTCCCGGGGTGCCCGTGAGCTGCAGCAGATCTGGTGCGACGCCAATCCCAGCGAGGCGATGAACCTGGCCAAGGGGGGCGCTACCCTGGAAGGGGCCGCGGACTGCGACAATCCGGTCGAGGCCCAGTATCATCTGGGGATGGAGCTCGGCGTCCAGGGAACGCCGGCCATCGTGCTGCCCGATGGGCAGCTGGTGCCGGGCTATGTGCCCGCCGAGCGGCTGGCCGCCATGCTGGGCCTCGATGGCTAGGCGCCGCGCTTAGCGCCGGGGCCCCGGCCCCTGGCGTCATGATCAAGATGTTGAAGAGTGGCGGGCGTAGGCCGAGGCCGGAACCGCCACCGCTGGACCGCCGTCCGACGACCCGGGCGGAAACCGAACACTAAAGCAAGGGGATATCACGTTGAAACCGGTGAGAGTGGGAATCTGTGGCCTGGGTACCGTCGGTGGCGGCACCTTCAATGTCCTGACGCGTAACGCCGATGAGATCGCCCGGCGGGCCGGACGGCCCATCGTGATCGAGCAGGTGGCGATGCGTCGCGACAACCCGGACTGCGACACCACCGGCGTCAAGACCACCGCCGATGTCTTCGAGGTGGCCCGCAACCCCGACGTGGACGTGCTGGTGGAGCTGATCGGCGGCTACGAGGCGGCCCGAGAGCTGGTGCTCACCGCCATCGAGCATGGCAAGCACGTGGTCACCGCCAACAAGGCGCTGATCGCCGTGCACGGCAACGAGATCTTCCAGGCCGCCCACGAGAAGGGCGTGATCGTCGCCTTCGAGGCCGCCGTGGCCGGTGGCATCCCGGTGATCAAGTCGCTGCGCGAGGGCCTGGGCGCCAATCGCATCGAGTGGGTCGCCGGCATCATCAACGGCACCGGCAACTATATCCTCACCCATATGCGTGACGAGGGGCGGGCCTTCGAGGATGTCCTGGCCGAGGCCCAGGCCCTGGGCTACGCCGAGGCCGACCCCACCTTCGACGTGGAAGGCATCGATGCCGCCCACAAGCTGACCATCCTCGCCTCCATCGCCTACGGCGTGCCGCTGCAGTTCGAGAAGGCCTACACCGAGGGCATCTCCCGGGTCACCGCCGAGGACGTGGAGCAGGCCGATAACCTGGGCTACATCATCAAGCACCTGGGGATCTCCAAGCGCACCGAGCAGGGGCTGGAGCTGCGGGTCCACCCGACCCTGATTCCCAAGGAGCGCCTGCTAGCCAATGTGCATGGGGTCAAGAACGCCATCGCCGTGATGGGCGACGCCGTGGGCCCGACCCTCTACTACGGCGCCGGTGCCGGCGCCGAGCCCACCGCCTCGGCGGTGGTGGCCGACCTGCTCGACGTGGCCCGGGACATCACCACCGCCCACCACTACCGGGTGCCCTACCTGGCCTTCAGCGGCATCGACGAGGACGTCAGCCAACTGCCGATCCTGCCCATGGAGGAGATCAGCACCGCCTACTACCTGCGGCTGCTGGCGGTGGATCGTCCTGGCGTGCTGGCCCGGGTGGCGACCATCCTCTCCGAGCAGGGCATCTCCATCGAGGCGCTGATCCAGAAGGAGGCCACCGAAGGCGAGCTGGTGCCGATCATCCTGCTGACCCACCGCACCCGCGAGCAGCAGATGAACGAGGCGATCCGCCAGATCGAGTCCATGGCCGATATCGCCGGCCCGGTGACGCGGATCCGCGTGGAATCCCTGGACGAACACGAATAAGCCGGGCTCCGCCCGAGCGGTAAACCGAAAGCGAGACGCCGGACGTTGGAAGAGAAGCAACCCCAGCAGAGACTGGAGCGCTTCTAGCTACTACCGCTATCTGTCGCCGGATCGGCTCCGAGCGAGCAAAGGAATCGAACAATGCGCTATATCAGTACCCGCGGGCAGGCGCCCGCGCTCTCCTTCGAGGACGTGGTGCTCACCGGCCTGGCCAGCGATGGCGGCCTCTATGTGCCCGAGACCGTACCGCAGCTCTCCCACGAGGCGCTGGCCGAGATGGCCGGGCTCTCCTATGCGGAGATCGCCTTCCGGGTGATGAAGCCCTTCGTCAACGGCGAGATCGATGACGACACCTTCCGCGACATCGTCAAGGAGGCCTATGCCACCTTCAGCCATGACGCCGTGGTGCCGCTCAATCAGCTCGACGCCAACCACTTCCTGCTGGAGCTCTTCCACGGTCCGACGCTCGCCTTCAAGGACGTGGCCTTGCAGCTGCTCGGCCGTATCCTCGATCACTTCCTGAAGAAGCGCGGCGAGCGGGCGGTGATCATGGGCGCCACCTCCGGCGACACCGGCTCCGCGGCCATCGAGGGCTGTCGCCACTGCGACAACCTCGACATCTTTATCCTCCATCCCCATAACCGGGTCTCCGAGGTGCAGCGCCGCCAGATGACCTCGGTGCTGGCGGACAACGTCTTCAATATCGCCATCGAGGGCAACTTCGATGACGCCCAGGCGATGGTCAAGGCGAGCTTCGCCGACCAGGGCTTCCTGAACGGCACCCGGCTGGTGGCGGTCAACTCCATCAACTGGGCGCGGATCATGGCCCAGATCGTCTACTACGTGGCCTCCGCCGTGGCCCTGGGCGCCCCGCATCGCAAGGTGAGCTTCTGCGTGCCCTCGGCCAACTTCGGCAATGTCTTCGCCGGCTACATGGCCTACCGCATGGGGCTGCCGGTGGAGCGTTTCGTGATCGCCACCAACGCCAACGATATCCTGCACCGCACCCTGGCCGACAACGACTTCTCCAAGAAGGAGCTGGTGGCGACCCTGGCGCCCTCCATGGATATCGTCGTCTCCTCCAACTTCGAGCGCCTGCTCTTCGAGGCCTACGAGCGCGACGGCGATGCCGTGGCCGCGCTGCTGGAGCGCTTCCAGGCCGAGCCGACCGCCCTGGCGGACGCGCCCCTGGCCAAGCTACGCGAGATGTTCGCCAGCCATGGCGTGGATGACACCACCATCCTGGAGGTGATCCGCGAGGCGCATCACCGCACCCAGGAAATCCTCGATCCGCACACCGCCACCGGCTACCGGGCCGCGGAGCGCGAGCGGGGCGACGAAGCCGTGCCGATGATCACGCTCGCCACCGCTCACCCGGCCAAGTTCGCCGAGGCGGTGGTCAAGGCGGGCTTCCCCGGGGTGCCGCTGCCGCCGCATATGGATGACCTGCTGGAGCGCGAGGAGCGCTACACGGTGCTGCCGGCGGAGCTTTCCGCGGTGCAGCAATTTGTCGCCGATAATCGTCGCTAAAGCCGGAAGCCGGAAGCCGGAAGCGAGGGGCACCGGGGACAGGCCTGAAGGGGGTCCTATGCCAGGGATGGCATCGGTAGCGCCCAGGGAGGGGTTCACAGCGCCCCGAACAGGCCTGTCGCCGGATCAGCCCCGAGCGGGCATATGCCCCTCAACATCGTGTGCCTACCTGCAGGAGCCTGATTTGAGTGCCGCCAGTGATCCCGTGGAGTTGAGTGAGCGGCTACGACCGCGGATTCAGCCGCGTCCCTTGAACCAGGCCCTCTATGCCCGGGCCCAGCAGGAGGGCCTCTCGGAGCTCCAGGCGCGGATCCTCGCCGGGCGCCTCGACGACTACCGTGGCGAGCTGGCCCCGCTGATCTCGCCCAGTCTGCGCCACCTGGCCCATCCCGAGCGGCTGGCCGATGGCCGTCGAGCCGCCGAGCGCATCGCCCAGGCGGTGGCCGAGGGCGAGCATATCGGCATCCTCACCGACTATGACGTGGACGGCATCACCTCCCATGTGGTGATCCGGCGGACCCTGCACGAGCTGTTCGGGGTGCCCGAGGCCAAGCTGCATAGCCTGATCGGTCACCGTATCCATGACGGCTACGGCATCAGCCTGCCGCTGGTGGAGCGCACCCTGGCACTCTCGCCGCGGCCCAGCCTGGTGATCACCGCCGACTGCGGCAGCTCGGATGAGCCGCGCATCGCCCGCCTGGCCGCCGAGGGGGTCGAGGTGGTGGTCACCGATCACCACGCCCTGCCCCTGGAGGGCCCGCCGGCCTCGGCCTATGCCACCGTCAATCCCACCCGGGACGACTGCGACTACCCGGACCCGACCATCGCCGGCTGCATGGTGGCCTGGCTGGTGATGTCGCTGACCCGCGGCGTGCTGATCGACTGGGGCGTGCTGCCCGAGGCCACCCCCAAGCTCTCTCCCTGGCTCTCCTATGTGGCCCTCGGCACGGTGGCGGACTGCGTGTCGCTGGGCGGCAGCCCCGCCAATCGCGCCGTGGTCAGCCATGGCCTGGCGCTGATCAACCGCCAGGAGGCCGCCTGCTGGCGCACCATGGCGGCGCGCCTGGGCCCCGATAGCCTGCCCTTCGACGCCGAGACCCTGGCCTTCCAGATGGGGCCGCGCATCAATGCCCGCTCGCGGCTCGACGACCCCTATGCGGCCCTGCACTTCATGCTGGCCGCCGATGACGCCACCGCGGCGCGCCACCTGGAGACCCTCGATCAGGACAACCAGTCGCGCAAGGCGATCGAGGCGGAGATGACCGAGCAGGCCAAGGCCCTGGCCCGGGCGCCGCTGGCCGAGGACGCTCCGGCCCTGGTGCTCTTCCTGGAACAGGGCCATGCGGGGGTGCAGGGCATCGTCGCCTCGCGGCTGGTGCAGGCCTACGGCCGGCCGACCCTGGTGCTGACCCCCGCCGCGGCCCCGGGCATGCTGACCGGCTCCGGACGCTCCATCGAGGGGCTGCACCTGCGCGACGCCCTGCAACGCGCCCATGAGCTGGCCCCCGAGGCACTGCCGCGTTTCGGCGGCCACCGCGGTGCCGCCGGGGTGGGGGTGCCCCGGGAGCGGCTGGACGCCTTCCGCGTGGCCGTGCTGACGGCGGTGGCGGAGCAGCTCGGCGGCGCCGAGCTCTACCCCAGGGTGCTGACCGACGGGGCCCTGGCCCCCGAGCAGCTCAGCCTCGCCACCCTGGAGAGCCTCGACGCCCTGGGCCCCTATGGCCGGGAGTTCGAGGCGCCGCTCTTCGAAGGGGATTTCCTGGTGGAGTCGCTGCGCCCGGTGGGCGCCGACGGCAGCCACCTGATGATGGACCTCTCCCTGGGGCGCATGAGTCATCGGGCGATCTGGTTCCGCGCCCTGACCCCTGGCGAGCTGCCCGCCTTCGGCCTGGGCGACCGCCTGCGTTGCGCCTACAAGCTCAATCGCAACCGCTGGAAGGGACGCGAGTCGCTGCAGCTGATGGTGGAGCACGCCGAGCCGATCTAGGCGGGGCTCAGTAGCTCGGCCAGATCCCCGGGGTGGCCAGCTCCAGCAGGTGGTCGTCGGGGGCGCGGGGGTATCAAGAGCAGGCTCTCACGCTTTATCGAGCGTCGGCTCAGTATCTCGGCCCTTAGTATCTCGACCCTTAGTCGCTCGGCCCTTAGTAGCCTGGCCAGATCCCCGGGGTGGCCAGCTCCAGCAGGTGATCGTCGGGGTCGCGGAAGTAGATGCTCTCCCCGCCCCGGGGCCAATGGGTGCGCCCCTCGATGGCGATATGGTGGCGTGCCAGCCGGGCTTGCCACTCCGCCAGTCTCTCCCGATCGATGGCGAAGGCGAGGTGGATGTGCCCGCCGCCGCCGTGGGGCGGGATGGTGCCCATCTCCCCGGGCAGCACCACCGTCTCCTCGGTGGCCCCCTTCAGGAAGAGCAGCAGCACCGAGCCTGCGCCGACCTCGTAGGCGGTAAAGCGATGATCGGCGGTGACGGGGGCCAGCCCCATCACCGTTTCGTAGAAGTCCCGGGCGGTCGCCATCTCCGCCACATAGAGGGCGCTTTCCAGTACGCCGTTTAACTTGGCCATCGGCCTGCCTCCTAGCTCCTGGCGTTGCTTTTAGCGTAGCCAGAACCACCAGACGATGGCGGCGATCAGCGCCAGGCCCGCCAGATTGATCAACCAGGTCATGACGTGGCCTCCTGTGAGGGGGTGGCGCGGGGCGGGGCGCCCGGCGTGCCGAGCCTGAGCAGCCGCAGGCGATTGGCGTTGCTGACCACGGTGATCGACGAGAGCGACATGGCGGCCCCGGCGATCATCGGCGACAGCAGCAGGCCGGTGAAGGGGTAGAGCACCCCGGCGGCGATGGGGATGCACAGGGTGTTGTAGCCGAAGGCCCCGATCAGGTTCTGCTTGATATTGGCGAGCGTCGCCCGGCTGATCTCGATGGCATCGGCCACGCCGTGCAGGGAGCCGCGCATCAGGGTGATGCCGGCGCTCTCGATGGCCACGTCGGTGCCCTGGCCGATGGCGAAGCCCACATTGGCCCGGGCCAGGGCCGGGGCGTCGTTGATGCCGTCGCCGACCATGCCCACCACCTCGCCGGCGTTCTGCCGTCGCTCGATCTCGGCATGCTTGTCCTCGGGCAGCAGGCCCGCCCGGAAGTCGTCGATGCCCACCTCGGCGGCGATGGCGGCGGCGGTGTGGCGGTTGTCACCGGTCAGCATTACCACCCTGAGGCCATCGGCCTGCAGGCGGCGGATCGCTTCGACGGTATCGTGGCGCAGGGGATCGCTGATCCCGAAGAGGGCGGCCAGTCGTCCGTCCACGGCGAAATACACCACGGTACGCGCCTGGGCCTCCAGGGCATCGGCCTGCGCCCTGCCAGCGCTCAGGTCGATACCCGCCTCCTCCAGCAGGCGGGCGTTGCCCAGCAGCAGTGGCCGGCCGGCGTCGTCGACGGCCCGGACGCCGCCGCCGGTAATGCTCTCGAAGTCGCGGATCTCGGTGGTGGTATCGCCGATCCGCGCCTCGCAATGGCCCAGCAGGGCGCTGGCCAGGGGGTGCTCGGAACCGCGCTCCAGGGCCGCCACCAGGCGCAGGACCGGCGCCTCGTCAGCGGCCAGGATCTCCGCCTCGGTGACGCTCGGCTTGCCCTCGGTGAGGGTGCCGGTCTTGTCCACCACCAGGGTGGTAAGCCGGCTGGCGGTCTGCAGCGCCTCGCCGTTTCTCACCAGCACGCCCCGCTCGGCGGCCTTGCCGACGCCGATCATGGTGGAGATGGGCGTGGCCAGGCCCAGGGCGCAGGGGCAGGCGATGATCAGCACCGTGGTGGCGGTGACCAGCATATGAATGACCCGCGGCTCGGCGCCGATATTGAACCAGGCCAGCGCCGTCAGCACGGCGACGATCATCACCGTCGGCACGAAGATGCTGGAGACCTTGTCGGCCAGCTCACCGATGGGGGGACGGGAGTTCTGGGCGCTGGCCACCTGCTCGGTGATCTGCCCGAGCCGGGTGCCGGCGCCGACCCGGGTGGCGCGATAGACCAGGCCGCCGCGGCCGTTGACGGTGCCGGCGCTGACCTCGTCGCCCTCACCCTTGGCCACCGGGGCCGGCTCGCCGGTGAGCATCGACTCGTCGATATGGCTGCTGCCTTCCACCACCACGCCATCCACCGGCAGGCGCTCGCCGGGGCGCACGCGAATCTGGTCGCCCTCGCGCACCGCATCGATCTCCACCTCCCGCTCTTCGCCATCGCGAATCACCCGGGCGCTGCGGCTCTGCAGGTCGAGCAGGCGCTTCAGGGCCTCGCTGGTGCGCCCCCGGGCCCTGAGCTCCAGGGCATTGCCCAGCAAGACCAGGCCGATCACCATCGCCGAGGCCTCGAAGTAGATGCCGTGGGCCACGGCCGGCAGCCAGGGGGCGAAGGCCACCACCGCCATGGAGTAGAGCCAGGCGGTACCGGTGCCCATGGCGATCAGGGTATCCATATTGGCCTGATGGTGACGGAAGTTCTTCCAGGCGTTGATAAAGAAATGGCGGCCGGGGCCGGCCAGTACCGCCAGCGTCAGCAGGCCGATCACCAGCCAGAAGAGTCGCCCCGGGCCCACCGGATGGGGGTGAAAGACGAACATGCTGGCCATCAGCGGCACGGCCAGTGCCAGCGACCAGGCACTGCCGCGCAGGCGGCGACGATACTCCTCGGCATCCTTGGCGGCGCGGGCGGCCTCGGCCTGGCGCAGGTCGAGGATTTCCTCGGCGTCATAGCCCGCCGAGCGCACGGCCCGGATCAGGGCCTCGGCCTCGACGCGGCCACGGACCTGGGCGGTGCGAGTGCCGAAGTTGACGCCGGCGTTGACCACCCCCGGGGTGCGCTCCAGGGCCTGCTGCACGCTCTTCACGCAGCTGGCGCAGGTCATGCCGGTGATCGAGAGCCGCTGGGTCGCATGCCCCGCCGTCGCCGGGGCGCCGGGGCGCGCTTCGGCGATGGCCGGTTCGTCCTTGTCGGCAGCCTCGGTGGCCTGCGGTGCGTCACTCGATGCCGTCTCGGGGGGATAGCCGGCCCCGGCGAGGAGGGCGTCGAGGGCTCGGCCGTCCAGCGAGGAGGTGACGGTGAGGCGCTTCTCGGCGGGCTCCCCCACCACCTCGGCCCCGGCATCCCGGGCCTGAATCGCCTCGCGTAGGCGCTTGACGCAGCCCTGGCAGCTGATGCCAGGGACGGTGCGCTCCAGTGAATGACGAGGGCTCATGGCGTCTCCTTCCGGGGGTGGGGATCGGGTGAAGCGTCATTTGGCGACTCGGGGAAGCTCTCGATCAGGCGACACAGGCTATGGCCATCCGGGGTGCCGTCGGGCATCTCTGCCCAGGCCGCCAGCGCCTGCTCCATGCGGGCGGCCAGGGCCTGCAGTTCCTGGATGCGGGCGTGGATCTCCGGCAGCCGGCTGGCCAGCAGGTCGCGGACCAGGGGGCAGGGGGAGTCGCCCTGGTCGGCATGGGCGAGGATGTCGCGGATCTCGGCGATGCTGAAGCCCAGGGTGCGGGCACGCTGGATAAAGCGCAGCCGCTCCAGGTCCCGGGTGCCGTAGCGCTGATAGCCGTTGTCCGGGTCGCGGGAGGGGTGCAGCAGTCCCTCCCGGGTGTAGTGACGGACCGTCTCGCCGGTGACCTCGGCGGCTCGGGCCAGCTCGATGACTTTCATGGCGTCTCTCGCGGGGCGAAGGTTACCAGGGAGTGTAAGACCTGTGTGTTACACCTAGGTCAAGCACCGAATATCGGGTCGACAAGGGCTCTTGGTGTATTCGACAACTCATTGAAAGTTCAAGAAATCAAACAGTCGTGCGACCAAAGTATTAGCAAAAAAGGCATTAAAACGAACGTTTGGCCTTGATCTGTCCCTGGGGTTGCGCCAACACTGGGAGCACGTCATCGCCCGCCGGCGCGGGTTTATAACAACGCACAGCTCACCCCTGAAAAGGATGTCGTGATCATGCAGAACAAGCTCAACAAGCTCTCCTGGGCCGTGGCCATCGCCGCCGCCACCTTTGCCGGTCAGGCCCATGCCGGCGGTTATCAGATCAACGAACAGAGTGTCAGCGGCCAGGGCTATGGCCACGCCGGACGTAGCTCCAACGTCAATGACGCCACCATCGTCTTCGGCAACCCGGCGGGCATGTCCTTCCTGGATCGCGCCCAGGTCACCGCCGGGGGTACATACCTTAACGTCAATAGCCGGATTCGGAATGTGCAGGCCAATGCCATGCTCGATAGTGGCTTTGCCATGACTGGAGATCCGGCTAATGCTAGCGGCCAACAAATTCCTGTCGGCGATATTCCGGGAACCAATCAGGGCGATATGGTACCGGGGACCCTGGTGCCCTTCGCCTTCTATGCCCAGCCGCTGAACGAGCGCCTGGCCTTCGGCTTCGGCGTCTATGCCCCCTTCGGCTCCAAGACCGATTATGAAGATACCTTCCAGGGCCGCTACTTCGGTGACTATACCGAAGTGCGGGTGATCAGCGCCCAGCCGACCCTCTCCTACCGCATCAACGACCAGTGGGCGGTGGGGGCCGGTATCACCTATAACCGGGTCGATGGCGAGCTGCGCCGGCGGGTGCCGGGAGATCCCGCCCAGCCCTTCGACCCCTCCGCGGATGTCGATTCCCGGGTCGAGGGGGATGACGATGGCTGGGGCTATAACCTGGGGGTGATCTTCCAGCCGGTGCCGGAAACCACCCTGGGCCTGACCTATCGCTCCAAGGTCAGCTATACCCTGACCGGCGATTTCCGGGCCACGGCACCGGATGGGAGCGTTGCACTCGATCCCAATACCGGTGCCCCGCTGCAGGATAGTGCCAGCCTCGACCTGACCACCCCGGAGACCGTCAACTTCTCCGTGACCCAGCAGATGTCGGATCGCCTGAAGCTGATGTTTGGCGCCTCCTGGACCCGCTGGAGCCGCTTCGACCAGATCCTGGTCACCGGCAGCCAGGGGCAGCAGATCACCCAGGAAACCCAGAACTACTCCAATGCCTGGGCCTTTGCCCTGGGCGGCGAGTACCAGCTGATGCCGCAGCTGGCGCTGCGCGCCGGGGTGACCATCGACCGCACCCCCACCGATGACGAGTTCCGCAGCGTGCGGATTCCCTCCGATGATCGGCGGATCTTCTCCCTGGGGGCCGGCTGGAGCCCGACGGATGACCTGACCCTGGACTTCGCCTACTCCTACCTGACCGAGCGGGGCACCCAGGTCAGCCAGGAGCGTGATGACCTTTATGCTGGGCTTGGCGGAGCGACCTACTCCGCCGACTACAAGAACGAGGCCCATGGCTTCGGGGCCCAGCTGACCTACCGCTTCTAAGTCAGCAGCCGTTAGTGCAGTACGCGACACCCGGCCTCGGCCGGGTGTCGCGCGTCTGGGGGTCAGGCGGCTTCGCCGTCGAGGAAGGCGGCCGCCATCAGCGCCCGGGTATAGGCCTGGCGAGGGGCGCGGAACAGCGACTCGGTGTCGCCCTGTTCCACCACCTCGCCGTGACGCATCACCACCACCTCGTCGGCCAGGGCCCGCACCACCGCCAGGTCGTGGCTGATAAAGAGGTAGGTGAGGTCGTGCTTGCGCTGCAGGTCGCGCAGCAGCTCGATCACCCGGGCCTGCACCGAGCGATCCAGGGCCGAGGTGGGCTCGTCGAGGAGCAGGAACTCCGGCTTGAGCACCAGGGCCCGGGCGATGGCGATGCGCTGGCGCTGACCGCCGGAGAACTCGTGGGGGTAGCGGTGACGGTGGTTTGGGTCCAGGGCCACCTCCTCCAGGGCCTGGACCACCCGGGCATCGCGCTCGGCCCGGCTCAGCAGGGGCTGGTGGACCCGTAGCCCCTCGCCGACGATCTCGCCCACCGTCAGGCGCGGCGACAAGGAGCCGAAGGGATCCTGGAAGACCACCTGCATCCGCGAGCGCAACGGGCGCATCCCGGCCCGGTCGAGGCGGGTGAGGTCGGTCGCGTCATAGCGGATCTCGCCACGGCTCTCCAGCAGCCGCAGCAGGGCGCGGCCCAGGGTCGACTTGCCGGAGCCGGATTCGCCGACGATGCCCAGGGTCTGGCCCCGACGCAGGCTCAGGTCGATGCCGCGCACCGCCTCGAAATAGCGCTCGGGGCCGAACAGACGCTTCTTGAGGGGGAAGCGCACCCGCAGGTCCTTGGCTTCCAGCAGCCGCGGCGCCGACTCGGGCACCGGTGCCTTGCGGCCCCGGGGCTCGGCCTCGATCAGCAGCCGGGTGTAGGGGTGGGCGGGCTCGGCGAAGAGCGACGCGGTCTCGCCCTGTTCCACCACCTCCCCCTGGCGCATCACGCAGACCCGGTCGGCCAGGTGGCGCACCACCCCCAGGTCGTGGGTGATAAAGAGGATCGCCATGCCGTAGCGGGCCTGGAGTGACTTGAGCAGGCCGAGGATCTGCGCCTGGACGGTGACGTCCAGGGCGGTGGTGGGCTCGTCGGCGATCAGCAGTCTGGGCTCGCAGGCCAGGGCCATGGCGATCATCACCCGCTGGCGCTGGCCGCCGGAGAGCTCGTGGGGGTAGCCGGCGTAGCGGCGCTCGGGCTCGGGGATGCCGACCTGTTCGAGCAGCTCCAGCACCCGGGCCTTGGCGGCGGCGCCGCGCAGCTCGGTGTGCTTGTGCAGCACCTCGCGGATCTGGGGGCCGATGCGTTGCAGCGGATTCAGCGAGGTCATCGGCTCCTGGAAGATCATGGCGATCTCGTTGCCGCGAATATGGCGCAGCCGGCGCGGCGTCACCGTCAGCAGCTCCTCCTCGCCCTGGCGGCCCCGCCACAGGATGCGCCCCCGGGGCCGGGCCAGGTCGGGGAGCAGGCCGAGGATGGCGGTGGAGGTCACCGACTTGCCGGAGCCGGATTCGCCCACCAGGGCCAGGGTCTCGCCGGGATGGATCGCCAGGCTGACCTCCTTGACCGCGGCCACCGGGCCCTGGGGCAGGTCGAAGTCGACCCGCAGGTTGTCGATCTCGAGTAGCGCTCGGGTCATCTCTTCCTCCATCAACGGGTCTTGGGGTCCAGGGCATCCCTCAGGCCATCGCCGAGGAAGTTGAGGCACAGCAGGGTCAGGGCCAGGAAGGCCGAGGGCACCAGCAGCATCCAGGGGGCGGTCTCCATCAGGTCCTTGCCCTCGCTGATCAGCACGCCCCAGCTGGTCAGCGGCTCCTGGACGCCCAGGCCCAGGAAGGAGAGGAAGCTCTCCAGCAGGATCACCTTGGGCACGGTGAGGGTGACGTAGACGATCACCGGCCCCAGGGTGTTGGGGATCAGGTGACGGGTGACGATGGTCCAGCCGCGTACGCCCAGGGCGTGGGCCGCCTCGACGAACTCGCGGCGCTTCAGGGCCAGCACCTGGCCGCGCACGATGCGCGACATGTCCAGCCACTCCACGGCACCGATGGCGGCGTAGATCAGCAGGATATTGCGGCCGAACACCACCATCAGCAGGATCACCAGGAACATGAAGGGCAGCGAGTACATGATGTCCACGAAGCGCATCATCAGGGCATCGGCGCGGCCCCCCAGGTAGCCGGCGATGGCGCCGTAGAGCACGCCGATCACCAGGGAGACCAGGGTCGCCACCAGGGCCACCGAGAGCGAGATCTGGCCACCGTAGAGGGTGCGGGTCAGCAGGTCGCGGCCATTGGCGTCGGTGCCGGCGTAGTGGCCGGCGGCGATGTCCGGGGGCGCCATGAAGGCGCTCCAGTTCACCTCGTCGAGCCCCCAGGGGGTGAGCCAGGGGCCCACCACGCAGGCCAGGGTGATCAGGACGAGCAGGATCAGGCTGGCCATGGCGGCGCGGTTCTGCTTGAGCCGGCGCCAGGCCTCGCGTCCCAGGCTGTCGCCCGCCGCGGCGGGGGCCTGGTCTTGGGTCAGGGCGGTATCAGTCATCATGGCGAATCTGCGGGTCCAGGGCGGAGTAGAGGAGGTCGACGACCAGGTTGAGCAGCACGATCAGGGCGCCGTAGAAGACCACGGTGCCCATCACCAGGGTGTAGTCCCGGTTGAGGGCGGCCTGGACGAAGTAGCGGCCGATGCCGGGGATGCCGAAGATCTGCTCGATCACCACCGAGCCGGTGATGATCCCGGCGATGGCCGGCCCCAGGTAGGAGACCACCGGCAGCAGCGCCGGGCGCAGGGCGTGGCGCAGGATCACCGCGGTCTCGGTGAGCCCCTTGGCGCGGGCGGTGCGGATATGGTGGCTGCCCAGCACCTCGATCATGCTGGCGCGCATCAGCCGGGCGATATAGGCGATCTGCTGGATCGACAGGGCGACGATCGGTAGCACCATGTTGCGCCAGTGGCCGTCGTTCCAGCCGCCCACCGGCAGCCAGGCCAGGAAGACCCCGAACACCAGGGCCAGCAGCGGGGCGATCACGAAGTTGGGCACGGCCACCCCGGCCAGGGCGGTGCCCATCACCAGGTAGTCGAGGCCGGAGTTGCGCTTGAGGGCGGCGATCACGCCCAGCGGCAGGCCGATGGCCAGGGCCAGGGCGATGGCCCACAGGCCCAGTTCCAGGCTCACCGGGAAGCCCTGGGCGATCAGTTCGGTGACGCTGAAGTCCTTGTACTTGAAGGAGGGGCCGAAATCGCCCTGGAGCAGGTTGCCCAGGTAGATCAGGTACTGCTTCCACACCGGCTGGTCCAGGTGATAGGCGGCCATCAGGTTGGCCTCGATCTCCGGCGGCAGGCTGCGCTCGCCGTCGAAGGGGCCGCCCGGGGCCAGGTGCATCAGGAAGAAGGCAAGGGTGATGACGATCAGTAGCGTCGGCACGGCATAGCAGAGCCGTTTCAGGGTATAGACGAGCATGAGGTCCCCCTGGCCCCGGAGGGTCCGGGGCCGGCATGCGGGTGAAGGAGGCGAAGGGGCCGTCGCGGAAGGCCGCGATGGCCCGGTTCGGGGCGCGTTGGCGTTACTCCTCGAAGCTCACCCTCCGGAAAGGGTAGATAGCCTCCGAAGTGGTTTCCCTCCGCCATGACGAGAGCGACGGGGTCATTGTCCGTCTTCGAAGCTCACCCACCGGGAGCGGTGGATATCCTCCAGGTTGTTCTCCCAGCCCGCGAGGGCCGGGTTCACCAGGTTGCGGGAGACGTAGTAGTAGATGGGCAGCACGGCACTGTCGCCCAGGGCCAGGGCCTCCGCCTCGCCCATCAGGGCGGCGCGGGCGGTCAGGTCCTGGGTCTCGGCGGCCTGGGCCATCAGGGCGTCGAAGTCGGCCTGGCTGTAGGCGCCATAGTTGTTGGCCACGCCGCTCTCCAGCAGGCTCAGGAAGTTCTGCGGGTCGTTGTAGTCGCCGATCCAGCCGGCCCGGCCCACGTCGAAGTCGCCGCGCCGCAGGTCGGCATAGTGCACCGCCACCTCGGAGTTGAAGAGCTCCACCTCGACGCCCAGGGGGCGCCACATGGCGGCGATGGCGATGGCCACGGTGCGATGATCCTCGCTGGTGTTGTAGCGCAGCTTGAGGCTCAGGGGGTTGTCGGGGCCGTAGCCGGCCTCCCGCATCAGCTCGCCGGCCCGGGCCAGGCGCGCCTCCTCGTCCAGGCCGTTGAGCGGCGAGGCCAGGCTCTGGTGGTGGTTGGCCCCCGGCGGCACGAAATGGTAGGCGGGCTGCTCGCCGGTGCCGAGGATCTGCTCGGTGATCACCTCGCGGCGCACCGCCAGGCTCAGGGCCTCGCGCACCCGCGGGTCGGCGGTGGGGTGGCCGTCCCGGGCGTTGAGGGCGTAGTAGTAGATGCCGAGATAGGGGGCGGTGTGGGTCGCCTCCGGCAGGTTCTCCTGGAGCCAGTCGTATTGCTGGGTGGGGAAGTCTCGGGCCACGTCGATCTCGCCGGCGCGGAAGCGGTTGAGGGCGGTGTTGCGCTCCTCGATGGGGAAGTAGATCACCTCGTCCAGGGCCACGTTCTCGGCATCGTGGTAGTGGGGGTTGCGCACCGCCTCGATGCGGGTCTGGGATTGCCAGCGCTGCAAGGTGAAGGGGCCATTGGAGACCAGAGTGCCGGCCCGGGACCAGCGGTCGCCATGCTCCTCGACCACATGCCGGGGCACCGGGTAGGCGGTGTAGTGGGAGAGCTGGTCCAGGAAGTAGGGGGTGGCCCGCTCCAGGGTGATGCGCAGGGTCTGGTCGTCCAGGGCCTCGACGCCCAGGCTTTCCGGTGCCATCTCGCCCGAGTAGACCGCCTCGGCGTGGCGGATCGGGTAGAGCAGGTAGGCGTAGTCGGCGGCGGTGGCTGGGTTCAGGATGCGCCGCAGGGCGAAGACGAAGTCGTCGGCGGTGAGCGGGGTGCCATCGGACCAGCGGGCCGACTCGCGCAGGTGGAAGGTGTAGACGGTGCCGTCCTCGGAGATCTCCCAGGACTCGGCGACGCCGGGAATCCGTTCACCGTCGGCGGCCTCGGTGATCAGCCCCTCGAAGAGGTCGCCTACCACGTCATTCTCCCAGGTACCGCTGATCTTGTGGGGGTCCAGGGAGGCGGGCTCGCCCATGATGGCGATGCGCAGGGTGTCGGCGTGGAGGGGGGCGGCGGCCAGGCCCAGGGTCAGGGCCAGCGACCCCAGCAGGGTGCGCGACTGAAGCATGATGATCTCTCCTTGATTTGTTCTTGTGCGGCGGGATCGCCGCCGCCCCACCATCAATAGCCTCGCCGGGTCCCCCGGGTCTATTTGAAATTCCGCATACGCGCATGACGATTTTCGATAGGCCGCGGCCCGGCGCGACGGGATAGCTGCGCGACGGCCGTTTCGCTACAATAATGCCCTTTCCGTACCGCCCGGCTCCGATGCCCTGTCGGGGCAGGGCGGGCGCTTGTTCACCGCAGATTCAGGCGAGACGCCCCCATGCTGGAAACCAACCCCATTCACAACCTCATCAAGGACCTGTCCGAGCGGACAGACGTCCTGAGGGGGTATCTTTGACTATGCCGAACGCAAGGATCGGCTAGAAGAAGTCACCCGCGAGCTGGAAGACCCCAACGTCTGGAACGACCCGGAGTACGCCCAGAAGCTCGGCAAGGAGCGAGCCTCCCTGGAACAGATCGTCCAGACCATCGACGAGCTCGACCAGGGCCTCGGCGACAGCCGCGACCTGCTGGAGCTGGCCGAGATGGAGGAGGACGAGGCCACCGTCGAGGAGGTGCGCAAGGAGCTCGAGGGGCTTCAGGAGGCCCTGGCAAAGCTGGAGTTCCGGCGCATGTTCTCCGGCGAGATGGACGAGAACAACGCCTACCTCGATATCCAGGCCGGCTCCGGCGGCACCGAGGCTCAGGACTGGGCCAATATCCTGCTGCGCATGTACCTGCGCTGGGCCGAGCACCACGGCTTCAAGGCCGAGATCATCGAGGCCTCCGCCGGCGAGGTGGCGGGCATCAAGTCGGCGACCATCCATGTCCAGGGCGACTACGCCTTCGGCTGGCTGCGCACCGAGACCGGGGTGCACCGCCTGGTGCGCAAGAGTCCCTTCGACTCCGGCGGGCGGCGTCACACCTCCTTCGCCTCGGTGTTCCTGTCGCCGGAGGTGGATGACAGCTTCGAGGTGGAGATCAACCCGGCGGACCTGCGCGTCGATACCTACCGCTCCAGTGGTGCCGGCGGCCAGCACGTCAACACCACCGACTCGGCGGTACGCATCACCCACGAGCCCACTGGCATCGTGGTGGCCTGTCAGAGCCAGCGCAGCCAGCACGCCAACCGCGACTTCGCCATGAAGCAGCTCAAGGCGAAGCTGTGGGAGCACGAGATGCAGAAGCGCAACGCCGCCAAGCAGGAGGCGGAGGAGTCCAAGGCCGATATCGGCTGGGGCAGCCAGATCCGCTCCTATGTGCTGGATGACCAGCGCATCAAGGACCTGCGTACCGGCGTGCAGACCAGCAACTGCGACAAGGTGCTGGACGGCGACCTGGACCAGTTCATCGAAGCCAGCCTTAAACAGGGGCTCTGACCCCTGCCCATTGTGGCGGGGCGGAGGCCTCGCTGCGATGGGCGCTTCTTCTCCGTTTCCGCCCGCCCTCTTTGCACAAGCTCAACTCGACTACAGGTAGCGACATGGCCAACCAGAGCCCCTCTACGGATAGCCCCCAGCAGGACGAGAACCACCTGATCGCCGAGCGCCGCGCCAAGCTGGCCGCGCGCCGCGAGAAGGCCGTTGCCCAGGGGGCGAGCGCCTTCCCCAATGACTTTCGCCGTGACAGCCAGGCCGCCGAGCTGATGGCCAAGCTCGGCGACAAGGCGAAGGAGGAGCTCGAGGCGCTGGGACGCCAGGCGGCGGTGGCCGGGCGCATCATGCGCAAGCGTGGCCCCTTTATCGTCATCCAGGACGTCTCCGGACAGATCCAGCTCTACGTGGACAAGAAGGGGCTGCCGGCCGAGGTGCTCGAGGACGTCAAGGGCTGGGACATCGGCGATATCGTCGCCGGGCGCGGGCCGGTGCACAAGTCCGGCAAGGGCGACCTCTATGTGATGATGGAAGAGGCCAGGCTGCTGACCAAGAGCCTGCGTCCGCTGCCCGACAAGTTCCACGGCCTCACCGACATGGAGGCGCGTTATCGCCAGCGCTACGTGGACCTGATCATGAACCCCGACTCGCGCCAGGTCTTCGAGGCCCGTGCCCGGGTGATCAGTGCCATGCGCCGCTTCTTCGAGGCCCGCGGCTTCATGGAGGTGGAGACCCCCATGCTGCAGCCGATCCCCGGCGGCGCTACCGCGCGCCCCTTCAAGACCCACCACAATGCGCTGGACATCGACATGTACCTGCGCATCGCCCCCGAGCTCTACCTCAAGCGCCTGGTGGTGGGGGGCTTCGAGAAGGTCTTCGAGATCAACCGCAACTTCCGCAACGAAGGCCTCTCCACTCGGCACAACCCCGAGTTCACCATGATCGAGTTCTATCAGGCCTACGCGGACTACAACGACCTGATGGACCTCACCGAGGCGATGCTGCGTAGCCTGACCCAGGAGGTGCTGGGCACCACCACCGTGGTCAACACCGTGCGCAACCGTGACGGCGAGGTGCTGGAGACCTTCGAGTACGACTTCGGCCGGCCGCTGCGCCGCCTGAGCGTCTTCGACTCGATTCTCGAGTACAACCCGGACATCCACGCCGAGGCGCTGGCCGACGAGAGCGCCGCCCGCCAGATCGCCGAGCGCCTGGATATCGACGTCAAGGATGGCTGGGGCCTGGGCAAGGTCCAGATCGAGATCTTCGAGAAGACCGTGGAGCATCGCCTTCATGAGCCCACCTTTATCACCGAGTACCCCACCGAGGTGAGCCCCCTGGCGCGGCGCAAGGACTCGAATCCCTTCGTCACCGAGCGTTTCGAGTTCTTCGTCGGCGGTCGCGAGATCGCCAACGGTTTCTCCGAGCTCAACGACGCCGAGGACCAGGCCGAGCGCTTCCGCGAGCAGGTGGCCGAGAAGGAGGCCGGCGACGACGAGGCGATGTACTACGACGCCGACTACGTGCGCGCGCTCGAATACGGCCTGCCGCCCACCGCCGGCGAGGGCATCGGCATCGATCGCCTGGTGATGCTGCTCACCGACAGCGCCTCGATTCGTGATGTGTTGCTGTTCCCGGCCATGCGCCCCGAGGTTGATTGAAGGGGCTTGCCTCCTTCCGCGCCCCTGAGGGGACAGGGCTATCATGCTTGGAATGGCTAAGGGGCGCTGGGGGCAGGTCGGAGCAAAGCGTCTTTTTCAGGGGTGAGGAAGGCCCTTCCGAACGGGTAGGCCATGGATGGCCTACCCCGGTCCTGCAAGCGGAGCAGGATGCGAGAGCGCCGCAGGAAAAAGTCGAGCGCCCAGGGAAGGGTTCACAGCGTCTTTGCGAGGGTCCGGCCGCCGGGTGCCTGTCCCCAGAATAGCCCCGGGCCTCAGCAGGTAGCCTGGTCGGAGGACTGAACCCAAGGGGAAGTATTGGTAACCGGGGGCCCTTGCGCCCATAATGCCCAGGAATCGTCATCGAGGAGAGTGCGATGAAACTGCTCAACCGCTCCGCCCTGAGCGTCAAGCCGACCCAGCCCTTCCTGGACTGGATCAACTCCCTGGAGCCCACGGTGGGCGAGGACGACCTGACCCTCGATGACGTCGATCGGGAGAGCACCGTCTACCTGATCCCCGAGATGGACACCCCGGAGGCCCTGCAGGCCTTCGTTCGCGAGCGTTACCTGGAGATCCTCGAGACCGAGCTGCGGGCCTGGGAAGAGGACGAACGGCTCTGGCCCGAGACCCTCGACTGGGCGCTGTTCCAGCGCTTCCTGCGGGTCGAGCACAGCTACCTGGCCATGGACCTGGACGACGAGGCGCCCCTGGAGATCTCCGAGTTCGACGATGCGTTGTTGATGGAGACCGACCAGGACTAGGACCAGGACGTTGTCGGGTGTAACGCCGACCTCCTCCCGATCCAAGACCGGCCATGGCCGGTCTTTTCGTTGTGCTGGCATCAATGGAAGCCCATGAGTCGACTCTTCTCCACGCGTCCCGGCGATGATGGCCTGCCGGGCCCCGAGCGCCGCCTGGCGGTGCTGACCCTGGTGCTGGGCACCCTGATCACGGTGGTGGACGTCACCATGATCAACGTGGCCCTGCCCTCCATCGCCCGCGACCTGGGCATCTCCGAGGCCCGGGCGGTATGGGTGGTGACCAGCTTCCAGCTGGTATGTGGCGCCAGCCTGCTGCTGTGCGCCGCCCTGAGTGAGCTGATGACCCGGCGCCGCCTCTACCTGGTGGGGCTGCTGCTCTTTTCGGTGGCCTCCCTGGGGGCGGCGCTCTCCAGCCGGCTCGAGCCCCTGCTGCTGTTCCGTGCCCTCCAGGGCCTGGGCGCCGCCGCCACCCTCTCCATCGGCCCCTCCCTCTATCGCCAGGTCTTCCCCTCGCGGCTGCTGGGAGCGGCCATGGGCTTCAGTGCCATGGTGGTGGCGGTGGGCTATGCCTCGGGGCCGGCCCTGGGCGGGCTGGTACTGGCGGTCGCCGACTGGCCCTGGCTGTTCGCCCTCAATGTGCCCCTGGGACTGGTCGCCGCCGCGGTGGCCTGGCGGGCCCTGCCCGCCGAGCCGCGCCGGAAGGGGGGCTTCGACCTGGCCGGGGCGCTGCTCTCGGCGGCCATGCTGGTGGGCTTCTTCCTGGCCATGGACGCCCTGGGTCATGGCGACGCCTGGGGGCTGGCGCTGCTGGCCCTGAGCCTGGCCTGCGGCGCGGGCTTCCTGGCCCGCCAGCGCCGCGCCCGCCACCCGCTGCTGCCGCTGGGGCTCTTCCGTGAGCCGCGCTTCGCCCTGGGCATCCAGGCCCAGGGGCTGACCTTTATCGCCCAGGGCCTGGTCTTCGTGGCGCTCTCCTTCTATTACCAGAAGGAGCTCGGCTACTCGCCCCTGCAGACCGCCTGGCTCTTCACCCCCTGGCCGCTGACCATCATGCTCACCGCGCCCCTGGCCGGACGCCTGGCGGACCGTGTCAATCCGGCCCTGCTGGCCAGCACCGGCCTCGGGCTGCTGATGAGCGGCCTGGCGGCCCTGGCGTTGCAGGGGGCCGAGGCGAGCCTCGCCGACAGCCTGTGGCGCATGGCGCTATGCGGCCTGGGCTTCGGGCTCTTCCAGGCCCCCAACAACCGCGAACTGATGAGCAGCGTGCCCCGGGAACGCAGCGCCAACGCCTCCGGGGTGATGAGCACCACCCGCACCCTGGGACAGTCCCTGGGGGTGGCCGTGGTCGGCCTGGTGCTGGCCACCGGCTGGCTGGCCTCGGTGCAGGCCACTCTCTGGCTGGGCTGTCTGGCCTGCCTGCTGGCATTGCTGGCCAGCCTGCGGCGACTCTCCCTGAGCGAGGCGGCGCGCCGCGAGGCCCATCGTCGGCGCCTGGCCGAATGAGTACAATGGTGACTCCTCCCATCCCCACAGCGAGACTCCCATGAGCGTACAGGCGTCCATCGAAGCGAAACTCCAGGCCCTCGAGCCCAGCGTGCTGGTGGTGGAGAACGAGAGCCACAAGCACCATGTGCCGCCCGACTCCGAGACCCACTTCAAGGTGACCCTGGTCTCCGAGCGCTTCGGCGGCATGCTGCCGGTCAAGCGCCACCAGCAGATCTATGCCCTGCTGGCCGACGAGCTGGCCGGTCCCGTTCACGCCCTGGCGCTGCACCCCTACACCCCGGAGGAGTGGGCCGCCCGGGGTGGCGAGCGCCCCGACTCCCCGAACTGCCGCGGCGGCGGCCGGTGATCAACGAACCGCAGCGCCTCCAGTACCTGGAGGCCATGGGGCTGACCGCCTGGACGGCCCGCTACCGGCTGCCCGGGGCGGCCGAGACGCCGGCCTGCGACTGGCCCGAAGAGGCGTCGGCCCCTGCCCAGGCGCCCCAGGCCCGGCTGCAGGCGTTATTGCAGGAGCCGGTACCGCGCCGTGAGGTCCCCGAGGCGACGCCCGGTGCGCCTAACGAGCCGGCGCCCCGGGGCATGACCGAGCCGGGGCCGGGGCGGGCCAAGGCCCTGTTGGGCGAGGCGCCCCAGGCCCCGGCGGCCAAGCCGTCGGAAGCCCAGGCTCAGACGCCGCCCGCCGAGTCCACTTCCGCGGTGGAACCCCGACAGGCGCTACGCTTCTCCGTGCAACTGATGGCCCTGGAGGGGCGCTGGCTGCTGCTCCTGCCCGAGGCGCCGGATGCCGCGCAGCAACGCCTGCTGAATAACCTGGGGCGTGCCGCCGGCCTGCCCCTGGCGGCGCCGGCCTTGCAGCGCTTCGACTGGCCGCTGATGGAGGGGCTGCCGGTGGAGGCGCCCCTGGAGGAGGCCCGGGAAGGGCTCAAGGCCTTTATCGCCGGGCGTGGCTGGCGCCCGGAACGGCTGCTGGCCTTCGGCCTCTCGCCGGAACTGGATCAGGTGCTGGCCATCGACGGCGAGCAGAGCGAGGGGCTGGGGTTGCCCGCCTGGCAGGGGCCGAGTCTCGCCGAACTGGCCGGCGATGCCGAGGCCAAGCGGGCCCTCTGGCCGCGGCTGTTCGCCCTGGGGCGGGACTGGGCCGACGATGGCGATGCCTGAGCTCGTGCGCCTGGTCGGGGGAGACCTCCCGGACTTGCTGGCCCTGGAGCGGGCCGGGCAGCCCCACCCCTGGAGCGAGCGCCAGTTGGCCGATGCCCTGGCGGACGAGGCGGCATGGGTCTGGGGAATTCGCGACGGGGCGGCCCTGCTGGGGCAGGCGATCGTCTACCGATTGCCCTTCGAGGCGGAGTTGCAGGCCATCACGGTGTCGCCCCTGGCGCGACGCCGGGGACTGGCCCGGCGACTCCTGGCGGAGGTCGTCGCCACGGCTCGGGAGTGGGGCAGCGAGCGGTTGCTGCTGGAGGTACGGGCCGGCAATGCACCGGCCCTGGCGCTCTACCGGGTCGCCGGCTTCGCCGAGGACGGGCGTCGCCGGGGCTACTATCCCGGTGGGGCGGGAGCGCCCCGGGAGGACGCCGTGCTGATGTCGCTGGCGCTGGCGCCCTCGGAAGCGGCGCCTTAGGAGCCTAGGACTGGGCGGATGAACTGCCGCTATCCAGCTCCTGGAACTTGCTCAACAGGCCACTGAGGCGACGCTGCCACTCGTCGTGCTCCTGCTTCAGGCGGCTGTTTTCTTCGCGCAGCTCCTCGGCTTCCATCTTCAGCAGTTCCAGGGTTTCGACGGCCTGGGACACCTTCTGTTCGAGCTGGTTGAAGAGTTCGATACTCATCCTGTTTCTCCTGATCGCTGGGCGTGTGGCATGGGCCTACAGGGCGCAGCGTACGATGGCTGACGCGGCTCAGCAAGCGTCGCCGGCCGGCGACGGCGGGGCCTGGCGTAACTGGCGTTGGTAGAGGCGTCCCAGGGTGTCGCCGGCCTTGACCTCGCGATGCAGTCGCCAGTGGTCCGGCACCCTCAGCGCCAGCTCCTGCTCCACCTCCACATAGATCCAGGCGTCGGCCTCGAGCCAGCCGTTCTCCTCCAGGCCGACACAGGCCGCTTCCGCCAGGCCCTGACGAAAGGGCGGGTCGAGGAAGACCAGGTCGAAGGGGGTGGCGGGGCCGGCCAGGAAGGCCTCCGCGGCCTGAGTCAGGACCCGGCCCCGCTCGTCCGCCCCCAGGGTCGCCAGGTTGGCCGCCAGGCCCTGGGCCACGCGTGGCTCGCGCTCCACGAAGCAGGCCTGCCGGGCGCCCCGGGAGAGCGCCTCCAGGCCCAGGGCCCCGGTGCCGGCATAGAGGTCCAGCACCCGGGCGCCGGGGGTCACTCCGGTCAGCCAGTTGAACAGGGTCTCGCGGACCCGGTCCGGCGTGGGGCGCAGGCCGGGACTGTCGGGCACCGGCAGCTGGCGGCGGCGATAGTCGCCGCCGATGATGCGCAGCTTGCCGCGGCCAGCCGGGCCAGGCCCTGGGGCCGCTCCCCGGGACGAGGCGCGGCGGCGAGAGGGGGAGGAGGAGCGTCGTTTCATGGCCGGGATTGTACCCCCGGCCTTATCCATAGTCATGGCCGGGGTTACACCCCGGCCTTCGGGCTTAACCGCATCCACAGCGGAGGTCGGCGGCGGCGAGAGGCGGATGGGGTTCGTGGTGTTAGGGACGGGCCTGTCTCTCTGGCCTTATCCGCATCCACAGCGGTGGTTGGCAGTGGTAGGATGAGCCGATTCTTCAGACCTCGAGGTCAGATCCCCCCATGTTCGGATTTTTCAAGCGCAAGAAGAAACAGGAAGAGCAGCAGCAACAGGCCGAGGAGGCCCGGCTGGAGGAGTCCCAGGCGCCCGAGAGTGAAGCGGCAGATGCCGAGGACGAGGCCGAGACGCCGGTCGCCGAGGCCGCTCCCGAGGTAGAGGCGCCGTCGCGCGTCGACGAGACTGTCTCGCCTGAGCCTGAGCCTGAGCCTGAGCCTGAGCCTGAGCCCGAGCCCGAGCCCGAGCCCGAGCCCGAGCCCGAGCCCGAGCCGGCAGCAGTCGTCGAGGCCGAACCCGTGGCAGTCGAGAAGCCCGCGCCCGTGGCCGAGCCGGAAGAGGCGCCCAGGAAGAAGGGCTGGTTCGCTCGTATCAAGGCGGGGCTCGGCAAGACTCGCGCCAACCTGACCGACGGCATCGCCGACCTCTTCCTGGGCAAGAAGCAGATCGATGACGACCTGATGGAGGAGCTGGAGACCCAGCTGCTGATGGCCGACGTGGGCATCGAGGCCACCACCGAGATCATCGACAGCCTCACCGACCGGGTCTCCCGCAAGGAGCTCAAGGATTCCGAGGCCCTCTATCAGGCCCTGCAGGAGGAGCTGACCGCCCTGCTGGCGCCGGTGGCCCAGCCCCTGAGCCTGCCCCCCAGGGGCGAAGGCCCCTTCGTGATCCTGATGGTGGGCGTCAACGGCGTCGGCAAGACCACCACCATCGGCAAGCTCACCAAGCACTTCCAGGCCGAGGGGCGCAGCGTCATGCTGGCCGCCGGCGACACCTTCCGCGCCGCCGCGGTGGAGCAGCTCAAGGTGTGGGGCGAGCGCAACAGCGTGCCGGTGATCGCCCAGCATACCGGCGCCGACAGTGCCTCGGTGATCTACGACGCCCTGGCCGCCGCCAAGGCTCGCCAGGTGGACGTGCTGATCGCCGATACCGCCGGCCGGCTGCACAACAAGGGCCACCTGATGGAGGAGCTCAAGAAGGTGCAGCGGGTGATGGGCAAGCTGGATGCCCAGGCCCCCCACGAGGTGATGCTGGTGCTCGACGCCGGCACCGGCCAGAACGCCCTCTCCCAGGCCAGCACCTTCAACGAGGCGGTACCGGTCACCGGCATCACCCTGACCAAGCTGGATGGCACCGCCAAGGGCGGTATCATCTTCGCCCTGGCCAAGCAGCTGGGCACGCCGATCCGCTATATCGGCGTCGGCGAGTCCCTGGACGACCTGCGCCCCTTCGCCGCCGAGGAGTTCGTCGGGGCGCTCTTCGAGCGTGACGACGCCCGGCGTGACGACGCCCGGCGCGACGACGCCTGAGCCCGCCGATGATCGTCTTCGAGCATGTGGGCAAGCGCTACGGCGGGCGCTTCGAGGCGCTGGCCAATCTCGACTTCCGGGTGCGCCGCGGCGAGATGGTCTTCCTGACCGGCCACTCCGGGGCCGGCAAGAGCTCGCTGCTGCGGCTGATCATGCGCCTGGAGCGTCCCAGTCGCGGCCGGGTGCTGGTGGCCGGTCACGATATCGAGCGGCTGCATGCCAGCCAGCTGCCCTTCTATCGCCGCCAGATCGGCGTGGTCTTCCAGGATCACCAACTGCTCTTCGACCGCAGCGTCTTCGCCAATGTGGCCCTGCCGCTGGAGATCCAGGGCATGGAGCCCCGGGAGGTCGCCCGCCGGGTGCGCGCCGCCCTCGACAAGGTGGGCCTGCTCTATCGGGAGAAGGCGCTGCCCATCGAGCTCTCCGGCGGCGAACAGCAGCGGGTCGGCATCGCTCGGGCGGTGGTCAACAAGCCGGCGCTGCTGTTGGCCGACGAGCCCACCGGTAACCTGGACCCCCAGCTCTCCGCCGATATCATGGCGCTGTTCGAGGACTTCAATCGCATCGGCACCACGGTGATGATCGCCAGCCACGACCTGGCGCTGATCGCCCGCTTGCGCCATCGCATCCTGCGGCTGCGCGAGGGGCGCCTGGTGGCCGACGAGGAGGCCGCATGAGCCGTGATGACACCCCTGCCCGGCGCGGCGCCCGCAGCCAGCGGACCCAGGCCTCCAGCCGCCTGCGTGCCTGGGGGCGACACCATCGGGCCATGGGCCTGGACAGCGGCCGTCGCCTGGTGCGCCAGCCCCTGGGCAGCCTGTTGACCATGCTCGCCATCGCCATTGCCCTGGTGTTGCCGGCGGGCCTGTGGCTGATGCTCGACAGCGCCCGATTGCTGGACGCCGAGCTCGCCGAGAGCGCCACCCTCACCGCCTACCTGGAGCCCCGGGTCGGCGAGGGCGAGGCGATGCGTATCGCCGAGGCCCTGGGCGCCCACGAAGCCGTGGCGGCGGTGCGCCTGATCACCGCCGCCGAGGGCATGGCGGAGTTCCAGCAGGCCCTCGGCCTGGGCGACGCCCTGGGGCGGCTCGAGACCAACCCTCTGCCCGCCAGCGTGGTGGTGATGCCGCACCAGGAAGCGCCGGCGGCCATGCAGGCCCTGGCCGACGAGCTGGAGGCGATCACCGGCGTCGAGGAGGTGCGCCTGGACCTGGCCTGGGTGGAACGCCTGGCCCAGCTGGCCGAGCTGGGGCGCCGCGTGGCCCTGGCCCTGGCCCTGCTGTTCGGCCTGGGAGTGCTGCTGATCGTCGGCAATACCATCCGCCTGGCGGTGGAAAGCCGTCGCCAGGAGATCGAGGTGGTGACCCTGATCGGTGCCACCCACGCCTTCGTGCGTCGTCCCTTCCTCTACAGTGGCGCCTGGTATGGCCTGGGCGGTGGCTTGCTGGCGCTGGGGCTGCTCAACCTGGGGGGGCACTGGCTGGCCACGCCGGTCTCGGCCCTGGCCGCCAGTTACGGGGCCAGTTTCGCCATGCCGCGACTGGATGTCGCGGGCTCGGCAACGCTGCTGCTTTGCAGTACACTCTTGGGTTGGCTGGGGGCCTGGATCGCCGTGGGACGCCACCTGGCGAGTATTCGCCCCCGCTAGTATGTTGTATCGGCCCGCTCGGGAACTCCGTGATCGCACCGGGGTCAAAGCGGGCAGTCATTAGTTACCTAACGTTGTCGTGAGTTAAGGCATCTTGGAGACACGCACCCTATGAGCACTCGTCTTCTGCCTGTTGGCCAGCTGTCACCGGGCCATGATCTGAACGGGTATATCCAGGCCGTCAACGGCATTCCCGTGCTCTCCGCCGAGGAGGAGCGCGAGCTGGCCTATCGCCTGCATGATGAGAGCGATCTGGAGGCGGCCCGCCGCCTGGTCCTGGCCCACCTGCGCTTCGTGGTGCATATCGCCCGCAGCTACTCCGGCTACGGCCTGCCCCAGGCAGACCTGATTCAGGAGGGCAACGTGGGCCTGATGAAGGCGGTCAAGCGCTTCGACCCCAACCAGGGGGTGCGCCTGGTCTCCTTCGCCGTGCATTGGATCAAGGCCGAGATTCACGAGTACGTGCTGCGCAACTGGCGCATCGTCAAGGTGGCCACCACCAAGGCCCAGCGCAAGCTGTTCTTCAACCTGCGCAGCGCCAAGAAGCGCCTGGCCTGGCTCAACAACGACGAGGTCGATGCCATCGCCAAGGACCTCGACGTCAAGCCGGAGGTGGTGCGCGAGATGGAAGGGCGCCTCTCCGCTTATGACGCCGGCTTCGATGCCTCCCCCGCCGAGGAGGAGGAGCAGGGCTACCAGGCGCCGGTGCACTACCTGGAGGACGGCCGCTACGATCCGGCCGTGCAACTGGAGGACAGCGACTGGGAGGCGGGGGCGACCCGGCGCCTGCAGCAGGCGCTAGAGGAGCTCGACGAGCGCTCCCGGGATATCCTCCAGCGGCGCTGGCTCAGCGAGCCCAAGGCGACCCTCCACGACCTGGCCGATGTCTATGGCGTCTCCGCCGAGCGTATCCGCCAGTTGGAGAAGAACGCCATGAAGAAGATCAAACAGCAGATCGGCGACGCCCTGGTGGCCTGATCGCGATCAATCGTAGGAGCGCCCTTCAGTGCGTGATTGGCGCCGAAGGCGCCTGAAACACAGAGCCCCCGCCGGTACGCCGGTGGGGGCTCTTGGTTGTGGGGTGGGTAAGCCAGAGGAGGGCGCTCGCGTCGGGTGCGCTCGCCTGACTTACCGACCTACGGGCTCGCTTACCCGACCTGCGACCTAGGCCGTCTGCGCCTGGCGCGCCTCGGTGAGCAGACCGGCGGAGAGCAGCTGCCACTGGTCCTCCCAGAACTCGGTGGGGCGGCGCCGGAAGTCGCTGCGCACATACTGGCTGATGCGCCCCTCCACATGGGACAGCAGCAGGTTGGCGGCGCTGCTGGCGCCGAGCACCGGGCGTCGCCCCTCGTGGATCTCCGCCTCGCGGAGGATCTGCTTGAACTGGGTCTCCAGGCGCTCGAACAGCTGGTGCATGCGCAGCCGTAGCCGGGCGGTCTCGCCGGTCAGGGCGTCGCCCCCCAGCAGTCGCGAGAGTCCCGGGTTCTTCTCGGCGAAGCCCAGCAGCAGGGTGAGGATCTGCTGGCAGCGGGGCAGGGCCTCCGGGGTCTCGTCGAGGATGCGACGAATCCGCGCGAAGAGGCTCTCCTCGATGAACTCGATCAGCCCCTCGAACATCCGCGCCTTGCTGGGGAAGTGGCGATAGAGGGCTGCCTCGGAGACGCCCACCTGGCGCGCCAGGGCGGCGATGGTGATGCGCTTGCCGCTGTCCTCTTCGAGCATCAGGGCCAGGGCCTGGAGGATCTGCTCGCGGCGATTGATCTTGGTAGCTTCCTGCGTCATGAGCATCTTCTGATTATTCCATGCGATGGGCTCATCCTAATCAGGCCCGGGGGACGGCGCAAATCGCACCGCCCGGCGGGGCCTCACTCGGTATCTAGGATCTGGGTACCCACCCCGGCGTTGGTGAAGATTTCCAGCAGGGTCGCGTGGGGCACCCGGCCGTCGATGATATGGGCGCTCTGCACGCCGCCCTTGACCGCTTCCAGGGCGCAGCGAATCTTCGGCAGCATGCCGCCGTGGATGGTGCCGTCACTGATCAGGGCATCCACGTCCCGGGTGGAGAGGCCGGTCAGCACCTCGCCCTCGCCATTCATCAGGCCGGCCACATTGGTCAGCAGCATCAGCTTCTCGGCGCCCAGCGCCTCGGCCACCTTGCCGGCCACCAGGTCGGCGTTGATATTGTAGCTGTGGCCCTCGTCATCGACGCCGATGGGGGCGATCACCGGGATGAAGTCGCGCTCGGCGAGCATCTCGATCAGGTCGGTGGAAACGTGCTCCACCTCGCCCACATGGCCGATATCGATGATCTCCGGGGCGGTCATCTCCGGAGACTGGTGCTCTACCTTGAGCTGGCGGGCGCGGATCTGGCTGCCGTCCTTGCCGGTCAGGCCGATGGCCTTGCCGCCGCACTGGTTGATCAGGTTGACGATGCCCTTGTTGACCAGGCCGCCCAGTACCATCTCCACCACGTCCATGGTCTCGGCGTCGGTGACCCGCATGCCGTTGACGAAGCGCGACTCGATATTGAGCTTGGCCAGCAGGTCGCCGATCTGGGGACCGCCGCCATGCACCACCACCGGATTGATGCCCACTTCCTTGAGCAGCACCATGTCCCGGGCGAAGGAGTCGATCAGGGTGTCCTCGGTCATGGCGTTGCCGCCGTACTTGACCACCACCGTCTTGCCGGAGAAACGCTGGATATAGGGCAGCGCCTCGGAGAGCACCTCCACGGTGAGCTGGGGGTCGCGGGTCTGTTGGTCGGTCATGGGCGTGTCCTTGGTATCGATCGTGGTGATTCAGAAGGGCAGGGCCAGCTCCGGGGCGATGGCCTGGAGGGCCGCGCCGAAGCGCCCCTGGATACGCGCCAGCGCCGCCTCGTTCTTGCCCTCGAAGCGCAGCACCAGCACCGGGGTGGTGTTGGAGGCGCGGCACAGTCCCCAGCCGTCCGGGTAGTCGACGCGAATGCCGTCCAGAGTGGTCTTGACGCCGTCGTCGCCGAAGTCGCCCTCCCGGGCCAGCTGGCTCACCAGGGCGAACTTGCTCTCGTCGGTGACGCTGATATTGAGCTCCGGGGTGCCCAGGTCCTGGGGGTAGCGGGCGAAGAAGGCGTCGGCATCGGCGGCCTGGCGGGAGAGCAGCTCCAGCAGGCGGGCGGCGCCGTAGAGGCCGTCGTCGAAGCCGTACCAGCGCTGCTGGAAGAAGATATGGCCGCTCATCTCGCCGGCAAGCGCCGCCCCGGTCTCCTTCATGCGCGCCTTGATCAGCGAGTGGCCGGTGCGCCACATCTCCGGGGTGCCGCCGGCAGCCTCGATGACCCGGGCCAGGTTGCCGGTGCACTTGACGTCGAAGATGACCCGGGCGCCGGGGCTCTCCTCGAGCAGCGCCTCGGCGAAGGCCATCATCAGGCGGTCCGGGTAGATCAGCTCACCGGCGGGGGTGACCACGCCCAGGCGGTCGCCGTCGCCGTCGAAGGCCAGGCCGATATCGGCGCCGGTTTCCCGCACGCTGCGGATCAGGTCCACCAGGTTCTCCGGCTTGCCCGGGTCCGGGTGGTGGTTGGGGAAGGTGCCGTCGATCTCCGCATAGAGCGGGATCGTCTCCACGCCCAGGCGTTCGATCAGTTGCGGGCCCAGCTCGCCGGCCACGCCGTTGCCGCAGTCCACCACCGCCTTGAGGGGGCGCGCGACGCGCACATCGCCGAGGATGCGCGCCAGATAGGCCTCGCGCACGTCCTCCTGGCGGATGCCGCCCTGGCCCTCGCTCAGCTCGCCGGTCGCCAGGCGGGTGTGCAGGGCGGTGATCGCCTCGCCGGAGAGGGTCTCGCCCCCCAGCACGATCTTGAAGCCGTTGTAGTCCGGCGGATTATGGCTGCCGGTGACCATCACCCCGGAGGCGGTGCCCTCGAGCACATGGGTGGCGTAGTAGAGCACCGGGGTGGGCACCATGCCGATATCGATGACGTCGCAGCCGGCCTGGGTCAGGCCCTGCATCAGGGCGGCCTGCAGGCGCGGCCCGGAGAGGCGGCCGTCACGGGCCACCACCAGGGTGGACTCGCCGCGGGCGCGGGCCTCGCTGCCGATGGCCTGGCCGATGCGGGTCACATTGGCCTCGGTAAGGCTGTCGTCGACGATGCCGCGGATATCGTAGGCGCGGAAGATGGAGGCGGGGACCTGGGTCATGGGACGTTTCCTTGGCTAACGGGGAGGCGTTCAGCGACGACCGGAGCTACCGAAACCGCCGGTGCCACGCTGGCCGGTGTCGCGGTCGCTGGCGGCAAAGTCGTCGACCACCTCGAGCTCGGCCTGCACCACCGGCACCAGCACGTACTGGGCGAGGCGCTCGAAGGGCTCCAGGGTGAAGTCGGCCTGGCCGCGGTTCCACACCGAGATCATCAGCTCGCCCTGGTAGTCGGAGTCGATCAGGCCGACCAGGTTGCCGAGCACGATGCCGTGCTTATGGCCCAGGCCGGAGCGGGGCAGGATCATCCCGGCCAGGCTCGGGTCGGCGATATGGATGGCCAGGCCGGTGCGCACCAGCTGGCACTCGCCGGGGGCCAGGGTCAGGGGGGCGTCGAGCAGGGCGCGCAGGTCCATGCCGGCGGAGCCCTCGGTGGCGTAGCCGGGCAGGCCGAACTCGCGGACGCGCTCGTCGAGGATCTTGACCGCCAGGCGCGGGCGGGGGGCGTGATGGGTCATGAAGAAACCTGTGCTTATCGAGGTGAGGTCGCCGCCTGGGCCTCCAGGGCGGTCTCGAGGATCGCCCGGGCCAGGTCGCGCTTGGATTGGGGGGGGAGCTCGCGGCGGGCCTCCCGGTTGCCCTGGCGCCACAGCAGCAGGGCGGCGTTGTCATCGGCGCCGAAGCCGAGGCCGGCCCGGGAGACGTCGTTGGCCACCACCATGTCGAGCTTCTTGCGGGTCAGCTTGTCCCGGGCGTAGCGCTCCACATCGCGGGTCTCGGCGGCGAAGCCCACCACATAGGGGCGGTCGGCCCGGGCCGCCACGGCGGCGATGATATCCGGATTCTTGACCAGCCTGAGGGTCAGGCCGTCGTCGTCATCGCGCTTCTTGATCTTGTGCTCGGCGACCTGCTCGGCACGGTAGTCCGCCACCGCCGCGCAGCCGATAAAGAGGTCGCACTCGCCGGCCAGGCGCTGGGCGGCGTCGTGCATCTCGGCGGCGCTCTCCACGTCGAGGCGTTCCACCCCGGCGGGGGTCGCCAGGGTGACCGGGCCGCTGATCAGGGTGACCCTGGCACCCAGGGCCGCGGCGGCCTCGGCCAGGGCGTAGCCCATCTTGCCGGAGCTGTGGTTGGAGAGGTAGCGCACCGGGTCCAGGGGCTCCCGGGTGGGACCGGCGGTGATCACCACATGGCGCCCGGTGGCGGGCCGGCTGTCGGTCGCCTCCAGGTCGGCGAGGATCTCCTCCGGCTCCAGCATGCGCCCCGGTCCCACGTCGCCGCAGGCCTGGTCGCCGGCCTCCGGGCCCAGCAGGCGCCAGCCGTCGGCCTGCAGGCGCAGGGCGTTGCGCTGGGTCGCCGGGTGGCGCCACATGGCCTGGTTCATGGCCGGGGCCATGACCAGGTCGGCCTCGCTGGCCAGGCACAGGGTGGTGAGCAGGTCGTCCGCCATGCCCTGGGCCAGGCGCGCCATCAGGTCGGCGGTGGCCGGGGCGATCAGGATCAGCTCGGCCCACTTGGCCAGTTCGATATGGCCCATGCCCGCCTCGGCCTCGGGGTCGAGCAATGAGGTACGCACCGGCTCGCCGGTCAGGGCCTGGAGGGTCAGGGGCGCAATAAAGGCCTGGGCGCCCTCGGTCATGACCACGCGGACCTCGGCGCCGGCCTTCTTCAGCAGCCGGGCCAGGTGAGCGCTCTTGTAGGCGGCGATGCCGGCGCTGATGCCCAGCAGGACGCGACGGCCGGCCAGGGGAGTGCCGGCGAGGGAGGTGCCGGAGAGTGAAGACATGGCGGTATCCGCACGAAAAATCCAGGCGCCTACCTTACCACCGGCGCCCCGCCTTGCGTAGTCGCCCGCACGTGAAGCCTGGCGTAGCCCTGAAGGGCTCGGGGCTACCCTGGGGGAGGCTTTCGCAAAGACGCTGTAGACCCATCCCTGGGCGCTCGACTTTTTCGTCCATGAAAAAGACGCTTTGCTCCAGCCTTCCCCCAGCGCCCCTCGGACACTCTGGCTGTGGTGCCTTTATCTACACTGGAATAAGGCCCAGGCCGTGCAAGGAGGCACCCGATGTCGATTCGTGACTGGCCGGAGGGGGAGCGCCCCCGGGAAAAGCTCCTGGCGCTGGGGGCCGAGGCGCTCTCGGACGCGGAGCTGCTGGCGATCTTCCTGCGGGTGGGGGTGGCGGGGCGCTCGGCGGTGGACCTGGCCCGGGACCTGCTGAACGCCTTCGGCGGCCTGCGCCCGCTGCTGGAGGCCGACCAGGCGCGCTTCTGCGCCGAGCGGGGCCTGGGCATGGCCAAGTTCGTGCAGCTCCAGGCCAGCCTGGAGCTCTCCCGGCGGCATCTGGCCAGCCAGCTGGCCCGGGAGGCGGCCCTCACCTCGCCGACCCTGGTGCGGGCCTATCTTGCCTCACGGCTGCGCCACCTGGGGCACGAGGAGTTCGCGGCCCTCTTCCTGGACAGCCAGCATCGGGTGATCCGCTTCGAGTCGCTGTTCCGCGGCACCCTCGACAGCGCCTCCGTCTATCCCCGGGAGGTGGCCAGGCGCGCCCTGGAGCTGGGCGCCGGGGCGCTGATCTTCGCCCATAACCACCCCTCGGGGGTGGCCGAGCCCAGCGATGCGGACCGGCGCATCACCGAACGCCTCCAGGCGGCCCTGGCGCTCTTCGAGATCCGCGTGCTGGACCATTTCGTGGTGGGCGATGCCGAGGTCGTCTCCTTCGCCGAACGGGGCTGGCTGTAACGCTGGAACGCCCGCCCTGCTTGGGGTAGGATGGCGCCTCGATAGCCTCGCTGTCCCCACAATTTATGCCGGCAATTGCCGGCTCCGAGTGCGAATCCCGAGCTGCCGCCCGGGGCGGAACGACGCACGGCGCTTGCCGTGTCTTGCCGCGTCTGGTATAAAGTGCAGCCTTTGAATTCCCTTGGGTTAAATGTAGGGGGCATGAGGCGGTGACCTGCCGTTCGCCCTTCCCGGTTTGCCCGACAGGTTTTGAACAACTCGCCACGCGGTTGGAGGCTCCCATGTCCAAAGTATGTCAGGTTACCGGCAAGCGCCCGGTGACTGGTAATAACGTTTCACACTCCCAGCGCAAGACCCGTCGTCGTTTCTTGCCGAACCTGCACAGCCACCGTTTCTGGGTGGAGTCCGAGAAGCGCTTCGTCAAGCTGCGCGTCTCCTCCAAAGGCATGCGCATCATCGACAAGAAGGGCATCGAAGCGGTGCTCGGCGATATCCGCAAGCGCGGTGAAAGCATCTAAGTCTTAACTCCTGGGAGAAGCTGTCATGCGTGACAAGATCAAGTTGGTGTCCAGCGCCGGTACCGGCCACTTCTACACCACCAACAAGAACAAGCGGAACACTCCGGACAAGCTCGAATTCAAGAAGTACGATCCGGTCGTCCGCAAGCACGTGATGTACAAGGAAGCCAAGATCAAGTAAGTCTTGATCGCTTCCACCGCAGGCGCGTCGGCCTGCCCCGAGAACCCGGTTTCGACCGGGTTCTTGCGTATCTGACAGGTAGCGAGGAGGCGCTAGATGCCGGAATCGCCCGAGGTCGAGACGACACGGCGGGGAATTGCGCCGCATGATAGAGAGGGAGGGGTGCATGGTTCGCGCCCCTGCGCAGGCCGCTAGCCAGTCGATAGCCATCAGCCGATAAGGAGGCGATCGAGAGATGCCGGAATTGCCCGAGGTCGAGACGACGCGGCGGGGAATCGCACCTTATGTCGAGGGGCGCGAGATCCGCGAGGTGCGGGTGCGCGAACGGCGCCTGCGCACCCCGGTGCCCGACGGGCTGGAGAACGCCCTGGTGGGGGCGCGTATCGGTGCCCTGGGGCGTCGCGCCAAGTACCTGCTGATGCCATTGGCCGACGACCCCCGCAGCCTGGTCTGGCACCTGGGGATGTCCGGCAGCCTGCGTATCGCCCACCTCGGCGAGCTGCCCCGCAAGCACGACCATATCGACCTGGTGCTCGACGATGGCGGGGTGCTGCGCTACCACGACCCGCGCCGCTTCGGCTTCGTCGACTGGCTCCAGGGAAGCCCCGAGAGCGACCCGCGCCTGGCACGCCTGGGGCCGGAGCCCCTTTCCGAGGCCTTCGATGGGGCGCGCCTCTATCGACTGTCACGGGGGCGTCGCCTGAGCGTGAAACCCTTCCTGATGGACAATGCCGTGGTGGTGGGCGTGGGCAATATCTACGCCAGCGAGGCGCTCTTCCTGGCCGGGATCGATCCACGTCGCGCCGCCGGGCGTATCTCGCAGGAGCGCTATGAGCGCCTGGCCGTGGCGGTGCGCGAGGTGCTCGCCGCCGCCATTACCCAGGGTGGCACCACCCTGCGCGACTTCGTCAGCGGCACCGGCGAGCCGGGCTATTTCGCTCAGCGCCTCAATGTCTATGGGCGCGATGGCCAGCCCTGCCGGCGCTGTGGCGCCGAGCTGCGCCTGGTGACCCTCGGCCAGCGAGCCAGTGTCTACTGCGCCGCTTGCCAACACTGATTCGGGGCCGCTTGATGGCCCCTCCTGGGGTACAATGCCCCCCATGAACCAAACGTCTGCTTGACGGAGAGCCCCGTGACCGAACGCCTGCGCCTGAAGAAGAATGCCGACCGCCGCCTCAAGGCGGGCCACCTGTGGCTCTACTCCAACGAGATCGATATCGAGGCCACGCCCCTCAAGGGCATCGAGCCCGGTGCCCAGGCGGTGATCGAGGCGGCCAATGGCAAGGCCATGGGGATCGCCTACGTGAACCCCCACTCGCTGATCTGCGCCCGGGTGGTCTCCCGGGACGCCGAGGTGCGCCTCGACCGCTCCCTGCTGGTGCACCGCTTCAAGCAGGCCCTGGGCCTGCGCGAGCGCCTCTATGCCAAGCCCTTCTATCGCCTGGTCCACGGCGAGGGGGACCTGCTGCCGGGCCTGGTGGTGGACCGCTTCGACGACGTGTTGGTGGTGCAGCTCAACACCCTGGGCATGGAGCGCCTCGCCGAGGAGGTGGTGGCGGCCCTGGACAAGGTCCTCTCGCCGCGGGCCATCGTCTTCAAGAACGACTCCTCCGGGCGTCGCCAGGAGCAGCTCGAGGCCCAGGTGGAGGTCGTCCACGGCGAGCTGCCCGACCAGGTGTTGCTGGAGGAGAACGGCGTGCGCTTCGTCGCCCCGGTGCTGGATGGCCAGAAGACCGGCTGGTTCTATGACCATCGCAGCAACCGCGCCTGGCTCAACGGCCTGGTGGCCGGCAAGCGCGTCCTCGACCTGTTCAGCTACGTGGGCGGCTGGGGCGTGCAGGCTGCTGCCCATGGCGCCCGCGAGGTGCTCTGTGTGGACGCCTCCGCCCAGGCCCTGGAGCGGGTCGCCGAGAACGCCGCCCTCAACGGCCTGACCGACCAGGTGGCGGTGGGTGAGGGCGATGCCTTCGAGGCCCTGGCCGCCCTCAAGGCCGACGGCGAACAGTTCGACGTGGTGATCCTCGACCCGCCCGCCTTCATCAAGAAGCGCAAGGACATCCCCAACGGCGAGCGGGCCTACTCGCGGCTCAACCGCGAGGCGATGCGCCTGCTGGGTCGGGATGGTCTGCTGCTCTCCGCCTCCTGCTCCATGCACCTGGCCCCCGAGCGGCTGGTTGACGTGGTGCGCGGGGCGGTACGTCATCAGGACCGCCACGGCCAGGTGATCTACCAGGGCCATCAGGGGCCGGATCATCCGGTGCACCCGGCCATTCCGGAAACCAGCTACCTCAAGGCCCTGGGCGTCCGGGTCTTCCGAGACTGAGGTTCGATGACGGCACCCTCCTATGTGCGGGTCTTTGCCCATAGCAATGGGCTGCTGGTGAGCCATCTGCATAACCTGCTGGCGGCCGCCGGTATTCCCGCGGAGCTGCGCAACATGACCCTCGGCGGCGGCGCCGGCGAGCTGCCCCTGGGGGAGTGCGAGCCGGAGGTCTGGGTGGCCCCCCATAACGCCGCCCGGGCCGAGGCGCTGATTCGCGACGCCCTGGAGGGGGCGTCATCGCGTCCTGCCTGGCGTTGCCCGGGCTGTGGCGAGGCCCTGGAGGGCGTCTTCGATACCTGCTGGCAGTGTGGAACCCCCAGGGAAGGAGGTCAGGCGTGAGTTGGGAGCTGCCCGAGCCCTTTATCCTCGAACTCGAGGTGGAGGCCGCCGCCATCGACGAGTATGGCCACGTCAACAACGCCGAATACCTGCGCTGGATCGAGCGGGTCAGTTGGGCCCACTCCGCCGCCCTGGGCCTGACCCTGGACGATTACCGAAGCCTGGATCGGGGCATGGCGGTGCATCGTCACGAGATCGATTACCTGGCGCCGGCCTTCGAGGGGGAGCGCCTGGCCCTGGCCACCTGGATCGTCGACTGCGACGGTCGCCTGACCCTGACCCGGCGCTTCCAGCTGCGCCGCCCCGCCGATGATTGCACCCTGCTGCGGGCCCGCACTCGCTTCGCCTGCATCGCCCTCTCCAGCGGGCGTCCCCGGCGCCTGCCGGCGGCCTTCCGCGAGCGCTATGGCGCCGCCCTGGTCTGTGAAACGCCCTGACCTCGGCCGAACCTTCTGAAAAAGCCCTCTGATCCCAGAGATATTGCTGAACTTCTCCGTGGAACTATCGTGATTGCATGGCTGTGCTGTAATGAGAGCATGATCTCACGCCAGTCACCGATGCCCATTCAGGAGGTGCCATGAAGATCGCCGTCCCCAAGGAGATCAAGAACCATGAATACCGGGTGGCCCTGACCCCGACCGGTGCCCGGGAGCTGGTGGCCCGTGGCCATCGGGTGACGGTGCAGGCCGGCGCCGGCGAGGGGGCCGGTTTTCCCGATGCCGCCTATGAGGCCGCCGGGGCCACCCTGGAGACCGAGGTGGCGACGCTCTGGCGCGAGGCCGAGCTGGTCCTCAAGGTGAAGGAGCCCCAGCCCGAGGAGGTGGCACGCCTGAACGCCGGCCAGACGCTCTTCACCTACCTGCACCTGGCCGCCGAGGAGGCCCTGACCCGGGGGCTGATGGAGAGCGGCGCCACCAGCATCGCTTATGAAACCGTCACCGATCGCCAGGGCGGCCTGCCGCTGCTGGCCCCCATGAGCACCGTGGCCGGGCGCATGGCCATCCAGGCCGGCGCCCATAGCCTGGAGAAGGCCCAGGGGGGCGCCGGCATCCTGCTGCCGGGGGTGCCCGGGGTGGCGCCGGCCCGGGTGGCGGTGATCGGCGGTGGCGTGGTGGGCGAGAACGCCGCCCGCATGGCGCTGGGGCTGGGGGCCGAGGTAACGGTGCTGGACAAGTCGATCCCGCGCCTGGAGACCCTGGATGATCGCTACCAGGGGCGCATGAAGACGGTCTTCTCCACCGCCGACGCCCTCGACGAGGTGGTGCGCGACTCCGACCTGATCGTCGGCGCCGTGCTGGTGCCCGGGGCCGCCGCCCCCAAGCTGATCACCCGTGCCATGCTGGCCGAGATGAAGCCGGGCAGCGTGCTGGTGGACGTGGCCATCGACCAGGGCGGCTGCTTCGAGACCAGCAAGCCCACCACCCATGCCGAGCCCACCTATGTGGTGGACGAGATCGTCCACTACTGCGTGGCCAATATGCCCGGGGCGGTGGCACGCACCTCCACCCAGGCGCTGACCAATGCTACCCTGCCCTTCGTGATTGCCCTGGCCGACAAGGGGTGGCAACAGGCCCTGGCCGACGACCCCCACTTCCTGCCGGGGCTCAACGTGCACCAGGGCCAGGTCACCTATGCCGCCGTGGCCGAGGCCTTCGGCCTGGAGAGTGTCGATCCGGCCTCCCTGGTCGGCTAAACCAGGCTGGGCAGTCGGCGCCCCGGTCGCCTTGATCGGGGCGCCGCGTTAAGATGGGCCCATTCGTCAACGATCCCGACAGAGCCCATCGATTTCATGACCAAGACACGCGTTCTTACCGGTATCACCACCACCGGCACGCCCCACCTCGGCAACTATGTGGGGGCCATCCGCCCCGCCATCGCGGCGAGCCAGGACCCCAACGTCCAGTCCTACTATTTCCTCGCCGACTTCCACGCCCTGATCAAGTGCCAGGACCCCCAGCGGGTGCAGGAGTCACGGCGCGAGATCGCCGCCACCTGGCTGGCCCTGGGCCTGGATACCGACAATGCCATCTTCTATCGCCAGTCGGACATTCCCGAGATTCCCGAGCTGATGTGGATGCTCTCCTGCGTCTGCGCCAAGGGGCTGATGAACCGTGCCCACGCCTACAAGGCGGCGGTGGCCGAGAACGAGGAGGCCGGCAACCAGGACCCGGACAAGGGCATCACCATGGGCCTGTTCGGCTACCCGGTGCTGATGGCCGCGGACATCCTGATGTTCAATGCCAACAAGGTGCCGGTGGGCCGCGACCAGATCCAGCATATCGAGATGGCCCGGGACATGGCCGGGCGCTTCAACCACCTCTTCAAGGACAACTTCTTCACCCTCCCCGAGGCGGTGGTGGACGACAAGGTGGCGGTGCTCAATGGCCTGGACGGTCGCAAGATGTCCAAGAGCTACAACAACACCATCCCGCTGTTCGTCGCCGAGAAGAAGCTGCTCAAGCTGGTGCGCAAGATCAAGACCAACTCCCTAGAGCCCGGCGAGCCCAAGGACCCGGATACCTGCACCCTCTTCCAGATCTACTCCGCCTTCGCCAGCGCCGAGGAGGCCGAGGCGATGCGCCAGGAGTATGCCAACGGCATCGGCTGGGGCGACGCCAAGAACCGCCTCTTCGAGCACCTCAACGAGCAGCTGCGCGAGCCCCGGGAGCGCTATCAGGCGCTGATGGAGGATCCCGGCCATATCGAGTCGGTACTGATGAAAGGCGCCGAGCGGGCCCGCGCCCAGGCGGCGCCCACCATGGATCGCCTGCGCCAGGCGGTGGGGCTGGGGCGGTTCGTCTAAGGATCGCCCGCCATGCCGGGGAGCTCGATCCCGAGTCCTCCGGCCCCTTTTTCACCCATCCTGGCCTCCTGCCCGGGTGGGTGATTTTGTATACGGACATGCTAAGCTCGCAGCCATAAGAGGAGGCGCCGGCAGAGCGCCAAACGGCCCACGATCCCACACAGAACAGCGCGAGACGAGAGATGAACGAGACCAAGCGTCCCCTCTATGTACCCTATGCCGGCCCTTCGCTTCTGGAGATGCCGCTGCTCAACAAGGGCAGTGCCTTTACCCTCCAGGAGCGCATCGCCTTCAATCTGGTGGGGCTCTTGCCGCAGAACGTGGAGTCCATCGAGGAGCAGGCGGAGCGGGCCTACCGCCAGTACCAGCAGTGCCAGACCAACCTGGACCGGCATATCTACCTGCGTGCCATTCAGGACGACAACGAGACCCTCTTCTTCCGGCTGCTGGAGGAGCACCTGGAGGAGATGCTGCCGATCATCTACACCCCCACCGTGGGGGAGGCCTGCGAGGAGTTTTCCAATATCTACCGCAACCACCGGGGCCTCTTCATCAGCTATCCGGACCGGGCGCATATGGACGATATCCTGCGCAGCGCCACCAAGGACAACGTCAAGGTGATCGTGGTCACCGACGGCGAGCGCATCCTGGGGCTCGGCGACCAGGGCATCGGCGGCATGGGCATTCCCATCGGCAAGCTCTCCCTCTACACCGCCTGCGGCGGCATCAGCCCCGCCTATACCCTGCCCATCACCCTCGACGTGGGCACCAACAACCAGCAACTCCTCGACGACCCCATGTACATGGGCTGGCGCCATCCGCGGGTCTCCCAGGCGGAGTATGACGCCTTTATCGCCGACTTCATGGCCGCGGTGAAGCGCCGCTGGCCCAAGGTGCTGCTGCAGTTCGAGGACTTCGCCCAGACCAACGCCATGCCGCTGCTGGAGCGCTACCGGGACGAGCTGTGCTGCTTCAACGACGATATCCAGGGCACCGCCGCGGTCTGCGTGGGCACCCTGCTGGCCGCCTGCAAGGCCAAGGGCGAGAAGGTCAGCGAGCAGCGGGTCGCCTTCGTCGGCGCCGGCTCCGCCGGCTGCGGTATCGCCGAGCAGATCATCCTGGCCATGCAGGCCGAAGGGCTCGCCGAGGCCGAGGCCCGGGCGCGGATCTTCATGGTGGACCGCCACGGCCTGCTGACCCGTGACATGCAGGAACTGCACGATTTCCAGGCGCGTCTGGCCCACGACGCCGGCGACTTCGCCGATACCAGCCTGCTGGGGGTGATCCGGCAGGCCAGGCCCACGGTGCTGATCGGCGTCTCCGGCCAGCGCGGCCTCTTTACCCGGGAGGCGATCGAAGCGCTGCACGCCGGCTGCCCGCGGCCCCTGGTGATGCCGCTCTCCAACCCCACCTCCAAGGTCGAGGCGACCCCCGAGGAGGTGCTGACCTGGACGAAGGGGCAGGCCCTGGTGGCCACCGGCAGCCCCTTCGCGCCGGTGGAACTCGACGGTCAGAGCTACCCCATCGCCCAGTGCAACAATGCCTATATCTTCCCCGGCATCGGCCTGGGGGTGATCGCCGCCGGGGCCACTCGGGTCACCGATGGCATGCTGATGGCCGCCTCCAATGCCCTGGCCAAGACCGCGCCGATGGTCAGGGAGGGAGAGGGCGCCCTGCTGCCGGCCCTGTCGGAGATCCGCGAGGTCAGCCTGGCCATCGCCTTCGACGTGGCCAAGCAGGCCCAGGCCGAGGGGGTGGCGCTGCGCAGCGACGATGAGACCCTCAGGGCGGCCATCGAAGCCAATTTCTGGTACCCGCGCTACCGGGATTACCGTCGCCGGGCCTTCTAAGCCGGGCTTGCCTAAAGCGACGACAGGGTAACGCAACGGGCCCCGCCATCTGGCGGGGCCCGTTGCGTGATGGCGGGCGCCGGCTCTCAGTCCTGGGACAGGGCGGCCACCACCTCGTCGACCTGCAGGCGCAGGCTCTGCAGGCCGCCGCCGGAGAGGTACCAGAGGGCGGGGGAGAGCACCACGACCCGGGTCGACTCGGCACCCACCGCGGCCAGCGCCGCCTCCAGCTCGTTCGTCACCAGGGGGGCATCGCCGATGGCGGCGCTGCGATCGACGATCAGTAGCGCCTCGGGAGCCAGCTCGGCCACGGTATCGGGGGAAAGCGGCGTGAAGACTCGCTCGCCACGGGCTTCGCCGGGCAGCTCGGCGGCTCCACTCGGCTGGGCCAGCCCCAGTACCTGGTGAACCACCGGGTGGGAGTTGAGCATCAGGTTGCCGCCGTTGTGGGTGGCCACCAGCACCGCGGGGGCGCCGTCCAGGGCTTGCCGGGCCGCCTCGACATGGGCATGCAGTGCCGTCAGGGCCGGCTCGGCATCGGCCTCGAGACGCTCGGCCAGACGGCGGGCGTTGGCGTCCACCGCGGCCAGGTAGTCGTCACCGGTGAGGGAGGTATCCTCGACGTCGGCCAGGGCCGCGAACTCCTCCCGCCAGTCTCCCTGGCGCCCGGTGATCACGATCAGCGAGGGATCCAGGGTCGCCAGGGCCTCCAGGTCGGGGGAGCGCAGGCCGCCGAGATCCGCATAGGCGTCGTCTTCGAAGGCCGCGAGGTAGTCGGGCAGGGTCTGCTTGGGGACCCCGGCGACGCGGGATTCCAGGGCCAGGGCGTCGAGGGTATCGAGGCTGCCCAGGTCGAAGACGGCGAGGCGTTCCGGGGATTCGGCCTGGGCGCTGCCGGCCAGGACCAGCAGGGCGGCGGCCAGGGTAAGACGAGGCGTCATCGTCGCTCCTTTTGTCGAGAATGAGTCGCAGGGGATAATCCCTCGCACTATCTCAGATCATGGAGCGCCTGTCGGCCGCGAATCCTCGAACGGGGTGTTGCAGGGGGCGGCCCATCAGGGGCCGCCTGGTGGGAGGGGCGATACGCCGTCAGGCCGAGCCCGTTCAGGCCGAGCCTGTTCCGGCCAAACCTATTCAGGCCAAACCTATTCAGGCCGAACCGATCATCTTGCGCAGTACATAGTGGAGGATGCCGCCGTGGCGGTAGTACTCCAGCTCGTTGGCGGTATCGATGCGGCATAGCGCCTCGAGGTGCTTCTCGCCCTGGTCGGAGGCGATGGTCACCTTGACCTTGCCGCCCGGGGTCAGCTCGGAAAGCCCCGCGATGGAGACCCGTTCGTCGCCGGTCAGGCCCAGCGTCTCGCGGCTCTCTCCCTCGGGGAACTGCAGCGGCACCACGCCCATGCCGATCAGGTTGGAACGGTGGATGCGCTCGAAGGACTCCGCCAGTACCGCGCGCACGCCGAGCAGCCGGGTCCCCTTGGCGGCCCAGTCGCGGCTGGAGCCGGTGCCATACTCCTTGCCGGCGATCACCACCAGGGGGGAGCCCTCCTGCTGGTAGCGCATGGCGGCGTCATAGATCGCCAACTGCTCGCCGGAGGGCACATGGCGGGTCTCGCCGCCCACCACGCCGTCGAGCATCTCGTTTCTGATGCGCACATTGGCGAAGGTGCCGCGCATCATGATCTCGTGGTTGCCGCGCCGCGAGCCGTAGGAGTTGAAGTCCACCGGCTTGACGCCACGCTCCTGCAGGTAGCGCCCGGCAGGGCTGTCGGGCTTGATGGCCCCGGCCGGGGAGATATGGTCGGTGGTCACCGAGTCGCCCAGCAGGGCCAGGATATGGGCCTCCTCGATATCCTCGATGGCTTCGGGTTCGCGTCCCATGCCCGCGAAGAAGGGGGGATGCTGAATATAGGTGGAGTCCGTGGACCACTGGTAGACCTGGCTCTGGGGGACCTCGATGCTCCGCCAGGCGTCGTCGCCGTCGAAGACCTCGGCGTACTCCTTGTGGAACATCTGGGTGTTGACCTTGGCCACCGCCTCGGCGATCTCCGTCTGACTCGGCCACAGGTCCTTGAGATAGATCGGCTTGCCATCCTTGCCGTTGCCCAGCGGGTCGCGGCTAAGGTCGAGGCGCACGTTACCGGCCAGGGCATAGGCCACGACCAGGGGCGGCGAGGCGAGCCAGTTGGTCTTGACCAGGGGATGCACCCGGCCCTCGAAGTTGCGGTTGCCGGAGAGCACCGAGGCCACCGCCAGGTCGCCGGCCTCGATGGCCTGCTCGATGGGCTCGGCCAGGGGGCCGGAGTTGCCGATGCAGGTGGTGCAGCCGTAGCCCACCAGGTGGAAGCCCAGGGCCTCCAGGTCCTCGCTGAAACCGCCGGCCTCCAGGTAATCGGTGACCACCTTGGAGCCCGGTGCCAGGGACGTCTTGACCCAGGGCTTGGTGGTCAGGCCCTTCTCCCGGGCCTTTCGCGCCAGCAGGCCGGCGGCCATCATCACGCTGGGATTGGAGGTGTTGGTGCAGGAGGTGATGGCGGCGATCACCACTGCGCCGGGGTGAAGCTTGAATGCCTCGCCATCCAGGTCGATCTCCTGGCTGTCGTGGTGCTCGTAGCTGTCCTCGATACCCACCGCGGTCTGGCCGCCTTCCGAGGCGAGATTGCCGTTCTCGTTGGAGGTGTCGGTGGGGGCCTCGATCGGGGCCTTGCCATCGTCGCGCATGAAACCCGTGAAGGCCGCGGGTACCTCGGGCAGGGCGACGCGGTCCTGGGGCCGCTTGGGACCGGCCAGGCTGGCCACCACCTCGCCCATGTCCAGGTGCAGGGTATCGCTGAAGATCGGCTCGTCGCCGGGCTCCCGCCATAGCCCCTGGGCCTTGCAATAGGCCTCCACCAGGGCGACCTGGTCGTCGTCGCGGCCGGTCAGGCGCAGGTAGTGGAGGGTTTCGTCGTCCACCGGGAAGAAGCCGCAGGTGGCGCCGTACTCTGGGGCCATGTTGGCGATGGTGGCGCGGTCGGCCAGGGGCAGGTCCTCGAGGCCGTCGCCATAGAACTCCACGAACTTGCCCACCACGCCCTTCTTGCGCAGCATCTCGGTGACCGTCAGCACCAGGTCGGTGGCGGTGATGCCCTCCTTGAGCCGGCCGGTGAGCTTGAAGCCGATCACCTCGGGGATCAGCATGGAGACCGGTTGGCCGAGCATGGCCGCCTCGGCCTCGATGCCGCCGACGCCCCAGCCGAGCACCCCCAGGCCGTTGATCATGGTGGTGTGGGAGTCGGTGCCCACCAGGGTGTCGGGGTAGGCCAGGGTCTTGCCGTCCTCCGGCTTGGTCCACACCGTCTTGCCCAGGTACTCCAGGTTGACCTGGTGGCAGATGCCGGTGCCCGGCGGCACCACCCGGAAATTGTCGAAGGCCTGCTGCCCCCAGCGCAGGAAGGCGTAGCGCTCGTGATTGCGCTCCATCTCGATGGCCACGTTGTCCCTGAAGGCCGTGGGGTTGCCGAACTTGTCGACCATCACCGAGTGGTCGATCACCAGGTCCACCGGCGACAGGGGGTTGATGCGTGCCGGATCCTCGCCGAGGGCCTCCACGGCGGCGCGCATGGAGGCCAGGTCCACCACCCCGGGCACCCCGGTGAAATCCTGCATCAGCACCCGGGCGGGGCGGTAGCCGATCTCTCGATCGGAGCGCCCCTGGCGCTGCCAGTCGACCAGGGCCTGCATGTCGTCCGCCGAGACGCTATCGTCCTCGGCGAAGCGCAGCTGGTTCTCCAGGAGGATCTTCAAGGTCTTGGGCAGGCGGGTGATATCGCCGAGGGTCTCGGCGGCCTTCGGCAGGCTGTAGTAGTGGTAGGTGGTGCCACCGGCGTCCAGGGTCTGCTGGCAGTTCGGCGTGGTCGCGTTCATGCGTTCCTCCTTATCGAGGCTGGTCGGTCCGTCGGCGGGGTGGCCGCCATCGAGCTCCCATGGGTCAGAGATGGGCATGACAGAGGGCGTCTTCAAGGCGAGGGGCGGCTAGACTTGAAGGCAGTGCGCGCCGCCCCCATCTTCTTATTTGCCCGGCGGTGCGCGGGGAGCCTGACATGCATGAAGAAATGCTGAATTCTCTGGCCGTGCACTGTCCCTACTGTAGCACTGCCTTCGACCTGCTGGTGGATGCCAGCCAGGGCAGCCATCAGACCTGGGAGGATTGTCCGCGCTGCTGTGCGCCGATCCAGGTCAGGGTGGAAGTGGCAGCCGCCGATGGGGAATCGGTGGAGGTGACCCTGGGGCGGGATGACGAGGTCGTCTAGCCGTCATGGGGTCGTCATCGGGCGCAGATAGGGTCCGGCTATATGTCCTATTGGGCTTATTAAATTGCCATATCGGGGCACCCACCTTAGTCTAGTCCCCGTTCAAGTTCACGACAGCAACACCCACTCTCGTTAAGGAGATTTGCATGAGCGTACTGGTTGGTCGTCAAGCCCCGGATTTCGAAGCGGCAGCCGTTCTGGGTAACGGTGAGATCGTCGAGAACTTCAAGCTCTCCGACAGCAACGGCAAGCTCCGCGTCCTGTTCTTCTGGCCGCTGGACTTCACCTTCGTGTGCCCGTCCGAAATCATCGCCCACGACAACCGTCTGGCCGCTTTCCGTGACCTGGGCGTCGAGGTGATCGGTGTCTCCATCGACTCCCAGTTCACCCACTACGCCTGGCGCAAGACCTCTCCGGAGGCCGGCGGCATCGGTGAAGTCGGCTTCCCGATCGTGGCCGACGTCAAGCACGACATCGCCCAGGCCTACGGCATCGAGCATCCGGAAGCCGGCGTCGCCCTGCGCGCCTCCTTCCTGATCGACGAAGATGGCGTCGTCCAGCACCAGGTGGTCAACAACCTGCCGCTGGGCCGCAACGTCGACGAGATGGTGCGCATGGTCAAGGCCCTCAAGCACCACCAGGCCAACGGCGAAGTCTGCCCGGCCGGTTGGGAAGAGGGTAAAGAAGGTATGCAGGCCGACGCCGAAGGCGTGGCCAAGTACCTGGGCGCCAATGCAGAAGCCCTGTAAGCGACCCTAGTGTGAGGAGGCGGCCTGCGGGCCGCCTCTTTACGTTCGGGGCGGTGTTACAATGCCGTCGGTGTTGTGGCCTGTGTCCTGTCAGGGCCCAGACCAGAACATCCCCGCCTTTGATGACGCGACGAGGTTTCCGATGAGCGAAGTACGCCATGAACGCCTGATCATTCTCGGTTCCGGCCCGGCCGGCTATACCGCCGCCGTCTATGCGGCCCGTGCCAACCTCAAGCCGCTGCTGATCACCGGCATCCAGGCGGGGGGGCAGCTGACCACCACCACCGATGTGGACAACTGGCCCGGCGACGAGAACGGCGTTCAGGGGCCGGAGCTGATGGAGCGCATGAAGCGTCACGCCGAGCGCTTCGATACCGAGGTGCTGTTCGATCATATCAATGCGGTGAGCCTGGGCGAGCGCCCCTTTACCCTCAAGGGCGATAGCGGCACTTATACCTGCGATGCCCTGATCATCGCCACTGGCGCCAGCGCCCGTTACCTGGGGCTGCCCTCCGAGCAGCAGTTCATGGGCCAGGGGGTCTCCGCTTGTGCCACCTGCGACGGCTTCTTCTACCGCAACCAGGAAGTGGTGGTGGTGGGCGGCGGCAATACCGCCGTGGAAGAAGCGCTCTATCTCTCCAATATCGCGTCCAAGGTGACCCTGGTGCATCGCCGCGACAGCCTGCGTGCCGAGAAGATCCTCCAGGACAAGCTGTTCGAGAAGGCCGCGAACGGCAACGTCGTACTGGAGTGGAACCACACCCTGGACGAGGTGCTGGGCGACAACAGCGGCGTGACCGGGGTGCGCATCCGGTCCACCCTGGATGGCAGCACCAAGGAGATCCAGGCGCCGGGGCTCTTTATCGCCATCGGCCATAGCCCCAACACCGGCATCTTCGAGGGGCAACTGGAGATGAACAATGGCTATATCCAGGTGAAGTCAGGCCTCGACGGCAATGCCACCGCCACCAGCGTTCCCGGCGTCTTCGCCGCCGGTGACGTCATGGACCATGTCTACCGCCAGGCGGTCACCTCCGCCGGGACCGGCTGCATGGCCGCCCTCGACGCCGAGCGTTACCTCGACGAGCTCTGATAAGCGGCCAGGAGCAAGCCACCGCCACAAGCCCCTCCCCTTGTGGCCAGCAATGCGGGCCGAATGCGGCTCCTCGCTCCTGCCTAGTAGTGCGGCGGCACTTCGTGTTCGGGGGAGTAGCCGCCGTCCTCCTGTTCCTGCAGGGCGTGGTGCTGCTCCCTCAGCCTGGTCTGCATCAGTTGGCTGAGGCGCTCCAGGTGATCCAGCCGGCGCTCCTTGTCGGCCACCGCTTGATCCAGGGTCTCCAGCCAGTGCTCCTGATAGGCGATGCGGCTCTCCAGCGCCTCCAGGCGGGCTTCCAGCCGGGCGAGCGGGCCTGGATTTGACGTGCTAGAATCGCTCGGGTCTGTCTCGTCATGCATAGCGGCACCTTCATCGTGGTTGTTACCGGCATCGTTGTCGTATCCGGACGCCGCTTCTCGTCGCCGCCGTGCTGGCGTTTTTACTGTCTTCATAACAAGAGAAGTCGAGGTCCATGAATCAAAAGGTATTGCTTCGTTGTAGCCTGATCAGCCTGCTGCTCGCTACCCCGGCCCCGCTGCTGGTGGCCGTGCTGGTGGCCCAGGCCAATGCCGACCTGGCGGCCCTGCTCGGTGAGTTGCTCGCCTCCGGCGAGGTGGCGGCCACCTATCTGGCGGCCGCCGCCGCGGTCTTCCTGTCGCTGCTGGTGGCCACCCTGGCGGTCAACCTGCTGACCCCCCGGCTGGCGACCCTGGCCGAGGTGGAAGCCGACGATCGCGAGATCGGTGAGGTGAAGTGGTTCAACGTCAACAAGGGCTACGGTTTTATCACCCGCGGCAATGGCCAGGATGTCTTCGTGCATTTCCGGGCCATTCGCGGCAAGGGGCACCGAACCCTGGCCGAGGGCCAGAAGGTGCGTTACCAGGTGATCGAGAATGAGCGGGGGCTTCAAGCCGACGATGTCACCGTGATCACCTGATAAACGGCCTGACATCGCTCGGCGGGTTTTGCCCGTCCCCGCGACTGACGACAATGCCCCGCCTCGGCGGGGCATTGTCGTATCCGGGGTAGGGCATCGCTCACTGCCCGGAGTCGGGCCAGTGAAAGAGCTCCCCCTCCTGGCCCGGGCGCACCCGCCAGAAGCGGTCCGGGTCGTCGCCGGGCTGCCAGCCGCCCAGGGAGCAGCGCACCTCGCAGCCGAGGGCGTCGGCGGCTTCGCGGGCGCAGCTTCGGTCATCCGCCCAAGGGGTCGCGGGGCTGTCGAACCACAGGCTGGCAAAACCGTCGGCGGCCTTCTCCACCAGCAGCACCGGCACGCAGTCGCCCTGGCAGCGTCCCCGGGTACGCCACTTGCCGCGCCCCGCGGGGGCCAGGGGCGGAGCGTCCAGGCGTTCACCCAGCCAGGCATCGAGCCGCTCACGGTCGGCTTCGGCCAGGTAGATCTCGATATCTGGATAGTGATCCATAATCGCCTCAGGAATTAATGAAGAGACGGTCGAGGATCGCCTCGTAGATCAGGCTCAGGGTGTCCAGGTCGGCGGCGCGGATCCGCTCGTTGACCTGGTGGATGGTGGCATTCAGGGGGCCCAGCTCCACCACCTGGGTGCCCAGGGTGGCGATAAAGCGCCCATCCGAGGTGCCGCCGGCGGTGGAGAGCTCGGGGCGCCGCCCCAGTACCGCCTCGACGCCGCTCACCGCGGCCTCCACCAGCTCCCCCTCGGCGGTGAGGAAGGGCTCGCCGTTGAGGGTCCAGTCGATATGGAAGTCGAGGCCCTGGGCGGCGAGGATCGCCTCGGTGCGCTCTCGCAGCTGTTCGTGGGTCACCTCGGTGGAGTAGCGGAAGTTGAAGACCACCTCCAGCTCGCCGGGAATCACGTTGGTGGCGCCGGTACCGGCGCGAATATTGGAGATCTGGAAGCTGGTGGCCGGGAAGAAGGCGTTGCCGTCGTCCCAATGCTCATGCACCAGCGCATCCAGGGCCGGCGCCGCCTCGTGGATGGGGTTGCGGGCCAGATGGGGGTAGGCCACATGGCCCTGCTTGCCCTTGATATGCAGCACGCCGCCGAGCGAGCCGCGGCGACCGTTCTTGATCACGTCGGCGAGTTCGCTGGTGGAGGAGGGTTCGCCGACGATGCAGTAGTCGAGGCGCTCGTGGGCCTCGCGCAGGTGCGCCACCACGGCCCGGGTGCCATCGACCGCGGGCCCCTCCTCGTCGGAGGTGATCAGGAAGGCGATCTTGCCAGGGTGCTCCGGATGGGCGGTCACGAAGCGCTCCACCGCGGTGATCATAGCCGCCAGGCTGCCCTTCATGTCGGCGGCGCCGCGTCCCCAGAGCATGCCCTCCTCGTCGATGCAGGGTTCGAAGGGGGGGTGCTGCCAATGCACATGGGGGCCGCTGGGCACCACGTCGGTATGGCCGGCGAAGGCCAGCACCGGGCCGTGGTGGCCACGCACCGCCCAGAAGTTCTCCACGTCGCCGAAGGGCAGGGGCTCGATATGGAAGCCGAGCCGTTCCAGGCGCTCGATCATCACCGCCTGGCAGCCGGCGTCATCGGGAGTCACCGAGGGGCGCCGCATCAAGTCCATGGCGAGGTCGAGGGTGGGGGAGAGGTCGGCAGAGGAGGCACTGGCGGACATGGGCATTCCTGATCGGGAAGAGGGCCGGGCCCGCTCTGTGGCGGGCCCGGAGGCGCTTAGTTGTGGGCGTGCAGCGCTTCGTTGAGGGCGATGGCGCTCTTGTTGGTCAGGCATTCGATGCGGCCATTGACCGAGTTGCGACGCAGCAGCAGGTCGTCCTGGCCGGCCAGGTCGCGGGCGGCCACGGTCTGGACCTCCTGGCCCTGGTCGTCGAGCAAGACGACCTTGGCGCCGGCGGTGATATAGAGGCCCGCTTCCACGGTGCAGCGATCGCCCAGCGGGATGCCGATGCCGGCATTGGCGCCGATCAGGCAGCCTTCACCCACCTTGATGACGATATTGCCGCCGCCGGAGAGGGTGCCCATGGTGGAGCAGCCGCCGCCGAGATCGGAGCCCTTGCCCACCATCACGCCGGCGGAGATGCGCCCTTCGATCATGCCGGGGCCTTCGGTACCGGCATTGAAGTTGACGAAGCCCTCGTGCATCACGGTGGTGCCCTCGCCCAGGTAGGCGCCCAGGCGTACCCGGGCGGTGTCGGCGATGCGCACGCCGCCGGGAACCACGTAATCGGTCATCTTGGGGAACTTGTCGACGCAGTCCACCGAGAGGGGGCGCCCTTCCAGGCGTGCCTTGAGGCGGCGCGCCGGCAGCTCCTCGATATCGATGGCGCCCTCGCTGGTCCAGGCCACGTTGCGCAGCAGGCCGAACATGCCGGTAAGGTCCAGGCCGTGGGGCTTGACCAGGCGGTGGGAGAGCAGGTGCAGCTTGAGGTAGACCTCGGGAGCGGACTCCGGAGCGCTGTCCTCGGCCAGGAACATGGCGACCAGCGGCCGTTGGCTCGCGGCGAAGGCCTCGGCCAGCTCGGCCTGGTCGGCATGACCGGCCTCGCGCAGGGCGCTGGCCAGGGCGGCACAATGCTCCGGCAGGAAGCTCACCGCGGCCTTGCCGGCGGGGGCGTCCAGGGCCTTGGCGGCGGCGGCCACCAGGCTGTCGTCGGGGTTGAGCAGGGGCGCCGGATAGTAGATCTCCAGCCAGTCGCCCTGGGTGTTCTGGGTGCCGATTCCGAGTGCAAAGCTCAGCATGGGGTGTGTCCTCTTGGAAAATGGGGCGAGCCGCGGCTCAGCCCGGAAGATTGTCGTAGTCGCCGTCGCGGTAGCCCACCAGGACCTCGCCGCCGGTATCCAGCAGCGGGCGCTTGAGCAGGGTGGGGTGGGCCAGCATCAGTTCACGGGCCTTGTTGGCATCGACGTCGGCCTTGTCGGCCTCGTCGAGCTGGCGCCAGGTGGTGCTGCGCTTGTTGAGCAGGGTCATCACCGGCACCCGCTCGAGAAGATGCTCGAGCAGCGGCGCCGAGAGGCCATCCTCGCGCAGGTCATGGAACTGGTAGGGGATGCCGGAGCCGTCCATGGCCTTGCGGGCCTTGCGGCAGGTGTCGCAGTTCTTGATGCCGTACAGGGTGAACATCAGCCTCTCCTTTCGATAAAACGGCGCAGTCGCCGGGCCGCTTCCACCGTGGCCTCCACCTCGGCGACCAGGGCCAGGCGCAGGCGCCCGCGGCCGGGGTTGACCCCGTCGGCGCCGGGGCGGCCCATATAGCTGCCCGGCAGCACGCTGACGTGCTCCTCGGCGAACAGCGCCCGGGTGAAGGCCTCGTCATCGCCGCCGGGCACCGCCGGCCAGAGGTAGAAGCTGGCCTCGGGGGTGGGGAAGTCCATGACCGGGGCGAGGATCTCGGTGACCGCGGCGAACTTCTCCCGGTAGGCGTCGCGGTTGGCGCGCACATGGGCCTCGTCGCTCCAGGCAGTGATGGAGGCGTGCTGCAGCGGCAGCGACATGGCGCAGCCGTGGTAGGTGCGGTAGCGCTTGAAGGGGGCGATCAGCCCGGCATCGCCGGCCACGAAGCCGGAGCGCAGCCCCGGCAGGTTGGAGCGCTTGGAAAGCGAGTGGAAGACCAGGCAGCGGCGATAGTCGTGACGGCCCAGGGCCGCGCAGGCCTCGAGCAGCCCGGGGGGCGGGGCGGCCTCGTCCAGGTAGAGCTCCGAGTAGCACTCGTCGGAGGCGATGATAAAGTCGTGTTCATCCGCCAGGGCAATGAGTGTCTTGAACTCGTCGAGGGGCGTGACCGCCCCGGTGGGGTTGCCCGGCGAGCAGAGGAAGACGATCTGCACCTCGCGCCAGGTCTCGGCGGGCACGGCGTCGAAATCGGGGCGGAAGCCGCTCTCGGCGGTGCAGTCCAGGTAGAGGGGCTCGCCGCCGGCCAGCAGGGTGGCGCCCTCGTAGATCTGGTAGAAGGGGTTGGGCACCGCCACCCTGGCCGGCCGAGTGCGGTCCAGCGCCGCCTGGACGAAGGCGAAGATCGCCTCCCGGGTACCGTTCACCGGCAGCACCTGGGACTCGGCATCCAGGTCGCTCAGGCCGAAGCGCCGGCGCGCCCAGCCGGCGATTGCCTCGCGCAGCGCGGCCGTCCCGGGGGTGGCCGGATAGCGCGCCATCTCGTGACGATGCTCGGTGAGGCTCTCCAGCGCCGCCGCATAGGGGGCATGCTGGGGCTCGCCGATGGTCAGGGGGATCGGCTCGAGGTCCGCGGGGGGCGTGACGCCGGCACGCAGGGCGGCGAGCTTCTCGAAAGGATAGGGCTGGAGGGCGTCGAGATCGGGATTCATGGGTGTCCTGGCCGCCCGGCGCGGGCGAGATATCGTTATTGGCGCGGGCCCGTGGATGCCGAGGCCCCGGGTGCATCTAGGAGGCTGTCGGACTTAACGCTGATCTACTGCGAATCCCGGGCTTTCGGCCAACTTCATTCGATCCATTTCGTTAAATAGCTCGCTATTCGCCTCAATCGATCGATAAATTTGACTCGAAATCCGTGATTCTCGTCACGATCGGTCAAGCCCGACAGCCTCCTAGGCAAGCGATTATAGGGAAGCGGCCCTGGGGCCTCAAACCCGTGGCGGCTTAGACGTCCAATACTTCGATCAGCCGTGCCCGCAGCCGCTCCTGGCGGGCCGGGTCGGTCAGCGGCTCGCCGGCCTTGGTAGTGATAAAGAAGACGTCCTCGACCCGCTCGCCCAGGGTGGCGATCTTGGCCGCCGAGAGGGCGATGTCCTGCTCCATGAAGATGCGCCCCACCCGGGCCAGCAGGCCGGGGCGGTCCGGGGCCACCAGTTCCAGCATGGTGCGCTCGTTGGCCAGGTCCTGCTCCAGGGCGACCCGGGTCGGCACCTGGAAGTGCTTGAGCTGGCGCGGGGTGTGGCGGGTGACGATCTGCGGATAGTCCTCCGGGTCGTCCAGCTCCTCCACCAGGTGGGCGCGGATCGCCTCCAGCTGGTCGCGATCGCGGATCGCCTGGTGCTGGTGATCCAGGACGATAAAGGTGTTGAGGGTCCAGTCGTTGCTGGAGGTGGCGATCCGCGCGTCATGGATGGAGAGGCCCAACTGGTCCATGGCGGCGGCGGTGGCGGCGAAGAGGTCATCCGCGGAGCGGGTGTGGATAAACACCTTGGTGCCGCCCTCGGCCATGTCCTCGGTGGGGGCGCTGATCAGGATCAGCGGCAGCCGAGAGCCCTCGTGGGCGAGGATGCCCTGGGTCTGCCAGACGATCTCGCTGGGGGCGTACTGCAGGAAGTACTCCTCGCCCAGGGAGTCCCACAGCCGGGCCACCCGCTGGCCGTCGGCGCCCACCGCCAGCAGCAGCGAGAAGGCCTCCTCGCGGGTCTCGCGCACCCAGTCCTCGCGATCCGGCGGGTTCTCCAGGCCGCGGCGCAGGGCACGCTTGGTCTCGGCATGCAGCTGGCGCAGCAGCGAGGCCCGCCAGCCGTTCCACAGCGCCGGGTTGGTGGCATTGATATCCGCCACGGTGAGCACATAGAGGTAGTCCAGGTGGATCTCGTCACGCACCAGGCGGGCGAAGTCGCGGATCACGTCCGGGTCGGTGATGTCGCGCTTCTGGGCCACCTTGGACATCAGCAGGTGGTTCTCCACCAACCAGCTGACCAGCCGGGTGTCCCGGGGCGAGAGGCCGTGGCGTTCGCAGAAGGCCTCGGCGTCCCGGGCGCCGAGGAGGGAGTGGTCGCCGCCGCGCCCCTTGCCGATATCGTGGTAGAGGCCGGCGATCCACAGCAGCTCCAGCTTGGGCAACTGATGCACCAGCACCGAGGCCACCGGGAACTCCTCCCGGGCCTCCGGCTCGCGGAAGCGCTGGATGCACTTGAGCAGGCGCAGGGTGTGGGCGTCCACGGTATAGATATGGAAGAGGTCGTGCTGCATCAGCCCCACCGCCTGGCCGAACTCCGGCAGGTACTTGCCGAGCACCCCGTAGCGGTTCATGCGCCGCAGCTGGCGGGCCACGTTGCCGGAGGAGCGCAGCAGCTCCATGAACAGGCTCTGGTGGCGCAGGTCGTCCCGGTAGAGGTCGTCGATCAGGTGGCGATGGTCGCGGATCAGGCGGATGGTGTCGGCGCGTACCCCCTCGATCTCCGGATGCTGGGCCATCAGCAGGAAGAGCTCCAGCAGGGCCGCCGGCCGGTAGCGGAAGACGCCGGGGCTGCGCGCCTGGATATAGCCCCCGGTGACCTCGAAGCGGTCGTTGAGGGGGCGGGTCTCGAGGCGCTCCTCGCCGCGCAGGATCACCTCGTCGAAGTGCTGCAGCAGCATGTCGTTGAGGCCCGCCAGCGCCGTCACATGGCGGTAGTAGCGTTTCATGAACTGCTCCACCGCCAGCCGTTCCGGGGTGTCCCGGTAGCCGAACAGTTCGGCGATGGTGCGCTGGTGGTCGAACAGCAGGCGATCCTCGGCGCGCCCGGCCAGCATGTGCAGGGCATAACGCACCTGCCACAGGAAGGCCTGGCCCTGGCTGAGGATGCGCAGCTCGGCGTCGTTCATGAAGCCGTTGGCCACCAGCTCCTCGTAGCCCAGGGGGCCGAAGTGGCGCTTGGCGACCCAGCCGATCATCTGGATATCCCGCAGCCCGCCGGGGGAGCTCTTGATATTGGGCTCCAGGTGATACTCGGAGTTGTTGTAGCGGTAGTGGCGGGCGATCTGCTCCTGCCACTTGGCCTCGAAGAAGCGATCCGCCGGCCATAGCCGCTCGGTGGCCAGGCGCTGGCGCATGGCCTGGCGCAGCCCCTCGGCCCCGGCCAGGGTGCGGCTCTCCAGCAGGTTGGTGATCACCGTGACATCATCGCGGGCCTCGCGCTCGCAGTCGTTCAGCGAGCGCACGCTGTGGCCGATCTCCAGGCCGATATCCCAGAGGAAGGTGATAAAGGCGGTGAGCGACTCCCGGTAGGGGGTATCGTCGTCGTCCTCGAGCAGGAACAGCAGGTCGATATCGGAGTGGGGATGCAGCTCGCCGCGCCCGTAGCCGCCCACGGCGAGCAGGGCGACCCCCTCGTCGGGCCAGGGGTGGCGGGCCCAGGCGATGGCCAGTAGCTGGTCGAGGCACCAGGCGCGGCCACGCACCAGGTCGCGGATATCGGCGCCATTGCGAAAGTGCTCGTCGAGGCGCGCCTGGATCGCCTTCAGCTCCGCCTTGAAGGGGGCGATGGGAGAGCGGTGGGTCTCCAGTTCGGCGGCGAAGGCCTCGCCGTCGAACAGGCCCGGGTCGGGGCGGAAGCGATGATGGTGTAGCAGCATGTCAGTGCTCGAGAAAGCCGAGGTCTTCCTCGCTGCGGGCGGTGAGCACCTCGACGCCGTCGGCGGTGACCAGCAGGGTGTGCTCCCACTGGGCGGAGAGGCTGCGATCCTTGGTCACCGCGGTCCAGTTGTCGCGCAGCACCTTGGTGCGGTAGCCGCCCACGTTGATCATCGGCTCGATGGTGAAGCACATGCCCTCGGCGAGGGCGATGTCGGCCTCGGGGGCGTAGCCGTCGTAGTGGAGGATCTGCGGGTCCTCGTGGAAGCCGGCGCCGATGCCGTGGCCACAGAAGTCGCGCACCACCGAGTAGCCATTGGCCTCGGCATGTTGCTGGATGACGCGGGCCAGTTCGGAGAGGCGTGCCCCGGGGCGGACCAGGGCGATGCTCTTGTAGAGGCACTCCTGGGTGATGCGGGCCAGCCGTTCGCCCTGGATGTTTTCACCGATGATAAACATCTTGCTGGTGTCGCCGTGGTAGCCGTCGACGGTCTTGACGGTGACATCCAGGTTCATGATGTCGCCCTTCTTGAGCTTCTTGGCGTCGTCGGGGATGCCGTGGCACACCACATGGTTGATGGAGGTGCAGATCGACTTGGGGAAGCCGTGATAGTTGAGGGGGGCCGGTACCGAGCCCAGCTCGTCGACGATGAAGTCGTGGCACAGGCGGTCGAGCTCGCCGGTGGTGACGCCGGCCTGCACATGGGGGGTGATCATCTCCAGCACCAGGGCGGCCTGGCGGCCAGCCTCGCGCATCTTCTCGATCTCGTCGGGCGTCTTGATGGGAACGTTCATGGAATCTCGATCATGGGAAGGGTGGCGCCCCGGTTTGACACCCCGGGAGGCGGCCTCCGCGGGTGGGGCGGCTTCATCTTGGCATCGTTGTATGGTATAAAGCCGCGCGCTTTCCTGCAATCGTCGTCCCTTGTGGCCCTCGGCCTCGCTGGCGATAATAGAGAAGGCGTGAGTCAAACGCCTAAAACACACATGCACCGACACAGGGTCCCGGGTGCCGTGGCGGCCAATGGGCCGAGCGGTCGGATCCCTGGGGTGCATGGAGGCCTAACCCGAGTTTTCAGGAGTCTTTCATGTCTCAAGTCAATATGCGTGACCTGCTCAAGGCGGGTGCCCACTTCGGTCACCAGACCAAGTACTGGAACCCCAAGATGAGCAAGTTCATCTTCGGCGCGCGCAACAAGATCCACATCATCAACCTCGAGCACACCCTGCCGGCCCTGAACGACGCCGTGGCCGTGGTCGAGAAGATGGCTGCCGCCAACAACAAGATCATGTTCGTCGGCACCAAGCGTGCTGCCAGCAAGATCATCAAGGAAGAAGCCAGCCGCGTGGGCATGCCCTTCGTGAACCATCGCTGGCTGGGCGGCATGCTCACCAACTACAAGACCATCCGCGTTTCCATCAAGCGTCTGCGCGAACTCGAAGCCATGCATGAAGATGGCACCTTCGAGAAGCTGACCAAGAAGGAAGTCCTGATGGCCACCCGCGAGCAGGAGAAGCTGGATCGCTCCATCGGTGGTATCAAGGAGATGGGTGGCCTGCCCGATGCGCTCTTCGTGATCGACGTCGACCACGAGCGGATCGCCATCAACGAAGCCAACAAGCTGGGTATCCCGGTCATCGGCGTGGTGGACACCAACTCCAACCCGGACGGTGTGGACTACGTGATCCCCGGTAACGATGACTCCATCCGCGCCATCCAGATCTACGTCCAGGCCATCGCCGGCGCCTGCGCCAAGGCGAAGGAAGGTCGTCCCGACGAATTCGTCGAGGTCTCCGAGTCCGACGAAGTCGCCGAGTGATGCCGTATCGCCGACACTGAGTGTCATCTTGGCCTGCGATCCTGCATCGCGGGCCTGTCAGGCCCCACCAGGGTCGGCGACTAAGGAGGGGGCCTATGCCCCCTTTTTTCCCGCTCTAGCGCCTTGCGCCGCGGGAGCAACACCCCCGATTACCGACGCGAATCATTCAGAGGTTATTACCATGGCAGCTATCAGCGCCTCACAGGTCAAGGAACTGCGCGAGCGTACCGGGCTCGGCATGATGGAGTGCAAGAAGGCTCTCACCGAAGCCGGTGGCGACATCGAACTGGCCATCGACAACCTGCGCAAGAGCTCTGGCCTCAAGGCCGCCAAGAAGGCCGATCGTACCGCCGCCGAAGGCGCCGTGGTCACCCGCGTGGCCACCGACGGCAGCTACGGCGTGATGGTCGAGATCAACTCCGAGACCGACTTCGTGGCCCGCGACGACAACTTCAAGGCCTTCGCCGACCAGGTCGTCGATGCCCTGTTCGAGTCCAAGAGCGACGACGTGGCCGCCCTGATGGGTGGTGACATGGAGAACGTGCGTCAGCAGCTGGTGCAGAAGATCGGCGAGAACATCTCCGTGCGTCGCGCCGTGCTGGTCGAGGCCGGTGAAGGCAACCGCGTGGGCGCCTATGTCCACGGCGGTCGCATCGGCGTGCTGACCGTGCTCCAGGGCGCCAGCGACGAGGCCGCCAAGGATGTCGCCATGCACGTGGCCGCCATCAACCCGGCCGTGGCCCGTCCCGAGCATATGGCTCAGGAGCAGCTCGACAAGGAGAAGGCGATCATCCTGGCCCAGCCGGACATGGCCGGTAAGCCGGAGAACATCGCCGAGAAGATGGTTCAGGGTCGCTTGAAGAAGTACCTGGCCGAGAACAGCCTGACCGAGCAGCCCTTCGTCAAGAACCCGGACCAGTCCGTGGCCGAGTTCGTCAAGGCCGCCGGTGGCGAGGTGATCGGCTTCACCCGCTACGAGGTGGGCGAGGGCATCGAGAAGGAAGAAGTCGACTTCGCCAAGGAAGTGATGGAACAGGCCAAGCGCAGCTAAGGTCTGAGTTCATCGAGACGTGTTGGCGTGCGCGCAAGCGCACGCCTTCGCGTATCCGGCCGGTGCATTCACCGGCCACAGCGTTAACTACGCCAGGAGTCGTCTCTCCCCCTTGATCGCCGAGCGGTTGAGCTAAGGTAGACAGACTCCCCGAATGATTATTGCCGCTGCCAGGAGACCCGCCCATGCCCGTGACCCCCGAGATTCCCGCCGCCGACCGCGCCCAGCCCGAGCGTGGCGCCAAGAGCAAGTACAAGCGCATCCTGCTCAAGCTCTCCGGTGAAGCCTTGATGGGCGAGCACGACTTCGGCATCGACCCCAAGGTGCTCGACCGCATGGCCCTGGAGATCGGCCAACTGGTGGGGATCGGCGTCCAGGTGGGCATCGTCATCGGCGGCGGCAACCTGTTCCGTGGGGCGGCGCTCCACGAGGCCGGCATGGAACGGGTCACCGGCGATCATATGGGCATGCTGGCCACGGTGATGAACGCCCTGGCCATGCGCGATGCCCTGGAACGCTCGAATATCCGCTCCCGGGTGATGTCGGCCATTCCCATGAGCGGCGTGGTGGAGCACTATGATCGCCGCACCGCCATTCGCTACCTCACCTCCGGTGACGTGGTACTCTTCTCCGCCGGTACCGGTAACCCCTTCTTCACCACCGATTCCGCGGCCTGCCTGCGCGGCATCGAGATCGACGCCGACGTGGTGGTCAAGGCCACCAAGGTGGACGGGGTCTATGACAAGGACCCGGTGAAGCATGCCGATGCCGTCAAGTACGAGCAGCTCAACTACGACGAGGTGCTCGACCAGAAGCTCGGGGTGATGGATTTGACCGCCATCTGCCTGGTGCGGGACCATGGCATGCCGGTGCGCGTGTTCGACATGAACAAGCCCGGCGCGCTGCTGAACCTGGTGGTGGGTGGCAAGGAAGGCACGCTGATAGATAGAGGTTGAAAACGTGATCGACGACATCAAGAAAGACGCCGAAGGCCGCATGAAGAAGACCCTGGAGTCGCTCCAGGCCAACTTCCACAAGATCCGTACCGGGCGTGCCCATACCAGCATTCTCGACGCTGTGACCGTGGAGTACTATGGCTCCCAGGTGCCCCTCAACCAGGTGGCCAACGTCAATATCGAGGACGCCCGGACCCTCTCCGTGGTGCCCTGGGAGAAGCCCATGGTGCCCAAGGTGGAGAAGGCCATCCTGACCTCCGACCTGGGTCTCAACCCCTCCACCAACGGCAACGTGATCCGCGTGCCCATGCCGATGCTCACCGAGGAGACGCGCAAGGGCTATATCAAGCAGGCCCGCGGTGAGGCGGAGCAGGCGCGGGTGGCGGTGCGCAACGTACGGCGCGATGCCAACGGTGATATCAAATCCCTGCTCAAGGAGAAAGAGATCACCGAGGATGAGCAGCACCAGGGCGAGGATGCCATCCAGAAGCTCACCGACAAGTACATCGCCGAGATCGACAAGCTGCTGGAAGCCAAGGAACACGACCTGATGCAGGTCTGAGGCGCGGCGGGCCCGAGGGGCCCGCCTTTCCATCCCCCCCGTGCGAGCCCCCATGACCTCAACGCAGTCCCCCCAAACCCATCGTGGTGGTACGCCGCGCCATGTGGCGATCATCATGGATGGCAACAATCGTTGGGCCAAGGCCCGTGGCCTGAGCGGTGTCCGTGGTCACCATGCCGGCGTCGAGTCGGTGCGGGCGGTGATCCGCCGTGCCGCCGAACGCGGTGTCGAGACCCTGACCCTGTTCGCCTTCTCCAGCGAGAACTGGAAGCGTCCCCCCGCCGAAGTGAGCGCGCTGATGGAACTCTTCCTGTTGGCGCTGAAGCGCGAGGTGCGCAAGCTCCACGAGCACGATATTCGCCTCTCGGTGATCGGCGAGCGCAGTGCCTTCTCGCCCTCCATCCAGAAGCATGTGGCCCGGGCCGAGGCGCTCACCGCCGAGAATCGCGGCCTGCACCTGGTGATCGCCGCCAACTATGGCGGGCGCTGGGACATCGCCAGCGCTGCCCGGCGCCTGGCCGAGCGGGTCCAGGCCGGCGAGCTGGCGCCCGCCGAGATCGATGAGGCGGCCCTGGAGCGCGAGATCAGCCTGGCCGACGATGCCCCGGTGGACCTGTGCATTCGCACCAGCGGCGAGCAGCGCATCTCCAATTTCCTGCTCTGGCAGCTGGCCTATGCGGAGTTCCACTTCTCGCCGCTGCTGTGGCCCGATTTCGATGCCGCCGCCTTCGACCTGGCGCTGGATGATTTCGCCCGCCGCCTGCGGCGCTTCGGCATGACCGACGAACAGATCGAGGCCCAAGGTGCTTAAGCAGCGACTGATTACCGCCCTGATTCTGGCGCCCCTGGTACTGCTGGGCCTGTTCGGCCTCGACGGTGGCGCCTTCGCCCTCTTCACTGCCGCCATCGTCCTGCTGGGCGTCTGGGAGTGGGTCAACCTGGCCGGCTACGAGCGCCCGGGCCAGCGCCTGCTGGGCGTTGCCGTGGTGGCCGCGCTGATGGCACTGATGTGGCTCACCGGGGCCGCCCAGGCCGCCTGGCCGCTATGGCTGGGGGCCGCCGGCTGGCTGGCCAACCTCTACTGGGTGACCCAGTATCCCGAGCGCCAGGCCCAGTGGCAGGCGCCGGCCCGGCGCCTGGCCATGGGGCTCTGGGTATTGCTGCCCACCTGGGTCGGCTTTATCGCCCTGCGCGACGGCGGGGCCGAATGGCTGCTCTTCGTCTTGCTGCTGGTGTGGACCGCGGACAGCGGCGCCTACTTCGCCGGCCGGGCCTATGGGCGCCGCAAGCTGGCGCCCAGCGTCAGTCCCGGCAAGTCCTGGGAGGGCGTGCTGGGCGGCCTGGCGGCCACCACCCTGCTGGCGCTGGGCTTCGCCCTCTGGCTGGGTCTCTCCGCGGGGCAGCTGGTCTGGCTGGTGGTGATCACCTGGTTGGTGACCGCCATCTCGGTGGTGGGCGATCTCTTCGAGAGCATGCTCAAGCGCACCCGCGGCATCAAGGACTCCAGCGCCCTGCTGCCCGGCCATGGCGGGGTGCTCGACCGTATCGATAGCCTTACCGCCGCCGTGCCCCTCTTCGCCCTGCTGCGCCTATGGCTATGACGGCTGCCCCCCGGGGCGTCACGGTGCTGGGCGCCACCGGTTCCATCGGTACCAGCACCCTGGACGTGATCGCTCGCCATCCCGAGCGTTACCGGGTGCATGCCCTGACCGCCCATCGCGACCGCCAGGGCCTCCTGACCCTCTGCCTGCGCCATCGTCCGGCGGTGGCGGTGCTGGGTGCCGAGGCGGATGCCGCCTGGCTGCGCCGGCAACTGGCAGCGGCGGGCCTGGATACCGAGGTGCGCGCCGGCGAGGCGGCCCTGTGCGAGGTGGCCGAGGCCGGCGAGTCGGCAGTGGTGATGGCGGCCATCGTCGGGGCCGCCGGCCTGCTGCCGACCCTGGCGGCGGTGCGCGCCGGCAAGCGAGTGCTGCTCGCCAACAAGGAGGCCCTGGTGATGTCCGGGGCCCTGTTCATGGAGGCGGTGGCGGCCCATGGGGCGACCCTGCTGCCCATCGACTCCGAACACAATGCCATCTTCCAGTGTCTACCGAGCGAGCACCGTGGCGGCCTGGGCCGGCATGGTGTCACCCAGTTGCTGTTGACCGCCTCCGGTGGTCCCTTCCGGGGCTGGAGTGCCGAGCGGCTGGCCGGAGTGACCCCGGAGCAGGCCTGCGCCCACCCCAACTGGTCCATGGGGCGGAAGATCTCCGTGGACAGTGCCACCCTGATGAACAAGGGGCTGGAGCTGATCGAGGCCTGCTGGCTGTTCGATACCACGCCGCAACGGATTCAGGTGGTGGTGCATCCCCAGAGCGTGATCCACTCCATGGCGGCCTACAGCGACGGCTCGGTCCTGGCGCAACTGGGCAACCCGGACATGCGCACGCCCATCGCCTACGGCCTGGCCTGGCCGGAGCGCATCGATGCCGGGGTCGAGGCACTGGACCTCTTCCAGGTGGCGCGCCTCGACTTCCAGGCCCCGGACGAGGTGGCCTTTCCCTGCCTGCGCCTGGCACGGCAGGCCATGGAAGTCGGAGGCACGGCGCCAGCGGTGCTCAATGCCGCCAACGAGGTGGCGGTGGATGCCTTCCTCGAGGGGCGTCTCGGCTTCACCGATATTCCACGCCTGGTGGCGGCGGTGCTGGAGGAGGTCGAGGTGCGGCCGGCCCGGGCCCTGGAAGCGATCCTGGCCGAGGATGAGCGGGCCCGGCGGCGTGCCGAGGCCCTGATGGCGCGTTTCCCGCGGGGAGGATAAACGATGGGCGTGATCCAGAACGTGCTGGCGGTGATCGTGGTCCTGGGCCTGCTGATCACCTTCCATGAATATGGTCACTACTGGGTGGCCAAGCGCTGTGGCGTCAAGGTGCTGCGCTTCTCGGTGGGCTTCGGCAAGCCGCTCTGGTCGCGCACCGATCGTCACGGCACCGAGTTCGCCGTGGCCGCCATTCCCCTGGGGGGCTACGTCAAGATGCTCGACGAGCGGGAGGGTCCCGTGGATCCCGCCGAGCGTCATCAGGCCTTCAACAACCAGTCCGTCTGGGCGCGGATCGCCATCGTCGCCGCCGGCCCCCTGGCCAACTTCCTGCTCGCTATCGTCGCCTACTGGCTGCTCTTCGTGGTGGGGACCACCGCGGTGGCACCGGTGGTGGGGGCGGTGGATCCCGACTCGCCGGCGGCCCGGGGTGGCCTGGCCCCGGGGCAGGAGATCGTCGCCATCCAGGGCGACCCGGTGCGCTCCTGGGCCGAGGTCAACCTCAAGCTGGTGGCGGCCATCGGCCATGACGGCGAGCTGCGCTTCACCACCCGGGACGAGGGCAGCGAGACGACCCGGGAGCGGGGCCTGCCGGTGAGCAACTACCTGGTGCGCCAGGATCCTCCCCAGCCCTTGCTGAGCCTGGGTATCACCCCCTGGCGTCCGGCCTTCCCGGCCGAGCTGGGGCAGGTGCTGGAGGGTGAGGCGGCGGCCCTGGCCGGCCTCGCGCCCGGCGACCGGATCCTCAGCGCCGAGGGTCAGCCCATCGATGACTGGATGCACTTCGTCGAGGTAGTGCGGGCCCATCCCGGCGAGCCCCTGGCCCTGGAGGTTCAGCGCGGCGACGAGCGGCTGGCCCTGACGCTGGTGCCGGGGCGCAACGAGCTGGAGACCGGGGCGAGCGTCGGCTATATCGGCGCCGGGGTGGCGCCGGTGGAGTGGCCCGAGGAGTATCGCCGCGAGGTGCGCTACGGGCCGGTGGCGGCCCTGGGGCAGTCGCTGTCGCGCACCGGCGAGATGTCGCTGCTGACCCTGGATGCGATCCGCAAGATGCTGGTGGGCCTGATCTCGCCCTCCAACCTCTCTGGTCCCATCACCATCGCCCGGGTGGCGGGGGATACGGCCCGGACCGGCCTGGAGAGCTTTATCAGCTTCATGGCCTATCTTTCGATCAGCCTGGGGATCCTCAACCTGCTGCCGATCCCGGTGCTGGATGGGGGACACCTGGTCTACTACGCCATCGAGGCACTGCGCGGCCGGCCGGTCTCCGAGAAGACCCAGGCCATCGGCCTGCGGATCGGCCTGGCCCTGGTGGGTAGCCTGATGATCATGGCCCTCTATTTCGATCTGATGCGCCTGTAGGGAAGGGAGGGTACCGGCGCCTCGAGCCCGGGCAGCATCCGTCACGGAGGGCGCTATCCTGTCGGGCGAATGCGGTGATAAACGCGGATGGCGCCGGTTGCCTGACCCGGCGTTGGCCGGGGATCTCCCCCTCGGCCTTGTCAGTTACCCGCACAAATGTATAAGGTGCCTATTTCGAACACCGTTCCTCCTGCAGGGAAGCACGGGATCTCGATGGGCAGACCAACGCGAGCGAAGCGACTGAATGAAACTCAAGACCATCGGATTGGCAGCGCTGCTACTGGCCGGCACCCAGTCGGCCTCGGCGGACACTTTCAATGTCTCTGATATCCGCGTGGAGGGCCTGCAGCGGGTCCCTGCGGCCTCCGTCTTCAATGCCTTCCCCGTGGGCGCCGGTGAACGGATCGAGGAGCGCGAGCTGGCCGAGGCGGCCCGCGAGCTCTTCGCCACCGGTCTCTTCGAGGATATTCAGCTGGCCCGGGACGGTGAGGTATTGATCATCCAGGTGGTCGAGCGACCCTTTATCGCCGCCATCGAGATCAGCGGCAACTCCCGCATCAGCGAGGAGGACCTGCGTAGCGGGCTACGCGATGCCGGCCTCGCCGAGGGGCAGGTGCTGCAGCTCTCCACCCTGGAGGAAATGCAGCGGGAGCTCGAGCAGCTCTACCAGGCCCAGGGCCGCTACAGCGCGCGCATCGATACCCGGGTCGAGGAGGTCGGCGAGAACCGCGTGCGCGTCCGCCTCGATATCAACGAGGGGGCGGTGGCCAAGATCCGCCAGATCAATATCGTCGGCAACCAGGCCTTCGACAACGACACCCTGCGCGATGTCTTCGAGCTGCGCGACCGTCCCGGGCGCGTCTTCGGCTGGTTCTCCAAGGACGAGTACTCCCGGGAGGCCCTGGCCGGTGACCTGGAGCGGTTGCGCACCTTTTACCTGGATCGCGGCTATGTGAACTTCGACATCGCCTCCACCCAGGTGGCGATCAGCCCCGACCAGTCGCAGATCTTCATCACCATCAATGTCGACGAGGGGCGCCAGTATCGTCTCGGCGACATTCGCTTCGAGGGCGACCTGATCATCCCGCGCAGCGAGGCCCGGGCCCTGGTGACGGCGGCTCCCGGCGAGATCTTCTCGCGCAGCGATGTGACCGCCTCGGTGGAGGCGTTGCGCTCGCGCCTCGGCGCCGAGGGCTTCACCTTCGCCGAGATCGAGCCGGTCCCCCAGGTGCGTGACGACGGCGAGACCGTCGACCTGCTGCTGGCAGTCAACCCCGGGCGGCGCGCCTATGTGCGGCGTATCGACTTCGTCGGCAACACCACCACCCAGGACGAGGTGCTGCGCCGCGAGATGATCCAGCTGGAGGGGGCACCGGCCTCCACCGAATCGATCAGCCAGTCCCGCCAGCGCCTGGAGCGCCTGGGCTTCTTCCGCCAGGTGGAGGTGGAGACCCGCCCGGTGCCCGGCGAGCCGGATCAGCTGGACGTGACCTATCGCGTCGAGGAGCAGCCCTCCGGCTCCATCTCGGCGAGCATCGGCTTCTCCCAGACCGCCGGGGTGATCTACGGTGCCGGCCTCTCCCAGAGCAACTTCCTGGGCACCGGCAACCGGGTCAACTTCAATGCCCAGCGCAGCGACACCTTCACCGGGGTCAACTTTGGCTACACCAACCCCTACTGGACCCTGGACGGCATCTCCCGCGGCTATAACCTCTTCTACCGGGAGACCGACTACGAAGACTCGGATATCTCCACCTACTCCACCGACGCCTTCGGTGGCGGGATCAACTTCGGCTATCCGATCAACGAGATCACCCGGCTCAACTTCGGGGCCAGCCTCGAAGACCTGACGGTGAAGACCTACAACGACACCGCCCTGGAGATCCGCCAGTACGTGGAAGACCAGGGCGCCGATGCCCAGAGCCTCAAGCTCACCGCCAGCTGGACGCGCAACAACCTCAACCGCGGGGTGATGCCCACCGCCGGCAACTACCAGCGCCTGTCGCTGGAGACCGCGGTGCCGGGCAGCGATGCCCAGTACTACAAGCTGCGCTTCCGCGCCCAGCAGCTCTTCCCCATGGGCAACGACTGGTCGCTGAAGTTCGGGACCACCCTGGGCTATGCCGACAGCATCGGCAATGACCCCTACCCCTTCTACGAGAACTTCTTCGCCGGGGGCCTGGGCTCGGTGCGCGGCTTCACCGGCAACACCCTGGGGCCGCGTACCACGCCGCCCGCCAGCGGCGGCCGGGATCGCACCCTGGGCGGTAACGTCCTGGTGGAGGGCTCGGCGGAGCTGCTCTTCCCGCTGCCTTTCATCGAGGATCGCCGCTCCCTGCAGACCGGCTTCTTCCTGGACGCGGGTAACACCTTCCTGACCAGCTGCTACGATGTGCCGGCGGGTGAGACCTCGCGCTGCGAGTCCGGCGTCGACCTGGGTGAGCTGCGCTACAGCATCGGCGTGGGGCTCTCCTGGCTGACCCCGGTGGGGCCGCTGACCTTCAGCGTCGCCGAGCCCCTCAACGACAAGAGCGGCGACGATACCCAATTCTTCCAGTTCTCGTTGGGTCAGACCTTCTGAGCCACCAACCCTTCGGATCACAGGAGTGTGACCTATGCGTAAATTGACTCTTGCCCTCGGTGTCGCCGCCCTGATGGGGGCCGCCAGCCTGGCCCAGGCCGCCGAGGTGGCGCTGCTGGACTGGCGTCAGGCGCTGATGGAGACCGACGAGGCCCAGCGCCAGATGAGCCAGCTGCGTGGCCAGATCGAGGGGCCCCAGCAGGAGGCCCAGGGGCTGGGCGAGGAGCTGCAGCAGCTGCAGCAGCGACTGCAGCAGGACGGCGCCGTGATGTCCCAGTCCGAGCGCGATGCCCTGATGCAGGAGGGGCAGCAGAAGGAGCAGCGCTTCATGGAGCTGCGCCAGCAGATCGCCGAGGCCCAGATGCGCTCCGAGCAGACCTTCCTGCAGCAGGCCGAGCCCAAGCTGGAGCAGGCCGTGGATGAAGTGATCGGCCGCTACAATATCGAGGTGCTGGTGGACCCGGAAGGGGTGATCCACAGCTCGGTGGAGCTGCGTAACGTCACCGCCGAGGTGACCCAGATCATCAATACCCTCAACTGATGAGTCGCCGGGAGCCCGCTCCCGGCCCCTGACCGGCAAAGGCGCCCATGACACACGCCCACTCCCCCTCCTTCACCCTGGAGGAATTGGCCGCGCGGCTCGGCGCGACCCTGGTCGGCGACGGCCAGCGTCGGGTCTCCGGCCTGGCCACCCTCTCCGAGGCCGGCCCCGACGACATCACCTTCCTGGCCAACCGCGCCTACCTCAAGTACCTGCCCGAGACCCGGGCGGCGGCGGTGTTGCTGCACCCCGGCCAGGCCGAGGCCTGCCCCGTTGCCTGCCTGACCCTGGAGAACCCCTACCTGGGCTATGCGGCCCTGTCACGGCTCTTCGATCCCTTGCTGGGCCGCCAGGCCCCGGGTATCCATCCCACCGCCGTGGTGGCCGATGGCGTGGTGCTGGGGCGCGATGTGGAGATCGGCCCCCAGGCGGTGATCGAGGCCGGCGTCAGCCTGGGCGATGGCGTGGTGGTGGGGCCGGGGTCGGTGATCGGCGCCGATACCCAGATCGGTGCCGGCTCCCGGCTGCATGCCAATGTCACCGTCTGCCACGGGGTGGTGATCGGCGAGCGGGCCATCCTTCACAGCGGCTGCGTGATCGGTGGCGACGGCTTCGGTTTCGCCCACGATGGCGGGCAGTGGCACAAGATCGCCCAGCTGGGTGGGGTGGTGCTGGGCGATGACGTGGAGGTGGGCAGCTGTTCCAGCATCGATCGCGGCGCCCTGGGGGACACCCTGATCGGTAACGACGTCAAGATCGACAGCCAGGTGCAGATCGCCCATAACGTGCAGATCGGCGATCACAGCGCCCTGGCCGGCTGCGTCGGCATCGCCGGCTCCACCAAGGTGGGCAAGCACTGCCTGCTGGGTGGCGGCGTGGGCCTCTCCGGCCACCTGACGATCTGCGACGGGGTGCAGGTGACCGGCATGAGCCTGGTCACCAATTCCATCCATGAGCCCGGCGTCTACTCCTCCGGCACCGGGGCCATGAGCAACGCCCAGTGGCGCAAGAATGCGGTGCGCTTCAAGCAGCTCGATGCCCTGGCCAAACGCCTGGCACGGCTGGAGAAGGCCCAGCAATCGCGTTGAGCCCAGGGCTCGCGCGGGTATAATTCACCGCCTGGCCAGTCAACCGGCGCCCGGCGCCGCTCCATGCTCGCCCGTCGGGCGAGCATTTTCGTCTTCTAGAGGTGCCTCGATGGTAATGGACATCAACGAAATTCGTGACTATCTGCCCCACCGCTACCCCTTCCTGCTGGTGGATCGGGTGCTGGAACTGGAACTGGGGCAATCCATCGTTGCCTACAAGAACGTCAGCGTGAACGAACCCTTCTTCAATGGCCACTTTCCCCACCACCCCATCATGCCCGGGGTGCTGATCATCGAGGCCATGGCCCAGGCCTGTGGTATCTTGGGGTTCAAGACCGTCAACAAGCTCCCCGCCGATGGCTACGTCTATTACCTGGTGGGCAGCGACAATGCCCGCTTCAAGCGCCCGGTGATGCCCGGTGACCAATTGCGCCTGGAGGCGCGGGTCGAGCGCGAGAAGCGCGGCATCTGGAAGTTCGCCTGCCGTGCCACCGTCGACGGTGAGCTGGCCTGCGAAGCCGATATCATCTGTGCCGAGAGGAAGGTCGCTTGATTCATCCCACCGCCATCGTTGACCCCAAGGCGCGCCTGGCCGAGGACGTCGAGGTGGGCCCCTTCAGCGTGATCGGGCCCGACGTGGAGATCGGTGCCGGCTCACGCATCGGTCCCCATGTGGTGATCAAGGGGCCCACCGTGCTGGGCGAGCGGACCCGTATCTTCCAGTTCGCCTCGGTGGGCGAGGATTGCCAGGACAAGAAGTATGCCGGCGAGCCCACGCGCCTGGAGATGGGCGACGACAACGTGATCCGCGAGGGCGTCACCCTGCATCGTGGCACCGTCCAGGACCGGGGCGTTACCACCATCGGTTCCCGCAACCTCTTCATGGCCTATGCCCATGTGGGCCATGACTGCGTGATCGGTAATGACTGCATCCTGGCCAACCAGGTGACCCTGGCCGGTCATGTTCACCTGGGCGATTTCGCCATCCTGGGCGGCCTCTCCGCCATCCACCAGTTCTGCCATTTCGGCGCCCACGCCATGGCCGGCGGCGGCTCCATCATCACCAAGGACGTCCCCGCCTATGTGATGATCAATGGCAACCCGGCCCAGCCCCATGGCCTCAACCTGGTGGGGCTCAAGCGCCGCGGCTTCTCCACAGAGGCGATCAAGGCCCTGAGCGAGGCCTACAAGCTGGTCTACCGCCAGGGGCTCACCGTGGAGCAGGCCCTGGGCGAGATCCGCGGCCGCTTCCGGCTCGCCGAGACCGATGCCTTCGTCGCCTCCATCGAGGCCTCTACCCGTGGCATCACCCGCTAGGGCAGCCCCCCTGCGACGGGTCTACCTGGTCGCGGGGGAGCTCTCCGGCGATATCCTCGGCGCCGGCCTGATGCGCGAGCTCGAAGCGCGTCACCCCGGCGTCGAGTTTCGCGGCATCGGTGGCCCGCGCATGCTCGAGCGGGGCATCGACAGCCGCTTCCCCCTGGAGACTCTCTCGGTGATGGGCCTGGTGGAGGTGCTCAGGCACCTGCCCGAGCTGCTGCGGGTGCGGCGTACCCTCTACCGGGATGCCTTGGCCTGGCAGCCGGATATCGTCATCGGCATCGATGCCCCGGACTTCAACCTGGGGCTGGAGCGCCGGCTCCGCGAGGCGGGCCTGACCACCGCCCACTATGTCAGTCCCTCCGTCTGGGCCTGGCGCCAGGGGCGGGTCAAGGGCATCGCCCGGTCCGTCGATGCCATGCTCACCTTCCTGCCCTTCGAGGCCGCCTTCTATCGCCACCACCGGGTGCCGGTGGCCTTCGTCGGGCATCCGCTGGCCGACGAACTGCCCCTGGAGACCGACCGCGTCGCCACGCGTCGCGAGCTCGGCCTTCCCGAGGATGCCGAGGTGCTGGCCCTGCTGCCTGGCTCCCGGGCCAATGAGGTGCGCTTTCTCGGCGAGACCTTCCTGGCCGCCGCCGAGCGGCTCTGCACCGAACGCTCCAGGCTCTGCGTGGTGATTCCCGCCGCCTCCCCGGGTCGCCGCGAGCAGCTGGAGGCGCTGCTCGCGACGCACCCGGCGCTGGCCGGGCGCGTCCACCTGCTCGATGGTCGCTCTCGGGAGGCCATGGTGGCCGCCGATGCGGTGCTGCTGGCTTCGGGCACCGCGGCCCTGGAGGCGATGCTCTGCCATCGCCCCATGCTGGTGGCCTACAAGATGGCGCCGGCCACCCACTGGCTGGCCAAGCGCCTGGTCAAGACCGAGTGGATCTCGCTGCCCAACCTGATCGCCCGGGAGCCCCTGGTGCCGGAGCTGATCCAGGAGGCCGCCAGTAGTGAGGCGATCTCCGCGGAACTCGGCACGGTGCTCGACGATGGCGCGGGGCGGGCCGCCCTGGAGGCGCGTTTCGCCGCCATGCATGCCGGCTTGCAGCGCGACGCCAGCCGTCGCGCCGCGGAGGCCATCGAGGCGCTGGTGGCGGGCGCGCCCCTGCCGGCCAGCGTGGCCCCGGAGCGGGCCGAGGAGGTCGCTCCTTGACCCGGCGCGAGTTGCCGCCGCTGGTGATCGAGTATGCCGGCGAACGCCTGGCCCTGGAGTGGGTCGATGAGGTGGCCTTATGACCCGGCGCGAGTTGCCGCCGCTGGTGATCGACTATATCGGTGAGCGTCTCGCCGGCGTCGATGAAGTCGGTCGCGGCCCCCTGGTGGGGGCCGTGGTGGCCGCCGCGGTGATCCTCGATCCCGCACGGCCCATCGAGGGGCTGAATGACTCCAAGGCGCTCTCCGCGAAGCGCCGCCAGGCGCTGGATGGCGAGATCCGCGAGCATGCCCTGGCTTTTGCGGTGGCCGAGGCGAGCCCCGCCGAGGTGGACGAGCTGAATATCTATCATGCGACGCACCTGGCCATGCGTCGCGCCATCGACGCCCTGCGCCCCGCCGCCGAGTACCTGCTGGTGGACGGCAACCGCCTGCCCGGACATCCATTGCCGGGCCAGGCGGTGGTCAAGGGTGATGCCCGCCACCCGGCCATCGCCGCCGCCTCGATCCTTGCCAAGGTGGCCCGGGACGCCCAGATGCTTGCCCTGGATGACCGCCACCCCGACTATGGTTTCGCCCGCCACAAGGGCTATCCGACCCGGGAGCACCTGGCCGCCCTGGAGCGCCTGGGCCCGCTCCCCGAGCATCGTCGCTCCTTCGCCCCGGTCAAGCGCCAGCTGGCGCTTTTCTAGCTGGGCTAGCGCCGTTGGTGCACTTGCTGCTCGGCGGCCCGGGGCTACCCTGGGGGCAGGCCGTCGCGGGGCGCGGTAAACCCCTCCCTGGGCGCTACTTTTGCCCTGATTCGCTCCCGCATCCTGCTCCGCTTGCAGGACCGGTGCTGGCCATCCCTGGCCAGCCCGTTCGGAGCCGTGCTCCTCACCCCTAAAAACCGGCTCTTCGTCGTTGGGTGTGGAATTTGCCCCCTGAACTGGCCCAGGATATGACCTCCACATGGACAGGAGGTAGAG
>NZ_JADOTW010000071.1 GCF_015645095.1 Halomonas sp. 328
GGTTCTTCGTCACTTCATGTGGATTTGGCCTGATCGGACAAGCGGCCCACGGGGCTGCCAATCAGGTAGATCATCGCGATGAAATTGGTCTCGTTCCGGTAGCCGCGTGCGCGTGACCGAGCAGCCTGAAAGAGGCCGTTCATACCCTCCAACCGAGCATTGGTCAGCCCCGAGATCCAGCGCCTGACCACCTGCTCGGCATGTCGCTCCAGCGTCGTCAGGGCCTTCGCCATCGGCTTGAGCAGTGGCTTGTCGGTGACCGCTTCTCGCATGACCTTGAGGTAGTTCGTGATGCGCCATCGGGCAGCCCGCGGTGTCGGGGCCTTCTGGATCCAGCGCAGCTTTTCCTTGATCACCCAGGCATCGGCTGTCGCACTTCGATCGGCCACCAGCTCCAGGAGGGCGGCAACCTGTTTGGCTGTCAGGTTCTGGTTATCCAGGCTCTTCAGTACTGCCCACCGCAGCGCTTTGGGGTGCTTCTTCTCACGGCGTTCCTTCTTGCGGACCTCGTCCAGCGCCTTGGTGAAGGTCTGTACGATATGGAACCAGTCGACTGTGACCTCGGCCTTGGGAAGATGCTCGGCAACGCCGCTGAGGAACGCCTGGGACATGTCACAGACCACCTCAACCACGTCGTTCGGGTCGCCGCCATGCTCCGCCAGGAAGGCGCTGAAGGCCTTGATGGCATCCTTGCCATGGCCAGGAACGGCAAAGATCACCGGCTCCTGCTGGCGCTGCATATCGAGAAACACCGTGACATAGCGCTGACCACGCCGAGCGGCGGTCTCGTCCACGCCGACAGCGGCCACGCTGGACAGATCCAGCTCACCCAGCATGCGGCCTACGTAGTGGTGCACGATACGCCACAGACGCTTGTCGGTGATCTCCAACTGTCGGGAGACGGCCAGCACCGGCATCTCCTTGACCAACGACATAGCAGCCTGCTCGAACAACAACGTGAAGTCGCTGCCAGGTCGGGCCCAAGGCACCTCGATGCGCTTGATACCATGCGCGGGGCACTTGGTGCGCGGGACGCGCGCATGCAGGTAGCAGTGGTGCTGAAAGAAGTTCAGGTGCCGCCAGGTCTTATCGGCGAAGTCATGAGCCGGGCAGGCCTTGCCGCACTCCGGACAGGGATAGAGGCTGCCTCGCTCGGCCTCGACATAGAGATCGAGGCGGTGGGGCGACACCGAGGTATCCAGGTGCTGGTTCTTGAGAACCCAGGGCGCTTCCAGGCCCAGGCCAAGGGTCAGAATCTGGTTACCATCCATGCTCTACCTCCTGTCCATGTGGAGGTCATATCCTGGGCCAGTTCAGGGGGCAAATTCCACACCCAACGACGAAGAGCC
>NZ_JADOTW010000014.1 GCF_015645095.1 Halomonas sp. 328
CGCCTTTTTTCCCTTGTCTGCCCTCCCCCCGCCGACTTTGGGAAAAAGGCCAGGTTACCTACCATCCAATGGCGGCGCCCCCGACTAGTGGGGGGCGCCGTTTTTTTGTGGGGGCGCGAGGTGGGAAAGGCTAGCAGTGGCCCGGGGCCTCGACGACCCACTCGCTGGCCACAAAGTGGCTGGTGCAGAGTGGTGGTTCGGGGCCCCGCAGCCGGGCGGCGAGGCGCCGCAGGGCCTGGCGGCGGTCGCCATTGGCCTGGTAGGGGCTCGCCAGCTGCTCGCTCTCGGCCACTGGCTGCCATGCCTCGCCCTCTCCCTCGCCCCCGCGGGTCGCCAGGGTGAAGGCGAAGGGGTGGAAGCCGGGGAAGCCCAGGCGCAAGTCGGTGGCGATCAGGGTCTCCTGTCCCTCCCAGTCGAGCGTCTCATAGCGCAGGAAGGGGCCGGCGAACCAGGCCAGGCGTTCGCCCCGGGGGTGGCTCTGGGCCAGAGGCTCCCACTCGGCGCCGCGACGGTAGCGCTCCAGGGACGGCTCGGCGGCACCATCGAACAGGCCCACCAGGGCCTCGTAGTGATCGTCGCCATCGATTACGGTGGCCCGCCACACCAGGGTGTTGAACGGCGTCGGCTGCACCAGGCGAGGCGCCGACTCGAGCCCCTGGGCCGCCAGCACCGGGGCCAGGCGCTGCTCCACGCTGAGCTTGGCGCCGGCGGCGAAGAGCAGGTAGGCACAGGCCAGCGCCAGGCCCCAGGCGCTGGCGCGATGAACCCGGCCGCCGACCAGGGCGGCGAGGAGGCCGCCGAGCAGGGCCAGGGTATAGAGCGGGTCGATGATAAAGACGATAGGGTAGGCGACGGGGGCAACGTCCAGTGGCCACCACAGCTGGGTGCCATAGGTGGTCAAGGCATCCAGCAGGGGGTGGGTGACCAGGCAGAGCACGAAGAAGGTCCACCAGCGCCCCAGGGAGATATCCCGGGCCGGGGCGAAGCGCCGACACAGCAGCGCCAGCAGGCTGGCGAGGCCGGTCAGCACGAACAGCGAGTGGCTGAAGCCGCGGTGCTCGGTGACATTGGCCACGGCGTCGCCGTAGTCCAGCACCACGTCAAGATCCGGGAGGGTGCCCAGCAGGGCCCCGATCACTATCGCCTTGCGGCCCAGGCGCCGTCCCAGCACCGTGCCGCCCACCGCTGCCCCCAGGGCCGCCTGGGTCAATGAATCCATAAGGTCGCTCCGAGCGTCGATAATCGTTGGATAGAGGCCTCAGGGCCCCGAGGGTTCCCGTCAGCGGGCCCAGGCGGGACCCGCGGCCAGGACTCGGGCCTGTATCGGGCAGTCGTCCCGGTGGGCACCGGGCAGGTAGCCGCTGCTCATCAGGAACTCGCCGACGATTTCTGGGCCGGTGAAGCGGAAGGTGCGGCGAAACAGCTTGACCCAGTCCGCATGGTTCAGGGGATGGTGCGCCTCCAGCCAGGCGTGGAAGCCGCCGTGGGAGTCGCGCAGCTCGCGCAGGACCCGGGCGTTATGGATCACTGCCTCGACCTTCAGGCGGTTGCGGATGATGCCGGCGTCGGCGAGTAGCCGGGCCCGTTCGGCCTCGCCATAGGCGGCGACCCGGTCGATCGCGAAGTCCTCGAAGGCGGCCCGGAAGGCCGCACGCTTGTTGAGCACGGTGAGCCAGGAGAGCCCCGCCTGATTGATCTCCAGTACCAGGCGTTCGAAGAGCGCGGCCTCGTCGGTGAGGGGAAAGCCATACTCATGATCATGGTAGGGGCCGTGCACGGGGTGGGACGGCGCCGTGTCGCAGTAGTGGGGCATGGTGACTCCTGTCGTGGCGGGGTATCCTGCCGTCAATGCCTGATAAGGGGAGACGATCGATGTTGGCAAGACCTATTGTACGCCGCCTGGCGGCCCTGGGGCTGGGCCTGATGCTCGCGCCCCTGGCCATCGCCGGGCCGCTGGTGGAGGTATGGAAAGATCCCGGCTGCGGCTGCTGCACCGCCTGGGCGGAGCACCTGGAGGCCGAGGGTTTCGAGGTGCGTCTCCATGACACTCGGGAGATGCGCCAGGTCAAGGTCGAGCGGGGCGTGCCGCCGCGGCTCGCCTCCTGCCATACCGCGGTGGTGGACGGCTACGTGATCGAGGGCCATGTGCCCGCCGCCGATATTCGCCGTCTGCTGGCGGAGGAGCCCGAGCTCGCCGGCCTGGCGGTGCCCGGCATGCCCCACGGCTCGCCGGGTATGGAGACCGGCCGCCTCGACGACTACACCGTCTACGGCTGGCATGCCGACGACCGTGCTCCGGATGTCTTCCAGCGCTATATTCAGCAGTAAAGGAGAGCCCCCATTATGCAATACCTACACACCATGGTTCGTGTCAGCGACCTGGAGGAATCCCTCTACTTCTACTGCGACCTGCTGGGCATGATCGAGATCAGCCGCAAGGAGAGCGAGAAGGGGCGCTTTACGCTGGTGTTCCTGGCTGCCCCGGAGGATGAGCTGGCGGCCCGGGAGAGCCGTGCGCCGATGCTCGAGCTGACCCACAACTGGGACCCGGAGGAGTACACCGGCGGGCGCAACTTCGGCCACCTGGCCTATCGGGTCAACGACATCTATGCCCTGTGCGAGAAGCTGCAGGCCGGCGGGGTGACCATCAATCGTCCGCCCCGGGACGGCCATATGGCCTTCGTCAAGAGCCCCGACGGCATCTCCGTGGAGTTGCTTCAGGCCGGTGAGCCCTTGCCGCCCAAGGCGCCCTGGAGCGAGATGGAGAATCACGGTACCTGGTAGAGAGTGCCTTCGAAAAGACGCCGCCCGGGGAAACCCGGGCGGCGTCTCGTTATTGGGCACCGCTCAATCCGGGCGGACGGCCAGGCGCCCGCTGCCGAGGAAGATCAGCGCCGCGGCGCCAAACAGGAAGAGGCCCTGCAGCTCCAGCTGCCAGCCGCCGGTCTGGTTGAGCATAAAGAGCTCGTGGCTGTGTACCAGGGCGATGGCCACCACCATATTGCCGGCCATCAACAGGCCCGCCACCCGGGTCTGCCAGCCGACGATGGCCATGATCGGGGCGATCAGCTCGCCGATCAGCACCCCATAGGCGAGGAAGCTGGGCAGGCCATAGCCGGCCAGCAGGTCGCCGATCCAGTTGAGGCTACCCGGGTTGAGCAACTTGTCGATGCCGTGCAGCAGCATCAGCACGCCCACCGAGAGGCGCAGGATCAGTTTGCCCAGGGCATCGTTATGAAGGGCTCGCAGCATAGGAAGGCTCCTTGATCGGGGAGGGGCACTGCCCCGGGTCCGTTTAGCATAGCCGCTCCATTGTTCCCCAGTTCGCTCGTAAAGAGAATCCTGATAAATCCCGGGGGCCGGCCTGGCGACAGGGCGTTCGACGCTGGCCAAGGTGCGGGGGATAGGGCACCCTTAGGCCTTTCGGATCAGTAACCGTTGGATCGACGAGAGGAAGGACGATGGTAAAGCCCTGGTGGATCGGCGCCCTGGCATTAACGCTGCTGGCGGGTTGCGGTAGCACGCCGCCGGCCCCGGAGCGGGAGGCCACGACGCCGGCGGCGAGCCGTGACGCAGACTCCCCGGTGATTGGCCCGCGCTGGCAGTTGATCCTGCTGGGCACCGACGAGCGCTGGCAGGGGGCCGAGCCGGCCTGGTTCGAGGTGGCGCCCGGACGCGGTGGCCTGCGGCTCACGGGCAGCGACGGCTGCGGCAGCCTGGATGGCAGCCTGACCCTGGACGATGGCAACCGCATCGCCATCGAGGGGCTCGGTGCGGGGCGCGACTGTGGCGCCGCACCCCAGGCGGCCCGGGCCGCCGAGATGATGCAGGGGGCCTACCGTTACCTGATCGATCACGATCGGCTGGTCTTCTTCGGCCGTGATAGCCGGGTGCTGGGGGGCTTCCAGCGCCGCTGATGCCCGTCCCCACGGAAAAAGGCCAGGCCCGACTGACGGGCCTGGCCTTTTTCGTGGGCGTTTGAGTCCTAGCGAGCCGGGCGCAGCCGGGTCTTGAGAGCGATCAGGCCGCGGGTAATGGCGGCGGCGGTGCGCGGCGCCAGGGGCGTGCACAGGGCCCAGGGCAGCAGGATCAGGGCGATGGCCAGGGCCCCGAAGTAAATATCGCTGAACCAGTGGGCGCCGCCGAGGATCCGCGGCGCGCTGAGCACCATCATCAGCAGGAGGCTGACCAGGCCCACTCGGCGCCCGGCGAAGCGCCACATAAAGGCGGCGAAGATCATCAGCATCAGGCCGTGGTCGCCGGGGAAGCTGACGGTCGAGACCGCCTTGGTGGAGTAGTCCACCAGCTCGGTGATCCGGTTGGCATTGTCATAGACCAGGGTGGGGCTGGGGTGGCTATAGGTGATGACATAGGATTCGATGCGATTGACGATGCCGGCGGTGAGCAGCATGGTGATGCCGATGCCACCCCAGCGCAGCAGTCGGTGCTCCACCTGTGGATCGCGGCGCATGGCCCACAGGAAGACCGCCAGTAGCCCCAGCAGGGTGACGCCGTCGAAGGCGCGGTTGTTGGAGAGTGCCACCAGATGCACCCAGGCCATGTTGCCCTCGTGTAGCCAGGCATTGGTGGTGAAGAAGACGGCGTCGTCCATGGCCTCCCAGATCAGCAGGTTGGGCGACCACCAGCTGAGGATCAGGGCGATCCCCAGCAGGTTGTAGAAGAGCAGTCGGGCCGGTGCGAACTCGGGGTGTTTCGGCAGCATGGGGGAACATCACCTGGGAACGATTTGGCCCCATTCTAGGCGATCCCCCGATAAGGGAACAGTGTTCCCAATGACCGCGGCGGCGTTCGCCGCCGCGACACGATAACGCAGGCCATGCAGCGCTACTGCATAGACCCGCCGTTCCAGCCGTTACTGCATATACCCGCCGTGGCTGGCGTATCACTACGTGAGTGCCCGGTGGGCACGCCGCTACTGCATATACCAGCCGTGGCTGGCTTATCACTACGAGAGTGCCCGGTGAGCACGCCGCTACTGCATATGCCAGCCGTGGCTGGCTTATCACTACGAGAGTGCCCGGTGAGCACGCCGCTACTGCATATACCAGCCGTAGCTGGCGTATTACTACGAGAGTGCCCGGTGAGCTGCGCTGTGACACGAGAACGCCGTTACTGCATATACCAGCCGTGGCTGGCCATCACTACGAGAGTGCCCGGTGAGCTGCGCTGTGACACGAGAACGCCGTTACTGCATATACCAGCCGTGGCTGGCTACCACCGATTGCCCGGTGAGGGCCGCCGAGGGGAAGGCGGCCAGGTGCAGGGCCACCTCGGCGATATCCTCCAGGGTGGTGAACTGCTGATCCACGGTGTCCTTGAGCATGATATCGCGGATCACCGCCTCCTCGGAGATGCCCAGTTCCCGGGCCTGCTCGGGAATCTGCTTGTCCACCAGGGGGGTGCGCACGAAGCCGGGACAGATCAGGTTGCTGCGAACCCCGTGGGCGGCGCCCTCCTTGGCCACGGTACGGCAAAGCCCCAGCAGGCCGTGCTTGGCGGTCACATAGGGGGCCTTGAGGGGCGAGGCCAGCTTGCTGTGTACCGAGCCCATGAACAGCAGGCAGCCGCCGCCCTGGGCGTACATCTGACGCAGGCTGGCGCGGGTGACCAGGAAGGCGCCGTCCAGGTGCACCGCCAGCACCCGGCGCCAGTCCGCCAGGCTCAGCTCGTGCAAGGGCTGGATATGCTGGATGCCGGCATTGGCCAGGGCGATATCCAGGCGTCCCCAGTGCTCCACCAGGCGGCTGACCCCCGCCTCCACGGCGGCCTCGTCGGTGACGTCCATGACCAGGGCCAGGGCCTCGCCGCCGGTCTGGCGGATCGCCTCGGCGGTGGCCTCGGCGGCCTCGGCGTCCCGGTCGGCGATGGCCACCCGGGCCCCCGCGGCGGCGAAGCGTTCGGCCACGGCGCGGCCGATGCCACCGGCGGCGCCGGTGATCAGGGCGGTCTTGTTATCGAGTCGCATCATGAAGTCTCCGAATCAGCGGCCGCCATAGATTTCGCTGGGCAGCCAGGTAGCCAGGGGGGCATAGAAGAACACTAGCAGCAGGCCCAGCAGCTGGATGGCCACGAAGGGGGCGACCCCCAGGTAGATATGCCGGGTGGTGATCTCCGGCGGGCAGACGCCCTTGATATAGAAGAGCGCGAAGCCCACCGGTGGCGTCAGGAAGGAGGTCTGCAGGCAGATGGCGAAGAGCATGGCGAACCACAGCGGATCGACCCCCAGGCTCATCACCACCGGCGCCACTAGCGGCAGGATGATCAGGGTGATCTCCACCCAGTCGAGGAAGAAGCCCAGCAGGAAGACCACCAGCAGGATGGTCAGCACGATCCCCGTCTCGCCGAAGGGCAGGCCGGTCAGGGCCAGGCGTACCACGTCGTCACCGCCCAGGCCCCGCAGCACCGCGGCGAACACCGTGGCCCCGATGAAGATGGCGAAGATGAAGGCAGTGGTGCGGCTGGTCTGGAAGAGCGCCTCGCGCAGGGTGTGCAGGGTCAGGCGGCGGTTGGCCAGGGCCAGCAGCATGGCCCCCAGGGCACCCACCGCCGAGGCCTCGGTGGTGGTGGCGAAGCCGGTGAAGATCGAGCCCAGCACGGCCAGGATCAGCGCCAGGGGCGGTAGCACCGCCTTGAGGACCCCCAGGAAGGCGGCCGCATCCAGGCGCTCGCGATCCTCGGGGGCCGGGGCCAGGTCCTTCTTCAGGTAGGCGGCGATCAGGATATAGGCGATATACAGCAGCCCCAGCATGATGCCGGGCACCAGGGCCGCCATGAACAGGCGCCCCACCGAGGCCTCCGGGGTGCCCAGGCGGTCGGCCATCAGCACCAGCATGATGCTGGGCGGTACCAGGATGCCCAGGGTGCCCACCGAACAGGCGGTGCCCACCGCCAGGCTCTTGTCGTACTGGGCGCGCATCATGGGGCCCAGGGAGAGCATGCCCAGCAGCACCACCGAGGCGCCGACGATGCCGGTGGAGGCGGCCAGCAGCACGCCGACGATCACCACGGTGACGGCGTAGCCGCCGCGCAGCCCGCCCAGCACCCGCACCAGGGAACTGACCAGGCGCTCGGCGATGCCCGAGCGGTCGAGCATGATGCCCATGAAGATAAACAGCGGCAGGGCCACCATCAGCTCATTGGCGACGATGCCATAGATGCGTCGATCCAGGGCGCCGATGGTGCCGCCCCAGCTGAACCACAGGTCGGCGTCGAAGAACTCCACCAGCCCATGACCGATCAGCGCGAAAAGGAAACCGATGCCGGCCAGCGACCAGGCGACGGGGAAGCCGGCCAGCAGCAGGCCCATAAAGCTGGCGAACATCGCCAGTACCAGGAATTGTTCCAGTCCCATGGAGAACCTCGTGACTCAGCGGGTGGGCGGCGTGCCGTCGCCCTCGAGGCGGCGGGGAAAGCCGAACAGCAGGGTGGCGCAACGTAGCGCCCGGGACGCCAGGGCGATGGCTACCAGGGTCAGGCCGATGGGAATCAGGGTCTTGATGATGAAGCGGTAGGGCAGGCCGCTGGGGGCCTGGGAGCGCTCGCCGCGCTCGAAGGCGCGGTAGCCGTAGGCATAGAGGGCCTCCAGCATCAGATAAAGGATCGGCAGGGCCAGCAGGACGATACCGAGCAGCTCGATCCAGGCCTGGGCGTTCGGTGAGAAGCGCTCGCGCAGCACGTCGACCCGCACATGGTCGTCGCTGACCACCGCATAGGCGAGGGTCAGGATCATGGTGGCGCCGAACAGGTGCCAGGAGAGCTCCTCCACGGCGATGGAGCCGCGGCCGAGGATGAAACGGTTGACCACATTGGTCAGCACCACCGCCAGGGTGGCCAGCCATAGCCAGGAGACCGCCTTGCCGATCCACAGGATGGCGCCGTCCAGACGACGGCTGAGACGATTGGTGGGCAGCACGGGGCTGCCCGCCGACCCGTGGCCGGCGGAGGAATCGGGGAGAGACATGGATGACTCCGAAGCGAAGGGACCGCCGCCCGCGGGCGGCGGTCACGGTCAGGGATCAGTCGCGGGTGAGGGCCTCGGGAGCATAGTAGCTGCGCGGCAGGTGGCCCTTGTGGTGCCAGGTGCCATGCACTTCCATGAACTCCCGCTGGCTCTCCAGGACCCGGGCGAACATCTCGTCCTCGGCGGCGATCTCCGCCTGCACCTCATTGGTGACCCGGCGCAGCTCGGCGAGGATCTCGTCGGAGAGTACCTGGGCGTTGACGCCTTCCGCCTCGAAGTCACGCAGCGCCTGGGGCGTCTCGAACTCGCTCTGGGCGTAGCCATAGAGGGTGGCGGCGCGGCAGCCCATGTCGATCTGTGCCTGGCTCTGGGGCGAGAGGGCGTCCCAGCTCTCCTGGTTGACCAGCAGATGGGCGGTGGTGAAGGTCTGGTGCCAGCCCGGCATCACATAGTTCTGGACGATCTCCTGCATGCCCAGGATGCGGTCCACCGCCGGCGCGGAGAACTCCATGGCGTCGATCACGCCCCGCTCCATGGCCTGGTAGAGCTCGCCGCCGGGGATCATGGTCACCGAGGCGCCCAGGCGCTCCATGACCCGGCCGCCGATGCCGGCGAAGCGGATGCGCAGGCCGTCGATCTGTTCCAGGGATTCCAGGGGTTCGGCGAACCAGCCGGCGGCCTCGGGGCCGATCATGCTGCACAGCAGGGGGTGAACGTCGTAGTCGGCGTAGATCTCCTCGAGCAGCTCGGCGCCGCCGCCGAAGTAGTGCCAGGCCAGGTAGGCGGGCGGCTCCATGCCGAAGGGCGCGCCGGCGAAGAGCGGCAGGGCGGGGATGCTGCCCTGGTCATAGCCGACCCAGGTGAAGCCGGCGTCGTAGATGCCCTGGGAGACCGCATCGAGGATCTCGAAGGGGGGAATCAGCTCGCCGGGCTCGTAGTAGCGCAGGGTGATATTGCCATCGGAGGTCTGCTCCAGTGACTCGCTGAGGTAGCGCACCGGGGTGCTCAGCCCCACCAGGTGGGAGGGGAAGGCGATGGGCACCTGCCAGCGCACCCGCTCCTGGGCCTCGGCCTGAGGGGCGGTCATGGGCAGGGTGGCGGTCCCCAGCATCACGGCGGTAACGGCGGCGGTCAGCGGGGCGGGACGGAAGATCTGGCGTGAGAGCGGCATGCGGGCTCCTGGTCTCATTGTTGTTGAGGAGGTGCCGTCGTCGCGGCACTTGCCTGATCCAATGCAGATGCCGTGCCAGAAAAGAAAAGTTGTTTTAAAACATATTGTTACTGATGTTCTGGAGGAGCCTGGCTCGAGAGGTGTCCGGATTTCTGGACGCTATTCAGAGGAATGCGAAACAAACTGTCCGTTAATGCGGTCAGTTGTCCGGATCCAAGGACAGCTTGGCCAGCTTGGTATAGAGCACCGAGCGGGGAATGCCCAGCAACCGCGCCGCCCGGGAACGGTTGCCGCCACTGGCGGCCAGGGCCTGGCGAATGGCCTGGCGTTCCGCCTCCGCCACGGCCTCCGCCAGGGGGCGCAGCGGCGGGGCGGGGGACGTCTCGCCGCCGGGCCGGGGCAGGGCGGGAGCCAGGGTGGCGGCGTCGATCACGCTGCACGCCTCGTGGAGGGCCAGGGTCTGCTCCAGCGCGTTGCGCAGCTCGCGGATATTGCCGGGCCAGGGCTGGGCGGCCAGCAGGGCCACCGCGTCCGGGGTGATCTCGGCGCGGGGCTCGCCGCTCTCCAGGGCCAGCTTCTCCAGCAGCGCCTCGCAGAGAATGCCCATGTCGGCGGGGTGTTCGCGCAGCGCCGGCAAACGGATGGTCAGCACATTGAGGCGGTAGTAGAGGTCGGAGCGGAAGCGGCCCTCGGCCACCATGGTCTCCAGGTCGCGGCTGGTGGCGGCGATCAGGCGCACATTCACCGGCTGCACCTCGTTGGAGCCCAGGGGCTCCACCTCGCCCTCCTGGATGGCCCGCAACAGCTTGGCCTGCAGCGCCAGGGGCATGTCCCCCACCTCGTCGAGAAACAGGGTGCCGCCATCGGCGAGCTGGAACTTGCCCTGGCGGGCCCGCTTGTCGGCGCCGGTATAGGCCCCCGGGGCCACGCCGAAGAACTCCGCCTCCAGCAGGCTCTCCGGTACCGCCGCCACATTGACCGCCACCAATGGGGCCCCGGCCCGGGGCGAGGCGGCATGGATGGCCTGGGCCAGCACCTCCTTGCCGGTGCCGGTCTCGCCGAGCAGCAGCACTGGCGTCTGGCGGGCCGCCGCCAGGCGGGCGCGACGCTTGACCTCCAGCACCTCGGGGCTGGCGCCGACGAAGTCGGCCATCTCGTAGCGGGCCCCGCGCCGGGCCAGGGCACGCTTGGCGGCGGCCAGGTCACGCTGCAGGCGCCGGTACTTGCTGACCATGGGGGTCAGCGGCTGGAGGTCGTCGTAGAGGATGAAGGCCACGGCACCGATCACCCGGCCATCGGTCTCGTCATGCACCGGCAGGCGCATCACCACCAGTTGCTGGCCATGGGCCTCCATGATGTCCAGCAGGATGGGGCGGCCGCTGCGAACCACCTCGGGCATGCGGGTATGGGGAATGATCCGGGCCACCGGCTGGCCGATGACGCTCTGGGGATCGTGGATCTCCAGCAGGCGACAGTAGCTGTCGTTGATCCAGGTGATGCGGCTGTCCACATCCACCGAGATGGCCCCGGCGCTGGCCTGCTCGAAGATCGGGAAGAGGATGTCCACCGCCTGGGGGCTGAGGCCCTCCCGGGGGGAGGGCGAGTCGCCCCGGCGCGGCTCGCCGGGGAAGGCGGCCCGGAAGCCGCCCTCGCGCTTAGACGTCGCCATGGCTAAGGTGTATGGCTCGGGTTCAGAGCGCGGCGATCTTGTCGCGCTGTTCGGCCAGCAGGCGGCGGGCGGCCTGGAAATCGCTTAGCTTGCCGCGTTCCTTCTCCACTACCGCCGCCGGGGCCTTGGCCACGAAGCTCTCGTTGCCGAGCTTCTTCTCGATGCCGCCGATCAGCTTGTCCTGCTTGTCGATTTCCTTGTCGAGGCGGGTCAGCTCGGCCTCCTTGTCGATCAGGTCGGCCATGGGCACCAGCACTTCCATCTCGCCCACCAGCTGGGTGGCGGAAAGCGGCGCCTGGGCCGGGTCGTCCAGCCAGGTGATGCTCTCCAGCTTGGCCAGCTTGGCGAGGAAGCGACGGTTGGCCTCCAGGCGCGCCCGGTCGGCCTCGCCGCCCTTGGTCAGCAGCACGTCCAGGGGCTTGCCCGGGGCGATGTTCATCTCGGCGCGGATATTGCGCACCGCCACGATCACCCCCTTGAGCCACTCGATATCCCGGGTGGCGGTCTCGTCGATCTTGTCCGCTTCCGGCTGGGGCCAGGGCTGGGCCATGATCGAATCGTCCCCGCCCTGATGGGTGCCGGCCAGGGGGGCGACCTTCTGCCAGATCTCCTCGGAGATATAGGGCATCATCGGGTGAGCCAGGCGCAGGATCGCCTCCAGCACCCGCACCAGGGTACGCCGGGTGCCGCGCTTGGCCTCCGCGCTGGCGTTGTCGTCCCACAGCACCGGCTTGGAGAGCTCCAGGTACCAGTCGCAGTACTCGTTCCAGACGAAGTCGTAGAGGGCCTGGGAGGCGTGGTCGAAGCGGAACTCCTCCATCGCCTTGGTCACCTGGGCCTCGGTCTGCTGCAGCCGCGAGACGATCCAGCGATCCGCCAGGGAGAGCTCGACCGGCTCGCCATTCAGGCCGGTATCCTCGCCCTCGGTGTTCATCAGCACATAGCGGGAGGCGTTCCACAGCTTGTTGCAGAAGTTGCGGTAGCCGTCCAGGCGGCCCATATCGAACTTGATATCGCGGCCAGTCGTCGCTTGAGAGAGGAAGGTGTAGCGCAGGGCGTCGGTACCGTGGGGCTCGATGCCCTCCGGGAACTCGGCGCGGGTGGCCTTGGCGATCGCCTTGGCCTTCTGCGGCTGCATCATATTGCCGGTGCGTTTTTCCACCAGGGTATCGAGCTCGATGCCGTCGATCAGGTCGATGGGATCGAGGACATTGCCCTTGGACTTGGACATCTTCTGGCCCTGGCCGTCGCGCACCAGGCCGTGCACATAGACCTGCTTGAAGGGCACCTCGCCGGTGAACTTGAGGGTCAGCATGATCATCCGCGCGACCCAGAAGAAGATGATGTCGAAGCCGGTGACCAGCACGCTGGAGGGGTGGAAGGTCGCCAGCTCCGGGGTCTGTTCCGGCCAGCCCAGGGTGCCGAAGGTCCACAGGCCCGAGCTGAACCAGGTGTCGAGCACGTCCTCGTCCTGGGTCAATTCGAGATCGGCGGGCAGGTCGTGCTTCTGGCGGGCCTCCTCGGCGGTACGGGCCACAAAGACGTTGCCGTCCTTGTCGTACCAGGCGGGGATGCGGTGGCCCCACCACAGCTGGCGGGAGATGCACCAGTCTTGGAGGTCGCGCATCCAGGCGAAGTACATGTTCTCGTAGTTCTTGGGCACGAACTGGATATCGCCCTTCTCCACCGCCTCGATGGCCGGCTTGGCGAGCGTCTCCACGGCGACGAACCATTGATCGGTGAGCAGCGGCTCGATGACGTCGCCGCTGCGGTCGCCGTAGGGCAGGGTGTTGTTGACCGTCTCGATCTGCTCGAGCAGGCCCGCGGCCTCCATGTCGGCGACGATGCGCTTACGCGCCTCGAAGCGGTCGAGGCCGGCGTAGGCCTCGGGCAGGCTCGGATCGATCTCGGGCAGCGGCCGGCCCTGGATATCGAAGGCCTCGGCCCGGGCCAGGATGGCGGCGTCCTGGGTGAAGACGTTGATCAGCGGCAGGCCCTGGCGGCGCCCCACCTCGTAGTCGTTGAAGTCGTGGGCCGGGGTGATCTTCACGCAGCCGGAGCCCTTATCCATATCGGCATGCTCATCCGCCACCACGGGAATGCGCCGGCCCACCAGCGGCAGCTCGATAAACTTGCCGATCAGCGAGGCGTAGCGGGGATCCTCCGGGTTGACCGCCACCCCGGTATCGCCGAGCAGGGTCTCGGGACGGGTGGTGGCGACCACCAGGTAGGCCTTGCCGTCGTCGGTGGTGACGCCATCGGCCAGGGGGTAGCGGAAGTGCCAGAACTGGCCCTGCTGGTCGCGGTTCTCCACCTCCAGGTCGGAGATGGCGGTGTGCAGGGTGGGGTCCCAGTTGACCAGGCGCTTGCCGCGGTAGATCAGCCCCTCGTCATAGAGGCGCACGAAGACTTCCTGCACCGCCTGGTAGAAGCCGTCGTCCATGGTGAAGCGCTCGCGACTCCAGTCGACGCTGGCACCCATGCGGCGCAGCTGGCGGGTGATATGGCCGCCGGACTCGGCCTTCCACTCCCACACCTTGTCGATAAAGGCGTCGCGGCCCAGGTCGTGACGGCTCTTGCCTTCCTCGGCGGCGACCTTGCGCTCGACCAGCATTTGCGTCGCGATCCCGGCGTGATCGGTGCCCACCTGCCAGAGGGTGTTGTGGCCCTGCATCCGCCGCCAGCGGATCAGGGTGTCCATGATGGTGTCCTGGAAGGCGTGACCCATGTGCAGGCTGCCGGTGACATTGGGCGGCGGAATCATGATCGAGTAGGGGGTGCCTTCGCCCGAGGGGGCGAAGCGGTTGTCGGCTTCCCAGCGCTGGTACCAGCGGGCTTCGATCTGTTCGGGTTGATAGGTCTTGTCCATGGGGCCTTCCGGAGCAATAAGAGTGATACCGCCCGGGAGGTCGCTTGGCGCCACCGGGGACGGGAAAAATGGGCACGATTATAGCCTGTCGCCGGGGGTAGCGTCAGCTAGGGCGTTTTTCGCTATCACCATCCGGCGAGGCCCGGGGCTCTCCTGGGGACAGGCCTTCGCGGGGCGCTGTGAACCCCTCCCTGGGCGCTACCGATGCCATCCATGGCATAGGACCCCCGCTCTTACCTGTCCCCAGGGCCCCTCAGCAATTGCCTCAGCGATGGCCTGGACGCTTGCTTAGGTCGTGGGCGGTAACCGGGTAGCCGCGCTTCTTGTAGGTCTGCCAGCAGGCGCGCTTGGTGGTCAGCACTTGCTGGTGCTGGTTGATGATCTCGGCGACCCGCTCGAAGCGGGAGAACCACTCGGGGATCTCCGGGTGCAGGTTGAGCAGCGCCTGGACCTCCCGGGCCGGGTCCGGCGGCGCCTCCCAGCCCAGGGTCACCGGCACCGTCTCGGCCTCGGCACTGCCCAGCAGGGCATGGGGGAGGTAGGCGTCGTCGCGGAAGCTCCAGAGCCGCTCGTCCAGGGCCTGGCCCATGGCCGCGTCTTCGCAGTGCAGATGCAGCCGATAGCCCTTGCCGGCGATGGTCTCGGCGAGCCGGCAGGCGAAGTCGAGGCGGGCGTCCAGGGTGGTCTCGGGGAGGATATAGAAGTCGACTCGGGTCATGAATATCCCCTTCGGGGAGCCATAAGCTGTAAGAGCGGAGCTTCGCTCCTGGAAGCTGGAAGAGCGAGGCTTCGCCCGGATACAAGCCTTAGGCTGGAAGAAAAGCTTGATCACAGGGTTGGTGGAATCACTCTGCCTTCCAGCTTCCAGCTCAGGGTTAGACCAGGCGGGTCAGCCAGCCGTGGGTATCCTCGGCGCGGCCGTACTGCAGGTCGAGCAGCTTGGTGCGCAGGCGCTTGGCCACGGGGTTGCCGTTGTCCGCCTTGAGGCGGATCGGCCCCTCCTCGGTGACCAGCTCGCCCACCGGGGTGATCACCGCGGCGGTGCCGCAGGCGAAGACCTCGGTCAGCTCGCCAGAGGCGGCGGCCTCGCGCCACTCGTCGATGCTGATCGGGCGCTCCTCCGGGGTCAGCCCCTCGTCCTGGGCCAGGGTCAGCACCGAGTCGCGGGTCACCCCCTCGAGGATGGTGTCGGTGAGCCGCGGGGTGGCGATGCGCCCGTCCTTGAAGACGAAGAAGAGGTTCATGCCGCCCAGTTCCTCGATCCACTTGTTCTCGGCGGCGTCGAGGAAGGCCACCTGGCCGCAGCCGTGGTCGCTGGCTTCCTTCTGGGCGGCCAGGGAGGCGGCGTAGTTGCCGCCACACTTGGCGAAACCGGTGCCGCCGGGGGCGGCGCGCTTGTAGTGGCTGGAGAGCCAGATGGAGACCGGCTCGATGCCGCCCTTGAAGTAGGCGGCCGCCGGCGAGGCGATCACGTAGTAGTCCACCTCCCGGGCCGGGCGCACGCCGAGGAAGGTCTCGCTGGCGATCATGAAGGGGCGCAGGTAGAGGCTGCATTCGTCGGCCGCGTCCTTGGGCGTCGGCACCCAGGTGTGATCCTGGGCCAGCAGCGCCTTGATCGAGCCGATGAAGTCCTCGTCGGAGAGCTCCGGCAGGGCCAGGCGGCGAGCGGAGCGGCGGAAGCGCTCGGCGTTCTTCTCGGGGCGGAAGGTCCACACCGAGCCGTCGGCATGGCGGTAGGCCTTGATGCCCTCGAAGATCTCCTGGGCGTAGTGCAGCACCGCGGCGGCGGGGTCCAGGGTCAGGGGGCCATAGGGGCGCACCTCGTGGCCGTGCCAGCCGGCGTCGAGGGTCCAGCGCACATGGGCCATATGGTCGGTGAAGTACTGACCGAAGCCGGGAGCGGCGAGGATATTGTCACGCACGACGTCGGCGGCGGGCGTCGTGGAAGGCAGCAGGGCAAAGCTTGCAGTGGACACGGCAAAAGGGTCTCCGCTAAGGCCGGCGGCATCAGGCGCCGGCGTCTCTCGAGCGATACGGGACGGCGGGCCTGGGCCCGCCGGGTGTCACAGATGTAAAGGTTGCCGACCGGCTTGGCAACCCCTAGGCGGCGGTGTCGCCCTCCTCGATCTGGCCCTCGACTTCGCGGTCCAGCAGGTACTGGGTCAGCATGCCCACCGGGCGGCCGCTGGCGCCCTTCTGCTTGCCTGAGGTCCAGGCGGTACCGGCGATGTCCAGGTGCGCCCAGGGGAACTGGTCGGCGAAGCGTGACAGGAAGCAGGCGGCGGTGATGGTGCCCGCCGGGCGGCCGCCGATATTGGCCAGGTCGGCGAAGTTGGAGTCGAGCTGCTCCTGATACTCGTCCCACAGCGGCAGGTGCCAGGCGCGATCCCAGGCGGTCTCGCCGGCATCCAGCAGGTCCAGGGCCAGGTCGTCGTCGTTGGAGAGCAGGCCGGTGGCGTGGTGGCCCAGGCCAATGATGCAGGCGCCGGTGAGGGTGGCGATATCCACCACGCTGGCGGGCCGGAAGCGCTCCACATAGGTGAGGGCGTCGCACAGCACCAGGCGCCCCTCGGCGTCGGTGTTGAGCACCTCAACGGTGAGGCCCTTGAGGGTCTTGATGATATCGCCGGGCTTGGTGGCGCGGCCATCGGGCATGTTCTCGGCGGCGGCGACCACGAACACCAGGTTGAGCTTGGGACGGATGGCGAGGATCGCCTGGGCGGTGCCGAAGACACTGGCGGCGCCGCACATGTCGAACTTCATCTCGTCCATGGCCTCGCCGGGCTTCAGCGAGATGCCACCGGTATCGAAGGTGATGCCCTTGCCCACCAGCACATGGGGAGCCTCGTCCGGGTCGTCGGCCCCCTGGTACTTCATGACGATCAGCCGCGAGGGCTGCTCGCTGCCGCGGCCCACCGAGAGCAGGCTATGGGCACCCAGGGCCTCCAGGGCGGCCTCGTCGAGGATCTCGGTGGTCAGGGTACCGCCGGAGGCGGCGGCCAGCTGCTCGGCCCGTTCGGCCAGGTAGCTGGGGGTGCAGACATTGCCCGGCAGGTTGCCGAGCTGGCGAGTCAGGTTGATGCCCTCGCCGATGGCGGCGCCGATGCGTGCGCCCTCGGCGGCGGCCGCGGCGTCATCGGCCTCGCTGACCAGCAGGGTGACCCGCTCGAGGCGCGGCTTGGGCGCCGGCTTGGACTTGAAGTCGCTGAAGCGATAGCCGGCGCGCAGGGCCGCCTCGGCGGTCATGCGGGCCTTCCAGTGGCCGTCGCGGTCGGCCACCGGCACGTCGGTGAAGGCCACGGCGGCGTCATCCACCGGCAGGCTGCTGAGCTGAGCGAAGGCAGCATCCAGGGCCTTGCGCAGGGCGGCCTCGTTGCACTTGGTGGCCTCGCCCAGGCCCACCAGCAGCAGGCGCTCGGCATTCAGGCCGGGCGCGAAGGGGACCAGCAGCACCTTGCCCAGGTCGGCCGAGAAGTCGCCGCGCTCGATCAGCTGGCCGATCAGCCGCTCGCTGGCATCGTCGAGCTTGGCGGCGGTGGGCAGCAGGTCGGCGTCCTTGAACACCGGAACCACGAGGCAGGCCGTCTCGGCCTTGGCCGGATTGGCCGTCTGAACAGGGAATTCCATGGCGTCTCCACAAGACAAGCGAAGGGGGATTCTGGATAATGCCGGCACGGCAGGCCGCCGCGGCCGAACCCCCAGTGTACGCAATGCGTGGCCGCAATGCATGGGGGTGACAAGGACGCCACGGCAATCGATGCGGAGACCCTCTTGATCCTATTTCGTTACCTGACCCGCGAGATCCTAGTGACCATGGCCGCCGTGGCCGGCGTGCTGTTGCTGGTGATCATGGGCAGCCGTTTCATTCGCTACTTCACCGATGCCGCAGAAGGCGAGATCCCGGTGGCCATCCTCGGCAACCTGATGCTCTTCCATCTGCCGGGCTTCCTGGAGCTGATCCTGCCCCTGGCCTTCTTCCTGGGGGTGCTGCTGGCCTATGGACAGCTCTACCTCAACAGCGAGATCACCGTGCTGGTGGCCTGCGGCATCAGCCCCGCCCGCTTGCTCCAGGTGAGCCTGGTCCCCGCCACCCTGGTGGCCGTGCTGGTGGGACTGTGCAGCCTGTGGCTGACCCCGGCGGGGGCGCTGCACAATGCGCTGACCCTGGAGGAGCAGCGTAGCCGCCTCGACTTCACCGCCCTGGCGCCCGGGCGCTTCCAGGCCTTCGGTGGGGGGCGCACCGCCTATGCGGAGGCCTTCAGCGAGGATGGCCAGGAGATGCGCGGGGTCTTTATCAGCGAACGCCAGCGTCGCGGCGATGGTGCCCCGGAGAGCGTGGTGACTCGCGCCGAGAGCGGCTACCAGACCGTCGACCCGGAGACCGGCAGTCGTTTCCTGGTGCTGGCGGACGGCCAGCGCTTCGGCGTCGACCCGGGACGCCACGAGGCGGAGGCGCTGCGCTTCGGCACCTACGCGGTGCGTCTCTCCGGTGGCGGCGAGCGCCACGAGTTGAGCGCCGCCGAATATGCGTCGACGCCGGCCCTGCTGGGCAGTGACGACCCCCGGGCCCAGGCCCAGCTGCAGTGGCGGCTGTCGCTGCCGCTGATGGTCTTCGTGCTGGTATTGATGGCCATGCCGCTCTCCCGGGTCAATCCTCGCCAGGGGCGCTTCGCCAAGCTGCTGCCGGCGATCTTCCTGCATATCAGCTACCTGAGCCTGCTGCTGGCGGCCCAGGACGGCATTGCCCGGGGCGCCTGGCCGGTGGCCGTCGGCATGTGGCCCATCCACCTGGGCTACCTGCTGATCGGCCTCGGCCTGCTGTGGCGGGCCCAGCGGCGGGGGATGCGCTGATGCTCGCCGATCGTCTCGACCGCTATATCGCCCGCAACGTCCTGGGCGCCATCATCGTGGTTCAGGTAGTGCTGCTGGGTCTGGACCTGGTGATCTCCTATATCAATGACCTGGACGACGTTCAGGGTGACTACGGCGCCTTCCAGGTGCTCCAGTACCTGCTGATGCGCCTGCCCTGGCGCTTCTATCAGTACTCGGCGGTGGGGGTGCTGATCGGTGCCCTGATCGGCCTGGGCAGCATGGCCTCCAGCAACGAGCTCACCGTGATGCGGGCGGCGGGGCGCTCCCTGACCCGCATCCTCTGGGGGGTGATGAAGCCGATCATCCTGGTGGTGGTGGTGGTCCTGCTCAGTGCCGAGTACGTGAGTCCGCGCACCGAGCAGTTCGCCAGCGCCTGGCGGCTGGAGAAAATGCAGGGAGAGGGCGCGGTGCTGACCCAGAGCGGCGGCTGGCAGCGGGAGGGAGACACCTTCTACCGCTTCGGCGCCATCCGCGCCGACGACACCGTGATCGACCTGACCCGCTACGCCTTCGAGGGCCAGGCCCTGCGCAGCGCCACCCAGGCGGCCCGGGCGGTATGGGATGGCGAGGCCTGGCGCCTGGAAGAGGTGGCGGTGACCCGATTCGAGGACGATCGCACCCGGGTGGCCCACCACGACACCCTGGCCTGGGAGACCCGTTTCACCCCGGAACAGCTCAACCGCCTGCTACGGCCGATCAATAGCCAGGCGCCCAGCGAACTCTGGGCCTATGCCCGTTTCCAGCAGGCCCAGGGGCTCCAGGCCACCCAGCCGCTGCTCTATTTCTGGCAGAAGTTGCTGATGCCGCTGACCATGGCCTCCCTGGTGCTGGTAGCCGCCTCCTTCGTGTTCGGCCCGTTGCGCAGCGTGGCCGCCGGTACTCGGGTCTTCTACGGGGTGATCACCGGCCTGAGCTTCAAGTACCTGCAGGACCTGTTGGCGCCGGCCTCCACGGTGTTCGGTTTCTCGCCGGTGTGGGCGGTGCTGGGGCCGACCCTGCTGTGTGCCGCCCTGGGACTCTACCTGCTGCGCCGTTCGGGCTGATCCCGTGCCGCGCGCTTTATCTTGTGCCGCTCGGGCTGATCCCGTGCCGCGCACTTTATCCTGTGCCGTTCGGGCTGATCCCGTGCCGCGCGCTTTATCCTGCGCCGTTCGGGCCAATCCCGGGCCGCGCCTTATCGGATGCTTTGAACGAGGACCGCATGCAACGACGCCAATTTTCCGATCTCGATCGTACCTGGCCGGCCGGGCTGGGGGTGCGTCTCGGAGCGATGATCTATGACGGCCTGGTGGTGATCGCCATCTGGGTGGCCCTGGGCTTTTTCGCCGTGGCCATCAACCAGGGCGAGGCCAACGAGACGCCGCTGTTCCACAGCGTATTGCTGGTAGCCACCTTCGCCTTCTTCGCCTTCTCCTGGATGCGCGGCGGCATGACCCTGGGCATGCAGGCCTGGCGGTTGCGGGTGCAGACTCCGGAGGGCGCGAGCATTACCCTGACCCAGGCGCTGCTGCGCTTCTTCGCTGGCCTGGCTTCCTGGGCGGCTCTGGGGCTCGGCTACTGGTGGATCCTCTTCGATGCCGAGAAACGCAGCTGGTCGGACATCGTCTCGGGTACCCGGGTGGTGGTGCTACCAAAGAAGTAACTGCTAATGATTCGCAAGGGGCTTGCCATAGTCTCTGCGAATCATTTACATTTGTTCTTGCAATGAATCGCGAGGACACCCACATGTATGTCTGCCTGTGCAAGGGAGTGAATGACCGAGCCATCCGCGACGCCGTGGAAGAGGGCGCGCGTAGCTGGCGCGAAGTGCGTGAGCGCACCGGTTGTGCTACCCAGTGCGGCAAGTGTGCCGGCACCGGCAAGGGTGTCATGCGCGAGGCGATCGCCGAGGAGATGGCGATGGCCGCCCAGGATCTCGCCTACGCGGTCTGAACGCCGCCATAAGAACCTAACGCATTGCTATTTTCTCTCTCCGACGGCAATGTCCCGCGCTTGAGAAGCTGTCGTAACCTGCTGTTATTCATGGAAATTTCATAAGTTCTGTCGCATACTTTCGGTGTCCCCTGCCGAAGGTGCGTTGCGTCGTGCCTGGCACCCAGAAAAATCGAGGAGATTCCCATGAAAGGCGACGCCAAGGTGATCGGCTACCTCAATACCGTGCTCGGCAACGAGCTGGTGGCCATCAACCAGTACTACCTGCATGCCAAGATGTACAAGGACTGGGGGCTCAAGGCCCTGGCCAAGTGGGAGTACGAGGAGTCCATCGAGGAGATGAAGCACGCCGATACCCTGATCGAGCGTATCCTCTTTCTGGAGGGGCTGCCCAACCTGCAGGACTATGGCAAGCTGTTGATCGGCGAGAACACCCGCGAGATGCTCGAGTGCGACCTCAAGCTGGAGCACAAGGCACGCAAGGACCTGATTGAGGCGATTACCCACTGCGAGAAGGTCAAGGACTATGTGAGCCGTGATCTCTTCCGGCATATCCTCGACGACGAGGAAGAGCATATCGATCACCTGGAGACCGAGCTGGGCCTGATCGACAAAGTGGGGCTCGAAAACTACCTGCAGAAGCAGATGCACGCCGCCGACTGAGTCGTGGGCCGGCGTCATGCCAGGAGGGCCATGTCGGCGCCATTATCCCCATCTCCTGCAACCCTGAGGGTGTCCGGAGAGACCCTCCACCTGGGGGGCGACTGGATTACCCTGCGCCTCTCGGCGGTGGCCGACGAGGCGCTGGCCCTGGTGCCTCAGGCTCCCTGGCACCTGGAGGCCAGTGACCTGACCCGCCTGGACAGCAACGGGGCGCGGCTGATCGGCCTGCTGGGTGGTGGCCGAGCCCCCGACGGGCTCGACGCCCGCTGGCAACCGCTGCTGACCCTGGTGCAGGAGGCCGTGGACGAGGCCCCGGCGCGGCCCCTGCCCCGGCAGGGCTTCCTGCACCGGCTGGGAGAGCGAGTGCTGGCGCCCCTGGCCAGTCTTCGCTCGTTGCTGACCATCCTTGGCCAGTTGCTGCTGGCGCTGGTGGCCCTGCTGCGTGACCCCCGCCGCCTACGCTGGCGGGAGACCCTCAATGTGCTCACCGCCAGTGGCGCCATGGCGGTGCCCATCATCGCCCTGCTGGCCTTCCTGCTGGGGGGCGTGCTGGCCTACCAGGGCGGCATCCAGCTGCGCACCTTCGGTGCCAATATCTTTATCGTCGAGCTGGTCACCCTGACCCTGTTTCGCGAGTTCGGCCCCCTGATCACCGCCATTATCGTCGCCGGTCGCTCCGGGGCCGCCTTTACTGCGGAGCTCGCCACCATGCGCGGCAACCGTGAGATCGATGCGTTGATGACCCTGGGCCTCTCCCCGGTGGAGCGCCTGCTGCTGCCCAAGTGGCTGGGGCTGGTGATCGCCATGCCGCTGCTCACCGCCCTGGCCAATGCCGCCGGCCTGGTGGGGGCCATCCTGGTGGCCGACGGCCTGCTGGGGGTGGGCTTCGAGACCTTCTACCGCCGGGTGCCGGAGGTGGTGGCGGCCCACCACTTCTGGGTGGGCATCGGCAAGTCGGTGGTCTTCGGCATGGTGATCGCCCTGGTGGGGTGCAGCGAGGGGATGCGCGCCCGGGGCGATGCGGAGAGCATTGGCCGCAACACCACCTCCAGCGTGGTGCAGTCGATCTTCTGGGTGATCGTGCTGGATGCGCTCTTCTCGATCCTCTTCAACGAGCTGGGGTGGTAGGCATGGACGAACCCGCACCGATTCGGCTATCCGGCATCGAGACCCGCTTCGGCGCCACCCAGGTGCATCGCGGCGTCGACTTGGAGGTGCGGCGCGGCGAGGCCCTGGGGCTGGTCGGCGGCAGTGGCAGCGGCAAGTCGGTGCTGCTGTCGGTGATCTCCCTGCTCAAGGCGCCCAGTGCCGGCGAGTTGGCGCTGTTCGGCGAGCGGCTCGATAGTGCCATGGACGAGGCGGCCCTGATCCCGGTGCGCCGGCGCATCGGGGTGATGTTCCAGCAGGGGGCGCTGTTCTCCTCGCTGACGGTGCTGGAGAACGTCATGCTGCCGCTCAGCGAGCACAGTGGCCTGCCGGCGCCCCTGGTGGAGGAGTTCGCACGCCTCAAGATCGCCCTGGTGGGGTTGCCCGCGGCGGCGGCGGGGCGCTATCCCCGGGAACTCTCCGGCGGTATGCTCAAGCGAGCGGGGGTGGCCCGGGCCCTGGCCCTGGACCCGGAACTGCTGCTGCTGGACGAACCCAGCGCCGGCCTGGATCCGGTCAGTGCCGCCGAGCTGGATGCCCTGCTCAATACCCTGCGCCACGCCCTTGGCCTGACCCTGGTGCTGGTCACCCATGACCTGGATTCGCTGTTCACCGTGACCGACCGGGTCGCCTACCTGGGCCAGGGGCGGGTGCTGGCGGTGGCCCCGGCCACCGAGCTGAGCGAGAGTCGGGAGCCGGAGATCGCCCGCTATTTTGGCAATGCCCGTGCCGCGCGCTTTCGTGACTCGGGGGGCGCCTGAGGAGGCGTTATGCAGACACGTATCAACCCGGCCCTGGTGGGGGGCTTCGTGCTGGGCCTATCGCTGCTGCTGGTCGGCATGGTGGTGTGGCTGGCCGGGGATCGGGACCAGTCCGACTACCTGCGCTACCGGGTGGTGGTCACCGAGTCGGTGGCGGGGCTTAACGAGCGGGCCACCGTCACCTACCGGGGCGTCGAGGTGGGCTTCGTGGAGGCGATTCGCCTGAGCTCCGACCTGGAGCGCATCGAGCTGGCCCTGCGGATCGCCCCCGATTACCCGCTGCGGGAGGGCACCACGGCCACCCTGCGCAGCCAGATCCTGACCGGGCGCAGCAGCGTCGAACTCTCCGGTGGGGAGGGGCCGATCCTCTCCCAGGGAAAACCGGCGCCGCTGATCACCTATCAGCCGTCGCGGCTCTTCCAGCTCGACCAGGCCCTGGGCGAGGCCCTGGACCGGGTCGATGTGATGGCCGAGCGGCTGGGCAGCATCGGTGCCAGCGTCGAGGCCCTGCTGGGGGAGGAGAATCGCGACTCGGTATCGCGTCTGCTGGATAGCGTGGCGGGCAGCGCCGAGCGCATCGAGGCGCTGCTGGATGACGAGGCCATGGCCAGTTTCCAGACCACCCTGGACAACCTGGCGGTGATCAGTACCCGGCTGGAGCGTTTCTCCGGCGGCGCCCTGGCCGACCTGGATGGCCTGGGCGACGAGGCTCGCGGCGTGCTGGCGGAGCTGGGCGTCACCCTGGAACAGCTGACCCGGGGGGCCAGCGAGACCTTCAGCCTGACCGGCGAGCAGGCGCGCCAGACCCTGCGGCGCTTCGATCGCCTGGTGGAGGAGCTGGCTGCCCTGACCCGGGAGCTGGAGGCCAATCCCCGTCAACTGCTGTTCGGCCCGGAGCGTCATCCGCCGGGTCCCGGCGAGCGATAACCCCAAGCAAGGAGTGCTTATGTCAATGCTGCGCCTGGCCCTTGTGCTGTTATGTGGCTTGCTGCTGGCGGGCTGTGCCGGGGCGGTCAGCCGGGAGGCGCCGACCCCGCTGCGCCTGGAGCCGGTGGCGGTACCCGCCGCCTATGCCGAGAAGCTGGCGCGCCTGAGCGTGGAGACGCCACGTATCGGCGCCGCGGTGGATCACCATGACCTGCTCTACAGCGAGGAAGACTTCCTGCGTCGCCCCTATGCCCGGGTGCGCTGGGGAGCCCCGCTGGGCCAGCAACTGGGTGACCTGGTGGTCGAGCAGCTGACCCGCAGCGGCCTGGTGGGAGCCATCCAGCAGGGTGGCGACCCACGCCTGGAAATCGAGGTGGTGGAGTGGCTGCACGACTATCGGGGCGAGGCGCCCGAGGCGCGGCTTGCCCTGCGCAGCAGCCTCTATCGGGGCGAGCGGGTGGTGGCCCAGTGGCGCTGGTCGGACAGTGCCCCCTTTAGCCCTGAGGGGCCCCTGCCGGGGCTGGCCGCCCAGCAGCGGCTGCTGGAGGCCTGGCTGGCGGAGCTATTGGCCTGGCTCGATGGCTTGCCGGAGTAGCCCGCGAGCTGGCTTAACCGTGGCGAAAGGCCTTCTCCAGCGCGAAGCGCGGCTGTTCCTTGCCGTCTTTCACCACCGTCTCGGTAAACATTGCCAGGGGGCGGACCCAGAGGCCGTAGTCGCCATAGAGCGCCCGATAGACCACCAGTGGTTCCTCGGTTTCGCTATGTCGGGCCAGGCCCATCACTTCATAAAGGGGGCCCTTGTAGTGCCGATAGATACCGGGTTCAGGGATGGCCGGATTCATGGGGTCTGCTCCTGGGGGGCTTGGGTGGTTTGCTGCTCTGCCTCGCGCTGGGCGCGGCGGGCGAATCGTGCCATCACCCGGGCGGCGGCGGCGAAGCCGAAGCTCCCGGTGACGAAGGTGGCGGCGCCGAAGCCCTCGGCGCAGTCGAGGCGGGTGGCATTGCCGGCGCCGGGTTTCTGCAGGCACACCTCGCCGTCGCTACTGGGGTAGACCAGCTGCTCCTCGGAATAGACACACTCCACGTCGAAGCGCCGCTTGGGGTTGCGCGAGAAGCCGTAGTCCCGGCGCAGCCGCGAGCGCACCTTGGCCAGCAGGGGGTCGTGCTGGGTGCGTGCCAGGTCCGCGACCCGGATGCGGGTGGGGTCGGTCTGGCCACCGGCGGCGCCGGTCACGGTGATCGGCAGCTTGCGGCGCTGGCACCAACTGATCAGCGCCGCCTTGGCGATCACGCTGTCGATGGCGTCTACCACATGGTCGGCGTCGGCGGGCAGGCGTTCGGCGAGGTTCGCCGGCGTCACGAAGGCGGTATCCGCCACCACCGTCATCTGTGGGGCGATGGCCCGGCAGCGTTCCGCCAGCACTTCCACCTTGGGGCGACCGATGGTGCCGTCCAGGGCGTGGAGCTGGCGATTGACGTTGGAGACGCATACATCGTCCAGGTCGATCAGGGTCAGCTTGCCGATGCCGGCCCGGGCCAGGGCCTCCACCGTCCAGCTGCCCACGCCGCCCACGCCCACCACCACCACGTGGGCGCGGCGGAAGGCGTCGCTGGCGCGGCGGCCATAGAGGCGGCGGATGCCGCCGAAACGCAGGTCGTAATCGTCGTTATGCATCAACGGGATTCTCGGAGTCTGTCTGGGGCTGGGGCCAGGACACGGGCGGCGACTCGTGCCAGGTGACGCCGCCGCGGGGTAGGTGGCCGGCCCAGCCGAAATGCTCGAAGAGCGCCGTCATGCTGGCGTCCAGGGGCGCGGTGACGTCGAGCCAACGGCCGTGCCGGGGGTGCTCGACACCCAGCGACACCGCCGCCAGCAGCAGCCGGGGGCAGCCCAGCCGCTCGGCGAAGAAACGGTTGTGTACCCCTTTGCCGTGCTTGGCATCGCCGATGATCGGGTAGCCGCGCCGGGAGAGATGCCGACGGATCTGGTGGCGGCGCCCGCTATGGGGGCGCGCCTCCATCAGCGAGTAGCGGCTCTGGGGGTAGCGATCCACCGCCACCGGCAGCTCCACGCTATCCAGGCGGCGTACCTCGGTCAGCGCCGACTGGGCCGGCATCTCCGCCTTGGGGCGGGGGCCATCCTCCTCCCGCAGGGGGTAGTCGAGGCGCGCTGCCTCGGGGCCGACGCCGCGCACCACCGCCAGGTAGCGCTTGCTGACCCGCTGCTCGGTAAAGGCGGCATTGAGCCCGGCGGCGGTGGACGAGTCCAGGGCGAAGAGCATCACCCCGGAAGTGGGGCGGTCCAGGCGATGCACCGGGTAGACCCGCTGCCCCAGCTGGTCGCGCAGCTGCTGCACCAGGAAGCGGGTCTCGCCCCGGGCCAATGGGCTGCGATGGACCAGCAGTCCGCTCGGCTTGTGCACCGCCACCAGGTGCTCGTCCCGGTAGAGGATGGCGATGGGGGTGTCGTCGGGGGAATGGCTTATGGGCACTACTTGCAAGACCTGAGCATCGGCAAAACGGGGCCTATTGTCGCCGCTGGGCGCCGCCCTGTCACGATGGCTGTCGCTCGATTACAGGAGCCTCCACCTTGGTCGTCTCGCCGTGACCGCTGGATTCCGCCAGGCTAGGGGCTGCTGCCTCTGGAGCCCGCCATGAAACTCTCCGCCGCCTACCGCCTCGCCGCCACCATCCTCCACGGCTTCGACGAATACCGTACCCGCTTCCGGGCGATTACCCGGGATGCCAGCCGGCGCTTCCGGGATGCCGCCTGGCGGGAGGCGCAGCAGGCCTCGGCGGCGCGCATCAACCTCTACGACGAGAAGGTGGCCGCGACCCTGGGGCGCCTGCGACGCACCTTCCAGGCCGAGGTGCTGACCCACTGCGAGTGCTGGCGGGAGGCCAAGGCTCACTACGCCGAGCTGATCGACCAGCGTCTCGATTACGAGCTCGCCGAGACCTTCTTCAACTCCCTGTTCTGCTCGGTCTTCCACCACCGCCATATCCGCGACGACTGGATGTTCGTCTACAGCTCCCGGGATAGCGCACCCCGCCACTCGGGCATCTGCCTGACCCGCACCCGGCGGGTCGCCGGCGACTGGGCCGGCGCCCTCCATTGGGCCCTGGGGGCGGCGCGCCTGGAGACCCCCTTCGATGATCTCGAGCGGGACGCTCGCCTGGGCGCCGACTTCCTCGTCGGCCATCTGCCTGCGGCGCTGCGCGACGGAGCGGAGACCGAGATGGAACTGCTCGAGAGCGTCTTCTATCGCAACAAGGGGGCCTACCTGGTGGGGCGGCTGCGGGGTGGTGGCGAGCAGCTGCCCCTGGTGCTGCCGATCCGCCACGGCGAGGGCTATGGCGAGGAGGCGGGGGCCAGCGAGGGACTGCACCTGGATACGGTGCTGATCGAGCCGGAGGAGGTCTCGATCATCTTCTCCTTCACCCGGGCCTACTTCCAGGTCGATACCCAGGTGCCCGGCGAATGCGTCGACTTCCTCCAGGAGCTGATGCCGGACAAGCCGGAGGGGGAGCTCTACTCCGCCATCGGCTTCTACAAGCACGGCAAGACCGAGTTCTTCCGTGGCCTCAACCGCCAGGTGGCCAGGCGCGAGGACCAGTTCATCATCGCCCCCGGGGTGCGCGGCATGGTGATGGCGGTCTTCGTGCTGCCCTCCTACCGCACCGTCTTCAAGATCATCAAGGATCGCTTCGACCCGGCCAAGGAGGTGACCCACCAGACCGTTCGCGACAAGTACCAACTGGTCAAGTGCCACGACCGGGTGGGGCGCATGGCGGATACCCAGGAGTTCTCGAATTTCATCGCCCGCCGCGACCACTTCGATCCCGAGTGCCTGGAGCACCTGCTGGAGGTGGCGCCCTCCACCGTCTCGCTGCGCGACGACAAGGTGGTCATCAAGCACTGCTATGTCGAGCGGATGATGACCCCCCTGAACCTCTACCTGGAGCAGTGCGATGAGGCCGAGACCCGCGCCGTGCTCAAGGACTACGGCAATGCCATCAAGCAGCTGGCGGCGGCCAATATCTTCCCCGGCGACATGCTACTGAAGAACTTCGGGGTGACCCGCCATGGCCGGGTAGTCTTCTACGACTACGACGAGATCTGCTACCTCACCGAGTGCCACTTCCGCCGCCTTCCCCGCACCCAAGCCTCGGGACAGGGAGAACCCGCGGAGCCCTGGTTCTCGGTGGGACCCAATGATATCTTCCCGGAAGAGTTCGGCCCCTTCATGGTCGCCAACCCCGAGCTGCGCGCCCTGTTCACCGAGCTGCATCCGGAGCTCTTCGACCCCGACTACTGGCAGGGGCTGCAGCGGGCGATCCGCGAAGGCAAGGTGATCGACGTGACCCCCTATCGCGACAAGCAGCGCTTCGTCGAGGCGGCTGCCCCGACCCACTGACGAGTCATCATGAGCGAGTCCCCCCATCTGGTGGTATTGAGCGGCGCCGGCATCAGCGCCGAGAGCGGCATCGCCACCTTTCGTGCCAGTGACGGCCTCTGGGAGAACCACCCGGTGGACGCGGTGGCCACCCCCGAGGCCTGGGCGCGGGATCCCGAGCGGGTGTTGCGCTTCTACGATGCCCGCCGTGACCAGGTGCGTCGGGCACGCCCCAATGCCGCCCACAAGGCCCTGGCCGCCTTGGAGAAGCGCGGCTTCCGGGTCAGTATCATCACCCAGAACATCGATGATCTTCACGAGCGGGCCGGCTCCCGACGGGTACTGCATCTGCATGGCGAGATCCTCCAGGCCCGCTCCACCGCCCACCCCGGCATGCGCTACCCGCTGCGTCGTGGCGGCATTCGCCTCGGCGATCTCTGCGACCTGGGCAGCCAGCTGCGCCCCGACGTGGTGTGGTTCGGCGAACCCGTGCCCCGCTATGTCGAGGCCCAGGAGATCGTCGCCGAGGCCGACCTGCTGCTGGTGGTGGGCACGTCGCTTGCGGTGATGCCGGCGGCCTCCCTGCTGGATCAGGCGCCACTGGATGCCGAGGCGATCCTGGTCGACCCCCAGGCCCACCAGCTGGCGCCCCCCGGGGTGGTGCGGCTCAGTCAGCCCGCCGGCCGCGGCGTACCGGCCCTGGTCCGGCACTGGACGCGGGAAGGGCGGCTATGGATGCCGGAGACGTTGCTGGAGCCGTAAGCGCGACAGCAGGGGGAGAGGGAAGTGACGGCGTGGGGTGGTAGAATACTGCCCCCTTCGACTCACCCGGACCCGAGCCCCATGCAGGAAGACGTTCATTCCCGCGATGCCACCGACCGCGATCCCGCCACTGGTCATCCGCGCCCGCCGCGCCGGGAGTTCAAGGCCCGAGGCAGCTTCGTGGCGCGCTGCGCGGGCTGCAACCTGCCGACCCTCAACTGCCTCTGCCCCTATCGGGTCGAGGCCGAGAGCACGGCCCGGGTGTGGCTCGTGACCCACCCCCTGGAGCACCACAAGCCCACCAATACCGGTCGCCTGATCCGCGACGTGCTGGGCAGCACCGAGGTCTTCACCTGGTATCGCACCGCCCCGGACGAGCGCCTGCTGGCGCTGCTGGCGGACGAGCGCTATGCCCCCTTCGTGATCTTCCCCGACGACCAGCCCGACTATGCCCACCGGGTGGTGGGCATGGAGGCCGTGGCGGCGGTGAAGGCCGCGGCGCGGATTCCGGTCTACGTGATCCTCGACGGCACCTGGCGCCAGGCACGGCGTATCTTCCGCAAGAGCCCCTATCTCGAGGCGCTGCCGGTGCTGCCGCTGCGTACCGAGCGCCTGACGCGTTATCGACTGCGCAAGCCCGCCTCCGAGGCCCATCTGTGTACCGCCGAGGTGGCCGCCGAACTGCTGCACCAGGGCGGCGACAGCGACGCCGCGGCGATCCTCGACGACTACTTCCAGGTCTTCAACGACAGCTATGCCGCCAGCCGCCGCTTCGAGAAGCTCGAGGCGCCGACGCCGGCCATGAGCCGGCTGCTGGCCCGGCGCGGTATCGAGGCCTGAAACGCCATCGCCCCGGTCAGGGCCGGGGCGATGCGTAAAAGTCGCGAGCGGGGGCTAGGCGCCGCCGCTGCCGAATAGCGCCCCGGCGATCCGTAGCCCCGCCACCCAGGTACCGGCGGCGGAGCCGATGGTGGCCAGCATGAATACCAGCAGGGTGCGCGAGACCCGGTTGCGCCACCAGCCCTTCACGCTGGCCACGTCGTGGCGCAGGGTGGAAAAGTCGCGCACCTTGGGCTTGCGCATGGCCAGTTCGACCCCGGCGGCCACGAAGCCGGCGCCGATGGTGGGGTTGAGCGAGGTCAGCGGCGCGGCGAAGAAGGTCGCGGCGATGGTGGCCGGGTGCCCCAGGGCGATGGCGGTCCCCAGCGCCGAGAGCACGCCATTGATCAGGAACCACTCGCCCACCAGTTGCAGGCCCAGGCCGGTGTCCCGGGAGAAGCCGATGGCGAAGCCGGTCAGCACCAGGGCGGTGATGAGCCAGGGCAGCAGCTTCCAGATCCGCGAACGGGGCGGGGTGTACTCCAGGGTCTCCCGCTCCACGCCGGGGGCCTGGGGCAGCGGCGCCTCCAGGTGCTCGCTAAGCCCCTTGAGGTGGCCGGCGCCGATGACGACCAGCACGTGGCGGTAGCGATTGGGATTCTCCTCCGCCAGGCGCAGGGCCATATAGCGATCCCGTTCGCGGATCAGCGGGGTATAGAGGGCCTCGGACTGCTCGGCGAATTCGCTGAAGGTGGACTCCAGCACGTCGCCCTCCTTGAGTCGCTCGATTTCCGCCGGGGAGACCTCCTGGCGGGAGATGACGCTGCTCAGCAGGCCGCTGATCAGCCCCATGCGCTGCCACCAGGGTACATTGGTGTAGATGCGCTTGAGGGTGATGCCCACGTCCCGGTCGATCAGCAGCAGCGGCAGCTTCGCCGCCTCGCTCTCCTCCAGGGCGGCGCGCATCTCGGCGCCGGGCTCGATGCCGGACTGCTCGGCGAGGCGCTGCTGGAAGGCGCCCAGGGCCAGGCTGGCGGCTACCATGCCCGCCTTGCCCTGGCGAAAGACCTGGAAGAGGTCCTGGTCGGCCATGGCATCCGGTTCCACCAGGCTGTGGTGGCGGGAGGGGCAGAGCTCGATGGCCACCGCATCGAAGTCGCCGGAGCGAATCAGCTCGCGCACCTCCGCCGCGCTCTGGGCGGAGACATGGGCGGTGCCCAGCAGGGTATAGCGGGTCTCGCCCACCTGCAGCACCTGGCGCGGTCCCGCCGTCACGCTTCCCGCTTGGGAGGGCTCGGCGGCGGTGATGTCCTGGGAGTCGGTCATGGAGGCTCGGCATCTGAGAGTGATGGCCCGATTATCCATAATGCCGGGTAGGGGGCGCAAACCCTTGGCGCCTGCCCCCCAGCGGCAACGCCCCACCTTGGGAGCTTCAGCGTCGCCAGAAGGCGGGGGTAAAGAGTACCAGCACGGTAAAGATCTCCAGGCGCCCCAGCAGCATGGCCATGACCAGGATCCACTTGGCGAGGTCGGGCAGGTCGCCATAGTTGGCGCTCGCCTCGCCCAGGGCCGGGCCCAGGTTATTGAGGGCCGAGGCCACCGTGGACCAGGCGGTGACCTGGTCGACGCCGGTGGCCATGACCCCCACCAGCATCAGGAAGAACAGCATCACATAGACCGAGAAGAAGCCCCACACCGCCTGGGCGATGCCGTCCGGCACGCTATGCTTGCCGACCTTGACCGCGATCACCGCATTGGGGTGGATCAGGCGCATGATCTCGCGCATCCCCTGCTTGAGGATCAGGATGATGCGGATCACCTTCATGCCGCCGCCGGTGGAACCGGAACAGCCGCCCACGAAGGCGGCCATGAACAGCAGGAAGGGCAGGGCCCCGGGCCAGACGGAGAAGTCGGCGACGCCGAAGCCGGCGGTGGTGGCCACCGAGACCACCTGGAAGAGGCCATGGCGCAACCCCAGGCTGTCGTCGTAGGTGGCGGTGGCCCAGAGGGCGCCGACGGTGATCAGCGCCAGGCCGCCGAGGAAGAGCAGCAGGAAGCTGGCCTCCGGATCGCGCAGGTAGTGGCTCAGGCGTTTCTCCCGCCAGGCGACGAAGTGCAGGCTGAAACTCATCGCCGAGACGATCATGAAGCCCACGCAGATCAGCTCGATGGTGGCGCTGTCGAAGTGACCGATGCTGGCGTCGTAGGTGGAGAAACCGCCAATGGCCACGGTGGAGAAGCCGTGGCCCAGGGCATCGAACCAGTGCATGCCCGCCGCCCAGTAGGCGAGGATACAGGTCAGGGTCAGGGAGGCGTAGATATACCACAGTGCCTTGGCGGTCTCGGTGATCCGCGGGGTGAGCTTGGAGTCCTTCAACGGGCCCGGGATCTCGGTGCGGTAGAGGGCCATGCCGCCGACGCCCAGGGTCGGCAGGATGGCCACCGCCAGGACCACGATCCCCATGCCGCCCAGCCACTGCAGCTGCTGGCGGTAGTAGCGCACCGACTCGGGCAGGCCCTCGATGCCGGTGATCACGGTGGCGCCGGTGGTGGTCAGGCCGGAGAAGGACTCGAAGAAGGCATCGGTCACCGACAGGGCGTGGACGCCATCGAGCATCAGCGGCAGGGCCCCGAAACTGGCCAGCACCGTCCAGAAGAGGGCGGCGATCAGGAAGCCATCTCGGGTGCGCAGCTCCTTGCGGGCGTGGCGGTTGGGCCAGAAGATCAGCGCGCCGGTGGCCGCGGTGATGCCCAGGGCGATGGCGAAGGCGCTCCACACCCCGTCGAGGAACAGCAGCGAGATCAGGATGGGTGGCACCATGGTCAGGCTGAACTGCATCAGCAGCAGGCCCAGGATGCGCAGGATCATGCGTAGACTCATGGTGCCGCTTTCCTTAGGGAAACCACCCGGTTCATCAGAAGAAGGTCAGGCCGACCTGGAAGAGGCGCTCCACGTCGCGGATACGGCGCTTGTCGATCACGAACAGGATGACGTGGTCGCCGGACTCCACCACCACGTCGTCGTGGGCGATCAGCACCTCCTTGCCGCGCACGATGGCGCCGATGGTGGTGCCGCTGGGCAGGTCGATCTCGCCGATGGCACGGCCCACCACCCGGGAGGAGCGGGCATCGCCGTGGGCGATCGCCTCGATTGCCTCGGCGGCGCCGCGGCGCAGCGAGTGGACATTGACGATATCGCCGCGTCGCACATGGGTCAGCAGGCTGCCGATGGTGGCCTGCTGGGGGGAGATGGCGATATCGATCTCGCCGCCCTGCACCAGGTCCACGTAGGCGGCGTTGTTGATCAGGGTCAGCACCCGCCGGGCGCCGAGGCGCTTGGCCAGCATCGACGACATGATATTGACCTCGTCGTCGTTGGTCAGGGCGCAGAAGATATCGCAGTCCTCGATGTTTTCCTCCAGCAGCAGGCGCTTGCTGGTGGCGCTGCCGTGGAGCACCACGGTGCGGTCGAGGCGCTCGGAGAGGGTGGTGCAGCGCTCCAGGCTGTGTTCGATGATCTTCACCTGGTGGCTATGCTCGAGCATCTCGGCGAGGCGCTCGCCGATATTGCCGCCGCCGGCGATCACCACCCGGCGGAAGTCCCGCTCGACCCGGCGCAACTCGCTCATCACCGCGCGGATATCGCGGCGGGCGGCGATGAAGAACACCTCGTCATCGGCCTCGATGACGGTGTCGCCGCGGGGAATGATCGGCCGGTTGCGGCGGTAGATGGCGGCGACCCGGGTATCCACGCTGGGCATGTGGCGGCGCAGGAAGCCCAGGTCCTGGCCCACCAGGGGGCCGCCGTAGAAGGCCTCCACCGCCACCAGCTGCACCTGGCCGCCGGCGAACTCCAGCACCTGCAGGGCGCCGGGGTACTCGATCAGGCGGCGGATATGGTCGGTGACCACCTGCTCGGGGCTGATCAGCACGTCGATGGGCACCGCCTCGTGGGCGAACAGCCCCTTGCGGGTCAGGTAGGCGGTGGCGCGGACCCGGGCGATCTTGGTGGGGGTGCGGAAGAGGGTGTGGGCGACCTGGCAGGCGATCATGTTGACCTCGTCCTGGCTGGTCACCGCGATCAGCATGTCGGCATCCTCGCAGCCGGCCTGGCGCAGCACCATGGGGTAGGAAGCGGGGCCGCTGACGGTGCGGATATCGAGGCGGTTGTGCAGCTCGCGCAGCCGTTCGCCATCGGTGTCCACCACCGTGATGTCGTTCTCCTCGTGGGCCAGGTGTTCGGCCAGGGTGCCGCCGACCTGACCGGCGCCGAGAATGATGATCTTCATGGCAGGAGGTTCCGTCTGCTGATGATCCGAGCCACCACCGACTCAGGGGAGGTCGGCGGTGGGTCGAAGGCGCCGGCTAGCATAAACCACCGGGCAACGAGGGTCACTCTTCCAGGGTGAAGCCCACCTTGATGGTGACCTGCCAGTGACCGACCTTGCCATGCTCGATATGCCCGCGGGTATCGATCACCTCGAACCAGCGCATGTCGTGGAGGGTGCGGTGCGCCCGGGCCAGGGCCTGGTGGATGGCATCCTCGATGCCTTCGGTGGAGGAGCCGGTGAGCTCGATATGCTTGTAGACGTGGGACATGGTGCCTCCCGTACCGATGGACAGGGCCCCGCCTGACGGCGGGGGCTCCTGGCAGTATAGGGCGGGAGGCTCCAGGGGCCGGTAAACGCTAATTCTTCACCGCTTCAGGGTGCCTTGCGTAGCCTGGCGTAGAAGAAACCGTCGTGGCTCTCCTCCTCGGGCAGCAGCTGGCGGCCGGCGCCGGCGGGGCGCCCCCAGGCCACGTCGGCGGGGGTGGTGACCTCGACGTCCGGGGTGCGGGCCAGGAAGGCCCGGATCTGGTCGGCATTCTCCTCGGGGAGCACCGAGCAGGTCGCATAGAGCAGGGTGCCGCCGGGGGCCAGCTTGGCCCAGAGGGCATCCAGCAGCCGGGCCTGGAGCTTGGCCAGTTGGGGAATGTCCTCGGCCCGGCGCAGGGCCTTGATGTCCGGGTGACGGCGGATCACGCCGCTGCCGGAGCAGGGGGCATCGAGGAGGATGGCGTCGAAGGGGGTGCCGTCCCACCAGGCGTCCTCGGCGGCATCGGCGTGCAGCAGGGTGGCCTCAAGATTGAGGCGCTCCAGGGTCGACTCGACCCGGGAGAGCCGCGTGGCGTCGCTGTCGATGCCGGTCAGGGCCAGGTCGAAGACCTCCAGCAGGTGGGCGGTCTTGCCGCCAGGGGCGCAGCAGGCGTCCAGCACCCGGGCCCCGGGGCGGGGGGCCAGCACCGGCCCCAGCAGCTCGGCGGCGAGCTGGGCGGCCTCGTCCTGGACGCTCACATGGCCCTCGGCGAAGCCGGGCAGCTGGTAGACATCGCAGGGGGTCTCCAGGGTCAGGCCATCCGGGGAGTGCAGGCAGAGCCGGGCCGGCTGATGCACCTCGTAGAGGCGCTCCATGTAGGCCTCCCGATCGCCGTGGCGGCGGTTGATGCGCAGGGTCATGGGGCCGGCCACGTTATTGGCCGCGGCGATGGCGCGCCAGTCGTCCGGCCAGGCCTGGCGCAGGGCCTTGAGCAGCCAGGCGGGGTGCATCAGGGCCACGCAGGGATCCTTGTCCACCTCGGCCTGCAGGGCCGGGGCCTCTCGCTGCAGGCGGCGCAGGCAGCCGTTGAGCACCCGGGTGGCCCACTCCTTGCCGAGCAGCCGGGCAGCGCCGGCGGTCTCGCCCACGGCGGCATGGGCCGGCACCCGCAGGTAGAGCAGCTGGTAGATGCCCACCAGCAGTAGGGCCTGGATATCCGCGTCACGACGCTTGAAGGGGTGCTTGAGCAGCCGGGTCGCCAGGGCTTCCAGGCGAGGCTGGGTACGGCAGACCCCGTAGCAGAGCTCCCGCAGCAGGCCCCGGTCACGCTGGCCTACCTGGCCCTCGTCGAGGGTCGCCAAGGAACCCTTGGCGGTGATCACCGGCACCAGGTTGCGGGCCGCGGCGGCGCGGACTTCCTGGCCATTGGGGGGGCGACGATCGTTCATCGGGGCGCCTCCGTGGGGGCGTCACCCAGGCGCATGCCCGGGGTGAAGCGGGCCTTGCCGGCATTGAGCAGTTCCCGGGCCGCCAGGGGCTTGCCGCCGGGCAGCTGGGCACGGCTCACTGCCAGCACCTCACGACCGTCGGCACCGCAGGCGATACGCAGGGCATCGCGGTCGGCGGAGAGCAGGGTACCGGGAAGCGTCTCCGGGTCCTCGGCGTGACGCTCGCCGACCGCCGCCAGCCAGAGGCGCAGGGGCTGGTCATCGAGGCGGGTCCAGGCCACCGGCCAGGGGTTGAAGGCGAGCACCCGGGCGGCCAGCTCGGCGGCGGGACGGTGGAAGTCGAGCTCCGCCTCCGCCTTGGAGAGCTTGGCGGCATAGGTGACGCCGGCCTCGGGCTGGGGAGTGGCCTCGAGGCCGCCTCCGGCGAGGCGGTCCAGGGCCTCGACGATGGCTTCGCCACCCAGCGCCGCCAGGCAGTCGTGGAGCTCGCCGCCGGTGGTGGTCTCGGTGATCGGCGCGGTGCGGGTCAGCAGCATGGGGCCGGTGTCCAGGCCGGCGTCCATCTGCATGATGGTCACGCCGCTCTCGCTGTCGCCGGCCTCGATGGCGCGCTGGATGGGGGCGGCGCCACGCCAGCGGGGCAGCAGGGAGGCATGCACGTTGAGGCAGCCCAGGGGCGGAATATCCAGCACCGCCTGGGGCAGTAGCAGGCCATAGGCCACCACCACCATGATGTCGGCATTCAGGGCCGCCAGTTCCGCCTGGGCCTCGGCGCTCTTCAGGCTCTGGGGCTGGTAGACGGGCAGGTCGTGCTGCTGGGCCAGGGCCTTGACCGGGCTGGGGGTCAGCTTGCGGCCACGGCCGGCGGGACGATCGGGCTGGGTATAGGCGGCGATGACCCGGTGGGGACTGTCGAGCAGTGCCTGGAGGCTGGCGGCGGCGAAGTCCGGGGTGCCGGCGAAGATCACGCGAAGGGGTCGAGTCATGCAGGATGGCCTTGCTGGGTCGTCGGTTCTGACAGGGTAGGCGACATGATAGCGCAAGGCGGCCCATAACGACGAAGGCCGGGGGATACCCGGCCTTGTCGCGTGGGGGAAGCCTAGGCTTCCTGCAGCTTATGGCGCTTCTGCATCTTCTTCATCACCCGCTGGCGCTTGAGGGCCGAGAGGTAATCGACGAAGAGCACGCCCTCGAGGTGGTCGGACTCGTGCTGGATGCAGTGGGCCAGCAGGCCGTCGGCTTCCAGCTCATAGGGCTGGCCGTCGCGATCCAGGGCCTTGAGATGGACCCTCAGGGCGCGGGGCACCTCGGCGTAATACTCGGGCACCGAGAGGCAGCCCTCCTGCATCGGCTGGCGCTCCTCGCCGATGGGGGTGTACTCCGGGTTGATCAGCACCAGCGGTTGGCTCTGGTCGTCGCTGACGTCCATCACGATGACGCGGCGGTGCACGTCCACCTGGGTCGCTGCCAGGCCGATGCCACGAGCGGCGTACATGGTCTCGAACATGTCATCGACCAGCTGGCGAACGGTGTCATCGACGCCGTCGACCGGAGCCGCCTTGGTGCGCAGACGCTCGTCGGGAAATTCGAGGATGGGTAACTTGGCCATGACGTTGAAATCACCGTTGTGCGGGAGGTCGAGTTTCTTTCCATATTGTAGAGGGGTGGCGACGGCAACGGAACCTCGCGGTTTCCCCATGGGCTCAATAGTCAGCCACTATCGTGGATCCTAGGGTGCGGGGGCGGGCCGCGGGGATTACACTGATTTACGAAACGCTACATGATAAGGCGGGGAATCAACCGGGCCGGCGCCCGTCGGGGCCGGCAGCGCTGGGGGTGCCAAGGGATGAAACGACTATTGCGAGTTTGCCGGGCCGGGACGCTGATCGTCCTGGCCATGCTGATGGCGGGGGTGGCCACGGCCCAGGCCCAGGCCCTGAGCTATGCCGGGCTTCGAAGCGATGCCCCGGAGCGCTATACGGTGGTGCGCGGCGATACCCTCTGGGACATCTCCGGGCGTTTCCTGCGCCATCCCTGGCAGTGGCCGGAGATCTGGCAGGTCAATCCGCAGATCCGTAACCCCCACCTGATCTACCCCGGTGACATCATCTACCTCGAGGACTGCAATGGCCGTCCCTGCCTGCGCATGGAGCGGGGGCAGGGCATGGTGCGGCTTTCGCCGGAGGTGCGTCGGGTGCCCCATCGGGAGGCGATCGCGCCCCTGCCCCTGGAGGTGGTGGAGAACTTCCTGCGTCGCCACCGGGTGGTGGACGATGCCGAGCGGCTCGATAACCTGGCCTATGTGGTGGGGGGCGACGACCAGCGCCTGATCAGCGGCGCCGGAGATGCCATCTATGTGCGCGGCGACCTGCCGAGGGAGGGGCGCCTGGGTATCTATCGGCTGGGCGACCGCTACCAGGACCCGGAGACCGGCGAGCTGCTGGGCATCGAGCTGACCAGCGTGGGGCGCGCCCTCTGGTTGCGTCGCGACGGCGATATCAGTCGCCTGGAGGTCACGGCATCCAATATCGAGGTGCGTAACGGCGACCTGATCCTGCCGGTAGAAGAGCGCGAGTGGGCCGGCCAGTTCCTGCCCCGGGCCCCGGACAGCGCCATCAGTGGGCGCATCCTGGCAGTGCCCGGTGGCGTGCGCTTCATCGGTCGATTGCAGGTGGTGGCCCTGGACCTGGGGCGTCGCGACGGCATCGAGGCGGGCCATGTGCTGCGGGTCGAGCAGCAGGGCGAGCTGGTCACCGACCCGCGCACCAATGAAGTGATTCAGCTGCCCGGCGAGGATGCCGGCCTGGTGATGGTGTTCCGTCCCTTCGAGAAGGTGAGCTACGCCCTGGTGATGCAGGCCAGTCGCTCCCTGGCGGTGGGGGATCGGGTCTATCACCCCGACCGCAGCGAGCTGCTGGCCGGCGCGCCCTGACGAGGCGTCACGCGGATGCTGACCGCCAGGGAGTGGGGGTTGCTGAGTCGCCTGCCGGGCCTCGGGGCCCTGCAACTGGCCCGGTTGCGGGCCCGGGAGCCGGCCTGGCCCGAGGGCTGGCTGGCCCTGCTGCCGGGGCGGGCCCGCCAGGCCTTGCGCCTGTGGCTCGAGCACCCCTCCCGCAGCCCACTCCAGGCCGAGCTGGACGCCCTGGAGGCCTGGGCGGCGTCGGCCCCGGATCATCACCTGCTGCATCCCGATCACCCGGCCTGGCCGCTGCTCCTCGACGAGCTGCCCGATCCGCCGCCGCTGCTCTGGGCCCGGGGTGACCTGGCGGCCCTGGGGCCATCCCGCCTGGCCATGGTGGGGTCGCGACGTCCCACCCGGGATGGCCTGAATAACGCGGCGGGTTTCGCCCAGGCCCTGGCCGAGCGGGGCTGGTGCGTGGTCAGCGGCATGGCGCTCGGCATCGATGGGCGGGCCCAGACCGCTGCCCTGGAGGCCGGAGGCACCAGCCTGGCGGTGCTGGGCTCCGGCATCGATGTGATCTACCCCCGCCAGCACGCCGGGCTCTATGAGCGACTGCGCCATACCGGTCTGCTGCTCTCCGAGCATCCCCCCGGCACCCGCCCCCATCCCGGGCACTTCCCGCGGCGCAACCGCATCATCACCGGTCTCTCCCTGGGCGTGCTGGTGGTGGAGGCCGCCGAACGCAGCGGTTCCCTGGTCAGTGCCCGCCTGGCCCTGGAACAGGGGCGAGATCTCTTCGTGCTGCCTGGCTCCCTGCATAACCCTCAGGCCCGGGGCTGCCTGCAACTGCTGCGCCAGGGCGCGACCCTGGTCACCCAGCCCGAGGAACTCCTGGAGGAACTGGGGCACTGGGAGGGCCCCTTGGCCGTGCCGATGACCCCGGACGAAGCGCCCGTCGAGGAGCCGCTGCTGTCCCTGCTCAGCGAAGTGCCGACGCCCCTGGATGCCCTGGTGGCGTTGACCGGCCTGTCGGTGGCGGAGTGCCAGCGGCGCCTGCTGAGCCTGGAGCTGGAGGGGCGGGTGGCGGCGACCAGCGGCGGCTGGATCCGCCTGCCCTAAGGCGCAGGCCATGGTAGACTTCGCCTTTTCAGCGAGAGCGATGAGGTCGCCATGGGTGATGCGCATCTTTCCAGTGAATCTTTGGCTCAGGGCGTCGCGGCGCTGCGTAGCGGCGGCGTGATCGCCTACCCTACCGAGGCGGTCTGGGGGCTCGGTTGTGACCCGGATGATGAGCAGGCGCTGACTGCCCTGCTGCGACTCAAGTCCCGGGATCCGGCCAAGGGGATGATCCTGGTCGCCGGCGATATCACCCAGTTCGGTCCCTGGCTGGAGGGCCTCGATCCGGCCCTGCATGCGCCCCTGGTGGCCAGCTGGCCCGGCCCCAATACCTGGCTGGTGCCGGATAACGGGCGCTCCCATCCCCTGGTGCGGGGGGGCCACCGCAGCGTGGCGCTGCGGGTCAGCGCCCATCCCCTGGTCGCCGAGCTATGTGCCGCCTTCGGCGGGCCCATCGTCTCCACCTCCGCCAACCCCGCCGGTGAGCCACCCGCCCTGAGCGCCGGACAGGTCCGCGACGTCTTCGGTGATGCCCTGGCGGCGGTGGTGGAGGGCTCCCTGGGCGGCCTCGATCAGCCCAGCACCATTCGCGACCTGGTCAGCGGGCGCGTGCTGCGCGGCTGATCGTTCTCGTTACCTTTGCATCGAGGCCGGGCGCTGGCGCCCGGCCCATCAACGACCGGAGGCCCCGTGGCTCACGCCCATCTCGATGCCGTCAAGACTTACCTGCTGGACTTGCAGGATCGCCTGTGCCGGGGCCTGGCCGAGGAGGATGGCCAGGCCGAGTTCCGTGAGGATGCCTGGACCCGAGAGGAGGGCGGCGGCGGACGTTCCCGGGTGATCGAGAACGGCGCCCTCTTCGAGAAGGGCGGCGTCAACTTCTCCCACGTCCATGGGGCCCAGTTGCCGCCATCGGCCACGGCGGCGCGGCCGGAGCTTGCCGGGCGCGCCTTCCATGCGGTGGGGGTCTCCTGGGTACTGCATCCCGAGAACCCCCATGTGCCCACCAGCCATGGCAATGTGCGCTTCTTTATCGCCGAGAAGGCCGGCGAGGCGCCGGTGTGGTGGTTCGGTGGTGGTTTCGACCTGACCCCCTTCTATCCGGTGCACGAGGACGTCCTGCACTGGCACCGGGTGGCCCGGGACGCCTGTGCGCCCTTCGGCGACGACGTCTATCCCCGTTACAAGGCCTGGTGCGACGACTACTTCTTCCTCAAACACCGTGGCGAGACCCGCGGCGTGGGCGGGCTCTTCTTCGATGACCTCAACGAGTGGGGCTTCGACCAGAGCTTCGCCTTCCAGCGCGCCGTGGGGGAGGCTTTCCTCGACGCCTACCTGCCCATCGCCCGGCGCCGCCGGCAGACCCCCTGGGGCAAGCGGGAGCGCGACTTCCAGCTCTATCGCCGGGGCCGTTACGTGGAGTTCAACCTGGTCTGGGACCGGGGCACCCTCTTCGGGTTGCAGAGCGGCGGGCGCACCGAGTCGATCTTGATGTCGATGCCGCCACTGGCCCGCTGGGACTACGGCTGGGAGCCGCAGCCCGACAGCCCGGAGGCGACGCTCTATCGGGATTACCTGCGTCCCCGGGAGTGGCTGGACGAGGCGGAGGACGGCCAGGAGAAACAGGCATGAGAGATCGCTACTGCGTCTTTGGCCACCCTATCGGCCACTCCAAGTCGCCGGCCATCCACGCCGCCTTCGCCGCCCAGTGCGGTGAAGCGATCGACTACACCGCCATCGAGGCGCCCCTGGATGACTTCGCCGGGGCCTGGCGCGCCTTCGTCGCTGCCGGGGGGCGCGGCGCCAATGTCACCGTGCCCTTCAAGGAGGAGGCTTATCGCCTCTGCGATACCCTGAGTCGCCGGGCCCGGCGGGCCGGGGCGGTCAACACCCTGGTGCTGGGCAAGAACGGCGAAGGTGACGATCCCAAGGTCTATGGGGATACCACCGATGGCATCGGCCTGGTGCGCGACCTCAAGCGCCACGGGGTGACCCTGGCCGGCGCACGGATCCTGGTGCTGGGGGCCGGGGGCGCGGTGCGCGGGGTGCTCGAGCCGCTGCTGGCCGAGGCGCCGGTGAGCCTCGAGGTGGCCAACCGCACCGCCGCCAAGGCCGAGGCCCTGGCCCGGGATTTCGCCGACCTGGGGCCCATCCAGGGGGGCGGCTTCGCGGCCGTCGCCGGGCCCTTCGACCTGGTGATCAATGGCACCAGCGCCAGCCTGGGCGGCGAGCTGCCACCCCTGCCCGACGAGCTCTTCGCCCCGGGGGCCAGCGCCTACGACATGATGTATGGCGCCGAGCCCACCGTCTTCCTGCGCTGGGCCGGCGAGCGAGGTGCCCATGGTATCGACGGCCTGGGCATGCTGGTCGAGCAGGCTGCCGAGGCCTTCTTCCAGTGGCGCGGCAAGCGCCCGGATACCGCCCCGGTGCTGGCCGAGCTGCGCCGCTCGCTCTGAATCGCTATCGCCAATCCCTAAGATGCTTCAGCACGCTTAGAATGGCCGAGGGGCGCTGGGGGCAGGGCGGAGCGGGGGTTTTTTGCCAGGGGTGAGGAGCATTGCTCCGAACGGGCTGGCCAGGGATGGCCAGCCCCGGTCCTGCAAGCGGAGCAGGATGCGAGAGCGCTGCAGGGCAAAAGTAGCGCCCAGGGAGGGGGTCACAGCGCCCCGCGAAGGCCTGTCCCCAGGGTAGCCCCGGGCCTCCGTGCTGAAAGTGTGCTAATTGCGATAACTCCGCCTAGCGGCGCTTGGTATAGAGCCCCACCATGCATAGCCCCACCCCCAGCACCGACAGCAGCATGCCGCCGTTGACCAGCAGGGGCTGACGTTGCAGCAGGGAGACGAAGGGCTGGGGCGTATCGCGGCAGACCCGCTCCAGGTAGTCCCAGTGGCCCCCGCCGTAGGTGCATTCGCGCAGTTGGCCCAGTTCCCAGAAGTAGATGCCCATCAGCGCCAGGGAGGGGACGATCAGCAGCAGTAGTCCGAGTCGTAGCATAAGGGGTCCGTTGTCAGGTTAGCCGGGAGCGCGGCAGTTGGGGGCGCGGCCGGCCTGGCGAGCCCGCTCGTAGCGGCTCAGGGCGTTGCCCATCTCCGCCTGGAGGGCTGCCATGCGCTGGCCATGGCTGGGGTGGGTGGAGAGCCAGGCGGGCGGCTGCCCACCGGAGGCGGCACGCATGTTCTCCCATAGGGTGAGGCTGGCGCGGGGATCGAAACCGGCGTCTGCCATCAGCCCCAGGCCGATGATATCCGCCTCGCTCTCGTGGCGCCGCGAGAAGGGCAGCAGGATGCCGTACTGGGCGCCGGCCCCCATCAGCCCCAGCAGTTGCTCGCTCTCGACGCCGGCGGAGCTCTGCAGCACCGACAGGCCCAGTTGGGTCATGGACTGGGTCGAGGCTCGCTCGTTGGCGTGGCGAGCCAGCACATGGCCGATCTCGTGGCCCACCACCGCGGCCAGCTGATGCTGGTCGGTGGCCACGCCGAGCAGGCCGGTGTGTACGCCCATATAGCCGCCGGGCAGGGCGAAGGCGTTCACCGACTCCTCGTCGAAGACGCGGATCTGCCAGTTCTGGTGACGCTCCCGCTCCGGCAGGGCGGCGACCAGCGCATTGGCCACGCACTCGGCGTAACGCTGGGTGGCGCCACCGGCCAGGGGCAGGTCCGACTGGTACTGGTCGAAGGCCTGCTGGCCCATCTGGTTCAGTTGCTCATCCGAGTAGAGGGTGAACTGCTGGCGCCCGGTGGGCGAGGTGGCGCAGGCGGTCAGGGTGGTGACGAGCGCGCCAACGGCCAGGTAACGCATCCATCCCATGGGGAGTCCTCATCGTGTCGTGGGCCGCCCCGGCGTCTCCGCGGAAGCGGTGTCCTGGGTAAGACCCTGGACGGGGGGCGAGGGTTCGCCACAAGATACCCCGATGCCATCCCAGGTCAACCACAGGAGTGGAGCAATGAATGAGGAATTGAGCCAGCGGCTGCTGGCACTGCTGGCGCGGGTCGAGCCCTGGCTGCCCCCGCCTCCCCAGGCGGTGGACTGGCGTCGCGACGTGGCGGCGCTATGGCAGCGCCATGCCTTGGGCGGGCAACTGTTGCCGGTACCGCCCCGGGATGCCCTGGGCTTGGACGACCTGCTGGGCATCGAGCGCCAGAAGCTGGCCCTGGTGGACAACACCCGCGCCTTCCTGCGGGGCCTGCCGGCCAACCATGCCCTGCTGTGGGGCTCCCGGGGTAGCGGTAAGTCGTCGCTGATTCGCGCCCTGCTCAACTCCCTGGCCGGCGAGGGGCTGAGATTGGTGCAGGTCGACCGCCACGACCTGGCCGGCCTGCCGCTGCTGGTGGAGCAGTTGCGCCGTGAGCCGCATCGCTTCGTGGTCTATTGCGATGACCTCTCCTTCGAGGGGCACGACGACGCCTACAAGGCGCTGAAGAGCGTGCTGGATGGCGCCCTTACCGGACCGCCGGAGAACGTCCTGCTTTACGCCACCTCCAACCGTCGCCACCTGTTGCCCGAGTCGATGAGCGACAACGACGCCAGTCGGCTGGTGGGCGAGGAGCTCCACCACGGCGATGCGGTGGAGGAGAAGATCTCCCTCTCCGACCGCTTCGGTCTGTGGCTCGGTTTCCACCCCTTCAACCAGGACGTCTACCTGGAGGCCTGCTGCCACTGGGTGACCCAACTGGGTCAGGCCAGCGACTGGAGTGGCGAGGCCCGGGCCGCGGCGATCCGCTTCGCCACCCTGCGCGGCGGGCGTAGCGGCCGCGCCGCCTGGCAGTTCGCCAACCAGTGGGTGGGCGGCCGACGCCTGGCCCAGGGCTAGCCTTTTTAGCCCTGGGGAGCCCGAGGAGTCAGGGTGCCGTCCTCGCCCACCGCGAAGCGCAGGGTGGGCGTCCAGAGCCCCGCCGGCAGGGTCATGCCCAGGCCGCGCAGGTCCCCCGGGGTGATCGCCAGCTCGCTGCCGGCGGGCAGTTCCCCCTGGCTGGCGAGCTGGGTGGCCAGCTCCACCATGGGCGCCAGCCGCGAGTCGCCGGCCAGCAGGTCGAAGCCGATGGGCAGACGCAGCTGGCTCGCCTCGCCGCCACCGCTGAGGCTGACGCTATCCCGGTAGTTGCCGCTCAGCGGTTCGACGCCGGGCATCTCCAGGGCCCAGCGGAAGCCCGCCATCTCCACCGCCGGCATGCCGGCGGGCAGGGCCAGGCCCATGGCCAGGGTGGCCTGAACCGGCAGGCTGCCCATGCCCAGGCTGGAGGCGATCAGCCGCGAGATATCGCTGGTATCCAGGCCCGCCTGAACCTTGTAGGGACCGATCTGCACCTCCTCCACGCCGAGGGAGGTAATCGCCAGGCGAAAGGCGAAGAGGCCGGTCTGCGGCAGGGCCAGGCAGCCCACCAGCAGGCTGGAGAGGCACAGCGGCGCCAGCAGGCGCCAGCGGCGGGCGAGACGGCGAAACGAGAACATGGCGACCTCCGAAGCGGGAATCGGCGCATTTAAGGGCCTGGGAGCGGCGGCGTCCAATGCCATCTTGGCATGGGCCGGAAATACCACTGTCCGGAGCCTCGGGGATGCCAGCCTGGCATGGGCCGCGAAATGCGCCACCGCCCGGGGCATCGAGGATGCCACCGGGCGGTGGGAAAGGCGAGGCGAGGGCCAAGGCTTTGTCTGAAAAGTCGGCGAGCGAAGGTCAGACAAGGCAAAAATCAGCGAAAAGACGGAGTTTACGCGGTGTAAATGAGTACTTTGAGCCGATTTTTAACGCCGTATGGCCGAGCGCAGCCAGTTTTCGGACATAGCCTAGCGGCGGTTCTTGCGCGCCTCCTTGGTACGCCCCAGCTCGCGCTTCTTGGCCTTGACCCGATCGCTGGCGCCGGCATCGGCGTCATAGGGGTTGTGGCCGGAGCGGAACTCGAAGCGGATCGGCGTGCCACGCACCTTAAGCACCTTGCGGAAGGTGTTGGTCAGGTAGCGCTTGTAGGCCTCCGGCAGCGACTCGGTCTGGTTGCCGTGGACCACGATGATCGGCGGGTTGGCGCCGCCCTGGTGGGCCATGCGCAGCTTGATGCGCCGCCCGCGCACCAGCGGTGGCTGGTGCTCGCTGACCGCGTCCTGGAGGATGGTGGTCAGGCGGTTGGTGGACCAGCGGGTGGTGGAGGAGGCGAAGGCCCGCTCGATGGAGGGGTAGAGGTCGCCCACCCCGGTGCCGTGCAGGGCCGAGATGAAGTGCAGGTCGGCGTAGTCGGCGAAGCCCAGGCGACGCTTGACCTCGGCGCGCATCTTCTCCTTCTGCTCGCTCTCCAGGCCGTCCCACTTGTTGACCGCCAGCACCAGGGCGCGACCGCTGGAGAGCACATAGTCGAGCAGGTGCAGGTCCTGCTCGACCAGGCCGGAGCGGGCATCCAGCACCATGATGGCGACGTGGCACTCCTTGATCGCCTCCAGGGTCTTGATGATGGAGAACTTCTCGGCGATCTCGCGGACGTTCTTGCGGCGCCGGATACCGGCGGTATCGACCAGCACATAGGGCCGGCCGCGGCGCTCGAAGGGGATCTCGATGGCGTCGCGGGTGGTGCCTGCCTCGTCGAAGACCACCACTCGCTCCTCGCCGAGCAGGCGGTTGACCAGGGTCGACTTGCCCACATTGGGGCGGCCGATGACGCCGATGCGGATGCCGTCGTCCCGCGCCGGTACCTCGTCCTCCTCGGGCTGATCCGGGAAGGGGGCGAGCACCTCCTCGATCAGGCGGCTGACGTTGCGGCCATGGGCGGCGGCGATGGGCCAGGGATCACCGCCCAGGCCCAGCTGCCAGAAGTCGGCCATGGCGGAGTGTTCCTCCAGGCCATCGGTCTTGTTGACCACCAGCCAGGTCTTCTTCTGGTTGACCCTCAGGTGGTTGGCGATGGCCTCGTCGGCCACGTTGAGACCGGCCCGGGCATCCACCAGGAAGAGCACGATATCGGCCTCGTCGATGGCGGCCAGGGACTGCTCGGCCATGGCCGCATCGATGCCTTCCTCGTCGCCGCTGATGCCGCCGGTGTCGATCACCGTGAACGGCTTGTCGCCGAGGCGTCCGTTACCGTACTTGCGGTCGCGGGTCAGGCCGGGGAAGTCGGCCACCAGCGCGTCCCGCGAGCGGGTCAGCCGGTTGAAGAGGGTCGACTTGCCCACATTGGGGCGGCCGACCAGGGCGATTACTGGGGTCATGGTGTCTCGCGAATGGTCAGGGCTTCGAGGCGCCCGTCGTTGGCCAGCACATGGATCTGGCGGCCCTCGGTGAGGGGGCGCAGCGTGATGCCGGAACGGTTGATGCGGGTGCGGCCGGCCAGCTCGCCGTCGCGGGCCTCCAGCAGGTGCAGGTAACCCTCGAAGTCACCGAACACCAGCTTGCCGTCGGCGAAGGCCGGGGCGGTGAGCCAGCGACCCTCCAGGTCCTCGTTACGCCAGATCAGCTGGCCGTTGAGGGCGTCCAGGGCGAGGACATGGCTCGCCTCGTTGACGGTGAACAAGAAGTCGCCCACCAGCAGCGGGGTCAGGTAGCTGGAGTGCTCGCGCTCCCACAGCACCTCGCCGGTGGTGGCTTCCAGGGCCACCAGGCGGCCGTTGTAGCTGGTCACGTAGAGGCGGCCATCCGGGGTCAGCAGCGGCTGGCCGTCCAGGTCGACCAGGCGGGCGATCTCGCTGCGCCCCTGGGGCACGGCGACCCGCAGGTCCCACAACGGCTGGCCGCTGCGGTTGTCCAGGGTCACCAGGCGGCCGTTGGCGAAGCCGGCGAAGGTGACCGGCTCGATCACCTGGGGTGTGCCGGTGCCGCGCAGGGTCAGCGCCGGCTCGTTGGCGCTGTAGACCCAGCGTTCGGCGCCGCTGGCGCGATCCAGGGCGGTAACGCTGCCGTCGACGCTCTGCACCACCAGCAACTGCTGGCTGGGCTGGGGGGCGGCCAGCACCTCGCTGGGTACCCGGGCGCGCCACTCGACGCTGCCGTCGGCCTGGCGCAGGGAGAGCACCTCGCCGTTGCGGGTGCCCAGGTAGAGGCGCTCGGCCACCGCGGTGATGCCGCTGGAGATGGCCTCGCCCAGGTCCTGGCGCCACTCGACCTCGCCACTGTCGGCGTCGATGGCCATCAGCCGGCCCTCGGCATCGGCGGCGAACAGGGTGTCGCCGTCCCGGTCCGGGCTGATCGGGTAGCCGGCACGGCCCAGGCCGCCGCCGACGCGGCGGTTCCAGTCGCCGGAGAGGGAGGCGCTGGCCTCGAAGCGCTCCAGGTCCTTGGGCGGATACTGCGGTTCACTCTTGCTGGCACAGCCGGCCAGCAGCGCCAGGGCGGCGCAGGCGATCACCAGGGTCGGTTTCATTGGTCGGCTCCTTCCTGACCGAGGTCATCCAGCTTGAGCTGGACGCCATAGAGGGCCTGGCCATGGCGCTCGGCCAGGCTCAGGGCATCGCGATAGGCGCGGCGGGCCTCGTCCACCTCGCCCAGGGCCAAGTGGGCATCGCCGCGCAGTTCGGCACGCTGGGCGGCCAGGGAGTCGCCCAGCTCGCCTCCCAGGGTCTCCAGGGCGGCCTGGGGCTCGTCATCGGCCAGTTGCAGGCGGGCCAGGCGCAGCCGCGCCAGGTCGCCCACATAGGCATCACCGCTGCCCTGCACCAGGTCGCCGAGCACGGCCCGGGCGGCCACCCGGTCGCCGGCCTCGACCGCCAGGCGCGCCTCGATCAGCCGTGACAGGTCGGCGTAGAGGGTGCGGCCATGGTTGTCGGTGATCTCGTCCACCAGGCGCTGGGCCTCGGCCAGGCCGGCCTCGTCGAGGCTCGACTGGGAGGCCAGGCCGATCAGTTGCTGATAGCGCAGGGAGGCGGCCTCGGCCTGGTTGGCCTGGTAGCCCTGCCAAGCATTCCAGCCGAGCAGGCCGGCGGCGGCCAACACGACACCGGCCACCAGCGCCAGGCCGTTCTCCTTCCACCAGCGCTTGAGGGCTTCTACCTGCTCTTCTTCGGTTCTCAGCTCCGCCACGGGCGGTCTCCTTGTGATCGGTATGTCGCGGGTCAGGGGGCGAGCAGTTCCGGCAGGGCCTGGGCCAGGGTCGCCCGGTCCAGGCTCTGCTGATCGCGTGCCTCGCGCAGGAACTTGACGGTCACACGGCCTTCGGCCAGCTCGTCCTCGCCGAGCAGCAGGGCCAGGCGCGCCCCGCTCTTGTCGGCCTTCTTGATCTGGCTCTTGAAGCTGCCGCCGCCGCAGTGGACCTGCAGGCGCAGCCGGGGCAGGGCGCCGCGCAGCTCCTCGCCGAGCAGCAGGGCGGCACGACTGGCGGCCTCGCCCATGCCCAGCAGGTAGAGGTCGAGGCCGGGCTGGGCCTCGGCGGGCATCAGCTCCAGGGTCTCGAGCAGCAGGATCAGTCGCTCGATGCCCATGGCGAAGCCCACCGCCGGGGTCGGCTTGCCGCCCAGCTGCTCCACCAGGCCGTCGTAGCGGCCACCGGCGCAGACGGTGCCCTGGCTGCCGAGTGCCGTGGTGGTCCACTCGAAGACGGTGCGCGAGTAGTAATCGAGGCCGCGCACCAGGCGCGGGTTGATCACGTAATCGATACCGGCGGCGTCGAGGATCGCGGTCAGGGCGGCGAAGTGTTCCCGGGACTCGGCATCCAGGTGATCCATCAACCGCGGCGCGGCGTCGAGCATGGCCGCCATGTCCGGGTTCTTGGAGTCGAGGATGCGCAGCGGGTTGCTGGTCAGGCGGCGCAGGGAGTCCTCGTCGAGCAGGGCCCGGTGCTCCTCGAAGTAGGCCACCAGGGTGTCCCGGTAGGCGGCGCGGGCGTCCAGGGAGCCCAGGGAGTTGAGCTCCAGGGTGACGTGCTCCATCAACCCCAGCTCCTGCCACAGGCGGGCGGTGAGCAGGATCAGCTCGGCGTCCACGTCGGGCCCCTCGAAGCCGAAGGTCTCCACGCCCACCTGGTGGAACTGGCGGTAGCGGCCCTTCTGGGGGCGCTCGTGACGGAACATCGGGCCCTGGTACCAGAGGCGCTGGGTCTGGTTATGCAGCAGGCCATGCTCCATGGCGGCCCGCACGCAGCTTGCCGTGCCCTCGGGACGCAGGGTCAGGCTGTCGCCGTTGCGGTCGTCGAAGGTGTACATCTCCTTCTCGACGATGTCGGTGACCTCGCCGATGGAGCGCGCGAACAGGGCGGTCTGCTCGACGATGGGGGTACGGATCTCGGCATAGCCGTAGCGCCGCATCAGGTCGCGCACCTTGCCCTCGAAGTACTGCCACAGGGGGGACTGCTCCGGCAGCAGGTCGTTCATGCCACGAATGGCCTGGATCTTCTTGCTCAACATTGACTCCTTGATGGGGGCGCCCTCAGCCGCGGGCGATCGTATCCTTCTCGGCGGCTTCCTTCTCGCGCACCTTGGTGCGGATCAGCGCCTCCAGCTCGTCGACCAGGTTGTCGTTGCGCAGCTTGCTGGCCGGCTTGCCATCGATGTAGACGAGGTTGGCGGGGCTGCCGCCGGTGAGGCCGATATCGCTCTCCTTGGCCTCGCCGGGGCCATTGACCACGCAGCCGATCACCGAGACGTCCAGCGGGGTCATGATGTCCTCGAGGCGCTCCTCCAGGGCATTCATGGTGCCGATGACGTCGAAATTCTGCCGCGAGCAGCTGGGGCAGGCGATGAAGTTGATGCCCTTGCTGCGCAGGCGCAGGCTCTTGAGCATGTCATAGCCGACCTTGATCTCTTCCACCGGGTCGGCGGCCAGCGACACCCGGATGGTGTCGCCGATGCCGTCCATCAGCAACAGGCCGAGGCCGATGGAGGACTTCACCGTGCCGGAGCGCAGGCCGCCGGCCTCGGTGATGCCCAGGTGCAGGGGCTGCTCGATGCGCGTGGCCAGGTCCCGGTAGGCGGCCACCGCCATGAAGACGTCGCTGGCCTTGACGCTGACCTTGTACTCCTGGAAGTCGAGGCGATCCAGGTGATCGATATGGCGCATGGCGGACTCCACCAGCGCCGCCGGGGTCGGTTCGCCGTACTTCTTCTGCAGGTCCTTCTCCAGGGACCCTGCATTGACGCCGATACGGATCGGGATGCCGTTGTCCCGGGCCGCGGAGACCACGGCGCGCACCCGCTCCTCGCGGCCGATATTGCCGGGATTGATGCGCAGGCAGTCGACGCCGAGCTCGGCGACCCGCAGGGCGATCCGGTAATCGAAGTGGATATCCGCCACCAGGGGCACGGCGACCTGCCGCTTGATCTGGCCGAAGGCCTCGGCGGCGTCCATGTCGGGCACCGAGACCCGCACGATATCGGCGCCGGCGGCCTCCAGACGCTGGATCTGGGCCACGGTGGCGGCCACGTCCAGGGTGTTGGTGTTGGTCATGCTCTGCACCGAGATGGGCGCATTGCCCCCCACGGGCACCGAGCCCACATGAATCTGGCGCGACTGACGACGGATGATCGGAGATTGGGCGTGCATAGGACTAAGGGTCATTCTCCCAGGGTGAAGCGCGCGACGTTATTGGCGCCGGCGCGGGCACCGAGATCGATGCTCTCGCCGCGGTAGCGCAGCTCGACGCCGGTGGCGTTGCCGATGGTCAGGCGGAAGGGCGGCTCGCCCTCCACGCTGGCGGTCTGCCCCGGCTGCTGCAGGCCGCTCAGGATGCGCTGGTTGCCGGCGTCGAAGATCTCGGTCCAGGACTCTTCGTTGAAGGTCAGCTCCAGGCGGCGCGGATCCGCGGCGACCGGGGCGGCTTCCTCCTCGGGCGCGTCGCCCGCCTCGGCGAGGCCGGTCGGCTCGACCACGCCGGTGTCATCGTCGGCGGCGTCGGCCTCGGTCGTGGCTTCCTCGGTCGTGGTTTCCTGGGGCCTGGCCTCGACGCGGGGGGCTTCGACCTCCGGCGCCGTGATGGCGGGGAGCTCGGGTTCGGGGGCCTGGTCGGTGGCCACCTGGCTGGACCAGTCGCCGGCGGGGGCGTCGGCCGGGGTGCCGTCCAGGCTATCCACCGCCACCGGGGTGTCATCCTCGAGGCCGCTCAGCTCGTTGCCGCCGCGGCTCTGCCACCACAGCAGGGTGAGGCCGACGAGGCCGGCGATCACCAGCAGGGTCACCAGCTTGAAGAGCCAGGCGCCGAGGCGTGACGGCGGTTTGGTGACCTGCACCGGGGTCACCGGTCGCTCCGCCTCCTGGCTGCCGTGGCGGGCATTGTAGGCCTGGATCACCGGGCCGTCATCGATGCCCAGGAAGCGGGCATAGGCGCGCAGGTAGCCGCGCCGGTAGGCGGAGACGGGGACCTCGCTGTAGTCGTCCTCTTCCAGGCCGCCGATCACCGCCGGGCGCAGGTTGATGGCGGCGGCGATCTGCTCCAGGGAGAGGCCCTGGCGCTTCCGCTCGGCCTTGAGCAGGGCGCCGGGGGAGTCACCGGTGGATACCGCATCGAATGAGGGGTCGTGCATGTCGCTCATGACTGAGCATCCTTGATCGAGAGTCGGGGGTCAGAGGGTGCCATGAGGACGCAGCGGCAGGGTCGATGACGAGGTGTTGCCGCCCTGGGCGGCGCTGATCTGGCTGGCCAGGCGCTGGCTGTCGGGGGTGGCGCCGGCCAGGCGCATGAAGACCTGCAACTGCTCCCAGGCACGTGCATAGTTTCCCTGGGCGTACTCGAGTTCGGCCAGCAGGTAGTAGCTGCGCGGGGCGCGGGCGTCGATGGCCTGGGCGCGTTCCAGGCTCTGACGCGCCGCCGCCACCTCGCCGATCTCCCGCTGGCACTGGCCCAGGTTGGCGAACAGCTGGGCCCGGTTGTTGTATTGGGTGTCGCTCGAGGCCTGTTCCAGCTGGGCGCAGGCCTCGCGGGTGTGGCCCTGATCATAGAGGAAGGCCGCATAGTTGTTGCGCGCCCGGGTAAAACCGGGGTCATGGCCCAGGGCGCGCTGGAAGAACTCGTCGGCCAGCCGGGTTTCCCCCTGACGTTGATAGACGATGGCCATGGCCTGCAGTGCCTCACCGTCCCGGGGGTCCGCCTCCAGGGCGTGATCCAGGGCGGCCATGGCGCGGGGCAGGTTGTTACGCTCCAGGTAGGCCAGCCCCAGGTCGGTATAGGCCCGGGCGGGGGAGGTGCTGCTCTGCTGCACCGCCTGGCCGGCGCAGCCCCCCAGGCCCAGGCTGGCGACCAGCAGCAGGGGGAGGGTGAGGCGGCGTGGGGCTCGGATCGGGATGGAGCGACGGGTCATCGAATCCTCGCATGGCGACGGAGTTGGGGCGCCGACCGGGAAGCGGGGCCGGGCCTTGGCAAAAGCCTCACCATCAAAGCGCCCCGCCCGGTTGAAGTCAAGGTGGCCGACGGCTCAGTCGGCGTCGATCTGGATCGACTGGATATAGCGCTCGTGGCGCTTGGTGCGATCCTTCACCCGGCCCACCAGCTGGCCGCAGGCGGCGTCGATGTCGTCGCCGCGGGTGGTGCGGATCGGCGCCGTGTAACCCAGCTCATAGAGCCACTGCTGGAAGCGCATCACCTGGTTGCGGGACGGCTTCTCGTAGCCCGAGTGGGGGAAGGGGTTGAAGGGGATCAGGTTGATCTTGCAGGGCAGCTCCTCGAGCAGCTTGGCGAGCTGCCTGGCGTGCTCCTGCTGGTCGTTGACGTCCTTGATCACCGTGTACTCGATGGTGACCAGGCGGGTGTCGTCGCACTTGCCCAGGTAGCGCTGGCAGGCGTCGAGCAGGGTGCGGATATTGTACTTGCGGTTGAGCGGTACCAGCTCGTTGCGCAGTTCGTCATTGGCGGCGTGCAGCGAGATGGCCAGGCTCACGTCGAGCTCGTCGCCGAGCTTGTCGATCATCGGCACCACCCCGGAGGTGGAGAGGGTGACGCGGCGCTTGGAGAGGCCGTAGCCGTTGTCGTCGAGCATCAGCTTCATGGCCGGCACGACGTTATCGTAATTGAGCAGCGGTTCGCCCATGCCCATCATCACCACGTTGGTGACCGGGCGATTGGCGGTATCCCGGCGCGGGCCCACGCTGCGCTGGGCGACCCACACCTGGCCGATGATCTCGGCGGCCGTGAGGTTGCGCTGGAAGCCCTGCTTGCCGGTGGAGCAGAAGCTGCAATCCAGCGAGCAGCCCACCTGGGACGAGACGCACAGGGTGCGGCGCTTGCCGTTCTCGGCGGGAATCAGCACCGTCTCCACATAGCTGCCGTCCTCTACCTCCAGCACCCACTTGCGGGTGCCGTCGCTGGAGGTGCCCTCGTAGACCACCCCGGGGCCACGGATCTCGGCCACCTCATTGAGCTTGGCGCGCAGCGACTTGGAGAGGTTGGTCATGGCCTCGAAGTCGTCGCAGCCTTCGATATGAATCCACTTCATCACCTGGGCGGCGCGGAATTTCTTCTCGCCCAGCGACACGAAGAAGGCTTCCATCGCCTCGCGGGTCATGCCGAGCAGGTTGGTACGTTGGGGCGTGGTAGTGGTCATGGCGATCAGCGGGTCGGGGGAGGGAAAGCGGCCGGGGAGGCGGGAGCTCGGCTCCCGCCCGAAGCCTGGATCAACGCGGGCAGATTTCGCTGTCCTGGAAGAAGTAGGCGATCTCGCGTGCGGCGGACTCGGGGGAGTCGGAACCGTGCACGGCGTTGGCATCGATGGTCTCGGCGAAGTCGGCGCGGATGGTGCCCGGGGCGGCTTCTTTCGGGTTGGTGGCACCCATCAGGTCGCGGTTCTTGGCGATGGCGTCTTCACCTTCCAGCACCTGCACGACCACCGGACCGGAGGTCATGAAGCCGACCAGGTCCTTGAAGAAGGGACGCTCCTTGTGCTCGGCGTAGAAACCGCCGGCCTTGTCGTCGTCCAGCTTGAGCATCTTGGCGGCGACGACCTGCAGGCCGGCCTTCTCGAAACGAGCGATGATCTCGCCGATGGCGTTCTTGGCGACGGCGTCGGGCTTGATGATGGACAGGGTGCGTTCGGTAGCCATGGGGCGTGTCTCCGTAATGGAATGGACAGGGTCTTCAGTATAACGACGCGCCGCCAGGCCCTGGGGAAGGGCCTGGCGGCGCCTCGGGTATGCGGTTCGGCGGCGGGCGGCCGCAGGGCGAGCCGAAAAGGCGCCGAGTGGGCGCGCATTATAGCGGCTTATCGCCCGCCGGGACAATCGGCGCCGGTAGAGTTCCTTGTGCACGCAGTTTCGGTCGAGGCCCGGGGCTACCCTGGGGATAGCCACTACGCGAAGACGCTGTGAACCCCTCCCTGGGCGCTCGACTTTTTCGTCCCTGAAAAAGACGCTTCGCTCCGGGCTACCCCCAGCGCCCCTTAGCTATTCCAGCGAAGCAGCTTAGGTCTTTGGTCTAGACGGTAAAGCTTTCGCCGCAGCCGCACTGGTCCTTGACGTTGGGGTTGTTGAAGCGGAAGAAGCGGTTCAGCCCTTCGTTGACGTAGTCCACCTCGCTGCCGTCGAGCATCTCCAGGGCCTCGGGGGCCACATAGACGGTGGCGCCGTGGGCCTCGAAGGCAGTGTCCTCGGCTTCGGCCGCGTCGGCGAAGTCGAGCACATAGCTGTAGCCGGAGCAGCCGCTGGGCTTGACCGAGACGCGCAGGCCCAGGCCGTGGCCGCGTTCGTCGAGGACGCGGTGAATCTGCTCGGCGGCGGCGGGAGTGATCGAGAGTTGCGCCATGGGACTTGCCTCCTGCAAGGAAGTGGGGGTCAGCGGCGTAGCCGGGTCAGGGCGTGGCGGATCTCCGCCAGGGCCTGGTCGATGTCGGCGTCGGTGGTGAAACGCCCGAAGCTGAAGCGCAGCGAAGCCAGGGCCCGCGCCCGGGGCACGCCGATGCCCTGTAATACATAGGATGGCTCGACGCTGGCGGAGTTGCAGGCGGAGCCGGTGGAGAGGGCCAGGTGACGCAGGGCCATCAGCAGCGACTCGCCGTCCACGCCGTCGAAGGCCAGGTTGACGATATTGGGCACGGCGGCCTCCACGCGAGTGTTGGCATGGATGCCGTCCAGATCGGAGAGCCCGGCCAGGAAGCGTTCGTGCAGCTCGGCGATGCGTGCCTGATCCTGTTCGCCCTCGGCCTGGGCCAGGGCGAAGGCCTCGCCCATGCCGACGATCTGGTGGGTGGCCAGGGTGCCGGAGCGCATGCCGCGCTCGTGGCCGCCACCGTGGATCAGCGCCTCCAGGCGGATCTCGGGGCTGCGCTTCACATAGAGCGCGCCGATGCCCTTGGGGCCATAGACCTTGTGGGCGGAGAGCGACAGCAGGTCGATGCCCTGAGCCGCCACGTCCAGGGGCAGCTTGCCGGCGGCCTGGGCGGCGTCAACATGGAAGACCGCACCATGGGCGTGGGTCACCTCGGCCAGGGCTGCCAGGTCATGGATCACCCCCAGCTCGTTGTTGACCGCCATCAGCGACACCAGTTGGGTGTCGTCACGCATCGCCTCGGCGAGCTGCTCCGGGGTGGTGCGCCCGTCCTCGCCCGGCGTCAGCCAGGTGACCTCGAAGCCTTCGGCTTCCAGGGCCTTGGCGGTATCGACGATCGCCTTGTGCTCGATGGTCGAGGTCACCAGATGGCGGCCACGCCCGCGGTTGGCGCGCATGAAACCGATCAGCGCCAGGTTGTCCGCCTCGGTGGCGCCACTGGTCCAGACGATCTCCCGGGGGTCGGCGTTGATCAGGTCGGCGACCTGGCGACGGGCGCCCTCCACCGCCTGTTCCGCCAGCCAGCCCGGCATATGGCTGCGCGATGCCGGGTTGGCGAAGGTGCCATCCAGGGTCAGGTGACGGCTCATGGCCTCGGCGACGCGGGGGTCGACCGGAGTGGTGGCGGCATAATCGAGATAGATGGGGGCGCTCATGGGCTGAATCGGGGCTCGCTGTAAAAACGGGGCCACTCAGGGCGTGGAGGTGGCGATGGTGCCATCGGTGTGCCGCAGTCGCTGGCGTTGTGCCACCTGCTGGACCTCCTGGCGGGCGATCAGGTCGGCCAGGGTGATGCCGTCGAGGAAGCCATGGATCTGCCGGGAGAGCTCGCACCACAGGTGGTGGGTCAGGCAGACATCGCCCTGCTGGCAGTCGGAGAGCCCCTGGCAGCGCGTCGCGTCCACCGACTCGTTCACCGCGTCGATGACCCGGGCCACGGTGATCGCCTCCGGGGCCACCGCCAGCAGGTAGCCACCGCCGGGGCCGCGCACGCTCTTGACCAGCTGGGCACGGCGCAGCCGGGCGAAGAGCTGCTCCAGGTAGGAGAGCGAGATCTCCTGGCGGCGCGAGATATCGGCCAGGCTGGTGGGCTCACGGCTCGCGTTCATCGCCAGGTCGAGCATGGCGGTGACCGCGTAACGTCCTTTGGTGGTCAGGCGCATAGGAGTGGCACGCTTGGTCGCGGCGCCAATGGCGGCGCCACGAGTGGCTGTCGGTCCACCATTATGGGGAAGTCCCAGCAGGAGGGTCAACTATTCCCCGGTGCCGGTGGCCTTGTCGCCGGGCGGGTTGGGACGCCCCTGGCGCGGCGCCTCCTCGGCCTCCGCCGGGGGGCAGCAGCCGTCCATGTCCTCGAGGATCTCGGCGAAATCCTCGTCGCGCAGCTCCGGCAGCTTGCCTTCCCGGTAGCTGGCGTCGAGCTTGCGCAGGGTGGAGCACATGCGCTCGATGCGCTCGTCCACCGCATGCATATGATCGAGCATGGCCTGCATGGAGCGGGCCATGGGGTCGGGCATGTCCTGACTGACGCCATAGGCGTCGAAGCCGAACTTCTTGCGGATCGCCTCGCGGCGCTCCGGGTCGAAGTCGGGCATCTCCTCCATGTCCGGCTCGTCGCGCTTGACGATCTTGCCGGGGATGCCCACCACGGTGGCCCCGGCGGGTACCGCCTTGGTGACCACTGCATTGGAGCCGATCTTGGCCCCGGCGCCCACGGTGAAGGGGCCGAGGATCTTGGCCCCGGCGCCGACGATGACGCCATCTTCCAGGGTGGGGTGACGCTTGCCCTTGTTCCAGCTGGTGCCACCCAGGGTCACGCCGTGGTAGAGGGTCACGTCGTCGCCGATCTCGGCGGTCTCGCCGATCACCACCCCCATGCCGTGGTCGATAAAGAAGCGCCGGCCGATCTTCGCGCCGGGGTGGATCTCCACGCCGGTGAGCCAGCGGGTCAGGGTCGAGAGGGTGCGCGCCAGCCACTTGAGGTTCTTCTGCCACAGCCAGTGGTTACAGCGATGCGCCAGCAGGGCGTGCAGACCGGGGTAGTTGGTCAGCACTTCGAAGAAGTTGCGTGCCGCGGGGTCGCGGGCGAAAACGCTATCGATATCTTCGCGCAGGCGTCGAAACATGCGGTGATCCTTGGTGGCGATGGCCGCCGCTCCCGGGGGGGGGGCGGCAAGGCGGCTTGGGCGTCAACTCAACCGGCGGATGGGGCTATGCCTTCATAGTGGGGGCCCGCGCGACCGCCTTCAACCCTCATGGCGGCGCGCCGCCTCGGCCTGCTTCTCGGTGGCGCTGAGGATGCCGCGCAGGATGTTCACCTCCATGCTGTCGGGGCGGGCACGCATCATTAGGCGGCGCAGCCGGGCCATCAACTGACGCGGGGTGGCCGGGTCGTGGAAGCCGATGGTGATCAGGGTGCGTTCCAGGTGCGCGAAGTAGCGCTCCAGGTCGTCATGGGTGGCCGGCGGTGCGGTCTCCGTCATGCCCATGGGCGGCAGGGCGTCGTCGTCCTGCTGCTGGTCGAGCCAGGCCAGGCGGCACTCGTAGGCCAGCACCTGCACCGCGGTGGCCAGGTTCAGGGAGCTGAACTCCGGATTGGCGGGGATATGCACATGGGCATGGCAGCGCTGCAGCTCGGCATTGGAGAGGCCGCTGTCCTCGCGGCCGAAGACCAGGGCGATGCGCGCCTCGGCGGGGGCCAGTTCCTCGGGGAGGCGTTCGCCCAACTGGCGGGGGCTGATCATCGGCCAGGGCAGGGTACGTGAGCGGGCGCTGGCTCCGACCACCAGGGTGCAGTCGGCCACCGCCTCTTCCAGGGTCTCGACGACCCGGGCGCCATGCACCAGGTGGTCGGCCCCGGAGGCCCGCGAGACGCTGTCGGCGGTGAGCACCTCGCAGCGTGGGGCCACCAGGGCCAGGTCGGCCAGCCCCATGTTGTGCATGGCACGGGCGGTGCCGCCGATATTGCCGGGGTGGCTGGTGCCGATCAGCACGATACGGATGCGCTCTAGCATGGGGAATACCTGGGGCTGCTGAATCCAAGGGAGCAGAGTCTAGCATGCCGAAAGGCGTCATGTGCGTGGCGCAAGCGGCGGCGATCTGCTAGGATTCGCGCCGTCCTCTGTCGACGCCCTGCGTCCGTTCTTTAACAGTCACCGACTCCTCAAGGCCCGATCATGCATCCGATGGTCCAATTCGGCCTGCGCGCCGCCCGTAGCGCCGCCGAACAGTTTCTGCGTATCCGTGAGCGTATCGAGAACGCCCATGAAGAACACAGCCTCGACCGGCTGCTGGAAGATACCGCCCGCAATGCCGAGACCCTGATCACCCGCCAGCTCGCCCGGGGCTATCCCGAGCATGGCGTGGCCGGCCGCTACACCCCGCACCGCGAGGGGCAGGGCGAGGGTCGGGACTACCACTGGCAGATCGAGCCCTTCCACGGCTACTCCAACCTCAGCGTGGCCGGCCGCGGTTTCGCGCTCTCCCTGGTGTGCCTGCACAAGGGGCGCCCGGAGCATGCCATCGTGATCTGTCCCTTCAGCGATGATGAATACCTGGCCAGCCGCGGTCGGGGTGCCCAGCACAATGGCAAGCGTATCCGCGTGCCCAAGGCCGCCGCTATCGAGGGCAGCCGCCTGGCCCTGGGCCTGCCCGAGCTGTGGCAGCGCACCCGTCACTTCCCCGCCTACCTGACCCTGGCCCAGCGCCTGGGGCCCCAGGTGGAAGTGCAGCTGGCCACCGGCAGCGGCCTGCTGGACATGGCCGAGCTGGCCGCCGGGCGTGCCGATATGGTCTTTGTGCTGGGCCTGGAGGAGCAGGACAAGCTGGCCGGCAGCCTGCTGCTCAAGGAGGCCGGGGCGCTGATCGGTTCCCTGGACGGCGCCCCCAGCGTGCCCACCGAGGGGCAGCTGATGGCCGCCAACCCGCGCCTCTTCAAGGCGCTGATGCAGCAGCTCAAGCCGCACTTCTAAGCCTGAAGCTGAAAGAAAAACCGCCCCCATGGCCATGCCATGGGGGCGGTTTCGTTTGGGCTGCTTGCCAGCGTCCAGCGAGGCTAGGGCAGCTCTTCCGCTTCCGGGTCTTCCTTCTTGGCCGGGATCAGGTCCTCGCGGTTGAGCTTCACCGCCAGCAGCAGGGCCGCGGCCACGTAGATGGAGGAGAAGGTCCCCACCACCACGCCGAGGATCAGGGCGATCGAGAAGTAGTGGATCATGTCGCCGCCCAGCAGCAGCAGCGCCATCAGCACCAGCAGGGTGGTACCGGAGGTCGCCAGCGTGCGGGACAGGGTCAGGTTGATCGCTTCGTTGAAGATCGCCGGCATGTCGTCGATCCGTGAGGTGCGGATCGTCTCGCGGATGCGGTCGTAGACCACGATGGTATCGTTCAGCGAGTAGCCGATCACCGCCAGCAGGGCCGCCAGCACGGTCAGATCGAAGTCGAACTGGAACAGCGAGAAGACGCCGACCACGATGATGACGTCGTGCATCAATGCCAGCAGGGCGCCGATGGCGAACTTGTACTGGAAGCGGAAGGCCACGTAGAGCATCACGATGCCCAGCGCCACCAGCAGGCCCAGGCCGGACTGATCGCGCAGCTGCTCGCCGACCTGGGCGCCGACGAACTCGGCACGCACCAGGTCGACGCCGACGCCGCCCTCGCGGAGCAGGGCCACCACCTGATCGCCCACGTTGGGGTCGAAGGCCTGCTGCAGGCGGATCAGGATCTCGGTGGAGGCGCCGAAGGTCTGCACCGAGACGTCCCGGAAGCCGGCGGCCTCCAGGGTCTGGCGCACCGCATCCAGGGCCGGGGCGGTGGCATAGCGCACCTCCACCAGGGTGCCGCCGGTGAAGTCGAGGCCCAGGTTGAGCTGCTGGAAGAGCAGCGAGGCGATCGACACCAGCAGCATGACACCGGAGATCGCGAAGGCGATCCGGCGCTTGCCCATGAAGTCGAACTGTCGATTGACTAGGGTTTTCATGCTCACCTCTTAGATCCGGAGCGTCTTCAGCGGCTTGCCGCCATGAGTCAGGTTGACCATGGCGCGGGTCACCAGCAGGGCCGTGAACATCGAGGTCATGATCCCCAGCGACAGGGTCACCGCGAAGCCCTTGACCGGGCCGGTGCCGATGGAGAACAGGATCACCGCCACCAGCAGGGTGGTGATATTGGCATCGATGATCGAGGTGAAGGCGCGCTCGTAGCCGGCATGGATCGCTTGCTGCACCGAGAGTCCGCCCCGTAGCTCCTCGCGTATGCGCTCGAAGATCAGCACGTTGGCATCCACCGCCATGCCCAGGGTCAGCACGATACCGGCGATGCCGGGCAGGGTCAGGGTGGCGCCGAGCAGCGACATGGCGGCCACCAGCAGCATCAGGTTGATGGCCAGGGCCAGGTTGGCAATGATGCCGAACACCTTGTAGCGGATCAGCATGAACAGCACCACCAGCAGCAGGCCGATCATCACCGACATCACCCCGCGGTCGATGTTGTCCTGCCCCAGGCTCGGCCCGATGGTGCGTTCCTGGACGAAGTAGATGGGCGCCGCCAGGGAGCCGGAGCGCAGCAGCAGGGCCAGTTCCGCCGCCTCGGTGGGGGAGTCGAGGCCGGTGATGCGGAAGCTGTTGCCCAGTGCGCTCTGGATGGTCGCCAGGCTGATCAGGCCGCGTTCGGTGTAGGGATCGCGGACCACCACCTCTTCGCCATCTTCCAGCACCACCCGGTCACGGGTCTTGTGCTCGATGAAGAGCACCGCCATGTTGCGGCCGATATTGGTGCGGGTGGCGCGGTTCATCAGGGTGCCGCCGGTGCCGTCCAGGTTGATATTGACCTGGGGGCGGCCGTTCTCGTCGAAGCTGCGGCTGGCGCTGGAGACGCTGTCACCGGTGATGATGACGTCGCGCATCAGGTCGGCGCTGCGCGAAGGATCGTTGCGGAAGCTGAAACGCTCGGTCTCGGCGTCCGGGGTGTCCGGGCGCGCCTCGAGGCGGAACTCCAGGTTGGCGGTGGCACCCACCACCCGCTTGGCGGCGGCGGTATCCTGCACGCCGGGCAGCTCCACCACGATGCGGTTGGGGCCCTGGCGCTGCACCATGGGCTCGGCCACCCCCAGCTCGTCCACCCGGTTACGCAGGGTGGTGAGGTTCTGGTTGACGGCGTAGTCCTGGATCTCGTTGACCGCCTGGTCGGTGAGGCTCATGGCCAGGGCCGCACCACGACCGTTGCCGACGTTCTCGTAGTCGAAGTCGCGGAACTCGCGGCTGATCAGCCGGCGGGCGGTGTCGCGATCCTCGTCGTTGATGAACGACAGGGTCAGGGTGCGTCCCTCGATCTCGGTGCCGCGGTAGCGGATGCGCTCGCCGCGCAGCAGCTCGCGCATGGCGCTGGCGTTGACCTCGAGGCGCTGGGTCAGGGCCGCGTCCATGTCCACCTCGAGGAGGAAGTGCACGCCGCCGCGCAGGTCCAGGCCCAGGGTCATGGGGGAGGCGGCCAGGCTGGAGAGCCAGGCGGGGGTCGACTCGGCCAGGTTGATGGCCACCACCTGGTCGTCATCCACCAGGCCGGAGATGATCTCCCGGGCCGGTAGCTGGTCATCGGCGTGCAGCAGGCGAATCAGGGTGGTGTCGCCGCTCTGCTCGCTGGCCTTGACGGCGATGCCGGCCTCTTCCAGGGCGCGTTCGATGCGGGACAGGTGACGCTCGTCGAGGGCGATATCGCTGCGGGAGCTGCTGATCTGAACGGCGGGGTCTTCCGGATAGAGGTTGGGAAGGGCGTAGATCAGGCCGACGAGTAGAACCAGAAGTATAAGGAGATACTTCCACAGGGGGTAACGGTTGAGCATGCAAGCCCTGCCTTGTTGCTAACGCAAGAAATGGCGGATGCCGGGCGGGGGAAACCGCCCGGCGTGGCCGGGCGGTCGAGGATCAGATGGACTTGATGGTGCCCTTGGGCAGCACCGCCGCAACGGCGTTCTTCTGTACATTGACCTCGGTACCGTCGGCGACTTCCATGCTGATGAACTCGTCGTTCACCTTGGTGATACGACCCACCAGGCCGCCACCGATGACGATCTCGTCACCCTTGGAGAGGCCGCCGATCAGCTGCTTGTGCTGTTTGGCCCGCTTGGCCTGGGGGCGCCACAGCAGGAAGTAGAAGATCAGCACGAAGCCGACCAGCATCACGATCTGGGCGATACCGCCACCCGCGGCGGCGCCACCTTCGGCATGGGCCGGAGCGATGAGGAAATCCAGCATGGGTTAGTGTCTCCTGGACAGGTTGGAAATCGTATGCCGCGGGGAGTTCCCGCGGCGGGGGGCAAACTGCGCCGCCGGGTTATTGCGGAGCCTCGGGAACCGGCAGCCCCCGGCGCGCATAGTAGTCTTCCACGAAGTTCGCCAATGTACCCGCTTCGATAGCCCCGCGCAAACCGGCCATCAGGCGCTGATAGTGGCGCAAGTTATGGATCGTATTGAGCATTGAACCGAGCATCTCGCCGCAGCGATCCAGGTGGTGCAGGTAGGCCCGGGAGAAGTTCTGGCAGGTGTAGCAGTCGCAGTCCTCTTCCAGGGGGCGAGTGTCGTGGCGATGCTTGGCATTGCGGATCTTGACCGTGCCCTCGAAGGTGAAGAGGTGGCCGTTGCGGGCGTTGCGGGTGGGCATCACGCAGTCGAACATGTCGACGCCGCGGCGCACTCCCTCGACCAGATCCTCCGGCTTGCCCACGCCCATCAGGTAGCGGGGCTTGTCCTCCGGCATCCAGGTGGGCAGGTAGTCGAGGACCTTGATCATCTCTTCCTTGGGTTCGCCCACCGAGAGGCCGCCGATGGCCAGGCCATCGAAGCCGATCTCCAGCAGGCTGTCCAGGGAGCGGCGGCGCAGCGCCGGGTACATGCCGCCCTGGATGATCCCGAACAGCGCCGAGGGGGAGTCGCCATGGGCCTCCCGGGAACGCTTGGCCCAGCGCAGGGAACGCTCCATGGAGAGCTCGGCCTCCCGCTCGGTGGCCGGGTAGGGGGTGCACTCGTCGAAGATCATCACCACGTCGGAACCCAGGGAGCGCTGCACCGCCATGGACTCCTCGGGACCCATGAAGACCTTGGCGCCATCCACCGGCGAGCGGAAGTGCACGCCCTCCTCGGTGATCTTGCGCATCTCGCCCAGGGAGAAGACCTGGAAGCCGCCGGAGTCGGTGAGGATCGGCTTGTCCCACTGGGCGAAATCGTGGAGGTCGCCGTGGGCCTCGATCACCTCGGTGCCGGGGCGCAGCCAGAGATGGAAGGTGTTGCCGAGGATGATCTCGGCACCGATCTCCTTCACCGAGGCCGGGGTCATGCCCTTGACGGTACCGTAGGTGCCCACCGGCATAAAGGCCGGGGTCTCCACGGTGCCGCGGGGGAAGGTCAGGCGGCCACGCCGCGCCCGGCCATCGCTGGCCAGGTGCTCGAAGGTCATGAAGCAGTCGTTACGCATGGGAATCTCTACATAAAGGCAAGGGAGCTCAGGCGCTTCGGCGAGTCAGGAACATCGCATCGCCGTAGCTGAAGAAGGCGTAGCGCTCGTGCACCGCCTCCCGGTAGGCCGCCATCACGCTGTCATAGCCGGCGAAGGAGGAGACCAGCATCAGCAGGGTCGACTCCGGCAGGTGGAAGTTGGTGATCAGGCCGTCCACGCAGCGCCACTCATAGCCGGGATAGATGAAGATATCGGTGTCGCCCTGCAGCGGGGCGATCTCGCCGCCGGCGCTGGCGCTCTCCAGGCAGCGTACGCTGGTGGTGCCCACGGCGATCACCCGGCGGCCGGCGGCCTTGGCGGCACGCACCTGCTCGCAGACCGCCTCGCTCACCTCCACCCACTCGCTGTGCATCTGGTGCTCGCGGATATCGTCGGCGCGCACCGGCTGGAAGGTACCGGCGCCCACGTGCAGGGTGACGAAGGCGCTCTCCACGCCCTTGGCGGCGAGGCGCTCGAGCAACGGCTCATCGAAGTGCAGCCCCGCGGTGGGGGCGGCCACGGCACCGTCGCGGCGGGCATAGACGGTCTGGTAACGGTCGCGGTCGCTGAGTTCGTCATCGCGGGTGATATAGGGCGGCAGCGGCATATGGCCGTGGCGCTCGAGCAGCTCGATCATCGGCGTCTCGCCGAGGAAGCGCAGCTCGAACAGCGCCTCGCGACGCCCCTCCACCACCGCCCGGATGCCGCCCTCGAAATGCAGCTCGGTGCCCGGCTTGGGAGACTTGCTGGCGCGCAGATGGGCCAGGCCGCGATGGGCGTCCAGGGGCCGCTCCAGCAGCATCTCCACCTTGCCGCCGCTGGCCTTGTGGCCATGCAGGCGGGCGGGGATTACCCGGGTGTCGTTGAACACCAGCAGGTCGCCGGGAACCAGCAGCTCGAGCAGGTCGGGGAAACGGCGATGGGCCAGCTCGCCGCTGTCACCATCCACGCACAACAGACGACAGTCGCTGCGCTGCTCGGAGGGATAACGGGCGATCAGCTCCTCGGGGAGCTCATAGTGAAAGTCGGCGCGCTGCATGGCGGTTCGGGCTCGTTCGGCTCGGTGGCAGGGAGTGAGACTCGGGCGCCGGGCGCCCGGAAAAAACGCGCCCTAGGATACCCTGTCCTGACCGGCAAGTCAGGCCGTCCGGCGCATTCTCGATTGACCTGCCCGGCCCGCTGCGTATAATGCCACGCCGTTGCCGGTGTGGCGGAATTGGTAGACGCAGCGGATTCAAAATCCGCCGGGTGCAAGCCCTTGTCGGTTCGAGTCCGACCACCGGTACCACTTGAAAAACAGTCGCTTACGAGCGGCTGTTTGCGTTTACCCCCTCCCTGTTTTTAGTGCGTGGTCGCGGTTGAGCCGCAGATGGCTGCATTCGGGCGTGGCAGCCTGGCTGCAAATTGATGCTCCTTCCTAGCTGTCAGCGTAGTTGTCACCTAGCCGGATGATGGTGATCAAGATGCGCTAATGACAAAAAGCCCTGGCCGAAGGGCCAGGACTTTGTCAGCAATCTGAACTCCCGCCGTGGCGAGGCTAGTCGGTATTCTTGTCGTCTTCAGAAGCTGGCTGGGCGCCTTTCGTCGCTTGCTGCCTAGCTGCTAGTCCTTCTAGCACACGAGGGGCAACAAACAGGGCGACCATGCCAAACAGATCCAAAGCCCCGATGATGCCGGCTACCCAAGGGCTGAAAGGTGCAATGATGGCTGCGGCCAGGAGGCCAGAAAGTGCAATCGTCAGGCCGTAGCGCTGACCCCGCTTGTCCTTCTCGATAGCGCCATTCAGTCCGGCTTTCTGCATGTCATGGGTATGCTTCTGGTCATCCACGGCCATCTGCAAGATGACCTTGCGAGTCGGCTCGTCATAGGCGTTGAACTGCTCGGCATGGGGCAGAGGGCCGCTGTACATGGTCTGCTGCTGCCGAAATGCCAGCATCTGGTGAGGTGGCTCGTCCTCTACCAGCATGTCAGCCAGGGCTTCTTGCTGGCTGGGAGTCAGTTGCCCACTCTTCAACCCTTGAACCAGAGCATCGGCATCTGCTTCGGGCTCAAGGTACTCCTCGACTGCCTGTGCCTCCGGATCCCTTCCGGAGGCTTCGCTAGCCTTTGTACCGGATTCCGGTTCGGTGCCCTGTGGTTTCTGGCTCTCATTCCTCATGACTTAGCTTCTCGTACCCTTTGAGAGCCTTACGCAAATGATTGCCGGTATTTTGCCAGTGCTGGCCGATACGCTGTTGCGGCGTACCTTTCGGCATGTGCTCGATGTAGTTGCCAGTGGGCCAAATTTCCATCACAGAGCCTACCGTCTGGATCGTGCGGCTGGTCTGGACGTGAATACGCATGCTTCGACTCCTCGAAATCTCTATCGCTGTGCCGGACAAAGATCACAGGCGGATGTGCTATGCATTATGCGATAGCAAATCTTCAACCTCCAGTTGAGTTCTCATACCGATGATGCCGTAATCAAGGCGACCAGTATTCATTTCCACGCCCTGGCGCTTCACGTCTCCTGAAGGGGTGACAAGAGTGGCAGGGCGCGGCACCTCCATGCTGATAGTCGTCGCCGACCATTACTCTGTGGATGGCTCGGTACCTAGGCGTATTCTCGACCCGGCCAGCCCGTTTCGCGGTTGGTTTCCGCCTTCCCCTGAGTCATGCTGGTTCCCGTTGGCGGCCTAGTGCCGTGAATTCATCGGGCAGGGGAGGTACCCATGGGAGTCAAGACCTTCGCCGGGTTGCTGATCGGCCTGGGCGTGGTGCTGCTGGTAGTCGGCTGGTGGGCCTGGAATCCGGTGGGCTTCGTGGGGGCGGTGCTGATCGCGCTGGGTGCCGTGGTGCGTATGACGCGCCCCCGCGACGGGGAGTCCCGCTGAGGGCGTCCGGCTATCGGAGGGGCTGTCAAAGCCCCTCGCAAAGGCTTATGATGCGCTGAATTCACAGTCCTTCGCCCGCTTGCGGGCGGAGGGCTGTTTTCGTTGGACGGTCGGTTTTTCGTCCATAGAGCGTTGACCGGCCTGTAGGAGGCACCATGTCGTCACGTCCCGCCATTATCATCAACCGTCTCGATGCCGAGCGCCTGCAGCGGCTGATCGATGCCGCCAGCGACAAGGACCTGCCGGTGGCCGAGTCCCTGGAGGAGGAGCTGACCCGGGGCGAAGTCATCGACCCGGAGGATATCCCCGAGGATGTGGTCAGCATGAATAGCCAGGTGCAGTTCACCGACCTGAACCGCAACAAGCAGATGATTCGTACCCTGGTCTATCCTCATGCCCTGGCCGCCACCGAGGATGGCCTCTCGGTGATGGCGCCCATCGGCGCGGCCCTGCTGGGCCTGCGTATCGGCGATATCATCGACTGGCCGCTGCCGGACGGCAGCGAGATCAAGCTGCGTATCGATGCCATCTTCTGGCAGCCGGAGCGCGAGGGGCAGTTCCATCGCTGAGCCTGGCGGGGGAGGGCGCGCCAGCCCCGGTCTTGGTAGGCTTGGAGTACCGCGTTCGCGTCAATAATTCGAGGGAGGAGAGGGCAGGATGCCATTGTCACTGTGGTTGTCATTGGCGGCGGTCTGCGCCATGGGGGCGGTCTCGCCGGGGCCCAGCCTGGCCCTGGTGCTGCGCCATACCCTGGGCGGCGGCCGTGCCCCGGGAGTGACCGCCGCCATCAGCCATGCCCTGGGGGTGGGGTTCTATGCGCTGCTCACCGTCTGGGGCCTGGGCGCCCTGGTGGCCCGCCAGCCGGCGCTGTTCCAGGCGATCACCTGGCTGGGGGCGGCCTACCTGGCCTGGTTGGGCATCAAGGCGCTGCGCGCCGGGCGCGGCGCCGCCCTGGCCGCCGAAGGCGTGGCCACCACGCCGCGCCAGGCGGCCCGGGAGGGGCTGTTGGTGGCCCTGGGCAACCCCAAGCTGATCCTCTTCTTCGTGGCCCTGCTGAGCCAGTTCGTCAGCCCCGAGATGTCGGTAGCGGCCAAGGCGCTGATCGTCGCCACCGCCATGATCATCGACGGTGGCTGGTACGCCCTGGTGGCGGTGGGCCTCTCCCATGGCCGGGTGCTGCCCTGGTTGCAGGCCCGGGCTCACTGGATTCACCGCCTTACCGGAGTGCTGCTGCTGGGCCTGGCGATACGCGTGATCTGGGGGCCCCTCTAGCAGTCTGTCGGGTTTGACCGATCGTCACGAGAACCACGGGTTTCGAGTCAAATTTATCGATCGATTGAGGCGAATAGCGGGCTATTTAACGAAATGGATCGAATGAAGTTGGCCGAAAGTCCGGGATTCGCAGCCGATTAGCGTTAAGTCCGACAGACTGCTAGCGCCACCCCGCGTTGACGCCCCGCCTGGCACTCCGGCCCGCCCCTGTTAGGCTTAGGCTGATATAGCGAGCCTATCCCGGGAGAGAAGGGCATGACGTCGACGCATCCCAACGAGGCGGCGGTGCTGGACAGCGACCAGGACGTGGCCGCCTCCCTCTCCCTGCAGCTGCATACCCTGGGTATTCGTGCCCGCTACTATCGGAGCCGCCAGCGCCTGCTGGAGGAGCTGGATCGGCGCCGTCCGCAACTGGTGGTGCTGGCCCTGGAGCCGGGACGCATCGACGGCATCGCCGTGCTGCGCGACCTGGCCAGGCTCGGCTATGTGGGCGCCGTGCTGCTGCTCAGCGGCGTCGAGCGCAAGGTGGTACGCATCGCCGAGCGGGTCGGTCGCACCCTGGGGCTGCTGATGCTCGATTCCCTGCCCAAGGCCTTTCGCCTGGCGGAGCTGCGCCAGCGTCTCGATGGCCTGCACCCCTTGCCCCGAAAGCGCTGTCGGACGGAGGCGGGAGTCGCTCCGCGTATCGGTGAAGAGATCGAGCGAGCCCTGACCCAGGGCGAGTTCCTGGTCTACTACCAGCCCCAGCTGGAGCTGGCCGGTCAGCGCATCAGCGGCGTCGAGGCCCTGGTGCGCTGGCGGCATCCCCGGCGAGGCCTCCTGGTGCCGGGACAGTTCCTGGGTGCCATGGCGCCCGAGCAGTACCGCCGCCTGACTCGCTGCATGCTGATGGGGGTGATGGCCGACGCGGTACTCTGGCCGGCCCTGCAGGGGCTCGACAGCATCTCGGTGAACGTGACCCCCGAGGAGCTGATGAGCGAGGAGCTGCTGCTGATGATGGAGGAGCTTCGCGCCGGCCTGGCCAAGGCGCCGCCCCTGGTGCTCGAGGTGACCGAGACCGCGGCCATGGACGACGAGCTGCTGGGGGGCGAGGTGGCGGCGCGGCTGCACCTGCACGGCCTGGAGCTGGCCATCGATGACTTCGGGGTGGGGTTCTCCTCCCTGGCCCGGCTACAGATGCTGCCGGTCAGCGAGCTGAAGCTGGATCGCAGCTTCGTCAGCCACCTCCAGGAGGAGCCCCTGGATGCCGCCATCGTCGAGGCGGTGGCCCTGCTGGGACGGCGCCTGGGCATCCGGGTGGTGGCGGAGGGAGTGGAATCCCTTGGCACCCTGGAAGCCCTGGCCCGCTATGGCTGTACCCACGCCCAGGGCTATGCCCTGGCTCCGCCCATGCCGGCGGCAGCCCTGGCGGGCCTGTTGACCCGCCGTGCGGGGTAAGGCCGTTACGGCTCAGTGGTGATGGTGGTGATGCGCATCCGCGGCCTCGCTGCCCACCGCGGCCTCTTCCACCCAGACCTCGACCTCGACGCTATCGCGCTCGGCGAACTCCAGGGTCAACGGGAAGCGCTGGCCCACGCTGAGGGGCGCCTCCAGATTGATCAGCATGAGGTGCTTGCCGCCGCCGGGACGCATGGTCAGGGTCTCGCCGGGCGCGATCTCGAAGGCCTCGAGCTTGCGCATCACCATGCGGTCGTCCTCCATGGTCATGTCGTGCAGTTCCACCACCTCGCTGACCGGGCTACTGGCGCCGATCAGCCGCGCCGGGCGCTCCCCCTCGACACCGATATCCAGGTAGGCGGCGCCATTCGGCGCCCCCGGCGGGGTGGGGGTGGCGAAGGGGTGGGCGATGCGCAGGTCGTCGTGGTGGAAGTCGTGGGCCAGGGCCGGCAGGGCAACGGCGGCCAGGCCGGCGGCGAGGGCGAGGCGGCGAAGCGAAACTGCGAACATGATGCATCCTTGTCGTTTAGCGAGGCGTTTAGCTTAGTCGTGGCCGGCACTCAGCCAAGGTGACGCTTTGTCGCACTCAGGGGAGGGGCAGTCGGTCGAGGATCGGCGCCAGGGCCAGGTCGGCGGGCAGGCAGCCGTAGGCGGGGCTGGCCTCGCCCAGGCGGCTGCGACAGAAGCCCTCGGCCACTGCCGGTGGGCCCTGGGTCAGCAGCAGCGCCGCCTGGGTGGCCTGGGCCAGGCGTTGGGTCAGCCAGCGGGCCCGGGGCTCCAGTGCCTCGGCGGGGCCGGCCAGTGCCCGATGGATCTCCTCGAGGGCGCGATCATAGTCGCCCTGCCGGCCCCTGGCCTTGGCCAGCAGGGCGAGCAGCGCCTCCAGGCTCCGGGGGTGGCGGGTCATGACCCGCAGCAGGTCCAGGCAGATCACGTTGCCGGACCCCTCCCAGATGGAGTTGACCGGCGCCTCCCGGTAGAGCCTGGCCAGGGGCGACTCCTCCACATAGCCGATGCCGCCCAGGCACTCCATGGCCTCGGCCATGAAGCCGGGGCCGCGGCGGTTATGCCAGTACTTGGCCAGGGTCGGCAGCAGCCGCGCCAGGGCTGCCTCCTCGGCGTCGCCGGCGGCGGCGTCGAAGGCCCGGGCGGCGCGCAGGCCGAGCACCACCCCGGCCTCCACCTCCAGGGCCAGGTCGGCGATCACCGCGCGCATCAGCGGCTGCTCCGCCAGGCGCTGGCCGAAGGCGTGACGGTTGCAGGCATGCTGCCAGGCACACACCAGGGCCTGGCGCATCATGCCCACCGGGGCGATGGCGGCATCGAGGCGGGTCTGCTGGACCATCTCGAGGATGGTGGCGATGCCGCGGCCCGGGTCGCCCACCGGCAGGGCCCAGGCGCCCCGGTACTCGATCTCCGCCGAGGCATTGGCGCGATTCCCGCACTTCTCCTTGAGGCGCTGCAGTTCGATGGCATTGCGCGCACCATCGAGGGTGAAGCGGGGCACCAGGAAGCAGCTCAGGCCCTCGCTCTGCTGGGCCAGGGTCAGGAAGCCGTCGGACATGGGGGCGCTGCAGAACCACTTGTGGCCGGTGAGGCGGTAGCCGTCGCCGTCGCGCTCGGCCCGGGTGGTGTTGGCGCGCACGTCGCTGCCGCCCTGCTTCTCGGTCATCGCCATGCCCAGGGTGGCGGCGGCCTTGTCGGCCAGGGGCAGGGCGCGGCCATCGTAGTCATGGGCCAGCAGCTTGGGCTGCCACTCGGCGAGGACCTCGGGGGCTTGGCGCAGGGCGGGCAGGGCGGCATGGGTCATGGTGATCGGGCAGCAGAAGCCCGGTTCCGCCTGGGTCAGCAGATAGAGGGCCGCCACATGGGCCTGATGGCCGCCGCGACCCTCTTCCCGCCAGGCCACGGCGTGCCAGCCGCCGCGGCAGGCCAGCGCCATCAGCCGATGATAGGCCGGCGGGTAGCGCACCTCGTCCAGGCGTCGCCCGTGGCGGTCGAAGAGGCGCAGCTCCGGCGGGTGGCGGTTGGCCTCCTCGCCCCAGGCCTGTACCTCGCGGCTGCCTACTGCCTGGCCCAGTGGCGCCAGGCGCTCGGCGACCCAGGCCGGGGCCTCGCGGCTCAGGGTCTCGCGCAGCGGCAGGTCGTCGGCGAAGGCGTCCCGGTCGTCGTCCGGGGGCGGCTGATTCTCGACCCGATGGCTGGCCAGGGTCTCGCGGGGCGAAAAATCGCGCATGGGGAGTCTCCCGAGAAGGCATGCCTTGAGCATGGGCAGGCGCCAGCGGTGCGGTCAAACTCGCGGTCGCGTTCTGGCCCTATGGACGGGGACTGAGTAGGCTGAGGGGAGATCCACAGGAGAGTCCGATGACCGCCGATATCGCTTCGACCCTGGCCCTGCCCGAGCCGGTGATCGCCGATGAGTCCATTCAACTGGTAGATGCCCGTAATCGCCCCTGTGGCAGCGCCCCCCGGGCACTGATGCGACGCTTCCGCTTCTGGCACCGGGCCACCTATGTGGTGGTGCGCAATGCCCGGGGCGAGCTCTGCGTGCAGCGCCGTACCCTGACCAAGGAGGTCTTTCCCGGTCACCTGGACCTGGCCGCCGGGGGCGTGGTGGGGGCCGGCGAGGCGGAGCATGTCGCCGCCCGCCGCGAGCTCGCCGAGGAGCTGGGCATCCGCGGCGTGCCGCTGCGCGCCTGTGGCGGCTTCCGCTACGTGGAAGGCGGGCACCATATCTTCGGCAGCCTCTTCCTGGTGCACTACGACGGCCCCCTGATCCTCCAGGCGGAGGAGGTGGCGGAGGCCTTCTGGCTGCCCCTGGGCGAGGCCCTGGCCCTGGACTCGGTGACCCCGGACACCCGCTGCGCCATCGAGGCGTTGCGGTGCCGTGGCTGGCTGGAGTCGCCCGCATGAATCGCCCCCTGCCGCCGCCACTGAGCGAGGCGCGCCTGGCCCGGGTGGTCGAGGCCCTGTCTCGGGTGGTGCGCGGCAAGCCCCGGGAGGTGCGCCTGGCGCTCTGCTGCCTGCTGTGCCGGGGGCACCTGCTGATCGAGGACCTGCCGGGGCTGGGCAAGACCACCCTGGCCCAGGCCCTGGCCCGGGTCACCGGCCTGGCGATGCAGCGCATCCAGTTCACCAGCGACCTGCTGCCGGCGGATGTCCTGGGGGTCTCGGTGTTCGACCCCCGGGATGCCAGCTTCCGCTTCCATCCCGGCCCCATCTTCCACGGCCTGGTACTGGCCGACGAGATCAACCGCGCCACCCCCAAGACCCAGAGCGCCCTGCTCGAGGCCATGGAGGAGGGCCAGGTCACCATCGAAGGCGAGACCCGTGCCCTGCCGGATCCGTTCTTCGTCATCGCCACCCAGAATCCCCAGGAGCAGTCGGGCACCTTCCCGCTGCCGGAGTCGCAACTGGATCGCTTCCTGATGCGCCTCTCCCTGGGCTATCCGGATGCCAGGGCGGAACGCGAGATCCTCAAGGGCGAGGCGGGGCGGGGGCGTCTCGATGAACTCGCCGCCCTGCTCGACGCCGAGACCCTGCGCGGCTGGCAGGCGCGGGTCACCGAGGTCCACGCCTCCGATAACCTGCTCGACTATGTGCAGGCCCTGGCCAAGGCCAGCCGCGAGCACGCCGAGCTGCCCTGGGGGCTCTCCACCCGGGGCGTGCTGGCGCTGCTCCACGCGGCCCGCGGCTGGGCCCTGCTGGAGGGGCGCGATCATGTGCTGCCGGAGGACGTCCAGGCGGTCTGGGTGCCGGTGGTGGGCCACCGCTTCAGTGAGGCGCGCCGGGAGGAGGGCGAGGGCCTGGCCTGGCAGCTGCTCACCGCGGTACCGGTGCTGGGCTAGCCATGGCGCGGGATATGGCCTCCCGGGGGGGCTGGCGGCAGCGCTGGCGGCATCGCCTGGCCACCCGCCAGGGGCAGCCGCTGCATCAGCGCCGCCTCTTCCTGCTGCCCACCGCCTTCGGCCTGGGCTGGGCCGCTTTGGTACTGGTGCTGCTGCTGTTCGGTATCAACTACCAGAACAACCTCGCCTACGGCCTCGCCTTCTGGCTCTTCGCCATCGCCCTGGTGGCGCTGTGGCGGGGCTGGCGTAACCTGCACGGCATCCGCGTCACCCTGCGCCCACCCCAGGAGGTCTTCGCCGGAGGCGAGGCGCGCCTGGGGGTGCATCTCCAGGCGCCCCGACCCCGCCAGGGCATCCAGCTGCGCCTGGGGGGCGACCCGGTGACCTGTGTGATCGAGCACGGCGAGGGCCAGGCCCAACTGACCCTGCCGGCGGCGCACCGCGGCTGGCAGCCCTTGCCGCTGTTGCGCCTGCACAGCGACTGGCCCCTGGGGCTGGTGCGGGTACTGGCCTGGGTGGTGCCCGGCGACCCGCTGCTGGTCTATCCGGCCCCCCTGGACGAGGCGTCCCGCGCCACTCGGGACGAAGGGGAGGGGCAGGAGGAGCGCGACTTCAGCGGCTTGCGCCGCTATGTGCCCGGCGATAACCCGTCCCGACTGGCCTGGAAGCAGTGGAGCCGCACCGGCATGCTGGCCACCAAGCAGTTCAGCCGGCCACCGCGGCGGGTGCTGTGGCTCGATTATGACGAGGCGCCGGGGGACCCCGAGCGTCGCCTCGCCTGGCTATGTGCCCGGGTGCTGGCCCATCACCGGGCCGGCGATGCCTATGGCCTGCGCCTGCCCGGGGTGACCCTGGCCCCGGACGGCGGCGATGCCCAGCGCCGTCGCGCCCTGCGCGCCCTGGCCCTATGGGGACAGACCCCGGAGGTGACCCCATGAGCGCGGCTCCAGAGGTACTCCCATGAGCGCGGCCCCGGTGGTGCTGGCGGATGGCCGCTCCCTGTCGGCGGCCATGCTGCGTCAGCTGTTTATCGGCCAGTGTCTGGTGGTGGCCCTGCACCTGGCCTGGATGCCGCCCTGGCTGCTGGGGGTGGCCCTGGCCGCCGCCAGCTGGCGCTACCTGCAGCTGCGTGACCGGGTGCCCCGGGCCAGTATCCTGCTGCGCCTGACCGCGGTGGTCGGCGTGCTGGCGGCGCTCTGGGTGGAGTTCGGCAGCCTGCATGGCATGGATAGCCTGATCGGCGTGCTGCTGGGCATCTACCTGCTCAAGCTGCTGGAGACCCACAATCGTCGCGATGCCCGGGTGGTGATCTGCATCGGCTTCGTGGCCATGACGGTGGCTTTCCTCCATGACCAGGGGGTGCTGATGACTCTGGGGGCCCTGGTGGCGTCGGTCTGGCTGCTGCAGTCCCTGGTGGGCCTGGCCGGGGCCGCCCAGCCCGCGAGCCGCTGGCGCGAGACCCTGTGGCTGGCGGGACTGTCGCTGCCGCTGATGGTGGTGCTCTTCCTGGGCTTCCCGCGCCTCGGACCGCTATGGAGCATGCCGCAGACGGAGCGCGCCGCCACCGGCCTCACCGAGGAGATCGCCCCCGGTGATATCGCCGAGCTCTCGCGCAGTGCCGCCCGCGCCTTCCGGGTGCGCTTCGAGGGGCGCGAGCCGCGCCCCGACGAGCGTTATTGGCGGGTCTATACCCTGTCGCGCTTCGATGGCGAGCGCTGGTCGCGGTTGACCCCGGCGGAGCTGGCCCAGTCCCTGGGCCGGACGGAGGAGAGCCTGGCGGTGGCGGCCACCCGCTCGCCCTTCGCCGAAGGCGCACCGACGCGTTTTCGCACCGAGCTGCTGCTGGAGCCGGATAGCCGCCCCTGGCGCCCCTCGCTAGGGACGCCCCTGGCCAGCGACGTGCGCCAGCGTTACCTCCCCGATGGCACCCTGGAAGGGCTGGAGCCCCTGGCCGGGCGCAGCCTGCTGCGCCTGGCCAGCAGCGGCGAGGCCCCGAGCCATGCCGACCCCGCGGGGCCGGCCTGGTACACCCGGCTGCCCGAGGGCACCAACCCGCGCAGCCAGCGTCTGGCCCGGCAGCTGTGGCAAGCGGCGGACGGCGATCCCCAGGCCTATCTGGCGGCGCTGATGGCGCGCTTCGGCGAGGCCCCCTTCCGCTATACCCTGGCCCCGCCGCGGCTCACCGGCCGCGACCGGGTCGATGAGTTCCTCTTCGAGTCCCGGGCCGGCTACTGCACCCACTACGCCTCCGCCACCGCGGTGATGGCCCGGGCGGTGGGGATTCCGGCGCGAATCGTGGTGGGTTTCCTGGGCGGCGAGCGTCACCCCGACGGGTACTACACGGTGCGTGACTACGACGCCCATGCCTGGACCGAGGTGTGGATCGACGGTGCCTGGCGGCGCCTCGACCCCACCGCCGCCATCGCCCCGGAGCGCATCGAGGAGGGGCCCCAGGCGGTGAATGACGCCGACCAGGCCTACCTGGCCAATGCGCCCTTCTCGCCGCTGCGGCTGCGGGAGGTGAACTGGCTCAATCAAATGCGCCTGGAGTGGGAGCGCCTGGAGTACCGATGGCAGCGCGGGGTGGTGGGCTATCAGCAGCAGCGCCGGGAGGCCGTGCTGGCCCGGCTGCAGCAGTGGTGGGGCGAGGCCTGGGCCCGTTTCACCTCGGGCCTGCGTGGCCCACTGCTGTTGGTGCTGCTGGTGGGGCTAAGCGGGGGTATTGCCCTGGCGCTGCGCCGGGGCTGGCCGCGCTGGCGGGCGCGCCATCATGAAGCCTTGCTGATACGCCGCCTGCAGGCCTGGCTGGCACGGCGTGGCCAGGGGGCGCATCCCGGCGAATCGCCGGCGGCCCATCTGCGCCGGGTGGCGGCCCTGGGGCTGGCGCCGGCTCCCCTGGACGAGGCGGCCCGGGCCTACGAACGCCTGGCCTATGCGCGATTGAGCGAGGCGGAGCGCCGTCAGCGCCGGGAGCAGCTGGCCGGGGCTTGTCGGCGTATTAGGCACCAGTGGCCACGCCGCTAGCTCGATTGCTTAAATTCAGGCATGAAAGAGGGGCGCTGGGGGCAGGGCGGAGCGGGGGTTTTTTGCCAGGGAAGGCAAAAGTAGCGCCCAGGGAGGGGTTCACAGCGCCCCGCGACGGTCTGTCCCCAGGATAGCCCCGGGACTCAACAGGGTAAGAAGGCCGAGATCTCTGGGCAAGGGTGGCATCCCCTGCGGTGACATGGCATCTTGGAATCTCTTGAACAGCGGGCCTGCGGCATGTCGCTCTACGATATCGATTGCCATACCCACCTCGGCGAACCCTTCAACCTGCGCGCCCTGCGCGGCCAGGTGCTGTTGATCACCAACGTGGCCAGTCGCTGTGGCTACACGCCCCAGCTCGAGGAGCTGGAGGCCCTCTATCGGCGCTATCACGATCAGGGCCTGATGGTGCTGGGCTTTCCCTGCAACCAGTTCGCTCGCCAGTCGCCGGAGTCGGCCCGTGACTTCTGCGCCTTCTGTGCCCGGGAGTACCGGGTCACCTTCCCGCTGATGGAGAAGGTCAAGGTCAATGGCCCCGGGGCCCATCCGCTGTTTCTCGAGTTGCGGCGTCAGGCGCCGGGGATGCTGGGCAGCACCCTGATCAAGTGGAACTTCACCAAGTTCCTGGTGGGCCGCGACGGCCGGGTGCTGGCGCGCTTCGCGCCCCGGGACGGCCAACGGGTGATTCGCCCCGCCCTGGAGCGGGCCCTGGAGAGCCCCTTTACCACCGGCTAGTCGGCCCGCTCGGCGTCCAGTGCCGCCTCGTCCTGAGCCAGCTGCACCCGCATCATCAGCTCCTGCCAGCGGTGGCGGGTCATCATGGTGGTCAGCCCCGAGAAGAGCGCCCAGCATTGGCGTCGCCAGCCGATCAGGCGGCGGTTGTGGGCCACCAGTTGACGCAATAGCCGCTCCTCGTTGAAGGCGCGCCACTCCCCGGCCACCGACATCTGATGCCGCGACAGCACCGGCGCCAGCTCCAGGCGGAAGATCCACTCCAGCTGCTTGAAGGTGAGGCCGCTACGCTGGATCACTCCCACCATGCGGGCATAGTCCCGCTCGCCGGGCTCCCGATCGAGCCACAGCGGCGCCAGCGTCAACCAGAGTTCGCGGCGCTCCTCGACCAGTGTGTTGATATCCATCCTGACGTACCTGCTAAACGGTGCGCCCGTCGGGCGCCTTGCCGGCATCTTCGTTCATCTGGCCGCCGCTCTCAAGGGCGGACAGCCCGGCGGCGAGTCGGTAGAATGTCGGCACCACTCGGCGTGGCCGGCAGACGGCCGCGAAGGATCGAACAGCAAGAAGTCGAGGTCAGTCGTGATCATCAAACCCAAGGTTCGCGGTTTTATCTGCACCACCACCCATCCCGTCGGCTGCGAGCAGAACGTGCTCGAGCAGATCGAGGCAACCCGCGCCCGGGGCCTCGATAAGGCCGCCGGTCCCAAGAAGGTGCTGGTGATCGGCGCCTCCAGCGGCTACGGCCTGGCGGCCCGCATCACCGCGGCCTTCGGCTATGGCGCCGACACCCTGGGGGTGTTCTTCGAGAAGCCCGGTACCGAGAAGAAGCCCGGCACCGCCGGCTGGTACAACTCCGCCGCCTTCGACAAGTTCGCCAAGGCCGAGGGCCTCTACAGCAAGGCGATCAACGGCGACGCCTTCTCCCATGAGGTCCGGGCCAAGGCCATCGAGCTGATCAAGGAAGACCTCGGCCAGGTCGACCTGGTGGTCTACTCCCTGGCCTCGCCGGTGCGCAAGCTGCCCGACAGCGGCGAGCTCAAACGCTCCAGCCTCAAGCCGATCGGCGAGACCTACCGCGCCACCGCCATCGACACCAACAAGGACGCCATCATCGAGGCCGAGGTGGAGCCCGCCACCCAGGAGGAGATCGAGGACACCATCACCGTGATGGGCGGCGAGGACTGGGAGCTGTGGATCGACGCCCTGGACAAGGCCGGCGTGCTGGCCCCGGGGGCCCGCAGCGTGGCCTTCAGCTATATCGGCACCGAGATCACCTGGCCGATCTACTGGCACGGGGCGCTGGGCAAGGCCAAGGAGGACCTGGATCGCGCCGCCGGCGAGATCGACCGTCGCCTGGCCGCCTCCGGTGGCGGCGCCAACGTGGCGGTGCTCAAGTCGGTGGTCACCCAGGCCAGCGCCGCCATCCCGGTGATGCCGCTGTATATCGCCATGGTCTACCAGGTGATGAAGGCCCAGGGCCTCCACGAGGGCACCATCGAGCAGCTCAACCGCCTGTTCGGTGAACGCCTCTATGCGGGACAGGGCGGCGACATGACCACCGACGAGGCGGGGCGCCTGCGCCTCGACGACTGGGAGCTGCGCGACGACGTCCAGCAGGCCTGCAAGGCGCTCTGGCCCCAGGTGACCACCGAGAATCTCTTCGAGATTACCGACTATGCTGGGTATAAGCATGAATTCCTGAAGCTCTTCGGCTTCGAGCGCGACGACGTGGATTATGAGGCCGACGTCGATCCGGTGGCGGAATTCGATGTGATCAGCGTCTGACCAGCGCCTCGGCGCCGGTCGGCAAGTGCAACTGGCGCGGAGGCTCGCGATGGATACTCGTGAAAGCAAGACCCCGGAAGAGGAACGTCAGCACCTCAAGGAAGTCAGGCAGCCGGAGGATTACAGCAACCCCGAACCCGACGAGGACCAACCCGAGGCCCGGGAGTCGGCCCATGGCGTGCACCGGGTCCTGCTGATCGCCATCCTGGTGGGTATCATCGCGGTGGGCTTCTTCCTCTTCGGTCGCTGATCTCCGTCGCCGGCCGCCCCAAGGGGCGGCCTTTGTCTTTCCGGGACGGCTTTTTCTCTCGGCTCGTCCCGCCGCTTTCCCCCCCGTGGCAATTGGGTAAGATGGTGGGTTCCGCGATCGGAGTCTGCCCATGCACGATGCCCCCTTTTCCAGCGCCAACCTCGGACACCCCCGCCGCGTGGGGGCGGTGATGCTGCCGGGTTTCTCGCTGATGGCCCAGGCCTGTGCCCTGGAGCCTCTGGCGGTGGCCAATCAGCTCGCCGGGCGACGCCTCTACGAGCTGCATAGCTTGGGCCTGGATACCCGGGAGGTGGGCAGTGCCGCCGAGGTGGCGATACTGCCCGGCGAGCGCTTCGACGCGCTGGACGCGGCCCCGGACCTGCTGCTGGTCTGTGCCCCCTCGCCCCTGGCGGGTAGCCTGGCGCCCTCCCTCGAGGAGTGGCTGCGGCGGCTGGCGCGGGGAGGGGTGGTGCTGGGCGGCATCGCCGGTGGCGCCGAGGTGCTGGCCCGGGCCGGGGTGCTGGACGGCTACCGCGCGACCCTGCCCTGGCAGCGCTTCGACGCCTTCGCCCGGGACTACCCCCGGGTGCGGCTCTCCCATCAGTTGTTCGAGATCGACCGGGATCGCCTGACCTGTGGTGGCGGCACCGCCGCCATGGACATGATGATGACCCTGGTCGGCATGCAGCATGGCCAGCCCTTGGCCGAGGCGGTCTCCGAGCACTTCGTGCTGGAGCGCATCCGCATGGCCGACGAGCCCCAGCATGTGCCGCTGCGCTCGCGGCTGGGCCACGCCCCCCAGAGCCTGATCGATGCGGTGACCCTGATGGAGGCCAATATCGAGGAGCCCCTGACCACCCACGAGCTGGCCGAGCACCTGGGGATCTCCCGGCGCCAGCTGGAGCGGCTGTTCAAGAAGTACCTGCAGGCGGTGCCCAGCCGCTACTACCTCAACCTGCGCCTGCAGCAGGCCCGTAAGCTACTGCGGGAGAGCGATCAGGCGGTAGGCGAGATCGCCCTGCAGACCGGCTTCTCCTCCGGCGCTCATTTCTCCACCGCCTACCGCAATCACTTCGGCATGACGCCCCGGGAAGAGCGCCTTACCGCCTGAGGCTCGGCTTGCCGGGCCTAGTCGTCGTTCTCGCCTGACGGAGGATCGGCCTTGCGGGCCCGCAGGGCGCGGAACAGCGTGCCCATCAGCACCGGCCGGTCGGCCTCGATCACGAAGCCGGCGGTCTCCAGCAGCGGCCGGGCCTGGCGGGTGATATCGGTGGCGATGGCGCGGGTCACCAGGTTGAGGGCGCGCCGCCCCAGGCCGGCGGGGCGGTCATCGGCCTGGAACTTGTCCATCACCGCCAGCCGGCCCGAGTCGCGCAGTACCCGATGGGCCTCGGCGAGCCCCCGTTCCGGGGCCGGCATCACCGCCAGGATCAGGTGCATCACCACCACGTCGAAGTGCCGGTCCGGGTAGTCCAGGTCGGCGGCATCCATCACCCGGCAGTGCACCTTCCGGCCCAGCGCCTCGGCGCGGCGGGCGATTCGTCGTACCATGGCCGGCGACAGGTCGGTGGCATGCACCTCGGCGTCCTCCGGCAGCCAGGGCAGGTCGAGGCCGGTACCGGCCCCCACCAGCAGTACCCGGGCCCGGGGCGGCCACGTCAGCTGCGCCAGGGCCTCTTGGCGCGGCCGCCGGAAGGCACGTTCGGCCAGCGCATCGTAGATCGGCGCATAGAGGCCGTAGCGCAGGCGATTCCAGGTGGTGGCATCGAACATTCCGCACCTCGTCATCTTGGGCCGCGCCCAACCGCTTTTGATAATTCGCCGTCCCATCGATGAAAGCTTCCTTGGGCTGGCGTCCCTATACTCCCATGATCGAGCATTCCCACAGGATGGAGAAGACCATGAGCTATACCCCGACTCGCAGCGACTTCGACCAGTACATGGTGCCCAACTACGCCCCCCAGCAGGTGATTCCGGTGCGTGGCGAGGGCAGCCGCCTGTGGGACCAGCAGGATCGCGAGTACATCGACTTCGCCGGCGGGATCGCCGTCAACGCCCTGGGTCACTGCCACCCGGTGCTGGTGGAGGCCCTCAAGGCCCAGGCCGACAAGCTCTGGCACCTCTCCAACGTCTACACCAACGAGCCGGCCCTGGCCCTGGCCAAGTCCCTGGTGGAGCGCACCTTCGCCGACAAGGCCTACTTCTGCTCCTCCGGCGGCGAGGCCAACGAGGCGGCCCTGAAGCTGGCGCGGCGCTGGGCCCATGACACCCATGGCGCCCACAAGGACAAGATCATCTCCTTCCGCCAGTCCTTCCACGGCCGCACCTTCTTCACCGTCAGCGTCGGTGGCCAGCCCAAGTACTCCCAGGGCTTCGGCCCGGTGCCCGGCGGCATCCTCCACGCCGAGTTCAACGACCTGGAGAGCGTTCGCGCGCTGGTCGGCGACGACACCTGCGCCATCATGGTCGAGCCGATGCAGGGCGAGGGCGGCATCGTGCCGGCCACCCCGGCCTTCCTCCAGGGCCTGCGCGACCTCTGTGATGCCCACGACGCCCTGCTGATCTTCGACGAGGTGCAGACCGGCGTCGGCCGTACCGGCAAGCTCTACGCCTACATGAACTATGGCGTCACCCCGGACATCCTGACCACCGCCAAGTCCCTGGGCGGCGGCTTCCCGGTGGGCGCCATGCTGACCACCGACAAGGTGGCGCCGTCCCTGGCCATCGGCACCCACGGCTCCACCTATGGCGGCAACGCCCTGGCCTCCGCCGTGGCCCTGGCCGCCGTGGAAACCATCGACACCCCCGAGGTGCTGGGCGGCGTCGAGGAGCGCCACGCCCTGTTCCGCGAGCTGCTCGAGGCGATCAACCGCAAGCACGGCATCTTCAAGGAAGTGCGCGGCATGGGCCTGCTGATCGGCGCCCAGATGGCCGATGCCTGGGAAGGCCGCGCCAAGGACATCCTGCCGCTGGCCATCGAGGAGGGCGTGATGGCCCTGATCGCCGGCCCCAATGTGCTGCGCATGGCGCCCTCCCTGGTGATCCCCGAGGCGGACATCCGCGAGGGCATGGCGCGCCTGGAGCGTGCCATCGACCGCCTCGTCGCCCAGGGATGAGGTCGCCCATGCCCGCGCATCAATCCTTGCCCCCTGGAGGACTCGCCATGCTGGTCGTACGCCCCGTGCGGCCGGCGGACCTGCCGGCCCTGGAGCGGCTGGCGGGCTCCGCCACGCCGCGGCTGACCAACCTGCCGGCCCATCGCGACCGGCTGGAGGAGCGCATCACCCGCTCGCAACGCGCCTTCGGCCGCGAGGTCGATTTCCCGGGTGACGAGCACTACACCTTCGTGATCGAGGATCGCGAGCGCGGCGAGGTGGTGGGTACCGCCACCATCCGCGCTCAGGCGGGGGCCAACGAGGCCTATTACACCTACCGCCAGGAGACGCTGATCCACGCCTCCCAGCAGCTCAACGTGCGCCGCGAGGTGCAGACCCTGTCGCTCTCCCACGAGGTCTCCGAGGCGACCCTGCTGTGTGCCCTCTCCCTGGACGAGCGCTACAAGGGCACCAGCGCCGAGAGCCTGCTGCGCCGGGCGCGGCTGATGTTCATCGCCCAGTACCCGGAGCGCTTCGCCGAGATCCTGGCGGTGGCCTTCCCCGGCTACCTGGATGCCGAGGGCGAGTCGCCGTTCTGGAACAGCGTGGGCAATCACTTCTTCGCCCGGGGCTACCAGGACATCAACCATATCGCCGGGGTGCGCTCGAAGAGCTTTATCGCCGAGGTGATGCCGCAGTTCCCGCTCTACCTGCCGCTGCTCACGCCCCAGGCGCGGGCCGCCATCGGCCGCGAGCACCCGGCCCACGAGACGCCCATGCAGGAGATGCTGGCGGAGGGCTTCGTGCGCTCCCGCCATGTGGATATCTTCGATGCCGGCCCGGTGATCAAGGGCGAGCGGGAGCGTCTGGAGACCTTCCGTCGCGCCGCCTGGCACCCGGTGCGGGTGCGCCCGGCGGCCAGCCTGCCGGACGCCGAGCCGGCGATGATCGCCAACCAGAAGCTGGGCGAGTTCCGCTGCGTGGTGGCCCGCTACGCGCTCTCGCCCACCGGCCAGCTGATGCTGTCGCCGGAGCACGCCGAGGTGCTCGGCGTGGAGGAAGGTCGTGCGGTACTGGTGGCACCCCTGGCCCTGCCCGCCGTGGATGACGTCTATGACGAGGGAGAGCTGTGATGCGTATTCGCCCCATCGCCCGTGATGACCTGGACGGCCTCCAGGCCCTGGCCCAGCAGACCGGGGTCGGCTTCACCTCGCTGCCCGACAACCGCGACTTCCTGGCCGGCAAGATCGAGGCCGCCGCCAGCGCCTTCGAGGAGCGCACCCCGGTGGACGACCGCCTCTACTTCTTCGTCCTCGAGGACGAGGCGAGCGGCGAGCTGGCCGGTTGCTGCGCGGTGGTCGGCCAGGTGGGCCACGATGCCCCCTTCTACAACTACCGGTTGGGGACCCTGGCCCACTCCTCGGTGCAGCTCGACCTGCACCGCACCATCGATACGCTCTTCCTGAGCTCCGATCACACCGGCGACGCCGAGGTCTGTTCGCTGTTCCTGCGCCCCGAGTACCGCAAGGATCGCAACGGCACCCTGCTCTCCAAGGCGCGCTGGCTGTTCATGGCGCAGTTCCGCGACCGCTTCCCGGACAAGGTGCTGGCGGAGATGCGCGGGCGCTTCGACGAGAACGGCATCAGCCCCTTCTGGCAGTGCCTGGGCAGCCACTTCTTCCCCATGGACTTCAACGAGGCGGATCGCCTCACCGGCCTGGGGCAGAAGAGCTTTATCGGCGAGCTGATGCCCAAGTTCCCCATCTACACCCCCTTCCTCAGCGAGGAGGCCCGGGACTGCATCGGCCAGGTTCACGAGCACACCCGCCCGGCCCTGGAGATGCTCAAGAAGGAAGGGCTGCGCTGGGAAGGCTATATCGACATCTTCGACGGCGGCCCCACCGTGGAGGCCTACCTGGATGACGTGCGCGCGGTGCGTAACTCGCGACTCTGTCAGGTGGAAGTGGTCGCCCGGGCCGAGAGCAGCGAGCGCCCCGGCTGGCTCGCCTCCAGCACCTCCATGCTGGACTTCCGCGCCGGCTGGGTGGGCCGCGGCCCCAACGCCGACGATGTCATCGTATTGACCGAGGAGGAGTCGCGTCGACTGGGTGTCGGCGCGGGCGATTCCCTCCGCTTACTCGAGACTTAGGAGAAACGCATGCAGGCCAAGCAGCAACAGTTGATCGGCGGCACCTGGGTCGACGGCGACGCGGAGGCGCTTGCCAAGACCGACCCGGTATCCGGCCAGACGCTCTGGACGGGCCGCTGTGCCAGCCCCACCCAGGTGGAGGCGGCGGTGGCCGCCGCCCGCGCCGCCTTCCCGGCCTGGGCCCAGACCCCCTTCGCCGAGCGTCAGGCGCTGGTGGAGCGCTTCCGCGAGGTGCTGGAGCGTCACCGGGAAGCCCTGGCCACGGCCATCGCCGGTGAGACCGGCAAGCCGCTCTGGGAGGCACGTACCGAGGTGGGGGCGATGATCGGCAAGGTGGCCCTGTCGATTCGCGCCTACGAGGAGCGCACCGGCGAGCGCGCCCGCGACCTGGGCGACGCCAAGGCGGTGCTACGCCACCGGCCCCACGGGGTGATGGCGGTCTTCGGCCCCTACAACTTCCCCGGCCACCTGCCCAACGGGCACATGGTGCCGGCGCTGCTGGCCGGCAATACCGTGGTCTTCAAGCCCAGCGAGCAGACCCCGCTGACCGCCGACCTGGCCCTGCAGTGCTGGCGCGAGGCGGGCCTGCCCGACGGCGTCATCAACCTGGTACAGGGCGCGGCCCCGGTGGGCCAGGCCCTGGCCTCGGCCCCGGATATCGACGGCCTGCTGTTCACCGGCAGCGCCAAGGTGGGGGGGCTGCTGCACAAGCAGTTCGCCGGCCAGCTGGACAAGATCCTCGCCCTGGAGCTGGGCGGCAACAACCCGCTGGTGATCAAGGACGTGCCGGATCAGGACGCCGCCGTGCTGACCATCCTGCAGTCCGCCTTCCTCTCCGGCGGCCAGCGCTGCACCTGCGCCCGGCGCCTGATGGTGCCCGAGGGCGAGGTGGGTGATCGCCTGATCGAGGCCCTGGTCTCGGCCATCGACAAGCTGCGGGTGGCCGGCCAGTTCAGCGAGCCCGCCCCCTTCTACGGCGGTCTGGTCAGCGTGGCCGCCGCCGACGGCCTGCTCAAGGCCCAGGACGAGCTCGAGGCCCTGGGCGGCACCGTGCTCTCGCGCATGCAGCGCCTGGAGGAGGACACCAGCCTGCTGAGCCCGGCGCTGATCGATGTCACCGGCCTGCCGGTGCCCGACGAGGAGCACTTCGGCCCGCTGCTCAAGGTGTATCGCTATCGGGACTGGGACGAGGCCCTGCGCCTGGCCAACGACACCCGCTACGGCCTCTCCGCCGGCCTGATCGGCGGCGAGCGCGCCGACTGGGACGATTTCCTGCTGCGTATTCGCGCCGGCATCGTCAACTGGAACCGCCAGACCACCGGCGCCTCCGGCGACGCCCCCTTCGGTGGCGTCGGCGACAGCGGCAACCACCGCCCGAGCGCCTACTATGCCGCCGACTACTGCGCCTATCCGGTGGCCTCGGTGGAGGCCGACGACCTGGCGCTGCCCGATTCTCTTCCGCCGGGGGTGAGTCTATGAGTCGCTGCTTGATCCCTGCTGCCATCAAGGCGCTGCCAGCGCGCTCTCGTATTGGCACCGCCGACTACTGCGCCTATCCGGTGGCCTCGGTGGAGGCCGACGACCTGGCGCTGCCCGATTCACTGCCGCCGGGGGTTTCGCTGTGAGCGTGCTTGAAGTCAATTTCGATGGCCTGGTGGGGCCGACCCACAACTACTCCGGCCTGGCCCATGGCAACGTGGCCTCCATGTCCCATGGCGGCCTGGTCTCCAACCCCCGGGAAGGGGCCCTCCAGGGCCTGGGCAAGATGAAGTCGCTGATGGACGCGGGTTACGCCCAGGGCGTGCTCCCGCCCCAGCAGCGTCCCGACCTGGGCGCCCTGCGGGCTCTGGGCTTCACCGGCAGCACCCGCGAGGTGCTGGCCCGGGCCGCCAAGGAGGCGCCCCAGTTGCTGCGGGCGGTGTGTTCCGCCTCCAGCATGTGGACCGCCAATGCCGGCACCGTGACCCCCAGCGTCGATGCCCCGGACGGCCGGGTGCACTTCACCCCGGCCAACCTGCAGTCCAGCTTCCATCGCTACCTGGAGCCGGAGACCACCGGCCGGGTGCTGGCGGCCATCTTCAAGGACGAGGCCCACTTCGCCCACCATCCGGTGCTGCCGGCCACCCCGGCCTTCTCCGACGAGGGCGCGGCCAACCACACCCGCCTGGGCGCCAGCCACGGCGAACCCGGGGTGCACCTCTTCGTCTACGGCCGCCGGGCCTTCGGCGAGGGCATCGAGCCCAAGCGCTACCCGGCCCGCCAGACCCTGGAGGCGAGTCAGGCGGTGGCCCGCCAGCACGGCCTGAGCGAGGCCCAGACGGTGTTCGCCCAGCAACACCCGGACGCCATCGATGCCGGCGTCTTCCATAACGACGTGATCGCGGTGGGCAACGGCCCGGTGCTGCTCTATCACGAGATGGCCTTCCTCGACGAGCAGGGCACCCTCGACGAGCTGCGCGCCAAGATGGCGACCCCGCTGATCCCGGTGCGGGTGCCCAAGGAGGCGGTGAGCATGGAGGACGCGGTGGCCTCCTACCTCTTCAACTCCCAGCTGCTCTCCAACCCGGACGGCTCCATGACCCTGGTGGTGCCCGGCGAGTGCCAGGAAAACGAGGCGGTGTGGCGCACCATCCAGGACCTGCTGATCGCCGGCCCCAACCCGATCAACGAGGTGCTGGTCAAGGACGTCAAGCAGAGCATGCGCAACGGCGGCGGCCCCGCCTGCCTGCGCCTGCGGGTCGCCCTCTCCGAGGCGGAACGCGCCGCCCTGAGCGGCCGGGTGCTGCTCGATGATGGCCTGCACGGCGACCTGACCGCCTGGGTCGAGCGCCACTACCGGGATCGCCTGGCCCCGGAAGACCTGGCCGACCCGCGGCTGGCCGAGGAGACCCTGACCGCCCTGGACGAGCTGACCCAACTGCTCGCCATCGGCAGCGTCTACCCCTTCCAGCAGGCCTGATCGCCCGCCGCTCAATGCAAGGGCCCCGCCTCGAGACTCGAGGCGGGGCCCTTGGCGTTGCAGGGGGTTACAGCTCCTGGCGTTCCTGGCGAGTCGGGGGCTCGTCGCCTTCCGGCACGCCCCAGAGGGTCTCGCGGCTGCCGTCGGGGAAGGTATTGACCGTGCAGCCGGCGAGCCACAGGGCGCAGAGCAGGGCGAACAGGGCAGAGGCGTGGCGGCGCATAGGGAGTCTCCGGGCCGGAAGGGGGTAGTTGCTCAAGTATTGCAGGTTCGCGGCGGGAGGGCTTCAACGCCTGGCCATTCCCGAGCGGCGGCGCCTCGCCTACCATGGGGCGGGAACCTCACGATAAGGATGCTGCGATGACCTCCGATCCCCTGCTCTCGAGCCTCTTGGCGGGCCTGTTCGGGGCCCTGCTGGCGGCCGGCCTGGCCGGGTGGGTCGCGGCACGCCGCCAGGGCACGGCTCGGGAGACCCAGGCGCGTCTCGAGGCGCAGCGGGATGCCGCCCGGGAAGCCCTGGCCCAGGCTCGCGAGGCCCAGCAGGGCCTCGAGACCCGCCTGGCCCGCGCCCAGCAGGGCGAGCAGGAGCTGCGCCAGGAGCGCGAGCGTCTCACCGAGCACCTGGCCCTCAAGGAGCAGCACTTCCAGGAGCAACTGGCCCTGCTCCGGGAGAGCCGCAGCCAGCTGACCCAGGAGTTCGAGGCCCTGGCCAACGAGGTGCTGGAGCGCAAGGGGCGAGCCTTCGGCGAGCTTTCCCAGCAGCGCATCCAGGGCCTCCTGCAGCCGCTGCACAGCGAGATGAAGGGCTTCCGCGACCAGGTGGCCAGCATCCAGCGCCAGGAGAGCGAGCAGCGCATCCAGCTGCGCACCGAGCTGCAGCAGTTGCAGGCCCTCAACCGGGAGATCACCGATCAGGCCCAGCGCCTGACCCAGGCCCTCCAGGGGCAGAAGAAGGTCCAGGGCAACTGGGGCGAGCTGATGCTGGAGAACGTCCTCGATGGTTCTGGCCTGCGCCTGGGCAAGGACTATCGCCGCGAGGTGAGCATCGCCACCGAGGCGGGGCGGCGGCGCCCGGACGCCATCGTCTACCTGCCCCAGGGCCGCCACCTGGTGATCGATGCCAAGACCTCCCTGGTCGCCTATGTGCGCTACGTCAACGCCGAGTCGGAGGCGGAGCGCCAGGCGGCCCTGGCGGAGCACTGCCGGGCCATGGCGGCGCGCATCGACGAGCTGGCCGAGCGCCACTACTACGACCTGCCGGGGCTCAACTCCCCGGAGGTGGTGGTGATGTTCGTGCCGGTGGAGTCCGCCTATGTGGAGGCCCTCAAGGCCGACGAGACCCTCTTCCAGCAAGCCCTGGAGAAGAACGTTCTGGTGGCCACCCCCACCACCCTGCTGACCAGCCTGAACATCGTCCGCCAGCTATGGCGCTTCGAGGACCAGAGCCGGCACAGCGCCGAGCTGGCCGGTCGCGCCGAGCGCTTCCATGCCAAGCTGCGTACCTTCCTGGTCAGCATGGAGGAGGTGGGGCGCAAGCTGGATGGCGCCCGCGGCAGCTACGACCAGGCCCTGGGGCAGCTGGTCAATGGCAAGGGCAACCTGGTCAAGCAGGCCGCCGACTTCGCCGAGCTGGGGGTGGCGGTGAAGCGGGAGCTACCGGAGTCCCTGGTGGAGCGGGCGCGGCTGGAACTGGAGACGCCCCGCGGCGAGGCCGGTGATGTCGGTCCCCTGAGGTGGGAGTGATGAGCCTGCTGCTCTGGCTGGGCATCCTCCTCTGCCTGCTGCAGTCGGCGCTCTTCTCGGGGCTCAACCTGGCCTTCTTCACCATCGGCAAGCTGGAGCTGGAACTGGAGGCGCGCAAGGGCAACCCCCGGGCCCAGCGGGTACAGCGCCTGCGCCAGGACGCCAACTTCCTGCTGGTCACCATCCTGTGGGGGAACGTGGCGGTCAATGTGCTGCTGGCGCTGCTCTCCGGTTCCGTGCTGGGGGCCCTGGGCGCCTTCTTCTTCTCCACCGTGGTGATCACCCTGTGTGCCGAGATCCTGCCCCAGGCCTTCTTCTCGCGCCATGCCCTGCCCATGGCGTCGCGGCTGGCGCCGATGATCCGCTGCTATCAGTGGCTGCTGTGGCCGGTGGCGCGACCCACCGCCTGGGTGCTGGATCGCTGGCTGGGGCCGGAGGCGATTCCCTACTTCAAGGAGCGCGACCTGCATCAGCTGATCCGCCTGCACATGGAGTCCGGCGATACCGAGATCGACCGGGTGGAGGGGCGCGGCGCCATGAACTTCCTGACCCTGGACGATGTGCCCCTGGCTCGCGAGGGGGAACCCCTGGCCCCGGAGAGCCTGATCGAGTTGCCCTTCGCCGGGCCCTGGCCCGTCTTTCCCGCCATCGAGCGTACCCGTCACGATCCCTTCCTGCGCCGCCTGCAGGCCAGCGGCAAGCGCCGTGCCGTGCTGGTGGACGAGGCCGGCGAGCCGCGCCTGGTGGTGGACGTGGACGCCCTGCTGCGGGCGGCGCTCTTCGCGGAGGAGGCGTTCCTGCCCCTGGCCTTCTGCCATCGGCCCATCGTGGTGCGCGATTCGGCCACCCCCCTGGGGGAAGTGCTGCAGCGCTTCCGGGTGCGTCCCCTGCATCGCGAGGATGACGTCCTCGACGAGGACGTCATCCTGCTGTGGGGCGAGGAGAAGCGCATCCTCACCGGCTCCGATGTCCTGGGCCGGCTGCTGCGGGGCATCGCCCGCAGCGAGGCCTGCCCCGTTTCTTCCTAGGTCATTCGGCCGCGGCCCGGGCGGCCTCCAGCCAGGTATCCACGAGTTCGCGGTTGGCCTCGATCCACTCCATCGCCAGGGGCCGTACCTGGTCGTCGGTGAGCTCCTGCTCGCCCATGGCGCTGTCCACTTCGCTGATCCAGGCCAGCGGCAGGCGTACCTGGCGGAACAGCTCGGCGGCGGCGGGGTTGGCCTCGAGGAAGGCGTTATTGGCGGCCACGCGGATATCGGCGGCCACGAACCCCATCTCGATGGGGTCGCTCACCGCCCCGGTCACGCCCTCGGCGCGCTCCGCCTCGTCGCCGACGATGCCCGGGGCATTGATCCACCTCACCTCCCCGCCGGGCGTCAGGGCCAGCAGCCAGGCACTGGGGCCCCAGGTGTAGTAGAGGGCCGGTTCGCCGCTCTGGATCCGCGACAGCACTTCGGCGAAGTTGGCGGCGTAGCCCGCGTCCACATGGTTGATATGCTCGTGCAGTTCGAAGGTATCGAGCATGGCGTTGATGCCCTCGTGGCAGCCCCAGCCCGGGGGACAGCCGAAGAGGTCCGCCTTGCCGTCGCCGGTGGCGTCGAAGGCGGCCTTCACCTCGTCGCGGGTGAAGTCATCGATGCCGGTGATGCCGAAGGCCTCCACGGAGGCGCTGTCCACCAGGTAGCCCTGGATGCCGCAGGCGGCGCAGTGGGCCTCGAAGAGGGTGGCGGCGTCGTGGAAGCCGTCGGGCAGCTGCGGGTCGTGGAGGGGGAACCAGCCATTGGGCCAGTAGTGGGCGTCGCCCTCGGTGATCGCCAGGTAGGCCACCGGGTTGGAGAGGGCGATGGGCGAGCGCACCTCGTAGCCGAGTTCCTCCAGCAGCTCGACGAAGACCCAGCTCACCGGTACCGCCGAGGTCCAGGTGGCCACCGCCGGCTGCACGCTGACGCCCGCCCCGGGCGTCTCGGCGGCGGCGTTGTCGGTGGCGGTGAGGGCATAGGCCGCGGCGGCGGCCAGCAGGGCCCACTTCAGGGGGCGAGCTCGATGGATGACGTCTTTCATGACACACCTCCTCTGACGATCAGGGGCGCTCGTCGGGCGCCCGGCCCGGCGCCTTGTCGCCCAGGCCTTGGGTGATACGGTCCAGCACCATGGCCAGCAGCACGATACCGATGCCGCCGACGAAGGCCTGGCCGATATTGAGTCGCTCCAGGCCGGCGTAGACCTCGAGACCGAGGCCGCCGGCGCCGATGATGGCGGCGATCACCACCATCGACAGCGACAGCATGATGGTCTGGTTGAGCCCCGCCATGATGGTTGGCAGGGCCAGTGGAAACTGCACCTTCCAGAGGGTCTGGCGAGGCGTGGAGCCGAAGGCCTCGGCGGCCTCGATATACTCCTGGCTGACCTGGCGGATGCCCAGGTTGGTGAGGCGGATCATCGGCGGCATGGCGAAGATGATGGTGGCGATCAGTCCCGGCACATTGCCGATGCTGAACAGCATCACCGCCGGCACCAGGTACACGAAGGGCGGCGTGGTCTGCATGATGTCCAGCAGCGGGCGCATCAGGGTGGCGACGCGGTCGCTGCGGGAGCAGAGGATGCCCAGGGGCAGGCCGATCAGCACGCAGAACAGCACCGCGGTGACCACCAGGGAGAGGGTCACGATCAGGGCATCCCAGACCCCCATGACGCCCACCAGGGCGAAGGCCACGAAGGCGAAGAGACCGACCCGCCAGGAGGCCGCCCGCCAGCCGATCAGGAAGATGCCGATCAGGAAGAGGCCGGGGGGCAGGCTGCCCAGGGCCCATTGGGTGGTCTGCATCACCGTCTGCACCGGCGGGCTCACATAGCCGCGGAAGAAGCCGCGGAAGTTGGCTACCACCCAGTTCACCGCCTCGGTGATCCACTGGCGCACCGGCAGGGCCTCGAAGAGGCCGAAGGGGTCGGTGATCAGCAGGCGCAGGAACTCCATCAGCTCGTTCATGCGGTCGCCTCCTCGACGCGGGGGCCGCGCTTCTCCAGGATGCCATGGATCAACTGGGGCTCGTCGATCAGCCCCTGCAACTGGCCCTGGGGCCCGGTGACCAGCAGCGGCAGGCTGCTGTGTAATCGGCCGCGCAGCACCCGACGCAGTACCTCCTCCCGAGAGCAGCTCAGCAGCAGGTCGTCCCGGGGGCGGTCGGGTGGGGGTGTCTCCAGGGCCCTCTCCAGCTCGTCCAGGGGCAGGGGGTGGTCTCTCCGCCAGGCGCCGCGCAGGTGCCCCGCCTCGTCCAATCCCAGGCTCAGCGTCGGGTGGTCGCGGTGTCCCAGCAGGCGTAGCCCCTGCCGCTCGCCCTGGGGGCTGAAGGCATCATCGGCGAGGGGCAGGGCGATGGTGCCGGCGGTGATCACCGCGGTGGGGTCGGCGTGCTCGACGAAGCGCGCCACGTAGTCGGTGCGCGGATTGACCAGGATCTGTTCCGGGGTGCCCAACTGGACGATGGCGCCGTCCTCCATGATGGCGATGCGATCCCCCAGACGCATCGCCTCGTCCAGGTCGTGGGTGATAAAGAGGATGGTGCGCCCCAGCCGCGCCTGCAGCTTCTTCAGCTCCTGCTGCATGGTGACCTTGATCAGCGGATCCAGGGCCGAGAAGGGTTCGTCCATCAGCAGCACCCGGGCCTCGGTGGCCAGGGCCCGGGCCAGCCCGACCCGCTGCTGCATGCCGCCGGAGAGGGTCTGGGGATAGGCATCGCCCCAGTCGCCCAGGCCGACCATCGCCAGCACCTCCTGGGCGCGGCGCAGTCGCTCGGCGGCCGCCACCCCCTGGATCTCCAGGCCATAGGCCACGTTGGAACGCACCGAGCGATGGGGGAAGAGGGCGAAGTGCTGGAAGACCATGCTCAGATGGCGGCGGCGCAGGTATCGCAGCCGTTCGGGGGAGGCGCCGGTGATCTCTTCGCATCCCGTCTCCGGGTCCTCCAGGAAGATGCGCCCGGCGGTGGGCTCGATCAGGCGATTGATGCAACGGATCAGGGTCGACTTGCCGCTGCCGGAGAGCCCCATGATGACGAACACCTCGCCGGGCTCCAGGGCGAAGCTGACGTCGTTGACGCCCAGCACATGGCCGCTCTCGGCCTGCAGTTCGGCCTTGCCCTGGCCCGCTTCGAGCCGGGCCAGGGCCGACGCCGGATCGGGACCGAACAGCTTGGTCACGCCTTCCACGCGGATCACGGTACTTCCCCCTGGTGAGCCGCCCCGGCCCGGGATCTCCGCCGGGGCGGTATCGATCGGGTTGCAGTACCTACAGCATAGAAGCTCCGGGCGTCACCCTGCCGGCCGCCTCAGGGAGCGGGACGCGTCAGGCTCAAGGCCAGGGCAGCATTCGCTGGGACCTCGACCTCGGCCCGGCCATCCGCCGCCACCCTGACCCGGGTGGCGCAGTCGTCCAGCAGGTTGCAGTAGTCGCCGGCGGGCAGGCCGGTGGCCAGGGTCGCGCGCCATGCCTCGGGGTCGCGGTTCAGGGCCACGAAGCCGCGTTCGCCGCGGGCGAAGGCGATGCGCGACGCCCCCGCCTGCTGCCAGTGGGTGACCGGGGCCTCGCCCATGGCCTGGCGGAAGGCCACCATCTCGGTGACCAGCGGCCAGCGATGCTCGCAGACCCAGCCGTGATCGTCGTAGGCGCCTTCGGCCAGGCAGCCGAGCCCCGCCTCGCCATGCACCGGCAGGGTCTGCCAGCCCTCCTCGGCCACCGAGGGCGGGCCCTGGTCGCCATGCTCGAAGGTGTAGCTCGACATCAGCTTGGGGGTGCCGTAGGGCCAGGCCAGCATGAAGGTGAGCCCCAGGGCGTAGTGGTCGTCGCGGTGCATCAGTACGCCGCCACCCACATGGCCGCGCTGGTTGTCGTGGTTGTCGACGAACACCAGGGCCCGTTCGCTGGGCAGCCAGGCTTCGTCGGCACCGATCCGGGCCAGGTCGGCCAGGTCGCCGCCGGCGATGGCGGTGGCCAGGCGATGGGGATAGCCGAACTCGGTCACCGCGGCATTGGCCAGGTACTCGGTGGCCTTGATCGGTTCGTGGCCCGGGTCGATCACCTCCTGGAAGACGTAGGGATGGCCCTCGAGGCGTGCCAGGATCGCGCCGATATCGTCCGCCGGCATATGCTTGGCGGCGTCGATACGAAAGCCCGCCACCCCCAGGTCGAGCAGGCCCTGCAGGTAGTCGGCGAGTTGCGCCTGTACCGCCTCGCGGCCGGTGGCCAGGTCGGCCAGGCCCAGCAGGTGGCAGTGCTGGACCTCGTAGCGGTCCTGGTAGTCGCGGATCTGGTCGTCGCCGTGGCGACCACAGTGGTTGAAGTCCGCGTCGCGGGTGAACAGCTCGCCATAGCGGAAGGGCGCATAGGCGGTACCGGCGATACCGACGCCCTCGCCGATGCCGGCCATATGGTTGATCACCGCATCCACCAGGATGCCCACGCCGGCGGCCTCGCAACGCTCGACCATCTCCACGAAGGCCTCGCGATCGCCGCTGCGGGAGTGGAGGTCATGGCTCACCGGCTGGTAGCGAGCCCACCAGGCGCCCTCGACGCCCTCCAGGGCGATATGCTCGTTGGGCGGCGAGACCTGGACGGCGTCGATGCCGGCCGGGCCGAGGTGGGTCTCGCATTCGGCGGCGATATCGTCCCAGCGCCACTCGAAGAGATGAACGATCAGCGGGGTCTCGCTGCCGAGCCGGGTGGCATCGCCCAGGGGGGCGGCCTGGGCGGTGGCCGCCAGGCTCAGGGCCAGGCCGAGGGGCAGGGCCTTCAGGGCCAGGGAGGTGGGGGTAGGCTTCATGGCATCCTCGTCTTGTGATTGTTGAGAGCTGCCCCGCCCATGCTAGGCCCCGGGCCCCGGCGTGACCTCCTCCCGGGGTCGGCCGGGGCGCCGGCCACTACGCCCCCCGGATACGCCGCCTCCTCCTCCCGGGGGGAGGAGGCGGGCTTGTCGCCCAGCGGCGAGGCTAGGAGCCTGTCGGGTTTATCGCGTTTTTGCCGCGACCCATCAGGACTCACCCATAACAATCAAGGGGCATGACACCCATGAGCATGACACGCCGAACCCTGCTCCCGCTGCTGGCCGCCGGCACCCTGGGGCTGAGCGCCCAGGCCCTGGCCTTCGACGACGACCGCCTGACCATCTGGATGGGCGACAACAAGGGCCCCGAGGGCGTCCGCGAGGTGGCCGAGCGCTTCACCGCCGACACCGGCATCGCCATCGAGATCGTCCACCCCGATAACCTCACCGACCGCTACCAGCAGGCCGCCGGCAGTGGCCAGGGGCCGGATATCGTGATCTGGGCCCACGACCGCCTGGGCGAATGGGCCCAGAGCGGCCTGCTCCGCCCGATCGCCCCGTCCAGCGACTTTCGCGACCGCTACTTCGACTTCACCTGGCAGGCCACCCAGTGGAACGGCGAGACCTACGGCTACCCCATCTCGGTGGAGTCGCTGGGGCTGATCTACAACAAGGCGCTGGTGGAGACCCCGCCGGAGAGCTTCGCCGAGCTGATGGCGCTGGATGCCGAACTCGCCGCCGAGGGCAAGAAGGCGATCCTCTTCGACTACGCCGAGCCCTACTACGGCTGGACCCTGCTGGCCGCCAACGGTGGCTACCCCTTCCGCCTCACCGCCGAGGGCTTCGATGTCGAGGATATCGGCGTCAACAATGCCGGGGCCCTCCAGGGCGCCGAGCTGCTCGCCGAGCTGATCGACAGCGGCGTGCTGCCCCGCGGCACCGACTACAACCTGATGGACACCCGCTTCAATCGTGGCGAGGTGGCCACCATGATCAGCGGCCCCTGGGCCTGGAACAACCTGCGCCAGAGTGGCATCGACTTCGGCGTGGCCCTGCTGCCCCGGGTGGGTGACGAGCGTGCCCGACCGCTGTTCGGGGTGATGACGGCGATGATCAACTCCGCCTCGCCCAACGACTTCCTGGCCACCGAATTCCTCGAGAACTACCTGCTCTCCGAGGAGGGGCTGCGCACCTTCAACGGCGACGCCTCCCTGGGCGCCGTGGCCCATATGGCCTACCAGCGGGAGCTGGCGGAGGACCCCAATATCGCCGCCACCCTGGCCAATGCGGAGATCGGCCTGCCGATGCCCAACATCCCCGAGATGGGCGCCTTCTGGGCCGCCATGGAACCGGCCCTGCAGAACATCGGCAGCGGTCGCCAGTCGCCCCAGGAAGCGCTGGACGCCGCGGCTCGCCGCATGCGCCAGTAAGCACTTCCCCCACGCCACGCGCCGCCGGCGGTTATCCGCCGGCGGTCCTGCAGGCTCGTTTCACAGGTCATGCCCATGTACACCACCAACGCTTCCCGCGGCCTGCCCCGGCACCGCTCGCGCCACCCCACCGAACGCTATGGCCGCTGGGCCGGCCGTGCCCTGGTCGCCACCCTGGTCGTCTCCCTGCTGTGGCTGGTGCTGGCCTTCCATCTCAACGGCCAGTGGATGTTCGCCCTGCTGTTCCTGGTGCTCGGCAGCTCGCTGGCGGTGGTCTTCACCAAGCGCAGCCTGATGAGCCACCGCTACATCTTTCCTGCGGTGGCGGGGCTCGGGGTCTTCGTGATCTTCCCGCTGCTCTACACCATCGGTATCAGCTTCAGCAACTACAGCTCCAGCAACCTGCTCAGCGAGGAGCGGGTGCGCGATCAACTGCTCTCGCGCACCTTCCAGGCCGAGGGCGCCGCCTTCGATTTCGCCCTCTACCGCGACGGCGAACGGGCCCGCCTCTATTTGCACGGCGGCGACCTGACGCCCGAGGATGACCTTCCCGAGGCGAGCCAGGGCTTCGTCACGCCGCCCCTCAACCTGGACAATCCCGAGCCGCGCCGGGTGGGCCTGCAGGCGGCAGACCGCCCCCCCAGCGGCGAGCCGTTGCCGATGCGCGAGGTGATCGCCGCCCGCAGCCTGCTCCAGGGCCTGACCCTGCTGACCCCCGAGGGGCCGGAGCTGCGCATGGCGGGGCTGCGTCACTACGCGCCCATCCTCGACCGCTATGAGGCTCGGGACGACGGCAGCCTCTATGATCGTCGCGACGACCGGGTGCTGACCCCGGACCCGGCGATCGGCTTCTTCGTCACCGACGATGGCGAGCGCATCACCCCGGGATGGCCCGTCGCCGTGGGCCTGGACAACTACACCCAGATCTTCACCGACCCGGATATCCGCGGGCCCTTCCTGCAGATCTTCGTCTGGACCTTCGTCTTCGCCGGGCTCACCGTGGTGTTCACCCTGGCGGTGGGGTTCGTGCTGGCCTCCCTGCTGCAGTGGGACCAGCTCAGGGGCAAGGCGATCTACCGCACCCTGCTGATCCTGCCCTATGCGGTACCGGCCTTTATCTCGATCCTGATCTTCAAGGGCATGTTCAACCAGCACTTCGGTGAGGTGAACATGATCCTCGAGACGCTGTTCGGCATCCGTCCCGAGTGGTTCACCGATCCCTGGCTGGCGCGCAGCATGCTGCTGATCGTCAATACCTGGCTCGGCTACCCCTATATGCTGCTGCTGTGCATGGGGCTGATCCAGTCGATTCCCCGCGACCTCTTTGAAGCCTCGGCGGTGGATGGCGGCGGCCCCCTGACCAACCTGTGGCGCATCACCCTGCCGCTGATCCTCAAGCCGCTGACGCCCCTGCTGATCGCCGCCTTCGCCTTCAATTTCAATAACTTCGTCTTGATTGCCTTGCTCACCGGCGGCAACCCGGACATCCTCGGCGCCAGCACCCCGGCGGGCACCACCGACCTGCTGGTCAGCTACACCTACCGCATCGCCTTCCAGGATGCCGGCCAGAACTTCGGCCTGGCGGCGGCCATCGCCACCCTGATCTTCCTGCTGGTCGCGGGCCTCTCCTGGCTCAATCTGCGGCTTTCCAAGGTCAAGGTCTGATTCACACGGTCAAAGGAGCTATCGCCATGGCCATGGTCCAACCCCGCTCGATCCGCGCCCGCCGGCTGGGCGCCCACCTGCTGCTGATCGGCCTCGTCAGCCTGGTCGTCTTCCCGCTGTTGCTGGTGATCTCGATCTCCTTCCGCGAGGGCAACTTCGCCACCGGCAGCCTGATCCCCGAGCGCTTCTCCCTGGAGCACTGGGCGCTGGCCTTCGGCATCCCCTGGGAGCGCGCCGACGGCAGCGTGATCCAGCCGCCCTTCCCGGTGCTGCTGTGGCTGTGGAACTCGGTGAAGGTGGCGGTGGTCTCGTCGCTGCTGATCGTGCTGCTCTCCACCACCAGCGCCTACGCCTTCGCGCGCATGCGCTTCAAGGGCAAGGCGCCGATCCTCAAGGGCATGCTGATCTTCCAGATGTTTCCGGCGGTGCTGTCGCTGGTGGCCCTCTATGCGCTCTTCGACCGCCTGGGCCAGCTGGTGCCGGCGCTCGGCATCAACACCCACGGCTCGCTGATCGTCGCCTCTTTGGGCGCCGTGGCCCTGCATATCTGGACCATCAAGGGCTACTTCGAGTCCATCGACGGCTCGCTGGAGGAGGCCGCCATGGTCGACGGTGCCAGCACCTGGCAGGCGTTCCGCTACATCCTGCTGCCGCTCTCGGTACCGATCCTGATGGTGGTGTTCATCCTCGCCTTCGTGATGAGCATCATGGAGTACCCCATGGCCTCGGTGCTGCTGGTCGACGAGCACAAGCTGACGCTCGCCGTGGGGGCCCAGCAGTACCTGGCCGACCACAACCAGCGCTGGGGCAACTTCGCCGCCGCGGCGGTCTTGTCCGGCCTGCCCATCACCCTGATGTTCCTGCTCTGCCAGCGCTGGATCGTCGGTGGCCTCACCGCCGGTGGCGTGAAAGGCTAATCGAGCCCCCGAATGTTGTTGTCGTGCTGGTCCATCGGCGGGCTTACCCAACCCCGCCGGTGGCGTGAAAGGCTAATCGAGCCCCCGAATGTTGTTGTCGTGCTGGTCCATCGGCGGGCTTACCCAACCCCGCCGGTGGCGTAAAAGGCTAACGAGATGGTTTATCTCTCCTCCGCTTCGACCCCGGCGCTCGCCGGGGTTTTTTTATGCCGGCGCCGCAGGAGGGCGGGGGAGGAGGGGCGGGGGAACTACGCCCCCCGCCCCCGCCTCCCGGGCGTGGGGGGAGGAGGACGGCAAGGCGTCGGTGCTGCGAGATAGTCGAGACTCGGCGACCGCCGTCGCCGTGCTCCATTGGCAACTTCTTCGCCATAACAACAACGAGGTTAGGATGAAACGTCTCCCCATCGCTCACGTCTCCCGTCTGCCCCTGCGCACCGCCCTCGCCAGCGCCGTGGCCCTGGGCCTGGCCGGCACCGCCCAGGCGGCCTCCCTCGACTTCAGTGGCTATGCCCGCTCCGGTATCGGCGGCACCTCCGGTGGCGGCGACCAGGCCTGCTTCCAGGCCCGGGGTGCCGGTGCCAAGTATCGCCTCGGCAACGAGTGCGACACCTACGCCGAGCTCGGCTTCGGCTCCACCCTCTACGAGGAGGCGGATACCCGCTTCCGTTTCGAGAGCCGGGTGGCCTACGCCTCCCAGCAGCGCAACGATTGGGAAAGCGTCAACGACGACGACACCCACCTGGCCTTCCGCGAGGCCAATGTGCAGGCCACCGGGGTGATCGAGTCGCTGCCCGAAGCCACCGTCTGGGCCGGCAAGCGCTTCTACCAGCGCCACGATATCCACATGAACGACTACTACTACTGGGACGTCTCCGGGCCCGGTGGCGGTATCGAGAACATCGACCTGGGGGTAGGGCGGCTGAGCCTGGCCTGGCTGCGCAACGGCAGCAGCGACGAGGCCTTCCCCGGCGGCGAGCGCAACAACCTGGCCAACGATATCTTCGATATTCGCCTGGCGGGGCTGGAGACCAATCCCGGCGGCAGCCTGGAGCTGGGCTACGACTACGGCTCGGCACGGCTGACCAGCGAGCAGCGGCGCGCCGGGGCGGAGTCCCGGGACGGCCATATGCTGACCCTCGAGCATACCCAGGGGGACTGGTTCGGCGGCTTCAACAAGGCGGTGGTGCAGTACGCCACCGACGGCATGATCGGCGGCTTCGGGCGTGTCAATTCCGCCTCCGACGCCCCCGAGGGCGATATGCTGCGGCTGATCAACCACGGCCTGGTGAGCCTGGCGCCGAACCTCGACATGCTCTACGCGCTGATCTACGAGGATCGCAACCTGGATGACGGCAATGGCCAGACCTGGGTCTCGGCGGGGGTGCGTCCCACCTACTACTGGTCCGACTACCAGAGCACCGCCCTGGAACTGGGCCATGATCGGGTCTCGCCCCAGGGCGACGGCGACAGCGCACGGCTTACCAAGCTGACCCTGGCCCAGCAGTGGAGTGCCGGCCGCGGCGCCTTCGTGCGCCCGGTGGTACGCGCCTTCGTCACCTATGCGGATTGGAACGGCGATGCCTACAACGCCGCCAGCGAGGCCATCGAGGATGGCGACGGCTCCGGCCTCACCTTCGGCCTCCAGGCCGAGGCCTGGTGGTAAGCGACCCCGTCCCGCTCGCGTTACTGTTTCCTCGTTTGCCGGCGCCCTGCGCCGGCTTTTTTTAGGTTCATCGCAGATCAGCGTGAAGCCACAACATGGATGATTCCGGCTTGCTATCGTGGGAGTTTGGCTATGCCGAACGATTGGGCGACGAAGTCGCCCCTGGTCGCAGCCAGGATCGCCCTTCGGGCGATATCGCGCGGAATCCGCGCTCCCACGGCGGCATTCACGCCAGAGTGCGAAGAGCCTTTTTTTATGTCCGTGGCAGCGATAATCGCCTTCAACGCACAGGGCCCCGGCAACCTGCCGGGGCCCTGTCGTGGAGCGCTCTGCAGCCTGGGGTGAGCCTAGCGGCTGACCCCGGGCACCGTGGTCTGGCGCGGGCAGGCGCGGCCGCTGGCGTCGAAGAGATGACAGTGCTCCCCGGCCAGGCCCAGGGTCACCGGCTGGTGGGGTTCCAGGTGGGTCAGGCCATCCAGGCGCTGCACCAGGGCGCCCTCGACGCCTTCCACCGCCAGGTGGGCCAGGGTCTCGTAGCCCAGTTGCTCGGCCACCAGCAGGCGGGCCGGCAGGCGGGCCTCGGCCCGGGTTTCGTCGACGAAGGCCTCGGCGCGCACCCCCAGGGTGGCGGTGTCGCCGGCGCTCAGGCCGCTGCCGTCCACCGCCACCGCCAGGCTCTCGCCACCGGGCAGGCGCACCGTGGTATGGCGCGGGCCCGGGTCGAGCACCGTCACCGGCAGGGTGTTGATGCGCGGCGAGCCGATGAACTCCGCCACCTCCAGGGTCTGGGGGAAGTGGTAGAGGGAGAGCGGCGCCCCGACCTGGGCGATGCGCCCGCCGGAGAGCAGCACGATGCGATCGGCGAGCGTCATGGCCTCCACCTGATCGTGGGTCACATAGATCATGGTGGCGCCCAGGCGCTCATGCAGTTCGGCGATTTGCACCCGCATATCGACGCGCAGGGCGGCGTCCAGGTTGGAGAGGGGCTCGTCGAAGAGGAACACCGCCGGCTCCTTGACCAGGGTGCGGCCGATGGCCACCCGCTGGCGCTGGCCCCCGGAGAGGTCCTTGGGCTTGCGCTCCAGCAGCGTGGAGAGGTGCAGCATCTCGGCGGCGTGTTCCACCCGGCGGCGGATCTCCGCCTTGTCGGTGCGCGCCAGCTTGAGGCCGAAGGCCATGTTCTCGGCCACCGTCATATGCGGGTAGAGGGCATAGGACTGGAAGACCATGCCGATGTCCCGCTCCTGGGGCGGCACCTCGTTGATGCGTTCCCCGTCCAGGCACATCTCCCCCCGGGTGATCTCCTCGAGCCCGGCGATCATGCGCAGCAGGGTCGACTTGCCGCAGCCGGAGGGGCCGACGAAGACCACGAACTCGCCATCCTCGATGGTCAGGTCGATATCCCGGGAGATCTCGACCCCGTCGTAGGATTTGCCGATACCGCTGAGCGTCAAACGTCCCATGCCTGATCCTCCTCTGTCGAACAACTGGCGATGGCGATGCCGTAGGGGGGCAGGCGCAGCCGCCCGTTGGTCCAGGTGCCGTTGACCAGCTCGGGGGTGGCGTCCAGCGCCTGGGCCGCCCGGGGCGCCGGCAGCTCGCGGGCCTGGTCACTGAAGTTCAGGGCCACCAGCAGGCGCTGGCCCTGGTAGTGGCGTTCCAGGCAGAGCACCTCGTCACGAATCGGGTGATAGTGCACCTCGCCCTTGACCAGCGCCGGCTGGCCGCGACGGAAGGCCAGCAAGGCGCGGGTGGCGTGGAGCAGGGCCTCGGGGTCCGCCTCCTGGCGATCCACCGCCAGGGCCCGGTGGGCCTCGGGAATCGGCAGCCAGGGCGCGCCGCCGGAGAAGCCGGCCTGCTCGGCCCGGGCCGCCCAGGGTAGGGGCGTGCGGCAACCGTCGCGGCCCTTGTAGGCGGGCCAGAAGGTGATGCCGGCGGGGTCGACGAGCTGCTCGAAGGTCAGGGACGCCTCCGGCAGGCCCAGCTCCTCGCCCTGGTAGAGGCAGACGCTGCCGCGCTGGGTGAGCAGGAAGGCCAGGTAGAGGCGCAGCTTCGCCGCATCCTCTTCGGCGTTCCAGCGGGTCGCCAAGCGGGTCACGTCGTGGTTGCCCAGCGCCCAGCAGGGCCAGCCGTCGCCGATGCGCGCCTCCATCTCGGTGAGGGTATCACGCAGGAAGGCCGGGTCGTGGCGCTCCCCCAGCAGGTCGAAGGAGTAGGCCATATGCAGGCGCTTGCCGCCCTGGGTGTACGCCGCCATCACGCCCAGGGAGTCGTCGTCGCCCACCTCACCGACGCTGGTGGTGCCCGGGTACTCGTCGAGCAGGGCGCGCAGCTTCTCCAGGAAGGCCAGGTTCTCCGGCTGGGTCTTGTCGTGGTGGTGGAGCTGGAAGCCGTAGGGGTTGTCCGGCCGTACCCCGATAAAGCCCTCGACGATCTCCTTCCGGGGCGGGTTGTCTTTCAACTCGCCATGGGTGCAGAAGTTGACCGCATCGAGGCGGAAACCGTCGACGCCGCGCTCCAGCCAGAAGCGCACCTCGCCGAGGATCGCCTCCACCACCGCCGGGTTGCGGAAGTTGAGGTCCGGCTGGCTGCTCAGGAAGTTGTGCAGGTAGTACTGGCAGCGGCGGGTGTCCCACTGCCAGGCGCTGCCACCGAACACCGACTGCCAGTTGGTGGGCGGCGCGCCGTCGGGACGGGCATCGGCCCAGACGTACCAGTCGGCCTTGGGATTGTCGCGGCTGGCGCGGCTCTCGGCGAACCAGGGGTGCTGGTCCGAGGTGTGGGAGAGCACCTGGTCGATGGTGACGCGTAGGCCCCGGGCATGGGCCGCCTCCACCAGGCGGTCGAAGTCCTCGAGACTGCCGAACATGGGGTCGACGCCGCGGTAGTCGCTGATGTCGTAGCCGAAGTCCTTCATCGGCGAGGTGAAGAAGGGCGACAGCCAGATGGCGTCGACATTCAGGGAGGCGATGTAGTCGAGGCGCTCGATGACCCCCTTGAGGTCGCCGATGCCGTCGCCATTGGTGTCCTGGAAACTGCGCGGGTAGATCTGGTAGATCACCGCCCCGCGCCACCAGTCGCTGCCTTGCCTGCCGAGCTGGGTCGTCATGGTCGATTCCTTAGCCTGGTTGATCGAGATGGGGTCGAGGCTATGGTGGCCCCGCCCGGGGCGGCGGGGATCATCCCGGGGGCGGGGCAGGCGGCGTAGCTGGGGGGCGTAGGCGGAGGAGCAAGCGAAGGGAAGGGCAGCGTATCGAGCGGCGACAGGGCAGGGCGCGTCCGGGGAATCTTCGTAACCCCGATAACCTTCCTTAACCCCGTGGTAACGAATCACCGGGTCATTTCTTGCCCGCGGGCAAGAAATGACCCGATTTTCAGGCAACTTCTTGCCCGATCGAAATGTTTTTACCGCGCTTATTTTTATAATTCGTTGATTATCAATGGCTTTGTGGTTTCTG
>NZ_JADOTW010000072.1 GCF_015645095.1 Halomonas sp. 328
TTGGTGCCTTCGGGAACGCACAGACAGGTGCTGCATGGCTGTCGTCAGCTCGTGTTGTGAAATGTTGGGTTAAGTCCCGTAACGAGCGCAACCCTTGTCCCTATTTGCCAGCGATTCGGTCGGGAACTCTAGGGAGACTGCCGGTGACAAACCGGAGGAAGGTGGGGACGACGTCAAGTCATCATGGCCCTTACGGGTAGGGCTACACACGTGCTACAATGGTCGGTACAAAGGGTTGCAATACCGCGAGGTGGAGCTAATCCCATAAAGCCGGTCTCAGTCCGGATCGGAGTCTGCAACTCGACTCCGTGAAGTCGGAATCGCTAGTAATCGTGAATCAGAATGTCACGGTGAATACGTTCCCGGGCCTTGTACACACCGCCCGTCACACCATGGGAGTGGACTGCACCAGAAGTGGTTAGCTTAACCTTCGGGGGAGCGATCACCACGGTGTGGTTCATGACTGGGGTGAAGTCGTAACAAGGTAGCCGTAGGGGAACCTGCGGCTGGATCACCTCCTTAAACGACGACCGCCGCCTGCCGGCAAGTGTCCACAATGAATTACCTGATCGACCAGAGCAAATGACTGTTAGGGCGCAAGCCCTGTGGTTAGCCGGGTCTGTAGCTCAGTTGGTTAGAGCGCACCCCTGATAAGGGTGAGGTCGGCAGTTCAAATCTGCCCAGACCCACCATATGCCGGGGCCATAGCTCAGCTGGGAGAGCGCCTGCCTTGCACGCAGGAGGTCAGCGGTTCGATCCCGCTTGGCTCCACCATTTTCTGAAAAGATAAATGGCTATGGGTAGCCTAGCTGGGAGAGCGCCTGCCGGCACCAGGAGGTCGCGCCGGGGTCGCGGGCGACTTCGATTCTCCTTGGCTCCACCATCTCCCCTACCCATCGAACAGTCAGTCACTGATCGGATCCGCAGTCATAAGCCATCATCATCAAATACGATGACCGGTTTATGACTGTCGATTGACAGTCGCTCTTTAACAATATGAATCATGCTGACAAATTGACGATACGTCTCAAGCGTATCCGGCAATTATCGTACCAATCGCGACCAGACCCCTTCGGGTTATATGGTCAAGCGATTAAGCGCATACGGTGGATGCCTTGGCAGCCAGAGGCGATGAAGGACGTTGTAGCCTGCGATAAGGTTCGGTGAGGTGGCAAACAACCTGTGACCCGGACATTTCCGAATGGGGAAACCCACTCATCACAAGATGAGTATCCTGCACTGAATCCATAGGTGCAGGAGGCGAACCGGGGGAACTGAAACATCTAAGTACCCCGAGGAAAAGAAATCAACCGAGATTCCCCAAGTAGCGGCG
>NZ_JADOTW010000015.1 GCF_015645095.1 Halomonas sp. 328
TCCCCGATAGCTCAGTTGGTAGAGCAAATGACTGTTAATCATTGGGTCGCAGGTTCGAGTCCTGCTCGGGGAGCCAAGCGCGTCACCTTCGCCAATCAGCGTTTCGTCATTGTCCCGCTCGTTTCCCCGAGCCGGCGCCGCTGTGCCTCCATGCGTGACAGGAAGACCCCCATCAGCGTCTCGTAGAGGCGATCCCCCAGGACCCGATCCTCGATGCCGGCATCGATATTGGGGTTGTCGTTGATCTCGATCACCACCACCCGTTCGCCGATCTGCTTGAGGTCGACGCCATAGAGGCCGTCGCCGATCAGCCGCGTGGCCTTCAGTGCCGTGCGCACCACCGCCGCCGGGACCTCCTCGATGGCATGGGTGCTGAAACCGCCGCTACGCACCTTGCCCGCCGAGTGGTCGTAGATCTGCCAGTGCCCCCGCGCCATGTAGTAGCGGCTGGCGAACAGCGGCCGGCCGTCGAGGATGCCGATGCGCCAGTCGAAGTCGGTGGGTAGCCACTCCTGCAGCAGCAGTAACGCCGAGCTCTCGAAGAGGCGCGCCGCTTCCCGCAGCAGGGCCTCGGCGCTCTCGATCTTGACGATGCCCCGGGAGAAGGCGCCGTCCGGCACCTTGAGGACGCGTGGATAGCCGAGGGTCGAGGCCAGCTCGGTCAGCCGGTGACGTTCGCTGCGCTGGAGCAGGTGCCCCTGGGGGGCCGGGATGCCCTTGGCTTCGAGCAGGGTGTGCAGGTAGACCTTGTTGGTGCAGCGCAGGATGGAGCGGCTGTCGTCGATCACCACCAGCCCTTCGTGCTCGGCGCGGCGCGCCAGTTGATAGCTGGGGTGGTCCAGGGCGGTGGTCTCGCGAATGAAGAGTCCATCGAACTCGGCCAGGCGGCCTCGGTCACGGTGGGTGATCAGGGAGACGTCGATGCCCAGGCGCCGGCCGGCTCGGATAAAGCGCTTCAAGGCGCCGCGGTTGCTGGGTGGCAGGGCCTCCTGGGGATCCACCAGCATGGCCAGGTCGAAGCGGTAGCGACGGCGGGCCCGGGGCGTGCGCCAGATGCGCCGCGAGTGACGGTTGAGGGCGGCGGCGAAGCGGTCCTGTTCGTCGCCGCTGAGGGCGCTCAGTCGCAGGGGGCGCAGCCGGGTCAGGCGCCACTGGTCCTGGCGGCGGCTCAGCTGGGCCTCCAGCAGCGGGCACGGCAGGCGCTCGAAGAGGCGGCGGGCCAGGCGCGCCAGGGCGGGGGGCTCGCACTCGCCGAACATCACCCTGAGGCGCAGGTCGCCGCCGGCCAGGGCTCCCTGACGGGCCAGGCTGCCCAGCAGCGGCGCCAGCCCCTCCAGCTCCAGGTCGACTAGCGACTTGCGCGCCAGCTGGTTGAGGGTCTCCACCGTGGGTAGTACGCGCTGGCCCCGAGCCTGGGCCAGCAGCGAGACGTAGTAGCCGCGCCCCAGGTACTCCAGGTCGCCACACAGGTTGATGACCCGGGTACCCGCGGCCTCCTCCTCCAAGGGCGATCGTGAGAGGTAGGTGGCGGCGTCGATCAGGTCGTCGCTGGGGTAGTAGGGGGACCAGTCGCTGAGCCTGTCGACGACGATGCGTAGGGCGTGCATGGGGGACCTCGGGGTGGGCCGCCGGGACGGCGGCCATGGGCGCAGCATGGCGAGGCCCCCGGTGGAAGAACAATTGATTTATTTCATCATCCCGGGCGATGACAGGGCCTCGGGGGCATCGCACAATATCCCGGTATCTTTGTTGAGGATGCCTTCATGCAAGCCCAACTGCGGCCCGGTCGCCCCGAGGACCTGTCCGCCCTCTATGCCCTCGAGCAGCGCTGCTTCGTCGGTGATCGCTTCACTCGTCGCCAGTTGGCGCACCTGCTGGGGCCGGCCCATGCCAGCACCTGGCTACTGGCGGATGGCGAGGCCATTCTCGGCTATGGCACCCTGCTGCTGCGCCGCAACAGCCGCCGGGCCCGGCTCTACTCCTTCTGCGTGGCCCCCGAGGCTCGCGGCGGCGGTCTGGGTCGGGCCCTGCTGGAGCACCTGGAAGGGGAGGCTCGGGCGCGTGGCTGCGACTCCCTGCACCTGGAGGTGCGCGCCGACAATCGACCGGCCCTGGCCCTCTATCGCCGTCGGGGCTTTCGCCTGACCCGCTGGCTGGACGACTACTATGTGGATGGTTGTGCCGCCTGGCAGATGAGCAAATCCCTGGTTGCGGATGACCCGGTGGCGGATGAAAGGCCCGCCCGGCTGGGCTAGAATCGCCGCATCCATAGTCAGGAGTTGCCCATGCCTTCCTTCGATATCGTTTCCGAATTCGACGGCCACGAGGCCACCAACGCGGTGGACCAGGCCAATCGCGAGATCCAGACCCGCTTCGATTTCCGCGGTGTCGATGCCAGCTTCCGCCTCGAGGGCGAGGTGGTGCATATCGAGGCCGACGAGGATTTCCAGCTGCAGCAGATGCTCGATGTGCTGCGCAATCGCCTGATCGCCCGGGGCATCGATGCCCGCTGCATGGATCCCCAGGAGCCGCAGCTGGGCGGCGTCAAGGCGCGCCAGGAGGTCAAGCTCAAGCAGGGGCTGGAGGCCGCCGAGTGCAAGCAGGTCGTCAAGCTGATCAAGGACGCCAAGCTCAAGGTGCAGGCCCAGATCCAGGGCGACAAGGTGCGCGTCACCGGCAAGAAGCGCGACGACCTGCAGGCGGTCATCGCCCTGCTCAAGGGCGAGCAGGGGCCCGAGCTCGCCCTGCAGTACAACAATTTCCGCGACTGAGTCCCGGGGACTTGATCCCGGTCAGGGAAGGCGTCGCCGAGGCTTGAAAAGTGGCCGGGCGCCACCAACTCTTGAATCGTATCGAGTCAGTTCATGTGTCCCTCGAGGAGGTGGAGTCATGAATCTGCAGAAGTTCTCTCCCTGGAACTGGTTCAAGAGCGAGTCCCGTGGCGAGGCGTCGGTGGCGCCCCCGGCTCCGGAACGTCCGCTGCCACCGGCGCTGCAGCTGCACCAGGAGCTGGATCGCTGGATGGACGAGACCCTGTCGCGCTTCGGCATGCCCACCCTGGGGCAGCGCTTCGCCGAGCCGCCGACCCTGCTGCGACCCAGCATCGATATCCGCGAGGACGATTCGGCCTACCGCATCTCCATCGAGGTGCCCGGGGTCGACGAGCAGGACGTCAAGCTGACCCTGGACGAGCGGCGCCTGATCGTCGAGGGCGAGAAGCGCCAGGAGCAGGTCGAGGAGGAAGGGCGCTATCGCCGGGTGGAGCGCAGCTACGGCAGCTTCTGTCGGGTACTGGATCTTCCCGAGGACGCCAAGGCGGAGGAGATCCAGGCGAGCTTCGCCAAGGGGGTACTGACCATCACCGTACCTCGCGACGAGACGCGTCCTTCCCGGCGTCGCCAGATCCCCATCCAGTAACACCAGCGGGCCCGCCATTCGGCGGGCTCGCCGCGTTCAGGCCGCGGTTCCCCGCTCCCAGGCCCCGGCGAGGGGCGGGCTTGCCAGCATCAGCATGCTCAGGTTGCCGAAGGTAAAACTCTCGTGGAGGGCGCGCAGCGGCTCGCCTTCCAGGGCGGCGGCGCAGATCAGCAGCGGCAGCAGGTGCTCCGCCGTCGGGTGCGCATGGCGGCCGGCGGGGGCCCGGGTTTCCCAGGCCAGCAGCGCCTCCGGGTCGCCCGCGGCGGCGCGGTCCCGGACCCAGTCGTGGAAGGCCTGGGCCCAGGCGTCCGGGGGCGCGGCGAAGGGCTTGCGGTCGCCCAGGTTATGGGTGGCGGCGCCGGAGCCGATCAGCCAGAGCCCCTCGGCCTCGGCGAACTCGCCGAGGGTGCGGGCGTAGCGGCGCAGCTCGTCGTGACTGGCCGCCATGGGCACGCTGACCGGCATCAGTGGCACCCGGGCCTCGGGCCAGACCAGGGAGAGGGGCGACCAGACGCCATGATCGAGGGGCCGTTCCGGCTCGAGACGCGTCGAGAGGCCCTGGGCTCCGAGGCGGTCGGCGAGTCGCTTGGCCGCTTCGGGCAGGCCCGGGGCAGGGTAGCGCAGCCGATAGAGGGCCTCGGGGAAGCCGGAGAAGTCGTGGAGCGTCTCCGGCGCCGGGGCAGCGCCCAGGCGAATGTCCGGGGTCTCATAATGGGCCGAGACCACCAGGGCACCCCGCGGGGGCGGCAGGCGCCGACCCAGCTCGGTGAGGAAGTCCCGGGCCGGATGCTGGCGCAACACCAGGTCCGGGGAGCCATGGGAAAGATAGAGCACCTGGCGCATGGAAGGTCTCCTGAGAGGGGGAATCCATCCAGCATACGCCGTCGGCAAGAGGCGCCAAGGGGGCTGGGCTCAATGGACTCTTTCCTTGTCGGCAAGAGTCGGTCGCATATCAGGCCTTAGCGGAGCCAACGAGGGCCGATGCGAGTCAGTCCCTTGGCGATACCGTCGGCGGCCCGGGGTCTCCAGACAAGAGCCGGCTACATCTTAGCGGAGCCAGCGAGGGCTGATGCGAGTCAGTCCCTTGGCGATACCGTCGGCGGCCCAGGGGCCCAGCCGGCTACACAGCACCCAGGGCTGGGTCAGCAGGACGATGGCCAGGGAGCCTACCAACAGGTCGCTCAGCCAGTGGGCGCCCACCAGGACCCGGGGGGCCGAGGCCACCAGCATCAGCAGCAGGCCGGCGATGCGGATGGGGCGACCGCCGAAGCGCAGCATAAAGGCGGCGAAGATCATCGACATCACGCCATGATCCCCGGGGAAGCTGTTGCCGGAGCGATCCTTGGTGGGGAAGGTGACCAGCTCGGAGACCAGGTTGGCCTCGGGGTAGAGCAGGGTCGGACTCAGGCGCTGCACATCGATCAGGTTGCGCAGGATCTCGTTGGTCAGCCCGGCACTGAGCAGCATCACCACGCAGATGCCGCCCCAGCGTTGCCAGCCGCCGGGGCCTTCTCGCCGGATGGCCCAGAGGATGATGGCCAGCATGGCGGCGATAATCACCAGGTCGAAGCTGCGGTTATTGATGGCCGCCAGGAAGGTGACCCAGAGGGGGGCCGCCTCGTGGATGCTGGCATTGAGCGACCAGAAGACCACCTCATCGAGCCAGGACCAGAGGGGCAGGCCGAGCTGCCAGCTCAGCCACAGCAGCAGGCCCAGGGCGGGCAGGCTCAATAAACGCAGGACGGGCATGTCAAATTATTCCTAGGTTGACCTTGTTGTGACAGAACGATGACAGCGCGACGACGGCCTGGCAAGCCCGGTGTCAGGCGAGGGGCGGAGCGATGCGCCGCCGCCGTGGGCCGAAGCGGCAGGCCAGCAGCAGAATCAGCCCGGCCACCACGCTGATCATGCCGGCGGCGCTGAGTCCCGCATCGATGCCCAGCCAGCCGGGACCATGGCCGGCCAGGATGACGCCCAGTATGGCGCTGAGCAGGGCGAAGACCAGGCTCCAGGCCAGTTGGCGGGACAGGCGGTCGGTCATCAGTCGCGCCGCCGCCGGAGGGCAGATAAACATGGCGATCACCAGGATCGAACCCACCGCCTCGAAGGCGGCGATGGCGGCCACCGCCACCATCACCACCAGCAGGCCCTGAGTCAGTCCGGGACGAGCGCCCAGGCTCGCCGCGAAGCCGGCATCGAAGCTGCCCAGCACCAGGGGACGCCAGGCCAGCATCACGAAGAGCCCCACCAGCAGCGTCACCCAGGCCACTCGGGCGAGTTGTGGTGGCAGCCCCGCCAGGGCCTGGGGATCCCAGAGCGCCGCCAGCCGGTTCCCCTCGAACCACACCAGGCTCTCCAGGTTACCGTAGAGGGCGTGCTCCACGTCCAGGTGGACGCCGCTGGCGCCGCTCCACTCCAGCATCAGCACCCCCAGGGCGAAGAGGGCGGTGAAGGCGACCCCCATGGCGGCACTGGCGTCCACCCGTCCCAGGCGTTGGATCAGCTCGATCAGCGCCAGGGTGATCAGGGCCGCGACCCCGGCACCCAGCAGCATGGCGGGGGGGGCCAGGGTGCCGGTCAGCAGGAAGCTGGCGACGATGCCCGGTAGGGCCACATGGCTGATGGCATCGCCGATCAATGCCTGGCGGCGCAGCACCAGGAAGTTGCCCAGCAGGGCACAGCTCAGGCTGCACAGACTGGCGACGAGCAGAGGTACGAGGCTCAGCATCAGAAACTCAGCCATCGGATGCCTCCGCGGCTAGCCGGCGTCGCATCAGGCACTCACTCATGGGGCTTCTCCGGGGGCAGGCGGCGTTCCAGCTCATCGATCAGGTCCGGGGGCAGCAGCCGGGAGATGGGGTCGAGGCGATGGGTGCCGAGTCGTGCCGCTTCCTCCGGGTAGGCGTGGCGATAGTAGGTCCAGAGGCGTTCCTCGTGGTGGGCATCCCGGGCGGCGGCCCGTCCCTGGGCGGTGGCCAGGCCATCACGGCGGATATGGCCGAGCCGATGGAGGATCCGCAGGGTGGTGGGATCGAAGATCGCCTCGTCCCGGGCCAGGGCCAGTAGCCCCTGGCGGCAGTGCACCCGCTGCACGAAACGGTAGCGGTCGATCAGTCGGGCCAGCAGGCCCCGCCGGGGGGCGGCCAGCAGCGAGACCAGGAAGAGGACGAAGGCGGCGAGCACCACCAGGGCGCCGGTGGGCAGGCGCGGATGGACACTGGACAGGGTCACCCCCAGGTAGCCGGCCAGGGCGCCGGTGGCGGCGGCGATCATCACCAGGGCATGGGGGCGGTCGGTCCAGAAGCGGGCGGTGACCGGCGGAATGATGGTCAGGGCCACGATCAGGATCAGCCCGGTGATGCGTAGCCCCACCACGGTGACCGCCAGCAGCAGGCCCAGCAGCCAGGCGTCGGCGCGCTGCAGGTGGACTCCCTGGGTCCAGGCATGCTCGGGGTCGAAGCAGAGCAGCAGCAGGGGACGGTGGAGGATGATCAGGGCCACCAGCAGGCCCAGCGCCATGCCTCCGATCAGCCAGGCTTCGCTGGCCAGCATGCCGGCGGTGGCGCCTACCAGGTAGCCGGAAAGTCCGGCCTGTCCCCCCACCGGCATGGCCTGGATGACCGTCAGGAGCACCACACCGAGGCCGAAGAAGACCGACAGCACCGCGCCGATGGCGCTGTCTTCCCCGAGTCGGGTATGGCGGCTCATGGCCTGCACCGCGACCAGCCCCAGGGCGGCGCTGGCTGCCGCCCCCAGCAGGAGGCCCGGCAGCCAGCGGCCGTCACCCTGCATCAGGGCGATCAGGATAAAGGCCGCGGCCAGGCCCGGCAGGGTGGCATGGCTGACCGCATCGCTGATCAGGGCGCGCTTGCGCAGCAGCACATGGCTGCCCACCATGCCCGCCGCTGCGCCCAGCAGCAGGGAGCCGAGGGTGACCAGCCGGGTGTTGTAGCCCGCGCTAAAGGTCAGGGCGGCGAGCCAGGCCTCCATCATGGCCGGGAGGCCTCCGAGACCGGCAGCAGTCGTGCCAGCTGGGCTGCCGTCAGGCGTCCGCCATAGGCCTGCTGCAGGTTGGCGGCGGTAAAGGCCTCGGCCACCGGCCCGTCGGCGACCACCTCCACGTCCAGCAGCAGCAGATGGTCGAAATAGTCACCCAGGGTGGCCAGGTCGTGGTGGACGCAGAGCACGCTGCCGCCCTGGGCCTTGAAGGTGCGAAAGAGCTCCACGATGGCCCGCTCGGTGGCCGCATCGACCCCGGCAAAGGGTTCGTCGAGCAGCAGCAGCTCGGCCTCCTGGGCCAGGGCCCGGGCGAGGAAGATGCGCTGCTGTTGGCCGCCGGAGAGGCGGCCGATCTGGCGCTCCGCGAACGCCTCCATGCCGACCCGGGCCAGGCACTCCCGGGCCCAGTGGCGATGTCGGTGCCGCGTGGGCTGCCACCAGCGTAGGCCGCCGTAGAGGCCCATCAGCACCACGTCGAGGGCGGTGGCGGGGAAGTCCCAGTCGATGCTCGAGCGCTGGGGCACATAGGCGATATGGCGCGGTGGCCGGGGCAGGGGGCGGCCGCGGACCAGCAGGTCCCCGGCGACTCGGGGCTGGATCCCCAGGGCCGCCTTGAGCAGGGTCGACTTGCCGGCCCCATTGGGGCCGACGATGGCGCTCAGCTGGCCCGGTGGCGTCACGAAGTCGACGCCCAGCAGGGCCAGGCGTTCGCCATAGCTGACCGTCAGCCCCTGGATGGCCAGGGGGCTGTCGGCTGGGTCCTGGGCCCCGCTCATGGGGGCGCCTCCGTCAGTCGACCCAGGCGTCCCCGGGGCGGGGCCTCGCCCCCCAGGGCCCGGGCGATGGTGGTCAGGTTATGATCGAGCATGCCCAGGTAGCTGCCCTCGTAGCTGCCCGGGGGCCCCATGGCATCGGAGAAGAGGGTGCCACCGATGGCCACCGTCCGGCCCCGGGCCGCGGCGCCCTCCACCAAGGCCCGCACGTGGCGCTCGTCCACCGAGGACTCGACGAAGATCGCCGGGACGCGACGCTCCACCAGCAGGCGCACCAGCGCCTCGATACGCGCCAGCCCCGCCTCGCTGTCGGTGGAGATGCCCTGGATGCCCACCACTTCCAGGTCATAGGTGGCGCCCAGGTAGCCGAAGGCGTCGTGGGCGGTGACCAGCAGGCGACGCCCCTCCGGGAGGCTGCCCAGCACCTCATGGGCATAGGCATCCAGGGCCTCGAGCTCGGCCAGGTAGGCATCGGTGTGCGCGGCGAAGGCGTCTCGGCCGGCGGGGTCCAGCTCGGTCAGGGCATCGCGGATCGCCACCACCACGTGGCGCCAGCGACCGGGATCCATCCACACATGGGGGTCGAACTGGCCGGCGAAGTCGCCGGCCGGCAGGCGGGCCGCCTCCGGTACCGCCTCGCCGACGGCATAGACCGGCGTATGGGCGGCGAGGCGCTCGAGGAATTCCTCCAGCTGCAGCTCCAGCGCCAGGCCGTGCCAGAAGACCGCGTCGGCCCGGGTCATGGCGAGGATGTCGCGGCGCGTCTGGCGGTAGAGGTGGGGGTCGACCCCGGGGCCCATCAATGTCTCTACCGCCACCCGGTCGCCACCGATGAGCGTCACGGCATCGCCGATCATGCCGGTGGTGGCCACCAGTCGCAGGCGCTCGTCGGCCTGTCCCGTGACCGGGGAGAGCAGGCCGAGCAGCAGGGCGATCAGTGACAGGGTTGCGCGCATGCGGGCCTCCCGGGCGAGCGTGGTGTTGGATCGCGACAGGGTGTCACTATTGGATTAGCCTAGTCGGACGATGGAAAAAACCCATTTCAACGCCATGGCCGGCTAGTCTTGAATGGTCAGCAGGGCAATCATCGAGGGGGAGGCGGCGATGCGAGACGACGTGGAAGTGAGCGGCTGGCTGCGTCCCGGCTACCTGGTGCTGGCCTGGATCAGTTTCGGCCTGAGCATGATCGGCGTCTTCGTGCCGCTGATGCCCACCACCTGTTTCCTGCTGCTGGCGGTGTGGGCGGCCTCTCGCGGCTCGCCCCGCTTCGCCCGCTGGATCCGCGAGCATCCGCGCTTCGGCCCGCCGGTGGTGGCCTGGGAGGAGGAGCGGGCCATTCCGCGTCCGGCCAAGCGCCTCGCCGTGCTGATGCTGGGCGCCTCCATCCTGGTGCTGCTCTTCACCCTGGGCCTGCTGTGGCTCAAGGTCACCATCATCGGCGGCCTGCTGCTGCTGGGGGTGTGGATCCATACCCGTCCCGAGCCGGGCATGGGATCCTGCCCGTTGCGCGGGATGGCCTCGCGCTCGCCCCTGGAGCGTTAGTCCGCTGGCCCTGGTTTCGCCCCAGGCCTCCTGGGCGAGCCTGAGGGGCGCGGGGGACAGGAACAGCGCCCCGCGACGACCTGTCCCCAGGTTAGCCCCGGGCTTCCAAGCAGCGTGCCAGCGGCTGATCCTGTCGTTGCTCGAGCCGCCTTTGAGTCTTCCGTCCCCGGGACCGTACAATGGGGTCAATTCGCGAACAGGAGCCAGACTCGATGTCAGACCCCCAGCCCACCTACCTGCACGACTACCAGCCCCCCGCCTACCGCGTGACCCACACCGAGTTGAAGTTCGACCTGGCGCCTTCGGCCACCAGGGTCAGCGCCCGGCTGCAGCTGGAGCGCAACCCGGCGCGGGGCGGCGAAGCGCTGCCCCTGGCGCTGGACGGCGAGGGGCTGCGGCTGGAGCGCATTGCCATCGACGGCCAGGCGCTCAATCCGGACGAGTACACCCAGGACGATGGCGGGCTGACCGTGCACCGGGTGCCGGAGCGCTTCGCCCTGGAGACCGAGGTGGTGATCGACCCTGCCGCCAATACCGCCCTGGAGGGGCTCTATCGCTCCGGCAGCATGTTCTGTACCCAGTGCGAGGCCGAGGGCTTCCGGCGCATCACCTTCTACCCGGATCGCCCCGACGTGATGGCCACCTTCACCACCACGGTGATCGGTGATGCCGAGCGGGAACCGGTGCTGCTGGCCAACGGCAACCCGGTGGAGCGCGGCGAGCTGCCGAATGGTCGCCACTTCGTCACCTGGGAGGACCCGCACCCCAAGCCCAGCTACCTCTTCGCCCTGGTGGCCGGCGACCTGGAAAAGGTCGAGGATCGCTTCACCACCGCCAGTGGCCGCGAGGTGACCCTGCAGATCTGGGTCGAGGAGGAGAACCTGGGCAAGACCGACCACGCCATGGCCTCCCTGAAGCGCGCCATGCGGTGGGACGAGGAGACCTACGGCCGCGAGTATGACCTGGACCTGTTCATGATCGTCGCGGTCAACGACTTCAACATGGGGGCCATGGAGAACAAGGGCCTCAATATCTTCAACTCGGCGGCGGTGCTGACCCATCCCCAGACCGCCACCGACGCCGCCTTCCAGCGGGTCGAGGGCATCGTCGCCCATGAGTACTTCCATAACTGGTCCGGCAACCGGGTCACCTGTCGCGACTGGTTCCAGCTCTCCTTGAAGGAGGGCTTCACGGTGTTCCGCGATCAGTGCTTCAGCGCCGATACCAACTCGGCGCCGGTCAAGCGCATCGAGGACGTCTCCTTCTTCCGCACCGCCCAGTTCGCCGAGGATGCCGGCCCCACCGCCCACCCGGTGCGCCCGGATCACTATATCGAGATCGGCAACTTCTACACCCTGACCATCTACGAGAAAGGCGCCGAGGTGGTGCGCATGCTGCGCAACCTGCTGGGCTGGGAGACCTTCCGCCGCGGAGCCGACCGCTACTTCGAGCGCTTCGACGGCCAGGCGGTGACCATCGAGGACTTCGTCGGCTGCATGGCCGAGGTCTCGGGGCAGGACCTCTCCCAGTTCATGCGCTGGTACGCCCAGGCCGGCACCCCGGAGATCGACGCCAACGGTCACTACGACTATGCCAAGGGGGAGTACCACCTGACCCTGCGCCAGCGTACCCCGGCCACCCCGGGGCAGCCCGACAAGCAGCCGCTGCATATCCCCGTGCGCCTGGGCCTGGTGGGCACCAAGAGCGGCCGCGACCTGTCGCTGACCCTGGATGGCGAGGCGCTCGGCACCGACACCGTGCTGCACCTGCGTGAGGAGGAGCAGCACTTCGTCTTCACCGAGGTGGTCGAGGCGCCGGTGCCGTCGCTCTTGCGCGGCTTCTCGGCGCCGGTCAAGCTGCGCTTCCCCTATGGCCGCGAGGACCTGGCCTTCCTGCTGGCCAACGACTCCGACGGCTTCAACCGTTGGGACGCCGGCCAGCGCCTGGCCATGCTGGCGCTGGACGACCTGATCGCCGCCCACCGCAATGGCGTCGAGAAGGTGATGGACTCCCGGGTGATCGAGGCCTTCCGCATCCTGCTCAGCGAGGAGAGCGACGACAAGGCGGTGCTCGCCGAGATGCTGACCCTGCCCTCCGAGGCCTATATTGCCGAGCAGCAGCCGGTGGTCGACGTGGACGCCATCCATGCCGCGCGCACCTTCGTCAAGCAGGGCCTGGCGATGGCGCTGCGCGATGAGTTCCTGGCGGTCTACGAGGCCAACCTCAGCGATGCCCCCTATGCCCCGGAGCCGGCACAGATCGCCCGCCGCAGCCTCAAGAACGTGGCGCTCTCCTACCTGATGAGCATCGAGGACGAGCACGCCATCGAGCTGGCCCGGCAGCAGTTCGCGGCCGGCCACAACATGACCGACGTGCGTGCCGCCCTGACCCTGCTCACCCACAGCTCGCGCAGCGACCTGGCGGAGCCCGCCCTCAAGGCCTTCGGCGAGCAGTGGGCCCACGACCCCCTGGTGATGGATCAGTGGTTCACCATCCAGGTGACCCGTCCCCAGGAGGACGTGCTCGAGCGGGTCAAGTTCCTGATGAACCACCCGGCCTTCTCGCTGAAGAACCCCAACAAGGTGCGTGCCCTGATCGGTGCCTTCGCCGGCCAGAACCGGGTCAACTTCCACCGCATCGATGGCGAGGGCTATCGGCTCCTGGCCGACGTGGTGATCGAGCTCAATCGCCTCAACCCGGAGATCGCCGCGCGCATCATCACTCCGCTGACCCGCTGGGCACGTTTCGACGAGACCCGCCAGGCGCTGATGAAAGCGGAGCTGGAGCGCATTCGTGACGAGGCGCTCTCGCCCAATGTCTACGAGGTGGTGGAGAAGGCCCTGGCCTGATTCGCCCTGCTGTTCCAACCACAACGGGCCGCCCTTGGGCGGCCCGTTGTGGTATCGGCAAGCCGGAAACGGCGCTAGTCGATCATCTCCATCACACTGCCGACGATATCGTTCATGGTCACCAGGCCCTGCAACTCGTTGTCGCGTAGCACCAGCAGGCGCTTGATGCCGTTCTGGGTCATCAGGCTGGCCACATGGCGCACGTCCAGGCTCTCGCCCACGGAGATGGCGGGCCGGGCACAGACGTCATAGACATTGACGAGGTCGATGTCGCCGGCCTCGGCGACGATCGTCTTGAGCACATTGGTGTAGGTGATCAGCCCCCAGGCGTCCTGGGGGGTCTGCTGCTCCACCACCAGCGACTTGAGGTCATGGCGCTTCATCAGGCTCATGGCCTCGCGCAGGGTGGCGAAGGGCGATACGGTGACCACGTCCCGTACCATGATGTCCTTGACCTGCATGGGTCGTCTCCCTCGGTTATTGGCTCACAGGCTGTCGCGCAGCTGTTCCTCGAAGTGCTTCACCTGACTCATGTCGATGCCGCCCAGGTGCTCGATGGGCAGGGTCATCACCAGCCCCTGGGAGTCTTGCCCCTCGGGGTTGACGATATCCCGCACGGCCTTGAGCACCTTCAGCGACAGGCCCTTCTCCAGGGCCAGCAGCATCACCGTCTGGCTGCCCTCGTAGGTCAGGCCGAAGAAGGTCTTCTTGGGCTCGTCGCCGATGCCACGGCCCGACATCAGGGTCATGCCGCTGGCGCCGGCCCGCTTGGCGGCGTCGATGCACTCCTGCTCGAGCTCCTCGGGCACGATGGCCACTAGCAGGGCAAACTTCATGGGCTTTCACCTCGCAATGCCGCCATCCTGTCGACGAGGATGGCATAGCTCATTACCGTCACGATAGGGAAGATCGAGGCAAAGGCGATCAGCCCGAAGCCGTCGATCAGTGCGCTGCGGCCGTCGATATGGCTGGCCAGGCCGATGCCCAGGGCGGTGACCAGGGGCACCGTCACCTCGGAGGTCGTCACGCCGCCCAGGTCGAAGGCCAGGGCCACGATATAGCGGGGGGCCAGGAAGGTGAGCAGGATCACCAGGGTATAGCCGCCGATAATATAGTAGTGGATGGAGTCGCCGCTGATGATGCGGTGTACCCCGAGGGTGATGCCGATGGCCACGCCGAAGGCCACCAGGATCCGGATCACGCTGCCGCGGATCTTGCCCGCGGCGGCTTCCTCTGCCTGCTGGCCCACGGCGATCAGCGCCGGTTCCGCCATGGTGGTGGCGAAGCCGATGGCAAAGGCGAAGAGGTAGACCCAGAGCCAGGTATCGAAGCCGATCAACTGCTCTGCCATGCGCTCGCCGATGGGGAAGAGGCCCAGCTTGAGTCCCACCACGAAGGCGTAGAGGCCGACGATTACCAGGGCGAAGCCGACACCCACCTTGAGGGGGTTGGACAGGTTGCGCCTGAGGATGGCGTACTGGAAGAAGAGCACCACCAGGAGGATCGGCAGCACGTCGCGCAGCATCTCGAACAGGTCCATGACCATGGCCAGCGCTCCGCCGGGCAGCTTGCTGCTCTCCGCGGCCAGGGCCATGGCCTCGCCGTCGGGCAGGCTACCGGGGTCGGCATAGACCAGGATGCCGTAGAGCTGCACGCTGATCATCGGCACCATCACCGCCAGGGCCACCAGGCCGAAGCCGTCGATCAAGGGGTTGCGGCCACGGATCGAGGCCGCCAGCCCCAGCCCCAGGGCGGCGATCAGCGGCACGGTGACGATATTGGTGGTCACGCCGCCGGAGTCGTAGGCCAGGCCGACGATCTCCTCCGGGGCGAAGAAGGTCACCAGCACCACCGTCAGGTAGCCGACGATCATGTAGGGGTGCAGCGGGTGGCCGAGAATGACCCGCAGCACCCCGAGGGCCATCACCAGGCCCACCGAGGTGGCGACGATCAGGCGCAGGGTCAGGGCCTCGATGCGCCCGTCGCTGATGGTCTCGGCCTGTTCCGCCACGGCGATCAGCGCCGGCTCCGCTATTACCGCCGAGAAGCCGATGGCGAAGCCGAAGGTCAGCAGCACCGGTAGCGAGCCGCGCCGGGCGAACTGGTTGGCCAGGCGCTTGCCGACCGGGAAGATGCTCAGCTCCAGGCCGCGCAGGAAGAGGGCGACCCCGAGGGCCACGATCAGCAGGCCCACCGCCATGCTCAGGCCGCCCTCGGGCCACTCCCGCAGCAGCAGGGCCTGGAAGCCCACCACCACCACGAGGATCGGCGTCAGGTTACGTAGGGCATGCAGGAGGGCGTCGAGAAAGTCCCTGAGTTGCTGCGTCAAGACCGGCTCCATGATCATCCAGGTGGGCGGGGATCGACCCCGGTGAACGACTATAACACCGGCTATCGGTGACAGCCGAGTGACCCTGGATCAACGCCTGATCCAGGTCAACGCCAATGGCGATATCCCCGCTCAAGCGTTGACAGCCGCCGGGAAACTCTACGCAAGTCCTTGTCAGCATTGAACTATGATGGAGTCGACAAGGAGTGATAGCGGGGGGCGGGGATGACGACCGACCAAGTGATGATCCTGGTCTACCTGGCCGCGGCCTGGCTGGCGGGCAGCCTGATCGGGCTGGAGCGCAGCTATCACGGGCGCCCCGCCGGCTTTCGCACCCACGCCCTGGTGTGCCTGGCCTCGGCGCTGCTGATGATCGTCACCACCCACCAGGGCGACTGGCTGGGCGGGATGCTGCCGACCACGGCCGTCACCACCGACCCCACCCGCATGGCCCAGGGCATCATGACCGGGATCGGCTTCCTGGGCGCCGGGGTGATCTTCAAGGAGGGCCTGACGGTACGCGGCCTGACCACCGCCGCCTCGATCTGGATGACCGCGGCGCTGGGGATCCTCTACGGCATCGGCTTCCTGTTCCCCGCGGTCAGCGTGACCCTGATCACCCTGGTGACCCTGTCGCTGTTTCGCTGGGTGGAGGCGCGCATGCCGGGACAGCACTTCGCCGATCATATGCTCGCCTTCCCGGTGGAGGCGGCGCCGGGGGAAGCGGAGGTGCGCCGGATGATCCGCGAGCAGGGCTTTCGTATCAAGGCACTCAGTTACCGGCTGAGCCAGCGGGGTAGCGTCTTCGAGTACCATATGACCCTGCAGACCCACGATCGCCAGAACCTGGGGCGCCTGGTGGAGCGGCTGCGTGAGGAAACCGGCCTGCTGGAGTTTCGCCTGGCTCCCCTGGCCGAATAAGCCACCTTGCGGCATTCTCGCTGCCCGCCGAGGCGGGTGATTTGACTTGCCTGTGTCCCGGGCCTTTGCTGGAATATGACACCACGATGATTTCTCGCCATCCATTAGCTGGAGACCCTGTATGAGCATGAAACCCTGGATTCCCCTGGCTGCCGCCACGGCCCTGTTGCTGGCTGCCTGCGGCAATGGAGACGAGCCGGAGGCGCCGACCCAGGAAGAGCAGGCCCCGGCAGTCATGGACGCGGCACCGGAGGAAACCACCGACGAGATGCTGCCCGAGGAGGCCGCGGAGGAGCCGGTCGCCGCCGAGGCGATGGACGAGTCGCTCCCGGATGAGGCCGCCGACGAGCCGTTGCCGGCCGAGGAGACATCCGGCGCGGCGATCCCCGGCGAGGAAGTGCCGGAGCCGAGCCAGCAGGATGTGCTCACCGAGGAGCCTGGCCGCCTGGATGAGCAGACCGCCATGCCGGGCGAGACCACCGACTCCGATATCGATCAGTTCCTGGAGGAGACCGAGCGCCGTTTCGAGGAGGCGCAGCGACGCATCGAGGAGCAGTTCGAGGAGGCCGAGAGCCAGGTGCCTGGCGAGTCTTCCCTCGACGAGCTGCCGGGAGCCGAGAGCGATATCGACTCCTGAGGCATGGCAAGGGGCATAAACGCAAGAAGGTCCGCCGAGGCGGACCTTCTTGTTGGTGCCATTTGCGTACCGCGGGGGCCGACAACTGGCGTCCGAGTCTGGGCTTAGCCTTCGACGCGGATGTTGGAGGCCTGGAGGCCCTTCTTGCCCTGAGTGACCTCGAAGGAAACCTTCTGACCGTCCTGCAGGGTCTTGAAGCCATCGGCCTGGATTTCGGAGAAGTGTGCAAAGAGGTCGTCGCCACCATCATCCGGAGAGATGAAGCCGTAGCCCTTGGTGTCGTTGAACCACTTGACAGTGCCAGTTGCCATCGTCGAATTCCTTACTAGCTAAATAATGTTGCTGGACCCTTTCCTCTCGTGAGGCACGGGTCCGTAGTGCGTGGCTGACGCGAAGAAGAAGGCGCACTGGGAGTCTCGAAGGATCGATCAACAACTGACGACTTTCATCTTGCAAACCAACGCAATCGATGGTGCATCAGCATCGGGGATGCGTCAAGATGACGACATGAGCCCCATTTGGATGCCCCGAAATCACTGTAGATGGAAAAAACATGCACGTCCAGAATGTCGATTTCACCCAGGATGATGCCCGTCAACGCTTCGTCGCTTCGCTGCGCGAGACCGGTTTCGCGGTACTGCGCAACCACCCCCTGCCGCCGGAACTGCTGACCTCGATCTACCGCCACTGGCTGGCCTTCTTCCGCAGCGAGGAGGCGCTGGACTGGCGCTATGACCCGGTGCGTCAGGACGGCTACTTTCCGCCGGAGGTCTCCGAGACCGCCAAGGGACAGAGCGTCAAGGATCTCAAGGAGTACTACCACGTCTACCCCTGGGGGCGGATTCCGCCGGCGCTGCGCGACGAGATCCTCGACTACTATCGTCGCGCCGAGACCCTGGCGGCGACCCTGCTGGGCTGGATCGAGGCCGAGACCCCGGCCGAGATCGCCGCTCACTTCCGGGAGCCCCTGTCGCGGATGATCGAGGACAGCCAGCAGACCCTGCTGCGGGTGCTGCATTATCCGCCCCTGGGCGGCGACGAGCTGCCCGGGGCGGTGCGTGCCGCGGCCCATGAGGACATCAACCTGATCACCGTGCTGCCGGCGGCCAACGAGCCGGGACTCGAGGTGCGCACCCGGGAGGGGGAGTGGCTGGCAGTGCCCTGCGATCCGGGCCAACTGGTGATCAATGTGGGGGACATGCTCCAGGAAGCCTCCCGGGGCCATTTCCCTTCCACGACCCACCGGGTGGTCAACCCCAGCGGAGCGGCGCGGGAGCAGTCCCGGGTGTCGCTGCCGCTGTTCCTGCATCCGCGCCCCGAGGTGGTGCTCTCCGAGCGGCATACCGCCGACAGCTACCTCAAGGAGCGGCTGAGGGAACTGGGGGTGCTCTGAGCCATGTGGATCGATGCCCAGTTCTGGCCTTTCCTGGTGGCCATCACCCTGCTGACCCTGAGCCCCGGGGTCGATACCCTGCTGGTGATTCGCAACGCCAGCCGTGGCGGGGTTCGCGATGGCGTGTTGACCAGCCTGGCGATCTGCTGCGGGCTCTTCGTGCATGCCGCGATCTCGGCGCTGGGGATCTCGCTGATCCTGCTGCAATCGGCCTGGGCCTTCTCGCTGCTCAAGCTGGCCGGCGCCGGCTACCTGATCTGGCTTGGCCTGCAGAGCCTGCTCAGCGCCCGCCGCGGACGCCTGTTGCCGGTGGCCGGGGTACGCGGCGCCGCCAGCCGGCGGGTGCCGGTCTGGCAGCCGCTGCGGGAAGGGTTCCTCTCCAATGTGCTCAACCCCAAGACGGTGGTCTTCTACATGGCCTTCCTGCCCCAGTTTATCGCCCCCGGGGATCCGGCCCTGGCCAAGTCGCTGTTCCTGGCCGGGGTGCACTTCGTGATCGCCAACCTGTGGCAGATCAGCCTCGCCTTGATGGTGAGCAGCGCCGGCCACTGGTTGGCCAAGCGCTGGGTCGCACGGGGCCTGGATGGCGTGACCGGGGCGGTGATGGTGGCTCTGGGGATCAGGCTGGCCCTGGAGCGCCAGCCCGGCTAACCCCCCCGGCCGGCGTCCGGAACGGTAAGCCATCAGCTTGAAGCTGGAAGAAATTCGCCCCCATGGCTTGCCATGGGGGCGATTCACATCAGGCTGTTATCCAGCTTCCAGCGAAGCCCGGGCGTCTATTGTCGAGCCAGTAGCGAGGTATCGTAGCTGCCGTTGGCCTCGCTGGCACTCAGCAGGGCGATACCGCGGCTCTCGCCGCCATTGGCCAGGCTCTCGAAGATCACCCGATAGGTCATGATCGCCTGCACATAGTCGCGGGTCTCGCGAAAGGGAATGCTCTCCACGAAGAGGTCGAACTCCCGGGGCGAGTCGCGCAGCCAGCGATCGACCCGACCGGGGCCGGCGTTGTAGGCGGCGGCCGCCGCCAGGCGGTTGCCGCTGTAGCGGCCCAGCATGTCGCCGAGATAGGTACTGCCCAGGCGAATATTGAGCTCCGGCTCCAGGACCCCGTAGGGCCCCGGATCGGCGAGGCCCAGCTGGCGACTGACCAGGGTCGCGGTGCCCGGCATCAACTGCATCAGGCCCCGGGCGCCGGCGGGGGAGAGGGCCTCGGCATTGTAGGCACTCTCGCGGCGGGCAATGGCCATCAGCAGGTAGGGATCGACCCCGGCTTCACCGCCCCAGCGCTGGAAGCTGTCGCGGTAGGCGGCGGGAAAGCGCCATTCCAGGGCGTCCCACATCCGTCCCGCGATGGTGGTCTGCACCAGCTTGGCATGCCAGCCCTGGCTTGCCGCGTAGTCGGCCAGCCTTCGTGCGGTCTCGCCATCGGCGCGCGCCACGGCCCCCAGCCACTCGCTGTTGGCCAGGCCCGGTTCGTTGATGCGCCGCAGTGCCTCGGTGCGGCGCACCACCGGCCACTGGGCCACCTCGCGGCGCTCGGCTTCGCTGTAGCGGTTGCGTTCATCGCCCAGGGCATAAGGCCGGCCGAGGCGGTCGGCGGCGGCGAAGGCGAAGAAGCTGCGCCCCTCGGCGGCGCGCTCGTAGGCGGCCTGGGCTCCCGGGCTATCGCCGAGCTGTTCCAGGGCGCGGGCCTGCCAGTATTGCCAGCGACTGTTATGGCGGGTGTCGTCGGGCATCAGGGCGATCCAGTCCCGCGCCCCACGCCAGTCCCGGGCGCCCAGGGCGGTACGCACCCGCAGCTCCAGCAGGTCGCCGGTGGCCAGGCGTGGCAGCGCCTCGTCGACCCAGGCACGGTTCTCGGGGACATTGCGCACCATGGAGTAGAAGGCCAGGTCCCGCTCGATGGCCTGGCGGCGCTCCTCGCCCAGCTCGAGTCGCGGCGCCAGGCGGCGCCAGGTGCTCAGGGCGGCGGCGGTATCGGCTCGGGTCAGGCCATGCATGGCGCCGCTGACCAGGCCGGGGGTCGCCGGGTGATCGCCGAGGCGGGGAGCCGCCTCGGCGATGGCGGCATAGTCGCCGCGGACTCGCTCATAGGCGTCCAGGGCCGGCTGCCAGCCGCTGCCCAACTGGCGGCCCAGGAAGCCGGCCAGCCCGGTCTCGCCGGCCTTCCAGGCCAGGATCAGGCGCTCCCAGGTCTCGGGCTCGCCGATCACCCCCTGGGCGCGAAGGCGTGAGAAGAGCGGGTTGCAGGCATCCGGTTGGGAGCGTCCCGCGAACCAGAGTGACAGGCCGCCCCGGGCCGCCGCCTCGGGGTCGCGGTCGAGCAGGGCGTCATAGTAGTAGCACTGTCGCTCGGTGCCCTCCGGGGCGCCGTCGCTGACCGCCAGCAGGCGGGCCTTGTCACCGGCCTGGCCGTAGCGGGTGATCGCCTGGTTGCGCATCCAGCCGGCCAAGGGCGAGTCCTGGTGGCGCTCGATATAAGCCAGCACCTCGGCGGGTTGCGCCTGGGGCAGCCGCGCTCGCAGGCGGTGGTACTCCACGTAGCCGGCCAGCACATGGCCCTCGATGGCGGCCTCGTCGATACGGCTCCACTGTTGATCGCGGGCCGCGCTCAGTGCCTCGCGCAGGGCACGGTCATCGGCCTGGACGGCCTGGGCCAGTGGCAGGCAGAGGGCGGTGGCGGTGGCCAGGGAGATCAGACGACGCTTGAGCTGGGCGGGATGGAAGGGAGAGTTGCGATTCGGGGCCATGGCGAATTCCTGGGCGTCATGCTGAGAGGGGCGTGGCATCCCTTCATCCTCGCCCATCTGACGCCGTCTGAGTAGTGTCGCCGTGAACCGACATGGATAGTGGGGCCCGGGGCCGAGGCGTGTTTCGCGGAGAGTAAGCCTGGCCGTGAAGATTGCGGCGGCGGGGCGATCGGCGCTAGATTAAAACAATTGTTCGAATTCGGGGGCGACATGCAGGCTGATGATCGACAGCGAAGCGAGTCAGAGTGGCTGGCGGCCATGAACCGCTTCGTGGGGGTGATTCCCCATACTCGGGCCTTGGGCCTTGAGGTGACGGCGGTGTCGCCGCGCTTGCGGATGCGTCTGCCCTGGCAGGAGACGCTACTGGGGGACGCCCGGCGTGGCCTGGTGCATGGCGGGGTGCTGACCCTGCTCCTCGACACCCTCTGCGGCTCGGCGGTACTGCGCGGCCTGCCGGCCCCGGAGGTGTGTCCCACCCTCGACCTGCGGGTCGACCATTTCCGTCCCGGGGTGGCCGGGCACGACCTCTGGGGCGAGGCCTGGGTCGTACGCCTGACCGAGTCGGTGGTCTTTACCGAGGGGCTGATCTGGCAGGCGCCGGAGCGACCGCTGGCCCGGGGCATCGGCAACTTCGCCCGCCTCGGGGCCCGCAATACCCCACCGGGCTTCGCCGAGGCCCTGTTTGCCGATTCGGAGCCGACGCCATGACCCACGACCCCCGACAGACCTGGCTGGCCGAGACCCATGCCCGGGGCGATATCGCCGCCTGGCTGGAGGCCATTCCCTATGCCCGCCATCTCGGCATTGAGGTGGCCGAGCGGCGTCCACGCTTCCTCTATCGGCTGGCGCCCAGGCCGGAGAATATCGGCAACCCCCTGCTGCCGGCCCTGCACGGTGGCGTGGTGGGGGCCTTTATGGAGACGGCGGGCCTGCTGGAGCTGATGCGAGTCGGGGAGAGCCCCCGGCTGCCCAAGATCGTCGACTTCGCCATCGACTACCTGCGCAGTGCCCGGGTGGTACCGACCCTGGCCCATTGCGAGATCACCCGGGAGGGGCGGCGCCTGGCCAATGTCTCGGTGACCGCCTGGCAGGAAGACGAGGCCCGGCCGGTGGCCCGGGCGCGGCTGCATGCCCTGCTGGTTTCGCCCGATGGCTAAGCGAGGGACTTGAAAAGCCCGTGGCGGGCCCCATATGACACCTCACTGCGATTTTCCGGCGCCTCGCGCCAGCAACTCCGTGATTCAATGAGGACCCTGCCAGATGTCCACCGCCACTCATGAAGAAACCCTGGGCTTCCAGACCGAGGTCAAGCAGCTGCTCAAGCTGATGATCCACTCCCTCTACTCCAACCGGGAGATCTTCCTGCGTGAGCTGATCTCCAACGGCGCCGACGCCTGCGACAAGTTGCGCTATGCGGCCCTGGACAACGACGCCCTCTACGAAGGCGACAGCGAGCTGCGCATCGAGATCGAGCACGACGGCGAGGCGGGCACCGTCACCGTGCGCGACAACGGCATCGGCATGAGCCGCGACGAGGTGATCCAGAACCTGGGCACCATCGCCCGCTCCGGCACCGCCGAGTTCCTGCAGCAGCTCTCCGGCGAGCAGCAGAAGGACGCCAAGCTGATCGGCCAGTTCGGGGTCGGCTTCTACTCCGGCTTTATCGTCGCCGACGAGGTCACGGTGCGCACCCGCAAGGCGGGCAGCGACAAGGCCTCCGGCGTCGAGTGGCGCTCGAAGGGCGAGGGCGAGTTCAGCGTCGCCGACATCGAGCGCGAGGCCCACGGCACCGAGATCGTCCTGCACCTCAAGGGGGACGCCCAGGAGTTCGCCGACGATTTCCGCCTGCGCAGCCTGGTGCGCAAGTACTCCGACCACATCGAGGTGCCGGTGCGCCTGCCCAAGGTGGAGACCGCCAAGGACGACGACGGCAAGGAGATCGAGGGCAGCGAGGTCACCACCTGGGAGACCGTCAACGAGGCCACCGCCCTCTGGGCGCGCCCCAAGGGCGAGATCAGCGACGAGGAGTACCAGGCCTTCTACAAGCACGTGGCCCATGATTTCAGCGACCCGCTGACCTGGAGCCATAACAAGGTGGAAGGCAAGCTGGAGTACACCAGCCTGCTCTACGTGCCGGGGCGTGCCCCCTTCGACCTCTACGAGCGGGATGGCGCCCGGGGCGTCAAGCTCTATGTGCAGCGCGTCTTCATCATGGACGACGCCGAGCAGTTCCTGCCCCTCTACCTGCGCTTCATCAAGGGCGTGGTGGACACCAAGGACCTCTCCCTGAACGTCTCCCGGGAGCTGCTGCAGCAGGATCCCCAGGTCGACAAGATCAAGTCCGCCCTGACCAAGCGTGGCCTGGACATGCTCAAGAAGCTGGCCAAGGACGCCGAGGCCTACCAGACCTTCTGGAACACCTTCGGCACGGTGCTCAAGGAGGGCCCCGCGGAGGACTTCGCCAACCGCGAGAAGATCGCCGGCTTGCTGCGCTTCGCCACCACCCATACCGACAGCGCCACCCAGGACCAATCCCTGGCCGACTATGTGTCGCGCATGAAGGAAGGCCAGGAGAAGATCTACTACATCGTCGCCGACAGCTTCAAGGCGGCCAAGTCCAGCCCGCACCTGGAGATCTTCCGCAAGAAGGGCATCGAGGTGCTGCTGCTCTCCGACCGCATCGACGAGTGGCTGATGAGCCACCTCAGCGAGTTCGAGGGCAAGGCCTTCGTCGACGTGGCCAAGGGCGAGCTCGACCTGGGCGAGGTGGAGAACGAGGAGGAGAAGCAGGCCCAGGAGGAGACCGCCAAGGCCAAGGAGGCCCTGGTCAAGCGGGTCCAGGAGGCCCTGGGCGAGGCGGTGCAGGAGGTCAAGGTGACCCATCGCCTGACCGACTCCCCGGCCTGTGTGGTGCTGCCGGAGCACGAGATGGGCTTCCAGATGCGTCGCATCATGGAGGCCGCCGGCCAGACGCTGCCCGAGGTCAAGCCGATCCTCGAGCTCAACCCCGAGCACCCGCTGGTGGCCCGCCTGGAGGGCGCCGAGGGCGACGCCTTCGGCGACCTGGCGCATATCCTCTTCGACCAGGCGATCATCGCCGAGGGGGGGCAGCTCGAGGACCCGGCCGCCTACGTCAAGCGGCTCAATGCGCTGCTGACCGCCTAAGCCCCGTCTCGGGCCGTCGCAACACCAACACCCCGCCTCGGCGGGGTGTTTGCGTTGGTGCGCGGGTCAAGGGCGCGGCAGTCGAAGGAGGTGCGTTTAGGGGCTTCCCGGCAGGCGCGCCGCTTGGCACCTATGCTGAGGGAATGCCGCCGCCGCGGCCTTGTCGAGAGGGATGCCATGACCCCCCGCTACGGAAGTACCAGCCTGCGCCTCTGTGATGCCCGCGACGAGAGTGCGGCCCTGGTGATCATCGATATGCAGCGGGCCATCGACGGCTGGGGCGAGCCCAGCAACCCCGACCTGGAGGCCAACCTGGCCGAGCTGCTGGCCTGCTGGCGGGGCGGCAGCGGCCATATCGTCCATGTGCGCCACTTCTCCCGCTCCCCGGGGTCACCGCGTCGCGCCGGGCAACCCGGCGCCGAGTTCAAGGACTGTGTTACCCCCGCCCAGGGCGAGCGGGTGCTCACCAAGCATATGGACAGCGCCTTCGTGGACACCGACCTGGAGGCCTGGCTGCGCCGTCATGGGGTGGGGCATCTGGTGGTGGCCGGCGTGACCACCGGCCATGCGGTGGGCACCACGGTGCGTCACGGCGCCTGCCTGGGCTTCTCGCTGAGCGTGGTGGAGGACGCCTGCGCCTGTTTCCCCCTCGCCGACCTGGCTGGCCGGGCCTGGTCCGGCGAGGCCCTGCACCAGGCCAGCCTGGCGCTGCTGGCCGGGCGCTATGCCACCATTACTTCCACTCGCGAGGTGGTCCAATATTTCTAACGCCCAGGAATAACCCTTTCATTATGGCGTCCATAAGCCGTTCCATGGTCTGGCGTTTGCCTTCATATCCTTGATAAACAATGGCTTGTCGTTGTTTTAACGATAAGCCCAGGGTTATGGTCGGGATAAGTTTTTTATATAAGTCAAAGTTTTCACAAAAGGCTTGCTTTTGCCTTTTTGGACTAAGGAGACTAGTAGGGATTTTCCTTATCCCCCCAATAACGTACCACCCATGAGTGGTGACACTGGACACGAGGAGCGACTGCCCATGCATCCGTTGATGGATTCACGGCTCGGCGGGTTCCGGCCTGGCGAGGCCCGACCCGGCCAGCGAGGAGAGACCCGCGGCGACGGTATCACTGCCCAGGGACGAGGAGGACGCGCATGAAGATCGGAGCCCCCAAGGAGAGCGCCCGCGGTGAAGCGCGGGTCGCCCTGACTCCGGAGAGCGCCCAGCAATTGCAGAAGCTGGGACATGAGTGCCTGATCGAGAGCGGCGCCGGCGTGGCCGCCGGCTTCGACGATGCCGCCTACCGCGACGCCGGCGTCGGCGTGGTGGAGAGCGCCGAGGCGCTGTGGCGCGACGCCGAGGTGGTGATCAAGGTGCGCGAGCCCTCCGAGGCCGAGACCGGGTACCTGCGCGACGGCCAGACCCTGATCAGCTTCTTCTGGCCGGCCCAGAACGAGGCGCTGCTGGCGGCCTGCCAGGCCAAGGGCGCCAATGTCATCGCCATGGACATGGTGCCGCGGATCTCCCGCGCCCAGAAGATGGATGCCCTGTCGTCCACCGCCAATATCGCCGGCTATCGGGCGGTGATCGAGGCGGGCAACCAGTTCGGGCGCTTCTTCACCGGCCAGGTGACCGCCGCGGGCAAGGTGCCGCCGGCCAAGGTGCTGGTGATCGGCGCCGGCGTCGCCGGCCTCGCCGCGATCGGCACCGCCACCAGCCTGGGCGCCGTGGTGCGCGCCTTCGACGTGCGTCCGGAAGTGGCCGAGCAGATCGAGTCCATGGGCGCCGAGTTCCTGTTCCTCGACTTCGACGAGAGCGCCGACGGCGCCGAGAGCGGTGGCTATGCCAAGCCCTCCAGCCCCGAATTTCGCGAGAAGCAGCTGGCCCTGTTCCGCGAACAGGCCCCCGAGGTGGACATCGTCATCACCACGGCGCTGATCCCCGGCCAGCCGGCCCCCAAGCTGTGGCTCGAGGACATGGTCAAGGCCATGAAGCCGGGCTCGGTGATCGTCGACCTGGCCGCCGAGAAGGGCGGCAACTGCGACCTGACCGTGGCGGACGAGCGTGTCGTCACCGACAACGGCGTCATCGTGGTGGGCTACACCGACTTCCCGTCACGCATGGCCACCCAGGCCTCGCTGCTCTACGCCACCAATGTCCGCCATATGCTGACCGACCTGACCCCGGAGAAGGACGGGCAGATCGTTCACGACATGGAGGACGATGTCATCCGCGGTGCCACCGTCACCTACCAGGGCGAGATCACCTTCCCGCCGCCGCCCCCCAAGGTGAAGGCGATCGCCGCGGCCAAGCCCAAGCCCAAGGAGAAGGCACCGACCCCGGAGGAGAAGCGTGCCGCCGAGCATGCCGAGTTCAAGGCCCAGACCAAGCGCCAGGTGACCCTGCTGGGGGCCGGCGGCGTGTTGATGCTGCTGCTGGCGCAGATCGCCCCGGCCTCCTTTATGCAGCACTTCATCGTCTTCGTGCTGGCCTGTTTCGTGGGCTTCCAGGTGATCTGGAACGTCAGCCACTCCCTGCATACGCCGCTGATGGCGGTGACCAACGCCATCTCGGGGATCATCATCCTCGGCGCCGTGCTGCAGATCGGCTCGGGGAACTGGCTGGTGGTGCTGATGGCGGCCATTTCGGTGCTGATCGCCACCATTAATATCGTCGGTGGCTTCCAGGTGACACGCCGGATGCTTGCCATGTTCCAGAAATCCTGAGGGGCGGAGAAAACTGATGTTGAGTCAAGGATTCGTTTCTGCCGCTTCTATCGCGGCGAGTGTGCTGTTCATCCTCTCCCTGGGGGGGCTGAGCAACCAGGAGAAGGCCAAGCGGGCGGTGTGGTACGGCATCGTCGGCATGGGCCTGGCGGTCTTCTTCACCGCCTTCGGCCCGGGCATCGGTCACTACTGGCTGATGATCCCGATGATCCTGATCGGTGCCGTGATCGGGGTCATGGTGGCCAAGCGGGTGGGCATGACCGAGATGCCCCAGCTGGTGGCGGCGCTGCACTCCTTCGTCGGCCTGGCGGCGGTCTTCGTGGCCTGGAGCGCCGACCTGGAGCGCATTCGGGTGCTGGCCGCCCAGGCCGCCGGGGAGTCGATGGCCGAGTTCTCCGCCTTCGCCGCCCTCGTCGCCACCAAGGACGCCGCCGAGCTGACCTTCCTGCAGCTCGAGGTGATCTTCGCCATCTTTATCGGCGCGGTGACCTTCACCGGCTCGGTGGTGGCCTTCGGCAAGCTGGCCGGCAAGGTGGACGGCAAGCCCCACAAGCTGCCCGGCGGTCACTGGCTGAACGCCGGCGCGGCGGCCGTTTCGCTGCTGCTGGCGGTGGCCTACCTCAACGGTGCCGGCTTCTGGACCCTGCTGGTGCTGGCGGCCCTGGCCTTCTTCATCGGCTGGCACCTGATCATGGGCATCGGCGGCGCCGACATGCCGGTGGTGGTCTCCATGCTCAACAGCTACTCCGGCTGGGCGGCGGCGGCCATCGGCTTCACCCTCTCCAACGACCTGCTGATCGTCACCGGCGCCCTGGTGGGCTCCTCCGGTGCCATCCTCTCGTACATCATGTGCAAGGCGATGAACCGCAACTTCCTCAGCGTGATCCTGGGCGGCTTCGGCGGCACCCAGGGCCCGGCGGCGGAGATCGAGGGCGAGCAGGTGGCCATCGACGCGGCGGGGGTGGCCAGCAGCCTCAACCAGGCCGACAGCGTGATCATCGTGCCGGGCTACGGCATGGCGGTGGCCCAGGCCCAGAACGCGGTCAGCGAACTGGTGCGCAAGCTGCGCGCCGCCGGCAAGGAGGTGCGTTTCGCCATCCACCCGGTGGCCGGGCGCCTGCCGGGGCACATGAACGTGCTGCTGGCCGAGGCCAAGGTGCCCTATGACATCGTCATGGAGATGGACGAGATCAACGACGACTTCCCCAAGACCGACGTGGCGATCGTTATCGGCTCCAACGATATCGTCAACCCGGCGGCTCAGGAGGATCCCAACAGCCCCATCGCCGGCATGCCGGTGCTGGAGGTGTGGAAGTCCAAGGTGGTGTTCGTCTGCAAGCGTGGCCAGGGCACCGGCTACTCGGGCATCGAGAACCCGCTTTTCTACAAGGAGAACACCCGGATGTACTACGGTGACGCCCGGGAGAGCATCGATAACCTGCTGGCCCTGCTCGACTGATCGTCATCTCGTGATGACAGCATGAAGACGCCCGAACCGGCTGCCGGTTCGGGCGTCTTTTTCGCTACAATCGAGACCTCACTCAGTCTTGCGGGGCCCCTTATGGCAGAGGAACAGATGACGGTCGCGGTACTCGGCGGCGGTAGCTTCGGCACCGCACTCGCCAGTATCGCCGCGGATAACGGCGCCCGGGTGCGCCAGTGGTTGCGGGATCCGGCGCTGGTCGCCCAGATCAATGCCGAGCATCGCAACGGGCGCTACCTGCCCGACTACGCCATCAATCCGGCGGTGGTCGCCTCGGGTGACATGGCCGAGGTGCTGGCCGGCGCCGAGCTGGTGCTGGTGGCGATTCCCTCCAAGGCCTTCCGCGAGGTGGTGCGCCAGGCGCGCCCCCACCTGCATGCCGAGCAGATCCTGGTCAGCACCACCAAGGGCATCCAGGAGGAGGGCTTCAAGCTGATGAGCCAGATCCTCGAGGAGGAGACCGGCTTCCCTCATATTGGCGTGCTCTCCGGCCCCAACCTGGCCTCCGAGGTGGCCGACAAGCAGCTCACCGCCACGGTGATCGCCAGCGACGATGCCTTGACCCGGGCCCGGGTGCAGACCGCGCTGGGTTGCGACTACTTCCGGGTCTATGCCAGCAACGACCGCCATGGGGTGGAGCTGGGCGGGGCTCTGAAGAACATCTACGCCATCGCCGCCGGCATGGCCGCGGCGCTGGGCATGGGCGAGAACACCCGCAGCATGCTGATGACCCGGGCCCTGGCCGAGATGAGTCGCTTCGCCGTGGATCAGGGCGCCAACCCCATGACCTTCCTGGGCCTGGCCGGGGTCGGCGACCTGATCGTCACCTGCTCCTCGACCCTGTCGCGCAACTTCCGGGTCGGCCAGGCCCTGGGGCAGGGCAAGGGCCTCGACGAGGCGGTGGCGGCCCTGGGTCAGGTGGCCGAGGGGGTCAACACGGTACGCTTGGTGCGCGACAAGGCCCGCGAGGATGGCGTCTACATGCCGCTGGCCGAGGGGCTCTATCAGGTGCTCTTCGAGGGCGTACCGGCGCGGCAGATGGCCAAGATGTTGATGCAGGGGGAGCAGAGCAGCGACGTGGAGTTCATCCTCTCCCGGGAGGACGTCCAGCAGGCCCGTCGCCTGGAGCCGGGCTCATGAACGAGCGACTGTGGATCATGCGTCACGGCGAGGCGGGAGCGGGTCGCCCGGACAGCGCCCGGGAGCTGACGCCCCGGGGCCACCGCGAGGTGGCCGCCATGGCGGCGTGGTTCGGGACCCGCGGAATCGGCCCCTGCCGAGTGCTGGCCAGTCCCTACCGCCGCGCCCGACAGAGCGCCGAGCCCATCGCCGCGGCGCTGGGCGTCGCCCTCGAGATCCATGAAGGCATCACCCCGGATGACGACCCCCGGGCGGTGGCTGACTGGCTGCTGACGCAGCCCGAGGGGAGGCCCCTGGTGCTGGTCAGTCATATGCCGCTGGTCGGCGCCCTCACCGGGCTGCTGGTGGAGGGCCGCGTCACCATGGGGCCGGGCTTTGCCACTGCCGCCCTGGCGGAGCTGGAGGCCGAGGCCTGGGCGGCGGGCTGTGCCCGGCTGCGTGGCCTGATCACCCCCGCCGACCTGGCCACTTAAGACTCAAGGAGATCCCATGACCTTTATCGTCAACAACCGCGTCTTCGTGAATGCCGGTTTCGAATCGGAATTCGAAGAACGCTTCCGCCGTCGTGCCGGCGAGATCGACCAGCAGCCCGGCTTTATCGCCATGCGGGTGCTACGCCCCCTGGGCAACCAGGCTCCCTATGTGGTGGAGACCGAGTGGGAGAGCCAGGCGGCCTTCCGCGCCTGGGTGGGCAGCGACGACTTCAAGCGGGCCCATGCCAACCCGATGCCCGCGGAAGCCACCGCCGAGGGCGGTGGCCTGGAGCAGTTCGAGGTGGTGATCGGCGCCTCCCGCGACGAGGGGCGGGGTTAGATCAGTCCCGCGGCCTTAAGGCCGAAGGCACCCAGGGTGATGGTCACGCTGGCCATCAGGGTGGTCAGGGCGATGATATTGGCCGTCAGCACCGTATTGCCGCCCATCGCCTTGGCCATCACGAAGGCCGCCGCCGCCGTGGGGCTGGCGAAGAACAGGAAGAGCACCCCCAGTTCGCGCCCCTCGAAGCCCACCAGCCAGGCCCCGCCGGTGGCGAGTGCCGGCAGGGTCACCATCTTGATCAGGCTGGCACCGGTAGCCAGTCGCCCGGAGTCGAGCAGGGCGCCAAGTGACAGGGTGGCCCCCACACAGATCAGCGCCAGGGGCAATGAGAGCGAGGCGAAGTAGTCCCCCGAGGTCATCAGCCAGCCAGGCAGGCGGAGCTCGAGCAGGGCGACGGGCAGGGCCGCCACCACCCCGAGGATCAGCGGGTTCTTGAGGATACTGGCGAAGATGCCACGCCAGTCGGTGCGTGCCTTTCCCTGATAGGCGGCGAGCGCCAGCACCGAGAGGCTGTTGTAGCTGAGAATGACGACACCCAGCAGCACCCCCCCGGCCGAGAGACCGTACTCCCCGTACATACCGGCGGCCAGCGCCAGACCGACGATGCCGCAGTTGCCGCGGAAGGCGCCCTGAATATAGCTGCCCCGCTCGGCCAGAGGCACCCGCCATGCTGCCCAGCCCCAGATCAGGACGAAGCTGACCAGGGTGGCCAGGGCAAAGTAGCCCAGCAGGGCGGGGTTGAGGGTGGCGTCCAGGTCGGCACGCACGATGCTGAGGAAGATCAGGGTCGGCAAGGTCGCCTTGAACACCAGGCTCGAGGCGGTGTTGATAAAACCCTGATCGATCCAGCCGAGACGCTTCAGGCCGATGCCGATGAAGACCATGGCGAAGACCGGCAGGGTGATCTCCAGGGTCTGGGAGAAGAGGGCGCCGAGCTCCATCAGCGCGCCAGCCAGAGGCCGACGACGATGGCGGCGAGTACGGTGGCGAAGAACAGGCGGTTGCGCAGGCGGGTATCACGGGGTCGGGTCACGGGGGGCTCCCTGGCGGATTGGCGTCAAATGAGTTAGAACAAGTGTTTGATCAAGGCGCTTCGCCTATCCACTCGATGGTAAACCCGTTAGTCTGCTATCGCCACGTTGGGACATCCTCGTTATGCCGCTTCCTGCCCACGACACTCTGCTCTTCGCCCATGCCAATGGCTTCACCGGGGCCAGCTATCGCAGCCTGCTGGCGCCACTGGAGGCGCATTTTCGCGTCGAGGCCCTCGACCGCCTGGGCCACCACCCGGACTACCCGGTGGGCCCCAACTGGCTGGCGCTGCGCGACGAGCTGCTGGAGCGGTTGGCGGCCTTCGAGGCCCCGGTGATCGGCGTGGGGCACTCCATGGGCGGGGTCCTGATGGCCATGGCCGCCGAGGTGGCCCCGGAGCGCTTTCGCTGCGTGGTGGTGCTCGATTCCCCGCTGATGCTGGGGGTCGACGCCTGGGTGATGAAGGCCGCCAAGCGGCTGGGCATGATGGATCGCCTGACCCCGGCCGGGCGCACCAAGGGGCGCCGCGCCGAGTGGCCCGGCCGCGAGGCCATGCATCGCGCCCTCAGGCGGCGTCCGCTCTTCTCGCGTTTTACCGATGACGCCCTGCGCGACTATGTGGAAGGTGCCACCCATCTGCTCGATGACGGCCGGGCGAGGCTCGCCTTCGATCCGGAGATCGAGGCAGAGATCTTCCGCCAGCTGCCGGATCATCTGAGCCGTTTGCCGCACCGCCTGGGCGTGCCCCTGGCCATGCTGGGTGGGCGCGACTCCGACCTGATCACTCCGCGTCGGCGCCGCCGCCTGCGCCGTCACGGGGTGCGGGTGGAGACGGTACCCGGCACCCATATGTTTCCCATGGAGCACCCGGACGAGACCCGTCGGGTGCTGCTCTCCACCCTGGAGACACTATTAGAGGAGAGGCCGCGATGCGCGATGAGCCCCAATCTCTGACCCTGGCCGAGGGCCGGCTCGCGGCCCTGGCCTGGGGCGATCCCGAGGCACCCACCTGGCTGGCCCTGCATGGCTGGCTGGATAATGCGGCCAGTTTCTCGCGGCTGGCGCCCCGTCTGGTGGAAGCGCGGAAGATCCGCGTGCTGGCCCTGGACTTCCCCGGCCATGGGCACTCGGCGCCGCGTCCCGAGGGCACCGACTATGCGCTCTGGGACAACTGTCATGCGGTGCTCGATGCCCTGGACGAGCTGGGCCTGGCGGCGGCACCGTTGTTGGCGCACTCCATGGGCGCCGGGGTGGCTTGCCTGGTGGCGGCGGCGCTGCCGGAACGGGTCGAGCGGCTGATGCTGATCGATGGTATCGGCAGCCTCACCACCCCGGCGGAGGAGGTCGCCCAGCAGTTGCGCAAGGGCCTGCTCGGCCATCGCCGCCCCTCGTCGCCGTCGCCCCGTTACCCCGATGCGGCCACCGCCCTGGCGGCCCGGGTGGCGGGGGGCGTGACCCCCATCGATACCGAGACCGCCGAGCCCCTGGTGGCCCGCAACCTGGCGCCCACGGCGGAGGGGCGGGTGCGACTGCGTACCGATGGTCGCCTGCTGCGTCCCTCCCTGGTGCGATTGTCACCGGAGCAGAGCCGCGCCATGCTTAAGAGTATCGAGGCGCCGACGCTGCTGGTGGAGGGCGAGGCGGGCATCCTTGGCCGGCGCGCCCATGCCGAGCAGGCGCGCCAGGCGCTGCGGGGTCTCGAGCGGCGGGTGCTGCCGGGCGGTCACCACCTGCACCTGGAGCCGGATGCCGTGGATGCGGTGGCCGAGGCGATCCTGGCCTGGTGGGCGACACGAGACGAGTCACAGCGAGTTCAGGAGGCACCATGAGCGAGGCGACTGGTTCGGGAAAGCGCGTGGCCCTGGTGTTGGGCAGCGGCGAGGCGCGGAACGTTGAGGAGGCGCCATGAGCGAGGCGACGGGCACCGGCAAGCGGGTGGCCCTGGTGCTGGGCAGCGGCGGGGCGCGGGGCTATGCGCATATCGGCGTGATCGAGGCCCTGGAGGCCCGCGGCTACGAGATCGTGGCCCTGTCGGGGTGCTCCATGGGGGCCCTGGTGGCCGGGGTCTATGCCGCCGGTCAGCTGGGCGCCTATCGCGACTGGGTGGGCAAGCTCGACTATATCGATGTGCTGCGCCTGGTGGACGTGAGCTGGAGCCCCATGGGAGCGATGCGCGCCAACAAGGTGATGGCCAAGCTGGAGAGCCTGATCGGCGAGACCCTGATCGAGGAGCTGGAGATTCCGGTCACCACGGTGGCCACCGACCTGGTACGCCAACGGGAGGTGTGGTTCCAGTCCGGTCCGCTGCTGCAGGCGATTCGCGCCTCCATCGCCGTGCCCGGGGTGATCACCCCGGTGCATCTCGGCGAGCAGGTGCTGGTGGATGGTGGCCTGCTCAACCCCCTGCCGATCATGCCCACCATCTCCGCCCAGGCCGACCTGGTGATGGCGGTCAACGTCACCGCCCACAGTCCCCATCCGGTGAGCCTGGAGGCCCTGCTGCCCCCGGAGGAGGCCGCCGAGGAGGCCGCCCGCGAAGAAGAGGGGGGCATCGCCGGCTGGTTCGAGGAGGTGCGACGGCGCACCCAGCGCTGGTTCTCCTCCACCGAGGACGACAGCGACAACGGGGGGGCCAAGGCCGCCCGCCAGCGTGCCTGGGGGCGCCTGGAGATGGTCCTGGCCTCCTTCGATATCACCCAGGCGACGCTGGCCAAGTACAAGGTGGCGGGCTATCCGCCGGACGTGCTGATCGAGATTCCCAAGACGGTCTGCGGCGCCCACGAGTTTCATCGTGCCGAGGCGCTGATTCGCCTGGGCCGCCACCTGGCCGACCAGGCCCTGGATAGCTACGAGACCACCCCGGAGGGGGTGCAGATGGCGGTGCATGTGGGACCCAAGGTCGCCACCCTCGCCCCGGTCAGCGAGTCGGTGCCCGGGGTGGCGGGAGAGCAGACGATGATCGACGAAGCCGAGCTCAGGGCCCCGGATGCCGAGACCGCCGACGACGCGACGGGGGGAGAGGCCTCGGAGGAGGACTCCTCGGGAGAAGACCGCGGGATGGCGTCTTCCTAGGTCGCGGCCTAGAGGGCCTCGCCACGGCGCCGCAATAGGATATAGACCGCCCCGGTGCCGCCGTCCGCCTCGATGGCGGAACAGAAGGCCAGCACGCTGGGCCACTCCCGCAGCCAGGCATTCACATGGCTCTTGAGCACCGGGTAGTCGTCCAGGGCATTCTGGCTGCGTGCCTTGCCGTGGACCACCAGCACGCAGCGGCTGCGCCGGGCCAGGGCGTCGTGGAGGAAACTCTCCAGTTCGCGGCGCGCCTCCTCCAGGGTGTAGCCGTGCAGGTCGAGGCCCGCCTCCCAGCTAATGCGCCCGCGCTTGAGCTGGGCCTGGGTGCGGTAGGGCAGGTCGGGGAGGGCGAAGTCGAGGTACTCCGAGGGGCGCACCGGCTCCACCCGACCGTCGGAGGTACGGCTGGTGGGTTGGCTGGGGTCGGCGGCGGTGGCCGCGGCGCGGCGTTCGGCGAGGCTCTCGGCCTGGCGCCGGGGGCGGCCGGGGTCGGCGCGATTGGCCTTTAGGCGGCGCACGCCGGCCTCTTCCAGGGCCTGGCGGAATAGGGAGATCTCCTCCTCGGGCGGTTCACCCTGGCGTCGACTCATGGGGGCTCTCGTTGGGGGATTCTGGACTTGGCGCCCAGTATAGCGACTCGGCGGTGACTGTGAACCGGACGGCGCTGCGGGTACAATCTTTCGCCCAACCGATTTCGCCGAGACAGGAGTCCGTGTGGCCGCTCAACGCCCCGCCGCCCATTCCACCCTGAGCCTCACCGACGAGGCCCTCACCGAGGGGCTGGTCAGCCTGCGCGACTGCCTGCGCTGGGCCGCCAGCGAGTTTCATGCCCATGGCCTGCACTTCGGGCACGGCACCGCCTCGCCCTGGGACGAAGCGGTGGCACTGACCCTGGGCGCCCTGCACCTGCCCTGGGACGTGGATCCGGCGGTGCTCGATGCCCGCCTGCTGCCCATGGAGCGGGCGCGCATCGTGACCCTGGTGCGCTCCCGCATCAGCGACCGGCGCCCCTTGCCCTACCTGCTCGGCGAGGCCTTCTTCGCCGGTTACCCCTTCGACGTGGACGAGCGGGTGCTGATTCCCCGTTCGCCCATCGCCGAACTGATCGAGGAGGGCTTCGCCGCCTGGTTCGGCGACCTGCCCCCGGCCCGGGTGCTCGACCTCTGCACCGGCTCCGGCTGCATCGGCATCGCCACCGCCCTGCACCTGCCCACCTGCGAGGTGGACCTGGCGGATATCAGCGCCGACGCCCTGGCGGTGGCCCGGCAGAACATCAGCCGCCACGACGTGGGGGAGCGGGTGCGCGCGGTGGAGTCCGACCTCTTCGCCAACCTGGCCGGTCGCCGCTACGATTTGATCGTCTCCAACCCGCCCTACGTGGACGCCCGGGACCTGGCCACCATGCCCGCCGAGTTCCAGCACGAGCCGGCCCTGGCCCTGGGCGCCGGCAGCGATGGCCTGGACATCGTGCGGCGCATCCTGCGCGAGGCCCGCGACCACCTCAGCGACGAGGGGGTGCTGATCGTCGAGGTGGGGAACTCCGACCGCCACCTGGAGGCGGCCTTCCCCGAGGTACCCTTCCTGTGGCTCGACTTCGAGCGCGGGGGCCATGGGGTCTTCGCCCTCACCGCCCAACAACTCGACGCCCATGCGGCGTCCTTCGCCTGACCGTCATCGCGAGGAGAGCCCATGTCCGGCAATACCTTCGGTAAGCTGTTCACCGTGACCACCTTCGGCGAGAGCCATGGCCCGGCGCTGGGCGCCATCGTCGATGGCTGCCCGCCGGGGGTGCCGCTCTGCGAGGCGGACCTGCAGCGCGACCTGGATCGTCGCCGTCCGGGCACCTCCCGGCACACCACCCAGCGCCGCGAGCCCGACCGGGTGAAGATTCTCTCCGGGGTCTTCGAGGGCGTCACCACCGGCACCTCGATCGGCCTGCTGATCGAGAACACCGACCAGCGCTCCAAGGACTACTCCAATATCAAGGAGCAGTTCCGCCCGGCCCACGCCGACTACAGCTACCACCACAAGTACGGTCGCCGCGACTACCGGGGCGGCGGGCGCTCCAGCGCCCGGGAGACCGCCATGCGGGTGGCCGCCGGGGCCATCGCCAAGCAGTACCTGGCCGCCCAGGGCATCACCATTCGCGGCTACATGAGCCAGCTCGGGCCCCTCGCCATCGACTTCAAGAGCTGGGAAGCGGTGGAGCAGAACGCCTTCTTCTGCCCCGACCCGGAGCGGGTACCCGAGCTCGAGGCCTATATGGATCAGCTGCGCCGCGACCAGGACTCGGTGGGGGCGAAGATCAGCGTGGTGGCCGAGGGGCTGCCACCGGGGCTCGGCGAGCCGGTCTTCGATCGCCTGGACGCCGACCTGGCCCATGGGCTGATGAGCATCAATGCGGTGAAGGGCGTGGAGATCGGCGACGGCTTCGCCGCGGTCAGCCAGCGGGGCAGCGAGCACCGGGACGAGATGACCCCGGAGGGCTTCCTCTCCAACCACGCCGGGGGCGTGCTGGGCGGGATCTCCTCGGGACAGCCGTTGATCGCCCACCTGGCCCTGAAGCCCACCTCCAGCATCACCACGCCGGGGCGCTCCATCGATGTCCACGGCAACCCGGTGGAGGTGGTCACCAAGGGGCGCCACGATCCCTGCGTCGGCATTCGTGCCACCCCCATCGCCGAGGCGATGATGGCGCTGACCCTGATGGATCACTGGCTGCGCCATCGCGCCCAGAACGCCGAGGTTCGCGTCGAGACGCCGGTGCTGCGTTAACCCCCACCTTTCTCATCAAGGGGAGAGGTGCGAATGGGCAAGGGGCGCTGGGGGCAGGATGGAGCGGAGCGTCTTTTTCATGGACGAAAAAGTCGAGCGCCCAGGGAGGGGCTCACAGCGTCTCCGCGACGGCCTGCCCCCGGGGTAGCCCCGACCCTCCAGGCGTGATGATGTCTCTTGTGTCCCCGAGGGCGACCGCTAGACGGTCGCCTTTTGCGTGATGGCGGCGCTAGACTGGGAAGACCACTCCCAGCGAGGCACGCCATGAAGATTCATATCGAGTTCGACCTGACCCCCGCCGAGTTCCGCCAGGCCCTGGGCCTGCCCGATGTGGAGGCCTACCACCAGGCCGTGCTGGAGCGCATCAAGCAGCAGATGGAGGCCGGCGTCGAAGGCTATGATCCCCTCAGCCTGCTGCAACCCTTCCTCGATAACCCCTTGATGCCCGAGGCCTTCAAGCACGCCTTCCAGGGCCAGAAGGGCGCAGCCGGCCAGGGGAGCGGCTGGGAGCAGGGGCTGGCCGGTTTCGGTCACTACCAGCAAATGCTGATGGAGATGCTGCGCAAGGCCGCCTCCCAGGCCGGCAGCGCCGCACCCCACGCCGAGCCGCCGCCGGAATCTCCGGCCGGAAACGGTCCTGACCCCCAGGGCGGTGGCGACAAGGCGCCCAAGGGCAGCGCCAGCGCCGCCAGCGCTCGCCGCCGTCAGGGGTAGGAGACCACGGTTGCAAGGCGCGGCGCCTCGGACTACTCTGTCAGTGGCTTGTTGTGCAGTGCAGCAAGCGCCATGATCGCGCCCTTCACGGTGACGAAAGGAGTCTCGTTATGCAGGATCCGCTGTCCTCTCTCCCGGCCCCCCTGGCCGAGTCCCTCGCCTCCCTGAGTGCCCTGCAACGGCAGTCCCTGACCCGCTACGGCCAACTGGCCCAGGAGTCGTTCCAGGCCCTGACCGAGGCCGACTCCGCCGAGGCCCTGGCGGCTCGTCCCTGGCAGCTGGCCCAGCGAGTCCAGCACCAGTGGGTCGAGGATGCCCAGGCCCTGGGGGCCTGGGGAAACCAGTGTCAGCGGGCCTGGTTCGATGCCCTGGGCGAGGGCGCCGTCGCTCCCCGGACACCAGCCTCGCGGCAGGCCGCCGAGGGGCCCGCCCGGGCCACCAGCCGCGCCGCCCGGACCGCCAAGTAATTTCCGTCGAGACACTAACAAGGAGTCGGGGATGCAGTCAGACCAGAATGCCAGTGCCCAAGCGTGGGATGGCTGGAGCGAGCAGCTCGAGCGCATCGGCCAGGAGTACCAGGCGGTGCTCCAGGACCTGATGGCCCGGGCGGCCCCCAGCGAGGCCGCCAAGCAGGTCCAGGAAGACATGCGCGAGACCTTCCGCGCCGGCCTGGAGGCGCTGATGCGCGACCCCCAGGCGCTCTATGGTGCCCAGTGGCAGTTGATGCAGGATCAGTGGCAGCTCTGGCAACACAACCTGCGTCTGCTGGCCGGCGAAGAGGTCGAGCCGCTGGTCGCCCCGGCCAAGCATGACCGCCGCTTCAAGGACGAGGCCTGGCACCAGGAGCCCTTCTACCGGGCGCTGATGGAGCAGTACCTGCTCTTTTCCCGCCAGGTGGAGCAGCTGGTGCAGGGCCTCGACGGCCTGCCGCCCCAGCAGCAGCGCAACCTGGAGTTCTATGCCCGCCAGTACGTCAGCGCCGTGGCGCCGAGCAACTTCGTCACCACCAACCCCGAGGTGATGCGCCTGACCCTGGAGACCCAGGGCGAGAACCTGGTGGAGGGGCTGGCGCGGTTGCGCGAGGACCTGGCCAACTCGGCGGAAGGCATCAACGTGGCCATGACCGACCGGGAGGCCTTCCGCATCGGCGAGAACGTGGCGGTGACCCCGGGCTCGGTGGTCTACGAGAACGAGCTGATTCAACTGATCCAGTACACGCCCACCACCGAGACGGCGTTCAAGACGCCGCTGCTGGTGGTACCGCCCTGGATCAACAAGTACTACATCCTCGACCTTCGCGAGGACAACTCCCTGGTCAAGTGGCTGGTGGATCAGGGCCATACGGTGTTCCTGATCTCCTGGCGCAACCCGGGCCCGGCCCAGCGCGACCTGACCTGGGCCGACTACATGCAGCTGGGCCCCATCGCCAGCATGGAGGCCATCGAGTCGGCCTGCGGCGAAAAGTCGGTGAACCTGCTCAGCTACTGCATCGGCGGCACCCTGACCGCCTCCACCGTGGCCTACCTGACCAGCACCCGTCGCGGGCGCAAGGTCAAGTCGGTGACCTACATGGCCACCCTGCAGGACTTCAGCGACCCCGGCGAGATCGGCGTTTTCCTCAACGATACCGTGCTCTCCGGCATCGAGTGCCAGCTGGAGGCGGATGGCTACCTGGATGGCCGGGTGATGGCCTTCTCCTTCAACCTGCTGCGGGAGAACGACCTCTTCTGGTCCTTCTATGTCAGCAACTACCTGAAGGGGGAGCAGCCGGCGGCCTTCGACCTGCTCTACTGGAACACCGACGGCACCAACCTGCCGGCGGCCACCCACGGCTGGTACCTGCGCCATATGTACATGGAGAACCGGCTGATCGAGCCCGGTGGCATCGAGCTGGATGGGGTCAAGATCGACCTGCGCAAGATCTCCACCCCCAGCTACTTCGTCTCCACCCGGGAAGACCATATCGCCAAGTGGCAGAGCACCTATGGCGGCACCCAGCTGCCCAAGGGGCCGGTGACCTTCGTGCTGGGCGGCTCCGGGCATATCGCCGGGATCGTCAATCCGCCCCACAAGAACAAGTACGGCTACTGGACCAATGCCGAGCTGCCCGCCTCGCCGGAGGCCTGGCTGGAGGACGCCAGCTTCAACGAGGGGTCCTGGTGGCCCCACTGGCAGGCCTGGATGATCGACAACGGCTATGTGGATGCCGACAAGCGGGTCCCCGCCCGCCAGCCCGGCGAGGGCGAGCTGGATATCCTCGAACCGGCCCCGGGGCGCTATGTGCGCCAGACCATCCCCCAGGTGCTGGAAGAGCAGGGCGGCGCCTGAGCGCTCCCTGACGTGGCAAGACGAGGCCGCCCTTCGGGGCGGCCTCGTCGTTTGGGTGGGACATAAAAAAGGCTCTTCGCACTCTGGCGTGAATGCCGCCGTGGGAGCGCGGATTCCGCGCGATATCGCCCGAAGGGCGATCCTGGCTGCGACCAGGGGCGACTTCGTCGCCCAATCGTTCGGCATAGTCGGAGCGCCGAACCGCAAACTCCCACGATAGCAAGCCGGAATCATCCATGTTGTGGCTTCACGCTGATCTGCGATGAACCAAAAAAGCCAGGGGCCGCGATGGCACCCTGGCGAAACCCACGGTAGGGGGTTACTTGACGATCAGTACCGGGCAGGGCGCCAGTTGCGCCACCTTGTGGCTGACGCTGCCCAGCAGCAGCTCCTTGACGGTGCTCAGGCCGCGGCTGCCGATCACCAGCAGTTCCACCTCATGCTCGGCGGCACAGCGACACAGGGCATCGGCGGCCTCGCCTTCCAGTAGCAGGCTGCGGGGGGCGAGCCCCGCGTTCTTGGCGCGCGCCTGGGCCTTGGCCAGCAGGGCCTTGCCGGCCTCCCGGGCCTCCACCTGCAACGCCTCCCGGGCCCGATGGGCCTGGCCGCCGATATCGGCCACCAGGATCGGCGCCCCGTCCCCGTAGTGGGGCACGGCGGTGGCCAGCAGCAGCTCGGCCTCGTTCAGTCGGGCCTGCTCGAGGGCGGTGGCCAGTACCGCCTCGGCGTGGCGGGAGCCATCCAGGGCGGCGAGAATGCGACGGTAGCTCATGCGCGCTCTCCTTCGGCCGAGTAGGGAGCCTCCTGCTCCAGGGCGTCGGTGACATCCTCTTCCGCCACCGGCTCGGCGGCCTGTTCGCCCCCTCGGCCCAGCATCAGGAAGTAGAGCAGGATACCGGCGCCGATGCCCCAGGCAGGCCCCATCACCGCGGTCAGCATGCCGATGGTCAGTACCAGGCCCCGCTCGATATTGCCCTGCACCATGGCCATGGCCACATAGGCGCAGGCGAAGCCGGTCAGCACGAGGGTCACCGACAGGGCCACCGGCAGCATCGGCATGATCAGTCCCAGCACCGGCATCAAGAGCCCCAGGGGGATCGCCAGCAGATAGAAGTTGGTGGTGCCGGTGAACAGGGAGTCCATGACGGAGCGTCCCTTCTTGTAGCGCTCGATCAGGAACACCTGCACCCCGGTCCAGATCGGGCCATGCAGCATCACCAGGGGGCCGGCGGTGACCAGCTGGGCCAGGTTGCGGATCGCCAGCACATAGTGGCTGCGGGTATGGTCGATATCGAGCTTCTCGTCGCTGCGCGCCTTGTCGGCCCCCTTGAGCAGGGTATCCGCCACCAGCAGGTCGCCGAAGGCGAGGATATAGATCATCACGCCGATGGGGATGGCGCTGACGATCACGCCCCAGGAGGGCAGGCCCACCGACCAGGGCGCCAGGGTATCCAGGGTCTCGCGCACCGGCGGCACGAAGAGGCCCCACTGGATATCGAAGCGCAGTTCGCCGCTGATCAGGCCCACCACGCCGGCGGCCATAAAGGCGACCAGCAGGGCATTGGCGCCCACCAGCATCTTCAGGCGGGTATTGGGCAGCCGGGCGAAGGGGGTCGAGAACATCAGCGCCAGCACCACCACCCAAGCGGTGAGCAGGGTGAAGGGCATGCTTTCCAGGCGATTGAGCTCCGACTGGAAGGCGGCCACGGCGGCGCCCATGATGATCCCCGCCTTGAGGGTGGCGGGCACCAGGCGGTTGAAGCGCTCGCCGAGCCGGGTGATGCCGAAGAACAGGAACAGGAAGGAGACCACCAGGGTCACCGCGATCATGGCGCGTATCGCCTCGGGGCCGGGGCTGAAGTCGTTGAGGAAGATGATGGTCAGGGGCAGGCCCGCGGCGATGCCGCCGGCGGAGTAGACGTCCCCGAACAGGAAGGTCTGGGCGAAGACCCAGAAGAACATCACCAGCATCACCGTCCAGGCGATCTCGAAGGAGACGCCGAAGTACTGCATCAGCAGGGGCGCGGTGGCGCCACCGGTGGCCAGCAGCAGCAGGCCGCCCTGGAACTGGGTGCTGGGGGTCAGGTCGACGTGGATCCCGGGGATGCGCAGGGTGAAGCGGCCCCACTTGATTCCCGGGTGCACGGCGCCGTGCGGGCGTTGGCTAGGCATAGGGTGTCGTCAGCGTTGGGAGTGTCGTTATCGGTGGGCAGCCCCGCCCCGGGAGTGGGGCGGGGGAGTCGCGGCGCTTAGTGGTCGGCGCTTAGTGGTCGAAGTTCAGGACCACCTTGTCGCTGACCGGGAAGCACTGGCAGCTCAGCACCATGCCGGCCTCGATCTCGTAGTCTTCCAGGGCGTAGTTGGCGTCCATCTCCACCTCGCCTTCCACCACCTTGGCCAGGCAGGTGGAGCAGACCCCGGCCTTGCAGGAGTAGGGCAGGTCGGCGCCATGCTCGTTGCCGGCATCGAGGATGCTCTGGGTGTTCCTGGGCAGGTCGAACTCCAGGGTGCGGCCGTCGATCATCACCTTGATATGCGAGCTCTCGGGGGCCACCTGGCCGACGCCGGCCTGGGGGCGACGGGCGCTGGCGTTGGGGCGGGTGCCGAAGAGCTCCAGGTGGATGCGCTCGGCGGGCATCTTGTGCTCCTTGAGCACGTCCCGCACGGTCTCGGACATGGCCTGGGGGCCACACAGGAAGGCCGCGTCCAGCTCGGTCACGTCCAGCCAGCGGCTGAAAATGGTATGACACTTCTCGGCATCGATGATGCCGTTGTAGAGGTCGATGTCCTGCTCCTCGCGGTTGAAGACGTGGATCAGGTTGAGGCGCTCCATATGGCGGTTCTTCAGGTCCAGGAGCTTCTCGCGGAACATGGTGGTGGCGGTGGAGAAGTTGCCATAGAGCAGGGTGAAGCGGCTCTCCGGCTCGGTCTCCAGGGTGGTGCTGATGATCGACAGGATCGGTGTGATACCGCTACCGGCGGCTACCGCCAGGTAGTGGCCCTTGCGGCTCGGGTCCAGGGGCACGAAGAACTTGCCCTGGGGCGGCATCACTTCCAGGGTGTCGCCCACCTTCAGCGACTCGTTGGCGAAGGTAGAGAAGGCGCCGCCGGGCACCAGCTTGACCGCCACACGAATCTCGCCCTCATGGATGCCGGTGCAGATGGAGTAGGAGCGACGCACCTCCTCGCCGGCGAGTTCATGGCGCAGGGTCAGGTACTGGCCCTGGGTGAACTGGAAGGCCTCGTGGAGCGCCTCGGGAACCTCGAAGGCGATGGAGACGGCGTCACGGGTCTCGCGGCGGACTTCCTTGACGACCAGGGGGTGGAATCGGCTCATAGTAATCTCTCGTCGATCGCGTGCCGGCTTGAGGCACATGAAGTTGTCGCGGGGGCCCGGGCAGGCATCGCCCTCAGGCCGGGCTCATAGGCACTTGAAGTAGTCGAAGGGCTCGAGGCAGCTGCGGCACTTGTAGAGCGCCTTGCAGGCGGTGGAGCCGAACTCGCTGACCCGCTCGGTCTCGAGGCTGCCGCACTGGGGGCAGGGCACCTGGGGCTCCGGGCCCAGCAGGCTACGCTTGCTGGCGCTGCCCACCGGCGGGGCGATGCCGTAGGCGCGCAGTTTGTCGCGTCCCTCGGCGGTGATCCAGTCGGTGGTCCAGGCCGGCGACAGGCGTCGCTCGATCCGCGGATCCGCGTAGCCGGCGGTGACCAGGGCGCGATGGATCGCCTCCTCGATCACCTCGGTGGCGGGACAGCCGGAGTAGGTGGGGGTGACGGCCACGCTCAGGCGCCCCTCCACCCAGCTCACCTCGCGCACGATGCCCAGTTCCACCACGCTGACCGCGGGCACTTCCGGGTCGAGCACCTCCTGCAGCACCGCCATCACGGCGGCCACATCGCCCTCGGCGCCGGCCGGGGGCAGGCCCCCACGATCGCTATCGATCAGCTGAATGGCATCGGACATCGTGAATCTCCTATTGCTTACCAGACGGTGGCGTCCGGGTAGGCCCGCGGCAGCGCCTGCATCTCCGCCAGCAAGAAGCCCAGGTGCTCGGTGTGGTGGCCCTGCTTGCCGCCACGGTACATCCAGGCATCGAAGGGCGGGCGGGCCAGGGTGGCCTCGTCCAGCACCTGCTCGACGGTGGCGCGCCAGCTGGCGGTGAGGGCCTCGGGGTCGGGGGCGATGCCCGCCTCGCGCATGGCCTCGTCCACCCCGTCGAACTCGGTCAGCTCGCCGGTGAAGCGCCACAGGAGCTCGATGGCCCGCTGCATGCGCGCATGGCTCTCTTCGGTGCCGTCGCCCAGGCGGCGCACCCACTCGGCGGAGCGGCGCAGGTGGTAGGTCGCCTCCTTGAGGGACTTGGCGGCAATCTCGGCGACCCGCGGATCCTTGGCCTCCACCAGGCCGGTCAGCAGGTGGTAGTGCCAGGCATCGAACAGGAACTGACGGCCGAGGGTCACGGCGAAGTCGTCATTGGGCTGCTCGACGATAAGCAGGTTGCGGAAGTCCTGGGCGTCGCGGCGGAAGGCCAGGTGGTCGGCGTCGACCTCACCCTGGCTGCCGTCGGCGCTGATCAGCTCGGCGGCATAGCCGAGCCAGTGGCGGGCCTGGCCGAAGAGGTCGAGGCCCACGTTGAGCAGCCCCATCTCCTCTTCGAGGGCCGGCGCATGGCCACACCATTCGGCGTGGCGCTGGCCGAGGATCAGGGCGTTGTCGCCGAGGCGCAGCAGGTATTCCACCAGCGCTGACTGGGACGTCTGTGACACGTTTTCCATGATTCCCACCCCTTACATGTGGCCGACTTCGTCCGGCAGCTCGTAGAAGGAGGCGTGGCGGTAGACCTTGTCCTGGGACGGGTCGAACAGCGGCTCCTTCTCGTCCGGGGCGGAGGCGGTGATCTCCTTGGCGGGCACCACCCAGATGCTGACGCCTTCGTTGCGGCGAGTGTAGAGCTCGCGGGCATTTTCCAGGGCCATGCGGCGATCCGCGGCATGCACGCTACCCACGTGCTTGTGGCTCAGGCCGTGCTTGCTGCGCACGAAGACTTCGTAAAGGGGCCAATCTGCCATGGTCATATCCTCTTGAATTCGGGGGTGGCTATCAGGCGGCCTGGCGGGCGCGCTGCTTGGCGGCATAGGCCTTGGCGGCCTCGCGAACCCAGGCACCGTCATCGATGGCCTGCTTGCGGGTCTCGATGCGCTCGCGGTTGCAGGGGCCGTTGCCCTTGAGCACGTCGAAGAATTCGGTCCAGTCGATCTCGCCGAAGTCGTAGTGACCGCGCGCCTCGTTCCACTTCAGGTCCGGGTCCGGGGCGGTGCAGCCCAGGAACTCCAGCTGGGGAATGGTCTGGTCGATGAAGCGCTGACGCAGCTCGTCGTTGCTGTGACGCTTGATCTTCCAGGCCATGGACTGGGCGCTGTTGGGGGAGTCGGCGTCGCTGGGGCCGAACATCATCAGCACCGGCCACCAGAAGCGGTTGATGGAGTCCTGCACCATCGCCTTCTGCTCGTCGGTGCCGCCCTGCATCAGGTCCAGCAGGATCTGGTAGCCCTGGCGCTGGTGGAAGCTCTCCTCCTTGCAGACGCGGATCATGGCGCGGGAGTAGGGGCCATAGGAGGTGCGCTGCAGGGGCACCTGGTTGACGATGGCGGCGCCATCCACCAGCCAGCCGATGGTGCCGATATCGGCCCAGCTCAGGGTCGGGTAGTTGAAGATGCTGGAGTACTTCACCTTGCCGTCGTGGAGCTTCTCGATCTCCTCGTCCCGGTCGGCGCCCAGGGTTTCCATGGCGCTGTAGAGGTAGAGGCCGTGGCCCGCCTCGTCCTGGATCTTGGCCATCAGCTGCAGCTTGCGCTTGAGGGTCGGGGCCCGGGTCAGCCAGTTGCCTTCCGGCAGCATGCCGACCACTTCCGAGTGGGCGTGCTGGGAAATCTGGCGGATCAGCGTCTTGCGGTAGCCGTCCGGCATCCAGTTCTTGGGCTCGATCTTGATCTCGGCGTCGATGCGCTCCTGGAAGGCGCGCTCCTCGGCGCTCATCTCTTCCAGATCCTTGAGGCGCTTGGCGCCGGTATCGACCAGCTGTGCGTACATGGGTGACCTCCAGTGACGGGTCGGGGAATCGGACCTTGTTGATCTAACCTAGAGTTTAGTGACACGAAAAAATAAATCAATAAATAAAAAGCGTGTCGCTTTTAGACCTTTGGCTAGGATGGCTCAGATGAGTTAGCGAGATGCCGGGAGAAGCATAAAAAAGCGCCGCCCGGCGAGGCCGGACGGCGCCAAATACGATAGGGGGGAGCTAGGACGACGACAGCTTGCCTTGCGGTACGGGGCTACCCTGGGGGCAGGCTATCGCGGGGCGCTGTGAACCCCTCCCTGGGCGCTACTTTTGCCATCCCTGGCATCGGACCCCCGCACCATCCTGCCCCCAGCGCCCCTCGGCTATTCCCAGCGCGATCACTCGGTCAGGCTAGCGCAGATCCTTGACGCGCTTGGCCTTGCCGACGGAGCGCATCACTTCCTCGACGCCACACACCTCGATCTTGGTGCTGATGCCCACATAGGTCTTGATGCCGTGCTGCAGCGCCTTGGCGAGCTGCTCGCAGGCGGCGCTGTCCTTGGCTACCTCGTTGCTGCAGGCCTCGACGCGCACCCGCACCATGTCCATGTTGCCCTGGCGACTCACCTCGATCTCGTAGTGGGGCGAGAGGCGCTCCACCTTGAGGATCTGCTCCTCGATCTGGGTGGGGAAGACATTGACCCCGCGGATGATCAGCATGTCATCGCTGCGCCCGGTGATCTTGTCGATACGACGCATCGGACGGGAGGTGCCCGGAAGAAGGCGTGTCAGATCCCGGGTGCGGTAGCGGATGATCGGCAGGGCTTCCTTGGTCAGGGAGGTGAAGACCAGCTCGCCGTACTCGCCGTCCGGCAGTACCTCGCCGGTGACCGGGTCGATGATCTCCGGGTAGAAGTGATCTTCCCAGATGGTCGGGCCGTCCTTGGTCTCCAGGCACTCCATGCCGACCCCCGGCCCCATCACCTCGGAGAGGCCATAGATGTCCAGGGCGTCGATGCCCAGGCGCTGCTCCAGGGCGGTGCGCATGTCGTTGGTCCAGGGCTCGGCGCCGAAGATCCCGACGCGCAGGGCCAACTGGCGGGGGTCGAGGCCCTGGCGCTCCATCTCGTCGGCGATATTGAGCATGTAGGAGGGGGTGACCATGATGATGTCCGGATCGAAATCGCGGATCAGCTGCACCTGTTTCTCGGTCTGGCCGCCGGACATGGGGATCACGGTGCAGCCCAGGCGCTCGGCGCCGTAGTGGGCGCCGAGGCCGCCGGTGAAGAGGCCATAGCCGTAGGCCACGTGCACCTTGTCCTCGGGACGGCCGCCGGCGGCGCGAATCGAGCGGGCCACCACGTCGGCCCAGGTGTTGATGTCATTCTGGGTGTAGCCCACCACGGTGGGCTGGCCGGTGGTGCCGCTGGAGGCGTGCACCCGCACCACGTCGCGCATCGGCGTGGCGAACATGCCGAAGGGGTAGTTGTCGCGCAGATCCGCCTTGGTGGTGAAGGGCAGCTTGCCGAGATCCGCCAGGGAACGAATGTCCTCCGGGTGGATGCCGGCCTTGTCGAAGGCCTGGCGATAGAAGGGCACGTTGTCGTAGGCGTGCTTCAGGCTCCACTGCAGGCGTTTGAGCTGAGTGGCGCGCAGCTCGTCGATGCTGGCGGTTTCCATCGGGTCGAGGTTGGCGATGGGGCGAACCTTGGTCTGAATCGTCATGGGGTGTCTCCAGGCGGCAGGGATATCGTTATGGGTCACAGGCGCTCGATGATGATGGCGATGCCCTGGCCCACGCCGATGCACATGGTGCACAGCGCGTAGCGTCCCTGGCGGGCCTCGAGTTCATGCAGCGCGGTGGTGATCAGGCGGGCGCCGCTCATGCCCAGCGGGTGGCCGAGGGCGATGGCGCCGCCGTTGGGGTTGACGTGTTCGGCGTCGTCGGCAAGGCCCAGGTCGCGGGTCACCGCCAGGGCCTGGGCGGCGAAGGCTTCGTTGAGCTCGATCACGTCCATCTGCTCGAGGGTCAGGCCGGTCTGGGCCAGCACCTTGCGGGTGGCCGGGGCGGGACCGAAGCCCATGATGCGCGGCTCGACGCCGGCGGTGGCCATGCCGACCACTCGCGCGCGGGCCTTGAGGCCGAAGCGTTCCGCCTGGGCCCGGGAGGCCAGCAGCAGGGCGCAGGCCCCGTCATTGACCCCGGAGGCGTTGCCGGCGGTGACGCTGCCGCCCTCGCGGAAGGGGGTGGGCAACTTGGCCAGTTGCTCGGCGGTGGTGGAGGCGCGGGGGTGCTCGTCGGTATCGATGACCAGCGGCTCCTGCTTGCGGCGGGGCACTTCCACCGGAGTGATCTCCTGGGCCAGGCGGCCGCGCTCCATGGCGGCGGCGGTGCGCTGCTGGCTGCGCAGGGCGAAGGCATCCTGGTCTTCCCGGGAGATATGGAACTGCTCGGCCACGTTCTCGGCGGTCTCCGGCATGGAGTCGATGCCGAACTGGGCCTTCATCTGACGGTTGACGAAGCGCCAGCCGATGGTGGTGTCATGGATCTCGGCGCTACGCGAGAAGGCCTGCTCGGCCTTGCCCATCACGAAAGGCGCCCGGGACATGGACTCCACGCCGCCGGCCAGCATCAGGCCCGCCTCGCCGGCCTTGATGGCCCGGGCGGCGTAACCTACCGCGTCCATGCCGGAGCCGCACAGGCGGTTCAGGGTGGTGCTGGGCACCTCCACCGGCAGGCCCGCCAGCAGCGCCGACATGCGCGCTACGTTGCGGTTGTCCTCGCCGGCCTGGTTGGCGCAGCCGTAGATGATGTCGTCGAGCTGGGACCAGTCCACGGAGGCGTTGCGGGCCATCAGGGCGCGCATCGGAATGGCGCCCAGGTCGTCGGCGCGCACCGGGGCGAGGGCACCGCCGTAGCGACCGATGGGGGTGCGGATGGCGTCGATGATATAGGCGTCGTTCATGCTGGGTCCTCTGCGGCGGTGGTTTCCTCGAGGCGGCGTACGCTGCCGCGGATCTTGTAGGAGCGGCCCCGAAACAGGGCGATGGCGTCACCGTGCTGGTTGCGGATGGTGATGTCGTAGACGCCGGTGCGGCCGCGGCGGCTCTGCTCCTCGGCGGTGGCGGTCAGCACATCGCCCTCCCAGGCCGGGCCCAGGTAGTCGATGCTGCAGCCCGAGGCCACGGTGGCCTCGTCGTAAGTATTGCAGGCGAAGGCGAAGGCGGAGTCGGCCAGGGTGAAGATATAACCGCCGTGGCAGTTGCCGTGGCCCTGCACCATGGTGTCGCGCACCGTCATGCGCATCACCGCCTGGCCCGGGGCTACCGAGACGATCTCCATGCCCAGCGCCTGGCTGGCGCCGTCACGGGCGAACATCGACTCGGCGCAGGCCTCGGCGAGCTGTTGCGGGGTCAGGGATTCACTCATGGAAACGCTCCTCGGCGATGGCCTTGCGGCGCAGCAGGAAGGCGGCGCGGTAACGATCCTGGCCGTAGCTCTGCTGCAGGTGGGTCAGGGTGCGGTGCACATAGCCAAGGCCCAGGGCTTCCGCCCAGGCCAGGGGGCCGCGGGGGTAGTTGACCCCGGCCTGCATGGCCAGGTCGCCATCGGCGGCGCTGCAGACGCCCTGATGCACCGCATCGGCGGCCTCGTTGGCGAGCATCGCCACGGTGCGCAGTACCACCAGGCCCGGGGTGTCGTCGACCCAGGCCACGGACAGGCCGAGACGCTGGAAGAAGGCGGCGGCGACGGCCCGCTGGGCCTCATCGGTGGCGGCGCTGGCGGCCAGGGCGATGGCGCTGGCCTCGGCATAGTCGAGGCAGAGGTCGAAGAGCACCAGGCTTTCCAGGCGCTCGTCGGCGGCCCGCTCGCTGGCGCAGCGGCCGTCGCTCAGCGCCAGGGTCAGCTCGCCCAGGCGCAGGGTCGGCAGGGCCTCGGCGTCCTGGGCCGGATGCTGCACCAGCTCGAGGCCGGCGGCCTCGGCGCGTTCGACCAGCGGGGCCAGGAAGCCCGCCTCGCCTTCCACCACCAGCGGCGGCAGGTCGGCGTGGGCCGGGGCGGCGAAGCGCGGCGCCGGCTTGTCGGCGCCTTTCCGATAGTCGTAAAAGCCCTGGCCGCTCTTGCGGCCCAGGCGGCCGGCCTCCACCAGGGCCAGCTGCACCAGGGAGGGCTCGAAGCGAGTGTCGCCATAGTAGGCGTCGAACACCGAGCGGGTGACGGCGTAGTTGACGTCATGGCCGATCAGGTCCATCAGCTCGAAGGGGCCCATGCGGAAGCCGCCGGCCTGGCGCAGCAGGGCGTCCAGGGTGGCGGCATCGGCGGCGCCTTCCTGCAGCAGGCGCAGGCCTTCCGCATAGAAGGGGCGGGCCACCCGGTTGACGATAAAGCCCGGGGTGGAGCTGGCGTGCACCGGGGTCTTGCCCCAGGCGCTCGCGGTGGCGTAGAGGGTCTCGGCGATGGCCGGCTCGGTGGCCAGGCCGGAGATGATCTCCACCAGCTTCATCACCGGTGCCGGATTGAAGAAATGCAGGCCGGCCAGGCGCTCGGGGCGAGCCAGTTGGGCGCCAATGGAGGTGATGGAGAGCGAAGAGGTGTTGCTGGCGAGGATCGCCGTCTCGCCGCAGATCGCCTCGAGGCGGGCGAACAGCTCCCGCTTGACCTCCAGGTTCTCGACGATGGCCTCCACCACCAGGCCGCAGCCGGCGAAGTCGTCCAGGCTGGCCGCCGGGCTGAGGCGGTCGATCACCGCCTCCACCGCTTCCTGGGTCAGCTTGCCCTTGGCCACGCGTTTCTCGAGCTGGGTACGAATGCCGGCGATGCCGGCCTCGGCGGCGCCATCGCGGGTGTCATGGAGGCGTACCGGGTGACCGGCCTGGGCCGCCACCTGGGCGATACCGGCGCCCATGGCGCCCGCGCCGACCACGCCTACCACAGTATGGGTGTCGAGTGCGGACATCTTATTCCCCTTTGAACTCTGGCTTGCGCTTTTCCATAAAGGCGCTGACGCCTTCCCGGTAGTCGCTGGTGCGGCCGGCCAGGCGCTGCAGGTCCCGCTCCAGGTCGAGCTGCTCGTCGAAGCCGTTGTCGTCGCTGGCGTGCAGGGCGCGCTTGATATAGGCCAGGCCCTGGGTGGGCTGGGTGGCCAGATGGCGGGCCAGGCTCAGGGCCTCGTCGGCCAGGGCCTCGTCGTCCACGCAGCGCCAGATCAGGCCCCACTGCTCGGCCTGTTCGGCGCCGAGCTTGTCGCCCAGCATGGCCAGCCCCTTGGCGCGGGCCATGCCCACCAGGCGCGGCAGGCTCCAGGTGCCGCCGGAGTCGGGAATCAGGCCGATCTTGCAGAAGGCCTGGATAAAGCTGGCGGAGCGCGCCGCCAGCACGATGTCGCAGGCCAGGGCGATATTGGCGCCGGCGCCGGCGGCCACGCCATTCACCGCACAGACGGTGGGGAAGGGCAGGTCACGCAGGGTGCGCAGCATGGGGTTGTAGCGCTTCTCCAGGGACTCGCCCAGGTCCGGCGCCTCGGCGCCGGGGGCCACGTTGCGGTCGGAGAGGTCCTGGCCGGCACAGAAGCCGCGACCGTTACCGGTCAGCAGCAGCACGCGCACGCTCTTGTCCTGGCGCACCGCCTTGAGCGCCTCGCGCATGGCGGCGTGCATCTCGCCATTGAAGCTGTTGAGGCTGTCGGGACGGTTGAGGGTGATGCGGGCGATACCCGCGTCCACGGAATAGAGCAGGGGCTGATCGGTCATGGCGCTGTCCTTCTGTCGTCAAAGCGGGGCGTTAGCGTCCGGTAAACTGGGCGCGACGTTTTTCCTGGAAGGCCTTGATGCCCTCCTCGCGATCGGCGGTGCCGGCCAGCACGGTAAAGGCGTGACGCTCGAAGCGCAGGCCGGTGGCCAGGTCGGTGTCCAGGGCCTTGTGCAGGGCCTCCTTGGCCAGGCGTACCGCCAGGGGGGCCTTCTCGGCGATGCGCTCGGCGATGGCGGTGGCGCGCTCGACGGTCAGCTCCGGCGGGGTGATCTCGCTGATCAGTCCCGCTTCCAGGGCACGGCGGGCGGAGATCGGCTCGCCGGTCAGCACCATCTGGGTGGCCAGGGCCTGGCCCACCGCCCGCACCAGGCGCTGGGTACCGCCAGCGCCGGGCATGATGCCCAGATTGATCTCCGGCTGGCCGAACTTGGCGTCCTCGCCGGCGATACGGATGTCCGCATGCATGGCCAGCTCGCAGCCGCCGCCCAGGGTGAAGCCGTTGATGGCGGCGACGATGGGCTTGGAGAAGCGGGCGATGGCGGCCCAGTGGCGCTGACGGGGATCGTCGAGCATGCCCACCAGGTCGCGCTCGGCCATCTCGTTGATATCGGCGCCGGCGGCGAAGGCGCGGCGGCTGCCGGTGAGCACCACGGCGCGGATGGCATCATCCCGGTCGGCGCTGGCCAGCACCTCGGCCAGTTCGCCCAGCAGGGCCGTATTCAGGGCGTTGAGGGCCTCGGGGCGGTGCAGGGTGATACGCAGCACACCCCGCTGGGGGCCTTCGAGTTGCAGCAGATTCGGCATGGTTCCTCGATTCGGCTCGGATGCCGTGAAAGCGATACATAAAGAGCGATGATGACGTCGAGTATAGGAATTTTTTGATACGCATCAATGATGCATTTTCTCTATCCTTGTATCGTGTTTCTCGAGGGTTGTAATAAAAACCTCGTAAAAACAGCCTCTTAATATCGCCCTTGTCGCTGGGTTTCCGGCCCTTATACCATGGTCGAAGGGGAGGGGGCTGACGAGTGATCTGGTGGTAAAACCCCGGAAAAACAGTCATGTGGCGATCGGGGTCGGGGAGTCGCACGGGGCGTCATTGGCCCGTGGCGATTGATGTTTCGTTACGCTATGGATAGTCTTTGGAGATATCGCGTATCAAAATATCCTCCCTGAGTCAGGAGTCCCCCATGACCCAGCAAGCCCAGCAGTTCTTCGAGCGCCACCGTGACACCCTCGAGGGCGCCGTCCAGGCCATCCACTCCCGCGAGTTCTGGACCCCCTATTCCGAGAGCCTCAAGAAGTACGACGAGGAAGCCGTCAAGAACGCGCCGGCCGCCTTCGAGGCGCTGTGCAAGCAGCACTTCACCCTGGCCAGCCCCGGCGCCACCAAGCGCGTCGGTGCCGAGGTCTCCCCCTACGGCTTCGAGCTGGGCATCACCTATGACCAGCCCGACACCGCGGCGCTGATCGATGCCATGCAGGCGGCCATGCCCGCCTGGCGCGACGCCGGTGCCCAGGCGCGGGTCGGCGTCTGCCTGGAGATCCTGGCGCGCCTCAATGCCCAGAGCCCGCTGATCGGCCAGGCAGTGATGCACACCAGTGGCCAGGCGCCGATGATGGCCTTCCAGGCCGGCGCCCCCCACGCCCAGGATCGCGGCCTGGAAGCCGTCACCTATGCCTGGCAGGCCATGGCTCAGGTGCCGGAGACCGCCCAGTGGGTCAAGCCCCAGGGCAAGCACGGCCCGCTGGTGATGAACAAGCGCTTCCATATCGTGCCCCGCGGCATCTCCCTGGTGGTGGCCTGCTCCACCTTCCCCACCTGGAACACCTACCCGGGCCTGTTCGCCAGCCTGGCCACCGGCAACCCGGTGGTGATCAAGCCCCACCCGGGCGCCATCCTGCCGGTGGCGATGACCGTCAAGATCGCCCAGGACGTGCTCAGCGAGGCGGGCTTCGACCCGGCCCTGGTGGCCCTGGCCCCGGACAGCCTCGAGGCACCGGTGACCAAGGAGCTGGCCCTGAACCCGTCGGTCAAGCTGATCGACTTCACCGGTTCCAACGCCTTCGGCGAGTGGCTCGAGCAGAACGCCACCCAGGCCCAGGTGTTCACCGAGAAGGCCGGCATCAACAGCGTGATCATCGATAGCGTCGCCGACCTCAAGGCGGTGACCCGCAACCTGGCCTTCACCCTGAGCCTCTACTCCGGCCAGATGTGCACCACCACCCAGGCGATCTACGTGCCCAAGGGCGGCATCGAGACCGCCGACGGCCACATGAGCTTCGATCAGGTGGCCGGGGCCCTGGCCAAGGCCGTGGAGAAGTTCCTCGGCGATAACGACCGCGCCTGCGCCGTGCTGGGCGCCATCCAGGCGCCGGCCACCGCCGAGCGTATCGAGGCCTGCCGCGAGCTGGGCGAGGTGCTGCTGGACAGCGAGGCCCGCGAGCATCCGCAGTTCCCCAAGGCGCGCATCCGCACCCCGCTGCTGCTCAAGGTGGACGCCAGCCAGCGCGACGCCTTCAGCGAGGAGCGCTTCGGCCCGATCAGCTTCGTGATCGCCACCGACAGCACCGCCCACAGCATCGAGCTGGCCCGGGAAGTGATCACCGAGAAGGGCGCCATCACCCTCGGCGCCTACACCACCGATGAGACCGTGGCGGAGCAGTTCGAGCAGCTGGCCATGGACGTGGCCGCGCCCCTGTCGCTGAACCTGGACGGTGGCGTCTTCGTCAACCAGTCCGCGGCCTTCAGCGACTTCCACGCCACCGGCGGCAACCCGGCGGCCAACGCCTCCCTGTGCGACCAGGCCTTCGTGACCCGGCGTTTCGTGGTGGTGCAGAGCCGTCGCCACGCCCCGGCCGAGGCCTGAGGGTAACCGATGCCTGCGTTAGCCCGTCCCGAGACGGGCTAACGTGACCTGTTAGCCTCAGGGCTATCGCAGTTGGACTGGCTTGAGGGGCCTTGCCCCCAGGAAAGCCCCGAGCCTCAAAGCGGAAGGTTGCAAACTGCGATAGCCCCGCTTTTAGCCTAAGGAGTTCCCACCATGCCCTGCTATCGCCTCGAGGGAGTCACCCCGGTGGTGCATCCCAGCGCCTATGTTCACCCCACCGCGGTGCTGATCGGCGACGTCATCGTCGGCCCCAACTGCTATGTGGGACCCGGTGCCGTGATGCGCGGCGACTTTGGCCAACTGGTGCTGGAGGAGGGGGCCAACCTGCAGGACACCTGCGTGATGCACGGCTTCCCCGGCTGCGTCACCAAGGTGGAGCAGGACGGTCATATCGGCCATGGCGCCGTGCTGCATGGCTGCGTGATCAAGCGTGACGCCATGGTCGGCATGAACGCCGTGGTGATGGATGGCGCCGTGATCGGCGAGCGCTCCATCGTCGCCGCCGCCGCCTTCGTCAAGGCCGGCTTCGAATGCCCGCCCCAGTCCCTGGTGCTGGGCTCCCCGGCCCAGGTCAAGCGTGAGCTCAGCGACCAGGAAGTGGCCTGGAAGCAGCAGGGCACCCGGGAGTATCAGCGCCTGGTGGGGCGCTGCCGGGAGCAGATGGAGGCCTGCGAGCCGCTCAGCGAGCTCGATGCCGACCGCCCGAGTCTCGATGCCGGCAGCACCGCGCCCAAGGGCACGACCCATGCCCCCAAGAGCCAGCGTCAAAATAGCGAGGAAAGCGCATGAGTTACGACTATCTCCAGGTGACCCGCCAGGGGCGGGTCGGGGTGATCCGCCTGGATCGTCCCCAGGCCTATAACGCCCTGTGCAACGGCCTGGTGGCCGAGCTGGGTCGGGCCCTGGATGCCTTCGATGCGGATGCCGAGATCGGCGCCATCGTGCTGACCGGGGGCGACAAGGTGTTCGCCGCCGGGGCCGATATCGGCGAGATGCTCGACCGGGACATGGCCGGCCTGCAGGCCGAGGACTTCCCCTTCGCCGCGGATGGCGGCTGGGCGGCCCTGGAGCGCTGCCGTACCCCGGTGGTGGCGGCGGTGGCCGGTTACGCCCTGGGCGGTGGCTGCGAGATGGCCATGGCCTGCGACCTGATCCTGGCCGCCGATAGCGCCAAGTTCGGCCAGCCCGAGGTGAAGATCGGCACCATGCCCGGCGCCGGCGGCACCCAGCGCCTGGTGCGCGCCATCGGCAAGGCCAAGGCCATGGAATTGTGCCTGACCGGGCGCATGATGGACGCCGAGGAGGCCGAGCGCGCCGGCCTGGTGTGCCGGGTGGTGCCCGCCGGCGAGCTCGAGGCCGAGGCCCTGGCCCTGGCCACCACCATCGCCGGACACTCGGCGCCGGTGGTGCGGCTGATTCGCGAGTCGGTGAACCAGGCCTTCGAGAGCCCGCTGCAGGCGGGGCTGACCTTCGAGCGCCGCGCCTTCCAGAGCACCTTCGCCTTCGAGGATCGCCGGGAGGGCATGACCGCCTTCGCCGAGAAGCGCAAGCCCAGCTTCCGGCACAAATAAGCCGGGCCCCGCACGAAAAACGCCCGCCGGCGATGATGCCGGCGGGCGTTTTTTATGGAGGCTCGATCCGACTTGAGGGTCAGTCCAGGCCGCCGAAGCGCTGGTAGAAGCTGGCGGCGGGGGCGGGCAGGGGCCCTTCGGCGGTCTCCAGGTGACGGTCGAGCCAGCGCTCGGCGCCCCGGTAGATCTCCCGATAGATGTTGCGGCACAGCTGGCGGGCGTTGCGGCCCTCCCAGGCGGTGGGCAGCAGCTCCTCGGGGAGCTGGGGGTCGCGCAGCTGCACCTTGCGGTACTCGTGGATCAGCAGGGTGCGGGCGATAAAGGCGTCCTGGTCGCCGAGGGTGTGGCCCTCGCTGAGCGCCTTCCAGAGCGGGCGGAACTGGGCCAGGAAACGGCTGTAGCTCTCGGCCAGCTGGTCCAGGTTCCAGCTCTCGCGCACCTGCAGGCGTAGCGCCTTGGGAGCCAGGGGTTCGCTGGCCTCGCTATGCAGGACGATGGTCTCTTCCGCCACGCCCAGCTCCTGGAGCACGCCCAGGGCCTCGCTGCGGTGCATGCGCGGGTGGGCGAGCACGCCATTGGCGAAGGCGCCGAAGCCGAGCCATTCCAGCTCCTCCTTGGCCTTGGTGCGTTCCGCGGTCGCCAGCTGGCTGAGGAAGACCAGGGTCCAGCCGCCGTCCCAGGCTTCGCCATTGCCGTAGTAGACCCGCTTGAAGGCCTGCTCGAAGCGGCGCCGACCGGGGCCGCTGAGGCTGTAGTAGCTGCGTCGGCCGGTCTTCTCGCCCTGCAGCCAGGTCTCCCGGGTCAGGCGGTAGACCGAGGTGCGCACCAGGCGCTCGTTGATGCCGATGGGCTCCAGCAGCTGGGAGATGCTGCCCAGCCAGACGGTGCCGCCGCGGGGCACGATGGCGTCGCCGTAGAGGGTGACAATCAGCGAGCCGGAGCGCAGCGGGCGCCGGTTCTGGAAACTCTCGATCAAAGAGGCGACACACTCGGTAGCTGACATCATGACATTCTGGTCTTTATTGGAGTTGGTATAGAGTTTAACGATTCCAATAGTTTGGCGCCGACAAACCCGTATCACAGGGGAAGAACCACGCTAACATGATACGGGAGTGTGGCGGTATCTATCTTTCGCAGTGGGGTTAAGCGCGGCGGGCCAGGCGCAGCCCGGGCAGCACCAGCAGGGCGGCCAGCAGCCAGGCAGGCCAGCTGCCGGTGCGGGTGAAGGGCGTCAGGCCCTGCATGCCCTGCACCTCGCCCACCAGGCTGGCCACCTCGAACTGGGGGGCCCGATCCACCAACCGGCCCTGGGGATCGATCAGGGCGGTGATGCCATTGCTGGTGGCGCGCATCACGTAGCGGCCGTTCTCCAGGGCCCGCAGGCGGGCCATCTGCAGGTGCTGCTGGGGGCCGATGGAGGCGCCGAACCAGGTGTCATTGGAGACGGTGAGCAGGATGTCCGCATCGCGGGCGCGGCTGGCCACCAGGTCGGGGTAGATGATCTCGTAGCAGATGGCGTTGCCCAGGGTGAGGCCGGCGGCGCGCATGGGGGCCTGGCGGTCGGGGCCCGGGTGCAGCGCCGGCATGGGCAGGTCGAAGAAGGCGATGGCGCCGCGCAGCAGGCCCTCCAGGGGCAGGTACTCGCCGAAGGGCACCAGGTGCGCCTTGCGGTATTCGCCCTCCACCTCGCCCAGGCCCACCACGGCGTTGTAATAGCGGTTGTCGGCGTCGCGCTGCAGGATGCCGCTGAGCAGGGCGGTGTTCGGGGCCAGGTTGGACTGCACCCGTTCGAAGATCGGCCGGGCCTGATCCTCGAACATCGGCAACGCCGCCTCGGGCCAGACGATCAAGTCGATGTCGTCGTCCTGCTCCAGGGTCAGGCGGCTATAGGTGTTGGCCGCCACCCGCTGGCCCTCCGGGGTCCATTTGATCAACTGATCCAGGTTGCCCTGCAGCAGGGCGACCCGGCGGGGCTCGCCGGTCGGTTCGCTCCACTGGCGGGGCAGTACCAGCACGGCCAGCCAGAGCACGGCGACGATGGCCCCGGCGGCCCAGCGCCGGCGCAGCAGTTCGACCCCCAGGCTGCCGGTGAGGGCGGTGATCAGCGACAGCAGGTAGACCCCGCCGATGGGGGCCCAGGGGGCCAGGGGCGAGTCGACCTGGGCACTTCCCAGCAACAGCCAGGGGAAGCCGGTGAAGGCGTAGGTGCGCAGCACCTCGCCCAGCACCCAGGCGCCGGCGAAGCCGAAGGCGGCGAGCCGTGGCCCGGTCAGGCGCCGGTAGAGCCAGAAGGTGACGGCGTGGAAGAGCGCCAGGCCGGTGACGAAGAGGCCGGTCAGGAAGAGCGCCAGGGGCACCCCGGTGTAGCCGTAGTCGTGGATCGACACATAGACCCAGGAGGCGCCGCTGCCGAACAGGCCGAGGCCATAGCACCAGCCCTTCATGGCCGCCTGGCCCGGGGTCAGGGCATGGATGCCCAGGTACATCAGGCCGGCGGCCACCGGGCCCAGCCACCAGAGCTCGAAGGGGGAGGCGGTGAGGGTGGTCAGGCCCCCGGCCAGCAGGGCCAGCAGATAGGCGTGCCAGGGGAGCAGGCGCAACTCGCTCATCGATGCGTTCCTTGTCGAAGATGATTCCTTGGTGGCGCCGGGTCAGTCGTCCTCGGCCTCGCAGGGTTCCGCCTGAAGCAGGCGGATGCGGCGATTGTCCGCGTTGAGCACGGTGAAGCGCCAGCCGCCCAGGTCGGTGAACTCGCCGCGCCGGGGCAGGTGGCCGAAGCGCTGCATCACCAGGCCCCCCAGGGTATCGAATTCCTCGTCGGGGAAGCGGGTCTCGAAGCGCTCGTTGAAGTCCTCGATGGGGGTCAGGGCGCGGATGGCGAAGCGCCCCTCGCCCAGCTCGCGAATATCCTCCTCCTCGTCGATATCGTGCTCGTCCTCGATATCGCCGACGATCTGCTCGAGGATGTCCTCGATGGTCACGATGCCTGCGGTGCCGCCGTATTCGTCCACCACCACCGCCATATGGTTGTGGGTGTCGCGGAACTCCTTGAGCAGGCTGTTGAGTCGCTTGGACTCCGGCACGAACATCGCCGGGCGCAGCACCTGGCGCAGGTCGAGGCCGTCGCGCTCCTCCGAGGTGCGGCACAGCAGCGGCAGCAGGTCCTTGACCAGCAGGATACCGAGCACCTCGTCGAGGTTCTCGCCCACCACCGGATAGCGGGAGTGACCGGTTTCGAGGATCACCGGCAGGTAATCCTCCAGGGGCTGGTCGATGGCGATGGCGGTGACCTGGGAGCGGGGGATCAGGACCTCGCGGACCTGCTGGTCATTGATCTGCAGGGCGCCCTCGATGATGGTCAGGGCATCCTGCTCCAGGCGCAGGCGGGAGCCGGCTTCGCGCAGGAAGAGCAGCAGCTCGTCCCGGGAACTGGGCTCGTCGTTATCGGGGGAAAAGGCGCTGAACAACTTATCGAGCCAGGACTTGTTGCCCTGGCTACTCGATCGGTCTTCGCTCATGCGTCGGGTCTCGTGTCCTCGATAGAAGGCGCGCCGGGCGCCGGGTCGGATGCCGTGTAGGGGTCCGGGAAGCCCAGCTCGGCGAGGAGGGTCACCTCCAGGGCTTCCATGCGTTCGGCCTCGTCATCCTCTATGTGGTCATGGCCCAGCAGATGCAAGGTGCCGTGCACCACCATATGAGCGTAGTGAGCCACCAGCGGCTTGTCCTGCTCGTCGGCCTCGCGGGCCACCACCGCATGGCAGATCACCAGGTCGCCGAGCAGCGGCAGGCTGACCCCCGGCGGGCTCTCGAAGGGGAAGGAGAGCACATTGGTCGGCGTGTCCTTGCCGCGGTAGTCGCGGTTGAGGGCCTGGCTCTCCTCGCCATCGACGAAGCGCACCGTCAGTTCGTGATCGGCGGCCTCGGGGAAATGGGCCAGCACGGCGCCGACCCAGGCGGCCAATTGACCCTCATCGGGCAGGCTGGCCCGGGCGTCGGCGTCGGTCACGGCCACCTGGCGGTCGATCTCGCTCATTGGTCGGCATCCCCGGCCTTGTCACTGGCCTGGCCGGCCTGCTGGCGCTCCCGGGCCTCGCGGCGGGCCTCCTTGCGGGCGCGCTCCTCGGCCTCCTGCTCCGCCTCGAAGCGGTCATAGGCCTCGATGATCCGCTGCACCATGGGGTGGCGCACCACGTCCTTGGCGGCGAAGTGGGTCACGCCGATACCGGCGGTGCCCTTGAGCACCTCGAGGACCTGGATCAGCCCCGAGCTCTGGCCCCGGGGCAGGTCCACCTGGGTCACGTCGCCGGTGATCACCGCGGTGGAGCCGAAGCCGATCCGGGTCAGGAACATCTTCATCTGCTCGCGGGTGGTGTTCTGGCTCTCGTCGAGGATGATGAAGGAATTGTTGAGGGTACGGCCGCGCATGTAGGCGAGTGGCGCGATCTCGATGATCTGGCGCTCGATCAGCTTGCCTACCTGCTCGAAGCCGAGCATCTCGTAGAGGGCGTCATAGAGCGGGCGCAGGTAGGGGTCGATCTTCTGGGCCAGGTCGCCGGGCAGGAAGCCGAGCTTTTCGCCGGCCTCTACCGCCGGGCGTACCAGCAGGATGCGCCGCACCTGCTGCTGGTTGAGGGCCTCCACCGCCGCGGCCACCGCCAGGTAGGTCTTGCCGGTCCCGGCCGGGCCGATACCGAAGTTGATATCGTGGTTGCGGATGCTCGACACATAGCCCTGCTGGTTCTGGCCGCGGGGCTTGATCACCACCTTGGGGGTGCGCAGCAGCACCTCCTGGTCGTCCAGGCTCCCTTCGTCCTCTTCCAGGGCCTCGAGGCCCGACTCCTGCAGGAAGAGGTGCACGGTGTCCGGCGACAGCTCGTCGACCTCGGCCTCCCGGTAGAGGTGCTCGAGCACATTGGCGGCGGCCTTGACCCGGGCGCCGGGGCCGGCCAGCTGGAAGGTGTTGCCGCGGTTGCGCAGGGTCACCCCGAGGCGGGATTCCACCAGCTTGAGGTGCTCGTCGCGCTGGCCGCAGAGATTGGCCAGGCGCAGCGGGTCGTTGGGCTCGAGGTTGAGGGTGATGATGCGATTGGCCTGGGAACTGTGTTGGCTCAAGAGCAGAGGGTCCTTGGCAGGGGGAATGCGATGAGCTTAAAGCCCCGGACGGTGCCGGGGCAATGCCTGGGTGCGGCCCTGGAGTCGGGCTCCGCAGTGGGGCCGCAAGACGCCGCCGGGGCGGTCAGTAGCGCGCCGGGGAGGCCAGCTCGCCACGCAGGGAGTTGGGCAGTGCCTCGGTGATCTCCACGTCGACGAAGTAGCCGATCAGTTCCATGGGGTTGGCGGCGCGGAAGTTGACCACCCGGTTGTTCTCGGTGCGCCCGGAGAGCTGGCCCGGGTCCTTGGGCGAGAAACCGGTGACCAGGATGCGCTGGGTGCTGCCCACCATGCGCCGGCTGATCTGCATCGCCTGCTGGTTGATGCGCTCCTGGAGGATCGCCAGGCGCTGCTTCTTGACGCTCTCCGGCGTGTCGTCGTCGAGGCTGGCCGCCGGGGTGCCGGGGCGCGCCGAGTAGACGAAGCTGAAGGAGTGATCGAAGCCGATGCGATGGATCAGGTCCATGGTGGCCTCGAAGTCGTCGTCGCTCTCGCCGGGGAAGCCGATGATGAAGTCCGAGGAGAAGCTGATGTCCGGGCGCAGGTCGCGGATCCGCTCCATCTTCTCCACGTACTCCTCCACGCCGTGGCCGCGCTTCATGGCCGCCAGGATGCGGTCGGAGCCGGACTGCACCGGCAGGTGCAGGTGGCTGACCAGCTCGGGGATCTCGCCGTAGGCCTCGATCAGGCTGTCGGAGAATTCCACCGGGTGGGAGGTGGTGAAGCGGATGCGGTCGATGCCTTCCACCGCCGCCACGCAGGCGATCAGCTCGGCCAGGTCGATCTCGTCGCCGAGCTGGTTCTCGCCCCGGTAGGCGTTGACGTTCTGGCCCAGCAGGTTGATCTCGCGCACGCCCTGGTCGGCCAGGTGGATCACCTCGTCCATCACCGCCTCGAAGGGGCGCGAGACCTCCTCGCCACGGGTGTAGGGCACCACGCAGAAGGTGCAGTACTTGGAGCAGCCTTCCATCACCGAGACGAAGGCGGTGGCGCCGTCGGAGCTGGGCTTGGGCAGGTGATCGAATTTCTCGATCTCCGGGAAGGTGACGTCCACCACCGAGATCTGGTTCTGTCGGCGGGAGTCGAGCATCGCCGGGACCCGGTGCAGGGTCTGGGGGCCGAAGACCATGTCCACATGGGGGGCCCGCTTGCGCAGCGCCTCGCCCTCCTGGCTGGCCACACAGCCACCGACGCCGATCACCAGCTCCGGGTTGCTCTCCTTGAGCTTCTTCCAGCGCCCCAGTTGATGGAAGACCTTCTCCTGGGCCTTTTCGCGGATCGAGCAGGTGTTGAGCAGGATCACGTCTGCCTGGGTCTCGTCGTCGGTCAGTTCCAGGTCGTGCGACTCGCCGAGCAGATCCGCCATGCGCGCGGAGTCATACTCGTTCATCTGGCAGCCGTGGGTCTTGATGAAGAGTTTCTTCGCCATAAGAATCAGGGTCGCGGCACGTGGCCCGACGTTTCCGTCACCGGTTTGGGGTCTATAACAGGAGGGGCCTTGCGGCCTAGCGTGATTGTCTGGGCGCCGATTATACGCACCCGTTCGGGCAGGAGCCAGCGCCCCTCGGCATGGCGACGAGGTCAGCCCCGTTCGTGCCGGGTTCGATGCGGGCGTGGCTATGATATTCTTGCCGGTCACGGTCCGGCGGGCGTGTCTGTCCACCGGCGAGGCGGTCAACTGAGGTCGAACAGAGTCACTATGGCGTCAAAGCCGATCTATCGCGTGGTATTCCATAATCAGGGTGAGGTCTGGGAGCTCTACGCACGGGAGATCTTCCAGAGCGAGCTGTGGGGCTTTATCGAGGTGGAGGAGCTGGTCTTCGAGGATGCCTCCAAGCTGGTGGTGGATCCCTCCAGCGACAAGCTGCGGCGCACCTTCGAGGGAGTCAATCGTAGCTATATCCCCTTGAATTCCATCGTACGTATCGATGAAGTGGAGCGCGGGGGCGTGGCCAAGGCGGTCAAGGCCGAAGGCAAGGTGGCGGAGTTTCCGCGCCCCATGAGCTGGCCACCCCGCGGTGAGGAGTAAGGCCCCGCCTTCGGTCAAAAAGTGATCGATTTGTAGGGATCGCAGCGCCGATGCCGGATACGAACTCTTCGCGAAGGGTTTTCCCAAGACTTATCCACAGAAGCTGTGGATGGCAATCCGAGTGGGACAGGCTCGGCGAGGGAGTCGCCGAGCCTGTCGAAGATCGCCTGGGGCGGGGCCGCTGTGCTACCCGAGCCCATCACGACGGCAGAGCTATGAAACAATTCAACCCCTTGATCATGGGCCTGGTGCTGGGAGGCCTGAGCCTCTCCAGTCAGGTGCAGGCCGTAGAAGATCCGACCCACTGGGTCACCGATGAACTCAGCACCTTCGTGCGCAGCGGGCCCACCGATGGCTACCGCATCGTCGGCACCCTCACCGCCGGTGAACCGGTGCGTGCCCTGGAGAGCAGCGGCAATTACACCCGGGTGATCAACGCCAATGGCAATGCGGTCTGGGTGTTGACCAGCGAGCTGCAGGAGTCGCCCAGCGACCGGGTTCGCCTGCCGGCGCTGGAGAGCCGCGTGGACGAGCTGACCGCGGAGCTCGATGGCATCAACGAGCAGTGGGAGCGGCGAGTCTCCGGGATGACCGAGACCCTGGAGGTGCGCGAGGCGCGGATCGCCGAGCTGGAAGGGCGCAACCACCAGTTGGATGGCCAGGTGACCGAGGCCCAGCGCCGGGTGCGCGAACTGCAGGCGCGCCTGGATACCCAGGAGGAGGATCTGCTGCTGCGCTATTTCCTTTACGGGGGTGGGGTGGCCGGTGCCGGCCTGCTGGTGGGGCTGATCGTTCCCCATCTGCCGCGGCGTCGCAAGAAGCGCGATCGCTGGTTCTAAGTGTCAGGTACTGGGCTACTAGAGAACCGGGGCTACCCTGGGACAGGCCCGGAAGGCCGGACCCACGCGAAGACGCTGTGAACCCCTCCCTGGGCGCTCGACTTTTTCCTGCGAAGCTACGCAATCCTGCTTCGCTTGCAGGGCCGGGGTAGGCCATCCATGGCCTACCCGTTCGGAGGAATCCTCCTCACCCCTGGAAAAAGACGCTTCGCTAAGGCCTGCTCCCAGCGCCCCTCCGTGACTCTGGTTTCGCTAGTTTGACCAGAGATTCAAAGAGGTTGAGGACCAATGGATAGCGTTCAGGAAAACGAATGGTTGGCGCGCTGGCGGGAAGGTCGGATCGGCTTTCACCGCGAGGCGGCGCATCCGGCGCTGGTGCGTTACTGGCCGAGGCTCGGCGTACCCGCGGCCACCAAGGTGCTGGTGCCGCTGTGTGGCAAGAGCCTGGACATGCGCTGGCTGGCCGAGCAGGGGCATCCGGTGCTGGGCATCGAGCTGGCCAGCGAGGCAATCGGCCAGTTCGTGGCCGAGGGCGAGGGGCCGGCGTCCCGCTATCGCCAGGGTGATTTCGAGGTCACTCGCCAGGGCAGCGTGGAGCTCTGGTGTGGCGACTTCTTCCACTTTCATCTGCCCCAGGCCGCGGAGGTGGGCGCCTTCTATGATCGCGCCGCCCTGATCGCCCTGCCGGAGGCGACCCGCCAGCGCTATGCCTTCCATCTTGCCCAACTGATGTCGCCGGGTAGCCGGGGACTGCTGGTCAGCCTGACTCGCCCGGACCGGGCTGGGCCGCCCTTCAGCGTCGAGGCCGAGGAGGTGGAGCGCCTGTTCGGCGCCAACTTCGAGCTGCGGCACCTGGACGATGCCGAGCCGGAGGCCAATGGCTTCCGCGAGAGCGTCTGGTCGCTGAAGCGCAGAGGGCCTTATTGACCGCCCTGGTGAGACAAGCCTTGTACAAATATCCCCGAGTCGACTTTTCTTGTACAGGATTTTGCCTTATCTTGTACAAGAATCGATGACTCGGGAGATACCACCATGTTCGGACTCTTCAAGCGAGACCCCAGTAAGCGCTTGCTCCGGGCCTATGAGCGCAAGCTGACCGAGGCCATGGAGGCTTCCCGAAATGGCGATATGCGCGCCAATGCGCGCCTGACCGAGGAGGCCGAGGCCCTGCGTCAGGAGCTCCAGGCCCTTCGCCAGGCTTGAGCCTTGCTCAATGCACCAACGCCAAGGGGCGCCTTCATAGGCGCCCCTTGGCGTTTTTATGGTGGTGTTAGCGCAGGTGATCAGCGGGCCAGCAGGGCACCCAGCTCCGGGTCCCGGAAGCTGCGGTTGAGGCCGTCGCTGAGCAGTTCGTTGACCATCTGGGTATTGGCCTCGCGGCTGGGGCGCAGGGCATAGCTCTGGGTACGTCGCGAGGTATAGGTGCCGGTATAGGTGGTGCCGGCGTTGACCGCCTCGGCCTGGAAGACCGCCTCCAGTACCGCCTCGCCGAGGACCGGCACGCCGTCGCCACGGGCATAGTCCAGGCGCATCAGGGTGAGGGTCAGCCGCGGGGTGCCATCGACCTGGCGCGTGGGGCTGAAGCCCATCTGGCGCACCGCCTCCTCGGCCTGGGCCTGGAGCTTGGGCACCAGCTCGTGGGCATGCACGGTAATGGTGGCGGCGGACATCTCGGCGCCGCTGCGGGTACCCAGCACCTCGCTGTCGCGGCCGTCCACCACATGCACCGCCACCGCCTGGCCCTGGCCGCTGCGCGGCAGCTCGGCGCTGACCCGGGGGTCCACCTGCAGGTAGTGGGGGCTGGTGCAGCCCGCCAGCAACAAGGCGAAGAGCCCGAGGGCCAGGGCCTGGAGTCGGAGCATGGGGCTGGGCTTAGGACTGGACTTCGGGCTGGGCTTAGGGCTGGGCATAGGACGGGTCTCCAATAACAACGCCTCGGCGGGATGCCGAGGCGAGTATAGGGGGCGGGTGCCGCGCCTGGAAAGCGATGGATGCCCCGAATAAGACTTCGTAGCTGGCATGGCTAAGGGGCGCTGGGGGCAGGGCGGAGCGGGGGTTTTTTGCCATGGGTGAGGAGCACTGCTCCGAACGGGCTTGCCATGGATGGCCAGCCCCGGCCCTGTGAGCGGAGCAGGATGCGAGAGCGAAGCAGGGCAAAAGTAGCGCCCAGGGAGGGGTTTACCGCGCCCCGCGAAGGCCTGCCCCCAGGTTAGCCCCGGGCCTCTTCAACTGCCGGCTGTTATCGACTCAGGCCAGGCTGGGCTTGGCCGCCGGCCGGTCCTCGGCGCCGAAGCGGTGCCAGCGCTGGGGCCGGGCATGGAGGCGCTGGCCGCGCCTGACGTCGAGGCGCTCGAAATCGCCATGGCCGATGGTGGCGAGCCAGGGCTCGGCGAGCCAGTCGGCGGCCAGCTCGACGCGCACCTCGGCGCCCACCGGCACCACGGCGGTGACCGTCACCGGCAGGTGGGCGGTGGCACTGGGGGCGGCGTCCAGGCTCAGCTCATGGGGACGCAGCAGCAGCTCCTGGGGCCCCTCGGGCAGGTCGACCGCCAGGCGGGCCTCGCCGCAGGTCAGCACGCCGTCGCGCACCTCGCCCTCCAGGCGATTGACGTCGCCCAGGAACTCGAAGACGAAGCGGTTGGCCGGGGCCCGATAGAGGTCCGCGGGGGCATCGATCTGCTCGATGCGGCCATCGCTCATCACCACCACCCGGTCGGAGAGCTCCAGGGCCTCCTCCTGGTCGTGGGTGACGAAGACGCTGGTGAAGTTCAGCTCGTCATGCAGGTGGCGCAGCCAGCGGCGCAGGTCCTGGCGTACCTTGGCGTCCAGGGCACCGAAGGGTTCGTCGAGCAGCAGTACCTCGGGGCGCAGGGCCAGGGCCCGGGCCAGGGAGACCCGCTGCTGCTGGCCGCCGGAGAGCTCCGCCGGGTAGCGCTTGGCGAAGCGTTCCAACTGCACCATCTCCAGCAATTGGTGCACCCGGGTGCGGATCTCGCCGCTCGAGGGGCGGCTCTTGCGCGGCTGCACGGTGAGGCCGAAGGCCACGTTGTCGAACACCGTCATGTGCTTGAACAGCGCGTAGTGCTGGAAGACGAAGCCGATGCGCCGGTCCCGCACATGCACGTCGGTGACGTCGCGGCTGCCGAAGTGGATGGTGCCGGCCGGGTTGCGGTCGGCCTGCTCGAGGCCGGCGATGATCCGCAGCAAGGTGGTCTTGCCGGAGCCGGAGGGACCCAGCAGGCCCACCAGTTCGCCGCTGGCGATCTCCAGGTCGATGGGCTCCAGGGCCCGGGGCGTGCCCGGACGGCCGTAGGTCTTGGCGATTTGGCTCAGGCGAATGCCCATGATCAAGCCTCCCGGCGCGCGGCGCGCCATTCCAGGCCGGCCTTGGCGGCCAGCGTGAACAGGGCGATCAGGGCCAGTAACGCAGCACTGGCGAAGGCGCCCACGGTGTTGTAGTCCTGGTAGAGCTGCTCCAGGTGCAGCGGCAGGGTATTGGTCTGGCCGCGGATGGCCCCGGAGACCACCGAGACGGCGCCGAACTCGCCCACCGCCCGGGCATTGGTGAGGATCACCCCGTAGAGCAGCGCCCAGCGGATATTGGGCAGGGTCACCCGGCGGAAGATGGTGGCGCCGGAGGCGCCCAGGGTCACCGCCGCTTCCTCTTCCCGGGAACCCTGGGCCTGCATCAGCGGGATCAGCTCCCGGGCCACGAAGGGGCAGGTGACGAAGATGGTCACCATCAGGATCCCCGGCCAGGCGAACATCAGCTGGATGTCGTGGCCATCCAGCCAGCCACCGACCCAGCCGTTGCGGCCGTAGAGCAGCAGGTAGATCAGCCCCGCCACGACCGGCGACACGGCGAAGGGGATATCGATCAGGGTCTGCAGCAGGCGCCGCCCCGGGAAGCTGAAGCGGGTCACCAGCCAGGCCAGGGCCACGCCGAACACCAGGCAGACGGGAATCGTCAGCACGGTGATAAAGAGCGTCAGGCCGATGGCGCGTAGCGTGTAGTGGTCGCTGACATTGGCCCAGAAGACGCCCATGCCCTGGGTGAAGGCCTGGGCGAAGATGGCCACCAGGGGCAGCAGCAGGAAGAGCGCCGAGAGAACCAGGGCGGCGCCAATCAGTCCCCGGCGCACCGCCGGGGCATCACCGATCCGTTGCATCAGCCACGCCCCCCATGCAGGCGCTTGATAAAGCGCCCCTGCCAGACATTGATCGCCAGGAGCAGGGCCAGCGACACCATCAGCACCACCGAGGCGATGGCCGAGGCGCCCACGTAGTCGTACTCCTGGAGCTTGACGAAGATCATCAGGGCGGTGATCTCGGTTTCAAAAGGCATGTTGCCGGCGATAAAGATGATGGCGCCGAACTCGCCCAGCGAGCGGACGAAGGCCAGGCCCGTGCCGGTCACCAGCGCCGGCCACAGGTGCGGCAGGATCACCCGGCGGAAGGCGGTGGCGTCACTGGCGCCCAGGGTCAGGGCCGCCTCGTCCACCTCCTGGGGCAGGTCCTCCAGCACCGGCTGCACGGTACGCACCACGAAGGGGATGCTGGTAAAGGCCATGGCCAGGGCGATGCCCACCCAGGTGTAGGCCACCTGCAGGCCCAGCGGTTCGAGCAGCCGTCCCATCCAGCCGTTGCTGGCGTAGAGGGTGGCCAGGGTGATGCCGGCCACCGCCGTGGGCAGGGCGAAGGGCAGGTCCATCAGGGCGTCGAGCAGGCGCTTGCCGGGAAACTCGTAGCGCACCAGCACCCAGGCCAGCAGCAGGCCGAAGGCGCCGTTGACCAGCGCCGCCAGGGCGGCGGCGCCGATGGTCACGGTGTAGCTGGCGACGACCCGGCCATCGCTGATGATGGCCCAGTATTCGGCCAGGCTGATGCCGGAGAGCTGCCCTACCAGGCTGGTCATGGGCAGCAACAGCACCAGCGAGACGAACATCAGGCTGATGCCCAGCGACAGGCCGAAGCCGGGCAGGACCCGGCGACGACCCGTGAGGCGGGGAAGGGCGAGGCTCATGGGGACTTAGCGACGCTGCAGTTGGTCGAGCAGGGCGCCGCCGGCGAAGTGCGCTTCCATGGCCTGCTCCCAGCTGCCGAAGACCTCCTCGACGCGCAGCAGCTCGGTCTCGGGGAACTGCTCGGCGAACTCTTCGACCACCGCCTCGTGGTGGACCCGGTAGTTGAAGCCGGCCAGGGTGCGCTGGCCTTCCTCGCTGTAGAGGTAGTCCAGGTAGCCCCGGGCCAGGTCCTCGGTGCCGTTGCGCTGGGCATTGCTCTCCACCACCGCCACCGGGAACTCGGCGAGGATGCTCACCGGCGGCACGATCACCTCGTAGTCGTCGCTGCCGTACTCGCCGCGGATGTTGTTGACCTCGGACTCGAAGCTGATCAGCACATCGCCCAGGCCGCGCTCGATAAAGCTGGTGGTGGCGCCGCGACCGCCGGTGTCGAAGACCGCCACGTTGCGCAGGAAGGTGCGCATGAAGTCGTGGATCTGTTCCTCGTCGCCGTCGAAGGCCTGCTCGGCGAAGCCCCAGGCGGCCAGGTAGGTGTAGCGGCCGTTGCCGGAGGTCTTGGGGTTGGGGAAGACGATGCGCACGTCCTCGCGCACCAGGTCGTCCCAGCTCTCGATGCCCTTGGGGTTGTCCTTGCGCACCAGGAAGGCGGTGGTGGAGTAGTAGGGGGAGGCATTGTTGGGCAGGGCCTGCTGCCACTCCTCGGCCACCAGGCCGGCGTCGGCCAGTACCTGGACGTCGGTGACCTGGTTATAGGTCACCACGTCGGCGCGCAGGCCCTGCATGATGGCCCGGGCCTGGGCGGAGGAGCCGCCATGGGACTGCTGTACGCCGACGCTCTCGCCGTGTTCGGCTTCCCAGTAGGCGATAAAGTCCGGGTTGATGGCGGAGAATAGCTCCCGGGCGATGTCGTAGGAGGAGTTGAGCAGCTCGCGCTCCTGGGCCAGGGCCGGGGTGGCGACGACGACGCTGCTGCCGAGGGCGGCGGCCAGGATGCCGCGGCGAATCCAGGAAGGCTTGAACATGGTCATGGGCTCCGCACGAAATTAAGGATGTTGCGGTGCAGGCTAAACCAGTCAATAAGTAATGACAATCCTGTTTTATATATATTTTGGGAATAATGCCCGATAGCTATTCTCGATCGCCCGCGGCGTTTCTTTAGAATCGGTTTTTTCAATGCAAAAGCCAGAATAACTATATTTTATCTAACCATGGGGCGCGCCTAAGGTGTGGGCATAACGACTTCACCCGGAGGACGCAGCATGACAGTAGAAACGATCGATACCCTGGTGGTGGGCGGCGGTCAGGCCGGCGTGGCCATGAGCGAACACCTGAGCAACCAGGGCGTGCCCCACCTGGTACTGGAACGTCACCGCATCGCCGAGGCCTGGCGCACCCGCCGCTGGGACTCCCTGGTGGCCAATGGCCCGGCCTGGCACGACCGCTTCCCGGGGCTCGAGTTCGACGACCTGGACCCCGACGCCTTCGCCGACAAGGAGCGGGTGGCCGCCTATTTCGAGGCCTATGCCGAGAAGATCCAGGCGCCCATCCGCACCGGGGTCGAGGTCAAGTCGGTGGTGCGCAATACGAGCCGGCCCGGCTTTACCATCGAGACCTCCGAGGGGGTGATCGAGGCCAACCGGGTGGTGGCCGCCACCGGCCCCTTCCAGACGCCGGTGATTCCGCCCATCGCCCCTGACGATGCCTCCCTGACCCAGCTTCATTCCGCCGAGTATCGCAACCCCGGGCAATTGCCGGCAGGGGCGGTGCTGGTGGTGGGTGCCGGCTCCTCCGGCGTGCAGATCGCCGAGGAGCTGCAGCGCTCGGGCCGGCAGGTCTATCTCTCGGTGGGGCCACACGATCGTCCGCCCCGGGCCTACCGAGGCCGTGACTTCTGCTGGTGGCTGGGGGTGCTCGGCGAGTGGGACGCCGAGATGATGAAGCCCGGCACCGAGCACGTCACCATCGCGGTGAGCGGCGCCGATGGCGGCAAGACCATCGACTTCCGCGAGCTGGCCCACCGGGGCATGACCCTGGTCGGACGGACCCGCGCCTTCGCCGACGGCAAGGTCACCTTCGAATCCGACCTGGTCGACAACCTGGCCGCCGGCGACGCCAACTACCTGTCGATGCTCGATGCCGCCGACGACTATGCCCGTCGCAATGGCCTCGACCTGCCGGAGGAGCCCGAGGCGCGGCGCATCCCCGCCGACCCGGCCTGCGTGCGAGAGCCGCTGCTCGAGCTCGATCTGGCCGAGGCCGGCATCACCACCATCGTCTGGGCCACCGGCTTCTCGGTGGACTACCGCTGGCTGAAGGTGGATGCCTTCGACGACAACGGCAAGCCCCAGCACCAGCGCGGCGTCTCCCGCGAGCCCGGCGTCTACTTCGTCGGCCTGCCCTGGTTGTCGCGGCGTGGCTCCAGCTTTATCTGGGGGGTGTGGCACGACGCCAAGCATATCGCCGATCACATCGCCACCCAGCGCAAGTACCTGGCCTACCACGCCGAGGCCCAGTGTCGAGGCGCCGATGACGCCACGCCGCGCCGGGCGGCCACCGTCGAATAAGCCAGCGGGGAGGCGCACCGCCTCCCGCCTTTATTGCCTCAGCAGCAACAAGGAGCCGTCGATGCCGACGCATACCCGAATTCGCATGTTCAATACCAAGGCCACCTACCCCAACCAGAGCCTGGACAACGACCTCTGCCAGGCGGTGCGGGCCGGCAATACCGTCTATGTGCGCGGCCAGGTGGGGACCGACTTCGAGGGACGCCTGGTCGGCCTGGGGGACCCTGCCGCCCAGGCCAACCAGGCGATGAAGAACGTCAAGCAGTTGCTCGAGGAGGCCGGCAGCGACCTCAGCCATATCGTCAAGACCACCACCTATATCACCGACCCGCGTTTCCGCGAGCCGGTCTACCGGGAGGTGGGGCAGTGGCTCAAGGGGGTCTACCCCATCTCCACCGGCCTGGTGGTGGCGGGCCTGGCCCAGCCGGAGTGGCTGATGGAGATCGATGTGATCGCCGTGATCCCCGACGACGAGGAGGGCGCCCAATGACCTTTTCCATCGCCGGCTTCTGCCGCGAGACTGGCCAGTTCGGCACCGCCATCAGTTCCTCGAGCATCTGCGTGGCCAGCCGCTGTCCCTTTGTCGCCCCCGGACGCGGGGTCGTATTGACCCAGAATGTCACCAACCCGGAGCTGGGCCAGCGCGGCACCGAACTGCTGGCCCAGGGCCTGTCCGCCGAGACCGTGCTGGCACGCCTCGTCGAGGAGGAGCGCTTCCCCGAGTGGCGCCAGCTGCAGGTGCTGGACGCCGAGGGCCGCAGCGCCGTGCACAGCGGCGCCGAGACCCTGGGGATCCATGCCACCCGGCGCGGCCGCGACTGCGTGGCCGGCGGCAACATGCTCGCCGACGGCGCGGTGATCGATGCCCTGGTGGAGACCTTCGAGGGCCACCCGGGGGAGCTCGCCGAGCGGCTGCTGGCGGCGCTGGAGGCGGCCCAGGCCGCCGGTGGCGAGATGGGGCCGGTGCATTCCGCGGGGCTCAAGGTCTATGCGCAGGCCAGCTGGCCGGCGGTGGACCTGCGGGTGGACTGGCATATCGCCCCCATCCAGGAGCTGCGCATGGTCTGGCAGGCCTACCTCCCCGAGCGGGCCGCCTACCTCTGCCGTGCCGTGGATCCCCATCGGGCACCCGGCTATGGGGTGCCGGGAGACGACCGATGAGCGATGCCTCGACGGCCTGTGTCGATCTGCTGGCGCGGCTGATCGCCTTCGATACCACCAGCGATCGCAGCAACCTGGCGCTGATCCACTTCGTGCGCGACACGCTCGCCGAGCATGGCATCGAGGCGACCCTGGTTCCCTCGGCTTGCGGCGAGAAGGCCAACCTCTACGCCACCATCGGACCCAAGGACCGCCCCGGGGTGATGCTCTCCGGGCATACCGATACCGTGCCGGTGACCGGCCAGGCCTGGGGCAGCGACCCCTATCGGCTGACCGTCAAGGGGCCGCGCCTCTACGGCCGCGGCACCGCGGACATGAAGGGCTTCCTGGCGGCGGTGCTGGCGGCCGTGCCGGCCATGGCCCGGGCCGAACTCGTCGCCCCCATCCACCTGGCCTTCTCCCACGACGAGGAGGTGGGCTGCGTGGGAGTGCGCAGCCTGCTCGAGGCGATGCGCCGCTTCCGGGTGCGTCCCGCCGCCTGCGTGGTGGGCGAGCCCACTTCCATGCGCCTGGCCACCGCCCACAAGGGCAAGCTGGCCGGTCGCATCGAGGTGACCGGCCGCGCCTGTCACTCCGGCATGGCCCCGGAGGGCATCAATGCCATCCAGGCGGCGGCGCCGCTGATCCAGTGGTTCGCCGACACCGCGGCCGCCAAGGCCGAGACCGGGCCCTTCGATACCCGCTTCGCCATCCCCTATACCACCTTGCAATTGGGCACCGTCGCCGGCGGCACGGCGCTGAATATCGTCCCGGCCCAGTGTCGCCTCGACTTCGAGGTGCGCAACGTCCCGGACGAGGCGCCGCAGGCACTGCTGGCACCGCTGCTGGCGGAGATCGACCGCCTGGATGCGGAGCTCAAGGCACGCCATCCCGAGGCGGGCGCCACCCTGAGCTGGCTCGGCGACTACCCGGGCCTGGCCATGGCGGAGGAGGGCGAGCTGGTGGAACTGATCCTGTCGCTGCTGGCCGAGCCGGGCCGCGAGCGTATCGGCTTTGGCACCGAGGCGGGGCTCTTCCAGCGCGAGCTGGGGATTCCCACCCTGGTCTGCGGCCCCGGCAGCATGGCCCAGGGCCACCAGCCCGACGAGTACGTGACCCGCGAGCAACTGGGTCGCTGCGAGGCCTTCCTGGCACGGCTGACCGAGGCCCTGGCCGACCCCGAGGCGGTGGCCCGCCTGGATCGCGCCTGCGCCGAGGTGTCGTCCGTTTAGATCGCCTTAAGGTTGAGGCCCGGGGCTACCCTGGGGGCAGGTCATCGCGGGGCGCTGTGAACCCCTCCCTGGGCGCTACCGATGCCATCCCTGGCATAGGACCCCCGCTCTGCCCTGCCCCCAGCGCCCCTTAGCCATTCTAGTTGCGGTGGCCCGCGATCAGAGAGGGCGCTAACGCCCCTGGGCCAGCCTTGGTATGCTCGGGGCAGGCGGCGTCGCCGCCTCGAGTCCCCGAGCCCGGAACCCCGTCGATGCGTCACTTTACCCTCAAGCAGCTGCGCTACTTCGTCGTCGCCGGCGACCTCTCCAGCGTCACCCAGGCGGCCCGGCAGCTGCACGTCTCCCAGCCCTCCATCTCCGCGGCCATCCAGCAGATCGAGGAGACCACCGGCCTGCAGCTCTTCGTGCGCCATCACGCCCAGGGGCTCTCCCTGACCCCCTCCGGCAAGCAACTGCTGGTGCGCGCCAAGCAGCTACTGCGCGACGCCGATGGGCTGGAGCGCTTCGCCGTCTCCCTGGGCGAGGAGATCGGCGGCGAACTGCGCCTGGTGGCCTTTCCCACCTTCGCCCCGGTCTTCTTGCCCCAACTGCTGCGCCGCTACGCCGATCGCTACCCGGCGGTCAGCCTGCAGTGCGACGAGATGAACCAGGCGGATATCGTCGCCGGCCTCGGCAAGGGGGACTACGAGCTGGCCTTTACCTACGACCTCCAGGTCCCGGAAGGCGTCGATTTCACGCCCCTCTACCGCTTTCCCCCCTATGCGGTGGTCAGCGCCGACCACCCCCTGGCCGGCCGCGACAGCGTGCGCCTCGCCGAGCTGGTGGAATACCCCATGGTGATGCTCGACTGGCCGCTGAGCCGGGACTACTTCCTGTCGATCTTCTCCCATCAGGGGCTTTCGCCGACGGTGGCCCACCGCGCCAAGTCGATGGACATGATTCGCGGCCTGGTGGCCAACGGCTTCGGCTTCTCGCTGTTCAATACCCCCCTGACCACCCTGGACGCCTTCGACGGCGGGCGCCTCAAGGCCCTGGTCCTGAGCGACGAGGCGCCGCCACTCTCCATGGGCATCGCCTGCCTGCGCGGGCTGCGCCTGAGCCCCGCCGCCGAGGCGATGCACCGGCTGGCCTGCGACGCCGACTCCCTGTCGCCGACCCTGGAGCAGCTCGCGCCCTATCTCGCCCAGGTCCCCGAGCGGTTGATCGGCTTGGACGAGCGCGACTAAGGCGCTGGCGCTCTCCTGTGGAACTCGCCCAGGTCCCCGGATCGGCTCGGACGGGAGCGACTGAACCGCCGCCCGCGGCAGTAGCAATTTCGCTCTCGCCTCGCCAAGCTGAAAGAGTCGAGGGGCGGTGCACGATCGGCGACCCCGTTCATCACAGAGGAAGTGCTCCATGGCGTCTTCGCGCGATTCGTGGCAACGGTCCATGGCCATTGGTCTTTTGGCCTGCGGGACTTTGCTGGGCGCCAGCGCCCTGGCGGCCGACGATTTCTCCGACGCGGCGGCCTCCGATCCGCGGGCCCTGGGCTGGATGCAGGGTTTTCCCCCGCCGCCGGAGCGGATCATCGGCCAGCCGGATGCCGACTACTTCAGCTTTCCCAAGCTGCGCTGGACGGTCTGCCACTTTCGCGAGCTGCTACCTACCCGGCGCGTCAGCCGCGGCCTGGGGGCGCCGACTCCCCTGCTGACGGACCTCGACCCGGGCATCGATGCCGTGACCTTTACGCCGCTGAACCGCGATGAGCCGATGACCTGGGCGCAGGCGCTGGAGGCCAATTACACCGATGGGCTGGTGATTCTTCATCGTGGTCGGCTGGTCTACGAGCACTACGCCGGCTGCCTGGACGAGACGGGCGTGCATGGGGCCATGTCGGTGACCAAGTCGCTGACCGGGCTGCTGGCGGAGATCCTGGTGGCGGAAGGGGCCCTCGACGAGAATGCCCGGGTGGGCGAGCTGCTGCCGGAGCTTGCCGAGAGCGCCTTCGGCGATGCCACGGTTCGCCAGGTGATGGAGATGACCACGGGGCTCGCCTTCAGCGAGGATTATGCCGATCCCGACGCGGAAATCTGGGCCTACAATGCCGCCGCCAGCCCCTTGCCCAAACCCGCGGACTACCAGGGGCCGCGCACCTATTACGAATTCCTGGCCACGGTGCGGCCCGAGGGAGTCCATGGCGAGGCCTTCGGCTATCGCACCATCAATACCGATGCCCTGGGCTGGATCATTGCTCGCACGACGGGGCAGTCGGTCAGCGACCTGCTCTCCGAACGGATCTGGCAGCGACTCGGCGCCGAGCAGGCCGCCTACTTCACGGTGGACTCCATCGGCACCCCCTTCGCCGGGGGTGGGCTGAGCGCGGGGCTGCGGGACCTGGCCCGCTTCGGTCAACTGGTCCTCGACGAGGGCGAGGTCCAGGGCCAGCGACTCTTTCCTGCCGAGGCGGTACAGCGCATTCGCCAAGGCGGAGACCAGGCTGCCTTCGCCCGGGCCGGTTACGCCCATTTGCCGGGGGGCAGCTATCGCGGCATGTGGTGGGTGCTGCACAACGCTCATGGGGCCTTCGCCGCCCGGGGCGTGCATGGTCAGACGATCTATATCGATCCCACCGCCGAGATGGTGATCGTGCGTTTCGCCTCCCACCCGGTGGCCGCCAACGCCGCCAATGATCCCACTTCACTGCCTGCCTATCAGGCGGTGGCCGAGTACCTGATGGGGCGCGACTAGCCCCTCCGGCTCGCCGACGCCCGGGGCCCGGGCGTCGGCGAGCCGGCCACGGCCGCCCCCTCCGAGGTCAGGACTTATTGGCATGACTGGCGCTGCATAAGCGTTGCCAGTTATTCGCCACCGCGATAGCCCTTATGGCCCTCTTGCCATGGAATGGCCGGCGCCGGCAGCGTTGGTCGCCCTCTGCGTCGGCGACGATCAGGCCCACCCGGCCAGGATCTCGCCCGGCACTGCATCAAAAAAGCTGAGTCAGCGCTTAGCATAATAATATTTTAGTAAAGCAAGGCCCGGGGCTATCGTGAACTCACCACTCGTGATTCGCGCCTCTCGAGGCCCAATGACAAATCCGACAACTGGAGTGATTCCGATGGCGGCACACGATCTTTCCTACTGGCGTGACCTGCGCACTCGGCTGAGCCTGCCCGGTGGCGCCTTTATCGATGGCCAGCGCCGGGAAGCGGCGGATGGCGCCACCCTGACCACCTGGAACCCGGCCACCGGCGAGGCGATCACCGAGGTCGCCGCCTGTGGCGAGGCGGAGGTCGAGGCGGCGGTGGCCGCGGCTCGGGCCAGTTTCGAGGCGGGCACCTGGTCCCAGGCCGCCCCGGCCCATCGCAAGGCGGTGCTGCAGCGTCTGGCGGCCTTGATGATGGAGCACCAGGACGAGCTGGCACTGCTCGAGACCCTGGACACCGGTAAGCCGATCAGCGATGCCCACGGCATCGATATCCCCGGTGCCGCCGGCTGTTTCGCCTGGTATGCCGAGGCCACCGACAAGCTGTATGGCGAGGTAGCGCCCACCGACGGCGACAACCTGGCCACCATCACCCGGGAAGCGCTCGGCGTGGTGGCGGCGGTGATTCCCTGGAACTTCCCGCTGGATATCACCGCCTGGAAGCTGGCCCCGGCGCTGGCCGCCGGCAACAGCGTGATCCTCAAGCCGGCGGAGCAGTCGCCGCTGACCGGGCTGCGCCTGGCGGAACTGGCCAAGGAGGCGGGCCTGCCCGACGGTGTCTTCAACGTGCTGCCCGGCCACGGCCATATCACCGGCCAGGCGCTGGGCCTGCACCCGGACGTGGACTGCCTGACCTTCACCGGCTCCACCGCCACCGGCAAGCGCTTCCTCGACTATGCCGCCCGCTCGAACATGAAGCAGGTGTGGCTGGAGTGCGGGGGCAAGAGCCCCAACCTGGTCTTCGCCGACTGCGACCTGGAGGCGGCCGCCGCCGCCGCGGTGCAGGGCATCTACTTCAACCAGGGCGAGGTGTGCTCCGCCAACTCGCGGATCCTGGTGCAGCGCGAGATCAAGGAGGCCTTCGTGGCCCACTTCGTCGCGGCGGCTGCCAAGCTCAAGGTGGGCGATCCCCTCGACCCGGAGACCAATGTCGGCTCGCTGATCGATAACGACCATGCCCAGCGGGTGCGTGGCTTCATCCGCCTGGGCGTGGAGGAGGGCGCGAACCTCGCCCTGGGCGAGGCGCCAGCGGCGGATGCCGAGGGCGCCTTCGTGTCGCCGACCCTCTTCGAGGGGGTGACGCCGCAGATGACCATCGCCCGGGAAGAGATCTTCGGCCCGGTAGCGGCGCTGATCGAATTCGCCGACGAGGACGAGGCGGTGGCCATCGCCAACGACTCCATCTATGGCCTGGCCGCCTCGGTGTGGACCGAGAACCTCTCCCGGGCCCACCGGGTCTCGCGGCGCCTGCGCGCCGGTACCGTCTCGGTCAACACCGTGGATGCCATCGATTTCAGCACGCCCTTCGGCGGCTACAAGCAGTCCGGCTTCGGTCGCGACCTCTCCCTGCATGCACTGGACAAGTTTACTCAGCTGAAGACGACCTGGATCCGCCTCTAGCGGACCGTCCATGAGGCAAGGGGGCGCCGCGTACCCCGGCGGCGACCCCCAACGATTACAACGACTACAAAATGAGGGTATTCCCGATGCAAGAGACACAGACAACCGTTGCCGCCGCGCCCGGCGCGGCCACCAACAAACCCCGTGCCGCCCTCGGCATGAAGGCGCTGCTCGCCGTGGCGGTGGGCCTGGTGGTCTCCCAGGGCGTGATGGTGATCATGCTCCAGGGCGTGGGCATCGCCGGCGCCGCCTATATCGTGCCCCTGGCCATCGCCTGGGTGCTGGCGCTCTGTTACGCCGCCTCCTTCTCGGAGCTGGCGCTGATGATTCCCCGGGCCGGCAGTTTGAGTGCCTACACCGAGGTGGCCCTCGGCCACTTCCCGGCGATTCTCGCCGTCTTCTCCGGTTATGTGGTGGTGGCGATGTTCGCCCTCTCCGCGGAGCTGCTTCTGGTCAACTACCTGCTCGGGGTGCTCTATCCGAGCCTGGGCGGTACCCAGTGGCTGGCCTTCGGCATCCTGGGGGTGTTCACGGCGCTCAACCTGCTGGGCATCGATATCTTCTCCAAGCTGCAGAACCTGCTGGCCTTCGTGATGGTGGTGGCCCTGACCCTGCTCGGCGTCAGCGCCCTGAGCGGTGGCTTCGCGCCCCACGAGATTCCCGCGGGGCAGATCTTCGGCGACTTCAACCTGGGCGACGGCGCCCTGACCCTGATCGCCCTGGCCATCTGGGGCTATGTGGGGGTGGAGTTCGTCTGCCCGCTGGTGGGCGAGAGCCGCAACCCCGAGCGCAATATTCCCCGCGCCATGTTTATCGGCCTGACCATGATCTTCGGCGTCTTCCTGCTCTACTGCCTGGGCGCGCTCTTCTACATTCCCCGCGAGACCCTGGTCGAGTCCGAGCTGCCCCACCTGGCCTATGCCACCGCGGCCTTCGGCGGCTCCGGCACCTTCCTGCTCGCCGTGGCGGCGGTCACCGCCACCTGCAGCACCCTCAATACCTCCCTGGCCTCGGTGCCGCGGATGCTGCAGGGCATGGCCGAGCAGGGCCAGGTCTTCCCGATCCTCGGTCGCCTGACGCCGAAGAGCCGGGTGCCCTGGGTGGCAGTGCTCTTCATCGCCGGCGTCACCGGCCTGCCGCTGCTGATCTGGGGCAATGATCCGGGCACCGTGGGCCTGCTGCTGGTGGCTGCCGCCATCGCCTGGCTGCTCGCCTACATCATCGCCCACGTCAATGTGATCGCTCTGCGTCGCCGCTACCCCGACGCCCGGCGCCCGTACCGTACCCCCTTCTACCCGCTGCCCCAGGTGATCGGCATCGCCGGCATGGTCTACGCCATCGTCTACGCCTCGCCGGCCCCCGAGCTGACCACCTGGATCTTCACCAGCGCGGGGGTGGTGCTGGGCATCGTCAGCCTGGTGGCCATCGTCTGGATCAAGGGCGTGATGAAGAAGCCACTGTTCCGCCCCGAGCCGCTGGAGGCGCTGGTGCCCGACGCCAATCGCAAGGCCCAGGACTGAACTCGACATTCGGCGCCGGTGCTCCGGCCCGGCGCCACGAACCACTGCACGACCCCGAACGAACAGGAGTGACCCATGAACAGCCTCAACCCCAAATTGACCGCCGTCGAAGCCGCCGAGAAGCAGCAAGTCTGGGAAGCCGATCGCGATCACTTCATGCACCCCTGGACCGACTTCTCCACCTTCAAGGAGACCGGCTCCATGGTCTTCACCGGCGCCGATGGGGTCTCCATCCAGGACGCCGACGGCAAGCGCTACCTGGACGGCATCGGCGGCCTCTGGTGCGTCAATATCGGCTATGGCCGCAAGGAGATCGCCGAGGCGGTGGCGGAGCAGATCTGCGCCATTCCCTACTTCTCCACCTTCGGTCACCACACCACGCCGCCGGCGGCCAAGCTTGCCGCCAAGCTGGCCGAGCTGGCCCCGGGGGACCTCAACCACGTCTTCTATGGCTGCGGCGGCTCGGTGGCCAACGACACCGCGGTACGCCTGATCCACTTCTACTTCAACCAGCTGGGCAAGCCCACCAAGAAGCAGATCATTTCGCGGATCGACGGCTACCACGGCAGCACCTACATGGCCATGTCGATCACCGGGGTCAAGTTCGACCACATCGGCTTCGATATCGACGAGCAACTGGTGCACCACATCTCCTGCCCCAACCCCTATCGCCGTGACCCGGGGCTCAGCGAAGAGGCATTCTGCCGCCAGAAGGTCCAGGAACTGGAGGACAAGATCCTCGAGATCGGCCCGGATAACGTGGCCGCCTTCTTCGCCGAGCCGATCATGGGCGCCGGCGGCGTGATCGTGCCGCCCAAGGGCTACCACAAGGCGACCCTGGAGGTGTGCCGCAAGTACGACGTCCTCTATGTTTCCGACGAGGTGGTCACCGCCTTCGGCCGCCTGGGGCACATGTTCGCCTCCGAGGACGAGTTCGAGATCGTTCCCGATATCATCACCTGCGCCAAGGGCCTCACCTCCGGCTACCTGCCGCTGGGGGCGACGATCTTCTCCGATCGCATCTACGAGGTGATCAGCAAGCCCCAGGCGGAGGGCGCCATCTTCACCCACGGTTTCACCTACTCCGGCCACCCGGTGAGCTGCGCCGCGGCACTGAAGAACATCGAGATCATCGAGCGCGAGGGCATCTGCGACCATGTGAAGGAGGTCGGCGCCTACTTCGAAGCACGTATCCGCGAGCTCGGCGAACTCGACCTGGTGGGCGACGTGCGTGGTCGCAAGTTCATGATCTGCCTGGAGAACGTGGCGAATAAAGAGACCAAGGAGCTGATCGATCCCAAGGCCAAGGTGGGCAACCGCATCGCCGACGCCTGCCAGAAGCGCGGCCTGATCGTGCGCCCCCTGGCGCATATGAACATCCTCTCGCCGACCCTGATCCTGACCCGCGAGGACGTCGACTTCGTCGCCGAGACCCTCAAGGAGAGCATCCTCGAGGTCACCGAAGGCCTGCGCGCCGAGGGCTACCTGGCCCGCTGAGCCCAACGCTTACCACCCACCGAGGCCGGCCTTTGCCGGCCTCTTGCGTGGTGGTGGGCAGGGGGACGGGAGGCGATTGTGCCTGCAGGGAAGCCGGTCGGGCTGCTAGAATACGCCCGATCTGGCTACCCTGACCCGAGGAGTCTCCGACCTCCATGTCTCACCGCGACTTCAAGCTTGCCCCCTCCATCCTTTCCGCCGACTTCGCCCGCCTGGGCGAGGAAGTGGACAACGTGCTGGCCGCCGGCGCCGATATCGTCCACTTCGACGTGATGGACAACCACTATGTGCCCAACCTGACCATCGGTCCCATGGTCTGCAAGGCGCTGCGCAACCATGGGGTCACCGCGCCCATCGATGCCCACCTGATGGTCAAGCCGGTGGATCGCCTGATCGGTGACTTTATCGAGGCCGGGGCCAGCTATATCACCTTCCACCCGGAAGCCTCCGATCATATCGACCGCTCCCTGCAGCTGATTCGCGACGGCGGCTGCCGGTCGGGCCTGGTCTTCAACCCGGCCACGCCGCTCTCCTTCCTCGATCATGTGATGGACAAGGTCGACATGATCCTGCTGATGAGCGTCAACCCGGGCTTCGGCGGCCAGTCCTTCCTGCCCGGCACCCTGGACAAGCTGCGCGAGGCGCGTCGGCGCATCGATGCCTCCGGCTACGATATCCGCCTGGAGATCGATGGCGGGGTCAAGGTGGACAACATCGCCGAGATCGCCCGGGCCGGGGCCGACACCTTCGTGGCGGGGTCCGCGGTCTTCAATGCCGGCCGCGCCGAGGATCCCCATCGCTATGACAGCGTGATCCAGGCCTTCCGCGACGAGCTGGCCAAGGCCTGAATGCCTGCCCCCGAGCGCCGCTGGCACCTCTACCTGCTGGAGACCGCCGGCGGCGCCCTCTATACCGGTATCACCACCGATGTGGCGCGGCGCCTGGAGCAGCACCGCGCCGGGCGCGGCGCCAAGGCGCTGCGCGGCAAGGGGCCGCTGACCCTCAGGTATCAAGCGCCCATGGCCAGCCACGGCGAGGCGCTGCGCCAGGAGGCCGCCCTGAAGCGCCTCTCCGCGGCCCAGAAACGCGCCTGGCTGGCACGGCAAGAGATCGCCGGCGGGGATTAGCCGGCGCTTTTGCTATGCTGCAAGGGTTTGCCGGGCAAACCACCTCGACTTGAATGGAATGGAAAAAGGACGACTTATGGATGCGAATGGGGTAGTGACCTATCTGCAGACTTCCGGGGCGAGCTTCGCCGTGAACCTGGTGGCGGCTCTCGCCATCTTCCTGATCGGGCGCTGGGCGGCCAAGCTGCTGCACAAGCTGGCCACCAAGGCCATGGAGCGGGGCAAGGTGGAGCCGCTGCTGGTCAAGTTCCTGGGCAATATCCTCTATGCGCTACTGCTGGTCTTCGTGGTGCTGGCGGCCATCAGCCGGGTGGGCATCCAGACCGCCTCGCTGATCGCCGTACTCGGTGCCGCCGGCCTGGCGGTGGGCCTGGCCCTGCAGGGGGCGCTTGCCAACTTCGCTGCCGGGGTGATGGTGATCATCTTCCGACCCTACAAGATCGGCGACTTCGTCGAAGCCGGCGGCGTGGCGGGCGTCGTCGACAACGTGCAGATCTTCACCACCGAGCTGAAGACCGGCGACAACCGCCGCATCATCGTGCCCAATGGCCAGATGCTCAATGGCGCCATCACCAACTATTCCAGCCATGACACCCGCCGGGTCGACCTGGTGGTGAGCGTGGGTTACGAGGACGACGTGGATACCGTGCGCCGGGTGCTGCAGGAAGTGCTGGCCGCCGACGAGCGTATCCTGCCGGAGCCGGCCCCCAATATCCGCATGAACGCCATGGCCGACTCCAGCATCGACTGGATCGTGCGCCCCTGGGTCAAGGCGGCGGACTACTGGAACGTCTACTGGGACCTGACCGAGCAGATCAAGCGGCGCTTCGATGCCGAGGGCATCAGCATTCCCTTCCCCCAGCGCGACGTGCACCTCTACCACCACGGGGCCGAAGCGGCACCGGCCGAGGCGATCCCCGCCAAGGTGGACTAGGCTATGTCCGAAAACTGGCTGCGCTCGGCCATACGGCGTTAAAAATCGGCTTAAAGTACTCATTTACACCGCGTAAACTCGCACGCGAGCCCGGTCCGTCTTTTCGCCGATTTTTGCCTTGTCTGACCTTCGCTCGCCGATTTTTCAGACAAAAGCCTAAGGCCAGCGCCCGACCACGAAAAAGGCCGCCGAGCAGTGCTCGGCGGCCTTTTTTGATGCCAGTGTTGCCGGGGCTTAGTGCAGCTTCATCTTCGGCCGCAGGAAGCGGTTCAGCCCATCCACCACCACCGTCATGCCGGTCTTGATGGCGCCATGAATGGCGAACTGGTGCATGCGGTAGAGGGAGGCGTAGAACATCTTCGCCAGGCGCCCCTCGATAAACAGGCTGCGTGCCGAGGCGCCGCGCATCAGGCTGCCCACCGCATCGAAGTGGGCCAGGGAGATCAGCGAGCCGCGGTCGCGGAAGGTGAACTCCTTGAGCGGCTTGTCGGCCAGGGCCGCGCGCAGGTTGCGGTAGAGCACCCCAGCCTGCTGGTGGGCGGCCTGGGCCCGGGGTGGCACCCGCTTGCCGTCCGGTTGGGGGCAGCTGGCGCAGTCGCCGAAGGCGAAGATGCGCTCGTCGTCCAGGCTCTGCAGGGTGGGGTGCACCTTGACCTGGTGATTGCGCTCGGTGGCAAGCCCCAGCTCGGAGAGGAAGGGCGGCGCCTTGATGCCGGCGGCCCAGACGCTGAGGTCGGTCTCGATCTTCTCGCCCTCGGCGGTGATAAAGCCCCTCTCGGTGACCTGGGTGACCCGGGTATCCGCATGGATATGCACGCCGAGCTTCTCCAGCTCCTTGTGCACCGCCTTGCCGATGCGCGCCGGCAGGGCGGGCAGCACGCCGGGGGCGGCCTCCACCAGGTGGACCTGCACCTGGCTCGCCTCGATGGAGGTGAAGCCATAGCTCTTGAGCATCTTGGAGGCGTCATAGAGCTCCGCGGCCAGCTCCACCCCGGTGGCCCCGGCGCCGATGATGCCCACCGTCAGTTTGGGATGGGTACGCCGCTCCGGCGCGCTGTAGCGCAGGAAGGTATTGAGCATGTCGTGGCGGAAGGCCTCGGCCTGCTGCGGGCAGTCGAGGAAGTGGCAGTGCTCGGCGACCCCGGGGGTGCCGAAATCGTTGGAGACGCTGCCGAGTGCCAGCACCAGGTAGTCGTAGTCGAGGTGCCGGGCCGGCAGTATCACGTGGCCCTCGTCGTCGAGGATCGGCGCCAGGGTCAGGCGGCGGGCCTGGCGATCGATATCGCTCAGGGTGCCGCGCTGGAACTGGTAGCCATGGCTCTTGGAGTGGCCCTGGTAGGAGACCTCATCGAGGCCCGAGTCGAGGGCGCCGGTGGCCACTTCATGTAGAAGGGGTTTCCAGATATGGGTGGGGTTGCGATCGACGAGGACGATCTCGGCGCGCTGGCGCTTGCCGAGCTTGCGACCGAGCCGGGTGACCAGCTCGAGTCCGCCCGCGCCTCCGCCAACCACCACGATGCGTGGTAGTGTCATGGAGACTCCTGACAAAGTGTGAAAAGGCAAGGTTTGAAATAGTTGCCCGGGGTCAGGACACTGGCCTCGATACGGCGGTCGGGCGTCACGGCGGGGGTGTCGTAGGCGTCCGGCCGAGTAGGGGGGGGGATGCCCTGGAGTCGGCAACGGCTGGCCCTAGCATAACGCTACGACGTTCGTCTGCCTATGGGCGACGGGCAAAAAGCGGAAGATTTTTTCGTAATATTACATGCATAATCGGCATGGCCGATTCGTCCCCTCTCAGACACTCGCCAAGGAGCCCCTTATGCACCCCAGCCTGGACGGCATCACCCTGGTCACCTTCGACCTGGACGGCACCCTGGTGGACTCGGTTCCCGACCTGGCCGCGGCGGTGGACCTCACCCTCGCCGACCTGGCCCTGCCCGCCGCCGGCGAGGTCAAGGTGCGCGACTGGGTAGGCAACGGCGCCCGGGTCCTGGTGGAGCGGGCACTGACGGCAGCGCTGGGCCGCGCCCCCGAGGCCGAGCACCTGGAAGCGGCCCATCAGCGTTTCCTGCATCACTATGGCCAGGCGCCCAATGTTCGCACCCGGCTCTACCCCGGGGTGCGCGAGGCCCTGACGGGGCTCGCCGAGCGGGGCCTGATCCTGACGCTGGTGACCAACAAGCCGGTGGCCTTTATCGCGCCGATCCTCGAGGGGCTGGGCATCGACGGTTGCTTCGCCCGCTGCCTGGGGGGCGACTCCCTGCCCGAGAAGAAACCCCACCCGGCGCCACTACTGGCCATGAGCGAGCATTTCGACGTGCCGCCGTCGCGCTGCCTGATGGTGGGGGATTCCCGCCACGATATCGCCGCCGGGCGGGCCGCGGGCTTTCGCACCCTGGCGGTGCCCTACGGTTACAATCACGGCGAGCCGGTAGCGGCCAGCGGCCCGGATGGCATGGTTGAATCGCTGGCGGAACTCGTTTAGTGTTCCTTCGCTAAGGTGCTATAAAAAATGCCGATTTGATAAGAAGTTGCTATAACTTTCTCGCACGGACACCACTCTCATGCCCGGTCATTTCCCTTCGAATCGCCAGGGCCTCGCCACCCTGATGCGCGAGGTCAAGCGCTGGCGATGGTGATGCCCTCGGGCCGCTCCGGCGGCCGCCGCTAGCCATTTTCCGAGACACCACCAAAGGATCTGACGGGCATGATGACCCCCGACCGCTTTCAGGAGCTGGCCCAGGCCGGCTATAACCGCATTCCCGTGACCCGGGAGGTGCTGGCCGACCTCGACACCCCGCTTTCCACCTACCTCAAGCTGGCCCAGGCGCCCTGGACCTTCCTGCTCGAATCGGTGCAGGGGGGCGAGAAGTGGGGCCGCTACTCGATCATCGGCCTGCCGTGCCGGGAGCGCCTCGAGGTGCGCGGCTTCACCGTGCGCCACCTGGATGGCGACCAGGTGATCGAGGAGGCCGAGGTGGAGGACCCGCTGGCCTGGATCGAGGCCTTCCAGTCCCGCTTCAAGGTGCCGCAGCTGGACGACCAGCCGCGTTTCGACGGTGGCCTGGTGGGCTACTTCGGCTACGACACCATTCGCTACGTGGAGCCGCGGCTGCGCAGCGCCGCGGCCGCCGCCAAGGCCGACCCCCTGGGGGTGCCGGATATCCTGCTGATGGTCTGCGAGGAGCTGGTGGTCTTCGACAACCTCTCCGGTCGCCTGACCCTCTGGACCCATGCCGATCCCGCCGAGGCGGATGCCTATGAGCAGGCCCGGGAGCGCCTCGAGCGCCTCGAGATCCGCCTGCGCAGCGCCACCGTCAATACCCAGAGTCCCGGTACCGGGGCGCCGGCGGTGGAGGAGGGGGACTTCACCTCCGGCTTCACCGAGGACGGCTTCAAGGCCGCGGTGGCGACCATCAAGGAGTACGTGCTGGCCGGCGACGTCATGCAGTGCGTGCCCTCCCAGCGCATGTCGATCGGCTACCAGGCGCCGCCGCTGGACCTCTACCGGGCCCTGCGCAGCCTCAACCCCTCGCCCTACATGTTCTTCCTCGACCTGGGCGACCACCAGGTGGTGGGCTCCTCCCCGGAGATCCTCACCCGCCTGGAGGAGGGCGAGGTGACGGTGCGGCCCATCGCCGGCACCCGGGTGCGCGGCAAGACCGAGGCGGAAGACCTGGCCCTGGAGAAGGACCTGCTGGCCGACCCCAAGGAGGTGGCCGAGCACCTGATGCTGATCGACCTGGGGCGCAACGACGTGGGGCGCATCAGTCGTACCGGCACGGTCAAGGTCACCGACCAGATGGTGGTGGAGCGCTACTCCCATGTGATGCATATCGTCTCCAACGTCACCGGCCAGTTGAAGCCGGGGTTGACCGCCATGGACGTGCTGCGCGCCACCTTCCCGGCGGGCACCCTCTCCGGGGCGCCGAAGATCCGCGCCATGGAGATCATCGACGAGCTGGAGCCGGTCAAGCGCGGTGTCTACTCCGGCGCCGTGGGCTACCTCTCCTGGCACGGCAACATGGACACCGCCATCGCCATCCGCACCGCGGTGATCAAGGACGGCCAGTTGCATGTGCAGGCCGGCGCCGGCATCGTCGCCGACTCGGTGCCCGAGCTGGAGTGGCAGGAGACCCTCAACAAGGGCCGCGCCCTGTTCCGCGCCGTGGCCATGGCCGAACGCGGCCTCGATAACCTGGAATAGGCCCTGGTGGGCGGGACGCCTCCCGCCCCGAGGCCGGGCCTCGCCTGCAAGGAGAGCGCATGGACGCCGCTGCCCCGCGCCACGACGACCCCATCCTGACCGGCCCCCATTGGCCGGTCTTCTGGCGTTATGCCCTGCCCTCGGTGGCGGGGCTCCTGGCGCTGACCACCGCCAATATCGTCGACGGCATCTTTATCGGCAATTTCGCCGGGGCCGAGGCCCTGGCGGCCCTCAACCTGCTGATTCCCTACTTCGCCGTGCTCTTCGGCCTGGCCCTGGCCCTGGCCATCGGCGGCACGGTGCGCGCCGGCAAGGCGCTGGGGGAGGGGGACCCGGCGGCGGCCTCGGCGACCTTCAGCAAGTGCCTGATCGCCACCCTGGGCCTGGCGCTGGTGGCGGCGCTGCTCTGCCTGCGCTTCCACGAGCCGCTCTACCGGCTGCTCGGCGCCGCCCCCGAGCTCTACCCGCTGATGTCCGAGTACTTCCTGATCATGCTCTGGGTGCTGGTGGTGCAGCTGGTGACCCTGGTGCTCTACTACTTCGTGCGGGTCGACGGCTTCCCGGGGCTGGCCACCACGGCCCTGGTCGCCGGGGCCGGCGCCAATATCCTGCTCGATGCGCTGCTGGTGGGCTACCTGGGGCAGGGGCTGCGCGGCGCGGCCCTGGCCACCGGCCTGGCCCAGGGCCTGCAGCTCGCCATACTGCTGGGCTACTTCCTGCGCCGCGGTCGGCGGCTGCGCTTCTCGCCGCGCCAGCGCCACTGGGGCGAGGTGCTCAAGGCCGGCGTCAACGGCGTCTCGGAGTGGATCAACGAGGCCTCGGTGGGGCTGGTGATGCTGCTGATCAACTGGCTGCTGATGAGCAGCCAGGGGGTCACCGGGGTGGCCGCCTTCACCGTGGTCAACTACCTGATCTTCCTCAGCCTGATGGTCTTCTACGGCATCTCCGATGCCATGCATGTGCTGCTCAGCCATAACCTGGGGGCCGGCAATGCCCGGCGCATCCGGGCCTTTATGGGCTGCGGGGCCAGCGTGATCCTGGGCCTCGGCCTGGTGCTGGTGGTGGCGGTCTGGTGGCAGGGCGGGGCCCTGGTGCGGCTCTTCCTGGATGGCGCCGACCAGGCCACGGCACGCCTCGCCGACCAGTTTCTGGCGATCCTCTGGCCGCTGTTCCTGATCAATGGCCTCAATGTGCTGCTGTCGGTCTACCTGACCGCCATGCACCGGCCGCTGCCCTCCGCGGTGGTGGCCCTCTCCCGTAGCCTGGTGCTGCCGGCGGCGCTGCTGGTGCTGATCGCCACCCTGCGCCCGGAGTGGCCGCTGTTGCTGGCCCTGCCCCTGGCGGAGTGGCTGACCTTCGGCCTGGCCCTGAGCCTCTTCCTGCGCTTCCGGCCCCGGCGGCTGCTGCCCGGCGAGCCCGCCGGAGTGTAAAAGTTGTAAAACCAATACGAGTGCGTATGACTCTCATTTAGTGTTTTCTCAGACTCTCGTCATGGGGCAACACTATGGGACCGTCCGCGCGGGCTATCGCCGAACAGGCCAGTTTTCAGGCCTTCCTGCACTGCTACCTCCAGGAGGTGGACGGCGGCCGCTGGGTCGATGACGCCGCCGAAGGGCCACCGGAGGCGACCCTTCGGCTGACCACCCGGGAGGCCGAGCTGGCGGTGGAGGTGAGCTACCGCTCCCTGGCCGGGCGGCATCGGCTGGGGCGGGCCTGGGCGTGCCGCCCGGGGCAGGGCTGGGCGCGGCTGGCCCCCGCCGCGGCCATCGACCTGCTGGTCACCGAGCTCTATGAGCGGGTCGGCGGCATGCTGCCGGAGCTGCGCCGCACCCGGGAGCTGGAGCTGCGCTACCGGCTCCTCGACAGCCAGCGGGTCATGGCCCGCTACGTGGCGGCGCGCCGCCAGGACCCGCGGCGGGTCTCCGAGCGTTTCATCGACGCCGAGCAGTCGCTGCTGTTCGGCCATGTGGCCCACCCCACCCCCAAGAGCCGCCAGGGCCTGGCGGACTGGCAGCACGAGCGCTATGCGCCGGAGCTGGCCGGACGTTTTCCGCTGCACCTCTTCTCGGTCCACCGCGACCTCGTCGTCCAGGGCAGCCATGGCGTCGCCCCCGCCACCGACCTGGTGGCCGAGCTGCTGGGCGACGCCCTGCCGCCGCTGCCCGAGGCTCACCTGCCGGTGCCGGCTCATCCCCTCCAGGCCCAGTGGTTGCTGGCCCAGCCGGCGGTACAGGCGGCCATGGTCCGCGGCGAGATCCGCTCCCTGGGCGAGCGGGGGCCGCACTTCACCGCCACCTCCTCGGTGCGCACCCTCTACTGCGAGGCGTTGCCGTGGATGCTCAAGTTTTCGATTCCGGTGCGGGTGACCAACTCCCTGAGGGTCAACAAGGCCCATGAGCTGGAGGCCGGCCTGGTGATGGCGCAACTGATCCGGGCTACCGGTTTCGCCGACGCCGAGCCGCGCTTCCGCTTCCTGCAGGATCCCGCCTACCTCAGCGTGCGGCTGCCGGGGCTGCGCGAGAGTGGCTTCGAGACGATCCTGCGCGAGAACCCCTTCCTCCCGGGACGGGATGGCGGCGCGATCGCCGTGGCGGCCCTGACCCAGGCGCCCCTGGAGGGGCGGCCCTCGCGGCTGCAGACGCTGATCGAGGGCCTGGCCCTCAACGAGGGGCGCGGCCTGGCCGCGGTGAGCCGCGACTGGTTCCGTCACTACCTGAGCTGCGCCATCGCCCCGGCCCTGCGCCTCTACGATACCCACGGCATCGCCCTGGAGGCCCACCAGCAGAATGGCCTGCTCGACCTCGGGGCCGGCTATCCCACCGCCTTCTACTACCGCGACAACCAGGGCTACTACCTCTCGGCGAGCCGCCGCGAGGCGCTGACGGCGCTCTGCCCGGCGCTGGCCCGCACCCCGGAGCTCTTCTACGCCGATGACATGATCCGCGACCGCTTCTGTTATTACCTGGTGGTCAACCAGCTGTTCGCGGTGATCGCCCGCTTCGGCGAGGACGGCCTGCTGGCCGAGGAGGAGGCCCTGGCATTGCTGCGCGAGGCCCTCGAGCGCTGGCGGGCCCGGCTCGACGGTCCGGCGCGGCCGCTGGTGAGCCGGTTGCTGGAGGAGGCGCGGCTGCCCTACAAGGGCAACCTGCTGACCCGGGTGCAGGACCTGGACGAGCTGGAGGCGGACCTGGAGATGGCGGTCTACACCTGCATTGCCAACCCCCTGCGGGCGACCCGGCAGCCCCTCGCCGCGGAGGTGCGCCATGCGGTCGCCTGAGGCGCTGCGCTGGCGGGTCATCCGTCAACTGCTGGAGGCGCTGCTCTTCGAGGGGGTACTGACCTATCGGCAGGAGGCCTCGGCGCGAGGCGACTGGGGCTGGCTGAGTTTCTCCCTGGGGCAGTGGGAAGGGCGCTGCCGGGGGCGGGTTCGCGGCTTCGGGCGGGTCCAGTTGGCGGTGAAGAGCCTCGGGCTGAGCCGACAGGGGCGGGCGGTGGCGGTGAGCCTCGAGGGCCTGGTCGGCCAGCTGCCGGCGAGCCTGGCGTGCCGCTGCGTGCTGCTCGCCGAGCTGGAGGCGACCCTGCGCCATGCCGCCGCCTGTCCGGTCGTGGCAGAGCGCCGCGACCTGGCCGCCGAGGCCCTGGACAGCGCCCTCCACGAGGGTCACCCCTATCACCCCTGTTTCAAGGCGCGGCTCGGCTTCGATGCCGAGGATCAGGCGCGTTTCGGCCCCGAGTCGGGGCACGCCTTCGCCCTGCATTGGCTCGCCGTGCCCCGCGATCACTGCCTGAGCCAATTGCCCGAAGCGGAGGCGGCCTTCTGGGATCGCGAACTGGGCGCCGAGACGAGCCGGGCGCTGTGGGCCGCCCTGGAAGCGAGCGGCGGCGATTCGCGTTGCCACGCCGTCCTGCCGGTGCATCCCTGGCAGTGGCGCCAGCTGCGCGAGGGCGCCCTGGGGCCGGCCCTGGCCCGGGGCGAGGTGCGCTCCCTGGGCACGCTGGGCGATGCCTATCGCCCCAGCCAGTCGCTGCGCTCGCTGTTCAACGCCAGTCGCCCGGGGCAGGCCTGCGTCAAGCTGCCCCTGGGCATCGGCAACACTTCCGCCCGGCGCCACCTGGAGCCCCACTCGGTGCCCTCGGCGCCGGCGATCTCCCGCTGGCTGCGCGACACCCTCGACGGCGACCCACGCTTCGCCACGGACTACCCCCTGCGCCTGCTGGAGGAGTACGCCGGGGTGCTCTACACCGGCCACCCCGAGCACCCCGCGGAGCAGGCCGCCCTGGCCGGCGAGCTGGGGGCCATCTGGCGCGACGGCATCGCGCCGCGCCTGGCGGCGGGGGAGCGGGCGGTGCCCGGCAATGCGCTCTTCGCCGTGGAGGCGGACGGGCGGCCCTTTATCGCCCCCTGGATCGAGCGTTACGGCCTCGAGGCCTGGCTGGCGGCGCTGATTCGCGCCCTGGTGCTGCCGGTCTGGCACCTGCTGGCGGCCCATGGCATCGCCGTGGAGGCCCATGCCCAGAACGCCCTGCTGGTGGTTCGCGACGGCTGGCCGGTGGCGCTGCTGCTGCGCGACTTCCACGACAGCGTGGAGTACGTCGAGGCCTTCCTGCCCGATGGGGCCAGGGGGCCCCGTCTCGGTGACCGCCAGGCGGACTACGACGCGGCCCCCGATGACCGCTACTACCGCATGGGGGCGGTGGAGGCGCTGCGCGAGCTGGTGATGGACACCCTCTTCGTCTACCACCTCAGCGAGCTGGCCCTGGCCCTGGAGACCCATTACGGCTTCCCCGAGGCGCGCTTCTGGCAAGCGGTGAGCGACTGCCTCGCCGCCTATGCCCGGCGCCACCCCGAGCTGGCGGAACGCCTGGCCCAGCTGGGTCACCGTCGCCCGTGGATCGCCGCCGAGGCCCTGATCACCCGCAAGCTGCGGGGCCCCGAGGCCCCGGAGTGCCATCACCGCATCGCCAATGCCCTGGCGGATGCCGAACCCCCCTCATCAGCCCACCGATCATCGAGGTTAGCGTGACACTCTCCGATCCCCTCTACGTGGTGGATGCCACCCCCTATGGCCGCGACGACGTCGACCGCGCCGTCGCGGCCCTGCGTCACTATCCGGCCATCGCCGAGCCCCGGGGCCGGCGCCTGGCCGTCTGCCTCAAGGACAGCGGCCAGTGGCTGGCCCTGTGCCTGTACCTCAAGGCCGAGGGCGGCAGCGTGCTGCCCATCCACCCGGCCACGCCGCTGGAGGCGGCCCGGGCCCTGGCCCGGGAGACCGGCTGCCAGCACCTGCTGCACGGCGAGGGCGTACTGGAGGCCCTGGACGACGTGGCGCCTCGTCGCGCGCCCGCCCCGGGCGGCGAGCTGATCCAGCTCAGCTCCGGCACCACCGGACGCCCCAAGCCGATCGCCCGTGCCTGGGCCGCCATCGACCGGGAGCTGGAAAGCTATGTCGCCGGCTTCCCCGAGGCCGAGGGACTGACCCCCATCGTCGCTTGCCCGGTCACCCACTCTTACGGGCTGATCTGCGGGGTCCTGGCCGGGCTGCGTCGCCAGGTGGTGCCGCGTCTCGTCACCAACCTCAACCCGCGCGCCATCCTCGCCACCCTGCGCGAGCATCCCCGGCACCTGCTCTATGCCGCCCCCACCCTGGTCAGCCTGCTGGTGCGCATGCTGCCCCCGGAGCAGCGTCTGCACACCCTGATGCTCTCCGGGGCGGCCCTGCCGGCGCCGCTGCTCGAGACCCTGAGCGCCCGGGTCGAGCGGGTCTGCCAGCAGTACGGCTGCTCCGAGGCGGGCTGCATCGCCATCGCCGCCCGGGCCGAGACGCCGGGGCTGATGGGGCGCCCCCTGGCTCACTTGGAGGTCAGCGCGGGGTTCTCCCCCGAGGCGCCGGCGGAGATCCGCGTCCGCGTGCCGGGGGAGGGCGCGATCGCCACCCGCGACCTGGGCTATCTGGATGCCCAGGGGCGGCTGCACTTCCTGGCGCGCCTCGACGACACCATCAATGTGGCGGGCATCAACGTCTACCCCGGCGACGTGGAGGATGTTTTCCTGCGCCATCCGCGGATCACCGAGGCGGTGGCCTTCAAGCGCCCCGACGCCTATGCCGGCGAGCGGGTCTGCCTGCATTTCGTGGCCGACGAGCCGCTGGACGGCGAGGCCCTGCGACGCTGGTGCCGCGAGCGGCTCGCCCCCCATCAGGTGCCCATGCTGCTGGAGCAGGTGACGGAGATCGCCAAGCTGCCCAACGGCAAGATCAGCCGGCGCCGCCTGGCCGAGGAGGTTGTGTGAATAGTGGCATGAGTATTAGCGAACCACGCTTGCGGCAGGCCATCGCCTCAATCCTGGCCAACGGCAAGATCAGCCGGCGCCGGCTGGCCGAGGAGGTGGCATGAATCGCGGCATGACCCCCGCTACCGATAGCGACGCGGCGCGGCTGCGGCAGGCCATCGCCGACACCCTGGCACGCCACCTGCCCCAGGCCGACCTGTCGCGCTTCGCGCCCGAGGCACGGCTCAACGAGGACCTGGCCCTGGACTCCATCATGCTGCTGCAGCTGCTGGTGCACTTGGAGCTGGAGCACGGCCTGGCGATTCCCGAGGAGGCGGTGATCGGCGAGGAGCTGCGCCGGGTCGATGACCTGGTGGCCCGGCTCGGCCAGTGGCAGCGGGAGGCGGCCTTATGATCAAGGTGCACTGTTTCGTCAGCTGCGTCTGCGAGCTGATCAAGCGCACCCCGGGGGTGGATCACCGCCCCTTCTACTTCGGGGTCTGGGACGCCGACTTCTCGGTGGATGCCGACCAGGTGCTCTCCTACCATTCGCCGCACACCCGCCACGAGGGCTTCCGGGACTGGTACCGGCTGCTCTACGGCATCCGTATCGACGAGTGGTATGACCACGACCGGGACAAGGAGGCCAATGTCGCCCGCCTGGTGGAGCTGGTGGAGACCCGCCCGGCGGACCGCCAGGTGATGGTGATGCTCGACATGTACCGGCTGCCGGAGCGGGACAACAAGTTCCACCAGAACCCCTTTCCCCACTATGTGATGCTGGAGGCCACCGCCGACCCCGAGACCTGGTTCATGTGCGACCCGGATTTCCGCTGGGAAGGCGAGCTGCCCAAGGCGCGGATCCTCGAGGCGGTGCGCTCGCCGGCCGCCGCCGGGGGCTTCCACTTCGACGGCCTGGAGGTGCGCCATACCCCCCGGGAGGCGGTGGCGGCCTACTTCCGCCAGTGTATGAAGCGCCACGAGAACCCCTTCACCGACGCCCTGCGCGGCATCTTCCGCGCCCACCTGGGGCCCCAGGCCAGCCAGCCGCTGGCCCACCTGACCCTGGCCTTCCGCGAGATCCCGGTGATGGCGATCCGCAAGTACGCCTACGAGCACGCCTTCGCCTGGCTGCTGGAGGAACAGGGTCGCCAGGCGGAGGGCGATGAGGCCTTCGAGGCCTGGTGCGAGGAGATCGAGGCCCTGGTCAAGACCTACACCCGCATCCAGTACCGCGCCATGAAGCTGGTGATGAGCGGCGACACGGCGCTGGCCGCCGGCATCGAGGCGCTGCTGGACGAACAGGACGCCCGGGAGTTTCGCCTCAAGACCGAGCTGCAGCGACTCTTCGAGGCCTGGTGGCAGGCCTGCGACCAGACCAGTGACCCTGCCGCGTCCCGACCCACCCCCGCCGAGGAGCTCCCATCATGATCCGGCTGCATCTGTGCACCATCTCGTTTCGCCACCACCTGGTCTCCCTGCCGGAGCTCGCCGCCTGGGCGGCCGACACCGGCTTCGACGGCATCGAACTGTGGGGCGTCCACGCTCGCCACTTGGGCGATGCCCCCGGGAATGAGGCCGCGGCCCTGCGCCACCATGGCCTGGTGATTCCCATGCTCAGCGACTACCTGCCCCTGGAGGGCGACGAGGCGGCGGCCCTGGCGCATACCCGTCGCCTCTGTCGACTGGCTCGCTACTGGGGGGCCGACAAGCTGCGCACCTTCGCCGGTCACCGTCCCAGTGCCGCCCTGGACAGGAGCGAACGGCGTGCGCTGGCGCAGCGCCTGCGCCGGCTCACCGAGTGTGTGGCCGAGGCGGGCCAGACCCTGGTGGTGGAGACCCACCCCAATACCTTGGCGGATCACCCGGAGGCGACCCGGGCGCTGCTCGATGATGTGGATCATCCCGGCCTGGGGCTGAACTTCGATGTGCTGCACGTCTGGGAGGCGGGCGTCGAACCGCTGGCGGCGCTGCGTGAGCTGGCCCCCTGGGTACGCCACTTCCACCTCAAGAACATCGATCGCCACGAGCGGCTGTCGGTCTTCGCCCCGGCCAATGTCTACTCGCCGGCGGGCAGCCGGGACGGCATGGTGCCGGTGTTGGAAGGGGCCTGCGACTATGGCCCGGTGCTCGACTGGCTGGCGCGGCGCCGCGAGCCCATGGACGTCTCCCTGGAGTGGTTCGGCCCCGATGGCTACCGGGTCCTCGCCGAGGATCTGACGCGGGTGCGCCAGCGCCTCTCGGCTTCCTCGCCTGCTCTAGCTGCCCTGGCCTAGGCTGACGACGCGCCACGAAAACGCCCCCCAGGCCATGCCCGGGGGGCGTTTTCGTGGCTCGCGGCCGGGTGTGGTATCGGCTTAGGTCACCGTCTGCCACTCGACCGAGGCGACGCCATCGCCGGCGAAGCGTACCAGGTGGGAGGCCACCACCTCGCCGAGCTCCGCCAGCTCGTCCGCCGAGGCCGCGTCGCAGCGCAGGCGCAGGGCGTCGGGCTCGGCGTCGAGCCGGCACTCGCCGATGGAGAAGTGCAGCCGGCCCTGGTGGGTGTCCCACTCGGCATCGATCTTGTGGCGGAAGTGCTTGCATAGCCGCTGGATCAAGCGGCTGGCCTCGGCGGTGGGTACCTGGGCATTCATGGTGGGCATGGCGGGCTCCTTGGGTGGGGGATATTGGAAGTGGCTCGGATGGGGCGGCGAAGGGGTCGGCGGACGCCGAGCCAGGGGTGCGTGCTGCCGGGGCGCCAAAACAGCAGGGGCGCCATAGGCGCCCCCGTGAGGGTCAGAATCGATAGCTGGCACTCAGGCGGATATCGCGACCGGGGTCGGGCAGGCCGTGGGCAACATCGCCGGCATCCCCGTAACTGGCATGATCGAAGTACTGCTTGTTGAAGAGGTTGTTGACCCTCAGGGCCAGGGTGAGCTGATCGTCGTCCAGCGGACGCCAGCGGGCATAGACGTCATTGACCCCATAGCCGGCCTTCTCCGGGGAGTCGCTGGCCACCCGGGTCAGCCGCTCGGCGAAGCGGCCCGTCCAACCGAGCTCCAGGCTGTCGGTCGCCTGGTAGTTCAGGTTGGCCACCCAGGTGTCGCCGACGCTGGTGCCGATGGCCATGTCGTCGTCGCTCAGCGGCTCGCCGTCGATCTCGGGCCGGGCCCGGCTAAAGGAGAGCGAGGCGTTCAGGCGATCCCAGTCGTAGCCGATGCTGGTGCTGAAGCCCCGGCTCTTCAGGTCGCCAAGGTTGCCGAGGGTGGCACGGTCGACGATGCCCACCACGTCGTCGATGCGCGTCACGAAGGCTTCCGCGCTCAGGTAGAGGTTGCCGTGCTGGTAGCGGGCCCCCACCTCGTAGTTGTCGGCGGTTTCCTCGCTGCGATCCTCGGCGTTGCGGTAGTAGTCGAGGACGAACAGCTCCTTGACCTGGGTGCCGCGGATGGCCCGTGCCCAGCCGCCATAGAGGTTGAGGTTGTCGGTGGCATCGAAGCTCACGCCGAGGTTGGGGCTCAGGCCGGATTCCTCGAAGCGATTGCCGGTCAGTTCCTCGTCCAGCTCGAACCAGTCGTAACGCGCCCCGGCGCTGAGCTGCAGGCGGTCGGTCAACTGGTAGCGATCCTGCAGGTAGAGACCCACCACGCGGCCCTCTTCCCGGTTGGTGCCATAGAGGGGGCTGGCCAGGCTGGCCTCGTCCCGGCGGTAGTCGATGCCGAAGGTCAGGGTGTGGTCGCCGAGGCGGCTGCGATTGCGCAGGTCCCCGCCCTGGCTCTCCATGCTGCCGATATAGTCTCCGAAGGGACCGTCGACATGCTCCAGGGAGGCTTCCGTGCGGTATAGCGTCAGGTCCAGATCCAGCCAGTCGTTGGTGAGGGAGTCGAAGCCGTACTGGCCGGTCAGGGTCTCGCGCACCATTTCCTGGTCGATGGGGGCGTTGCGGACGCTGGGGCGCCAGTGGGGGCGATGCAGGCGAAAGGCCTGATCCTCGCTGCGATCATAGCTCAGCGCGATCCGCTGTTCGTCGGTCAACTGACCGACCAGCTTGACGAGCCCACTCTGCCGGCGGGTGCCGGTGAAGGGCTGGGTGTTGCCGTCGGCATCCTCGTAGTCGTCATGATCCGTGTGCGACAGGCTCGCCAGGGCGCTCCATTGATCGGTCAGGCGGCCATACAGGGAGGCGGAGGTGCGGTACCCCTCGGTGTTGCTGAAGTAGCCGGCGCTCAGGCGCGCGCCGACATCCTGGCCGGGGCGCAGCAGGTCCTCCGGATCCTTGGTGACGAAGCGGATCGCCCCGCCCAGGGCCCCCGGCCCGTTGGTGGCTTCACCGGCACCGGCGACCACCTCGACCCGCTGCAGCAGCTCGGGATCCACGAGCAGGCGTCCCTGGTGGTGAAACAGGTAGCCGGACTGGGTGGCGCCATCCACGGAGACATTGAGCTGGGTGTCCTCCAGGCCGCGCACATAGATCTTCTGGGCGGCCGGGGCGGCGCCGCCGACCGAGACGTTCGGCTGGTCGGCGAAAATGTCCCTCAGGTCGCTGGCCTGGCGACGCTCCATCGCCTCGGCGTCGATCACCTGGTCGGCGGCCAGGCGCTCGGCGGTGATCTCCAGGGTATCGAGGCTCTGGGCCGACTCGGCCAGGGCCAGGGGGCTGGCGCCGAGCAGGGCGATGGCCAGGCACAAGGGGTGGCGGGGAAAGCGGGGGGCGGGGGACATCGGGGCTCCTTTGTGTGATATGAATTCTCATTTGGAGCGCATTCTTGTTTACCCCGCTGTGGTTGGGAATTGCTTTTACATTTGTTACGCCTCGCCGGCGGAACCCTGGCCAGCCTTGGGTGTCCCGGGGGATTCACAGGAAACCGTAGCCTTTGCCGTGGACGGTCTGCAGGCGATCCGCCGCCATGCCGGCGTCCACCAGCTTGCGGCGCACCCGGCTCAGGTGCATGTCCAGGCTGCGGTCGTAGCGGCAGAACTCCCGCTCCAGGACTCGCTGATAGAGGTAGGGCTTGCTGAGTACCTCGCCCCGGTGGAGCAACAACACCCAGAGCAGGCGGAACTGTATGGGTGTCAGGGGGATGGCGGTGTCGCCGTAGTGCGCCGCCAGGCGGCTGCGATCCAGCCTCAGGGGGCCGAGGCGGAGTTCGTTCGGAGGGCTAGGTTGGGTGGGAGATCCCAGGGTTCGGCGCAACAGGGCCTCGATGCGTAAGTGCAACTCGGTGAAATCGAAGGGCTTGGGAAGGCAGTCGTCGGCACCGCGTCGGTAACCGCGAATCCGCTCCTCCTCGGCACCGCAGGCGGTCAGCATCACCGGTGTCTGGTGGGTGTGGCGTAGCCGCTCGAGCACCTCGAAACCGCTCAGCCTGGGGAGCCGTGCATCGAGCAGGATCAGATCGAAGGCCTGGCTCAATGCCGCTATCAGGCCGCCTTCTCCCTCGAGGCTCTGCGCGACGCGATAGCCTTTGCTCTCGAGCAGACGAGCGATCTGGTCATTGAGGCTAGGGTCGTCCTCGATCACCAGGAGGTGTGGCCGGTACGAGGTGTCGGAAGGCATTGATTGTTCACTTCTTTTGCATTTGATAAGCATTATCATATGCATGAAGAGTGGCGAGTGGCAAGGATGGCGGGCAGCGAACGAAGGAGGGGGGATGGAGCCTTGATCGGGCCAGCCGAGGGCAGGGGGCGGCTCGCTTGGCCATGGCCGAACGCGGCCTCGATAACCTGGAATAACGCCTGCCGGCAGAAGAGGCTGGGGCTCAGTCGGCGGGAATTGCCACCAGGCTCAGTAGCCGGCCCTGCCAGCGGCAGAAGCCGCCATCGAGCTCGCGGCCGGCGGGCCAGGCCGGGCTAAGGTCGCTCAGCAGGCGCAGCCGCGCCGACCCCTGGGGGTGCCAGTCGATCAGCTCCGCATCGGGGAAATAGAAGCGCCGGCCCACCAGCGGGTAGAGCGCCTTGAACAGGCTCTCCTTGAGGGAGAAGGTGAGGGTGACCGCGAGCGATGCCTCGTCGGCGGGGAGGCGCTCGCGCTCCGCTTCGGTCAGCACCCGGCGGGCCAGGCGTGCGGCCGTCTCGTCGTCAAGCCACCGCTCGGCGTCCAGCCCCAGGCCCTGATAGCTTGCCCGCGGCCCCACCAGGGCCGCCGCCCAGCCGTGGCTATGGGTGATGCTGCCTACGCAGCCCGTGGGCCAGAGGGGCGCCTTGTCTTCACCCATGGCGGGGGCCTGCCAGCGGCCATCCAGGTGCCAGAGGGCCTGGCGGGCGCACAACCGCCCGGCGAGAAACTCCGCCCGACGCTTGGGGGCGGCGGCCTCGAGCCCCTCGGGCAGGGCGATGCCCGCCGTGGCGAAGGCGGCGTTATCGAGGCGCTCCGCCACGAAGGGGGCGCTGACCAGCTGGGCGCCCGGCAGGGCAAGGGGCCAGGGCCAATGGTGGGCCAGGGGGCCGCAACAGGGAGGGGAATCGGTCATGGGCGAATTCTGCCACGAAGCCGGGCGCGGCACTAACGCCGGGTGCCTTGACAGCTCGCCGCGCCGGCCGCACCATACCGGCATGAAGATTTCAGAACACATGCATTCCAGCCAGTGGTGGCGCTCCTAAGGTGGGGCGGCTCCCTCGTGTCTTGAATGACGATGCCGCCTGCAGGGCGGCATTTTTGTGTCTGGGCTTCCTGCACGGTCGGCGCAACAATAGCGAGGTCGCACGGGGGCATCCCCGGCTCGCCTCACCCAAGCCTACTGGACACAAGTGAAGAAACAGGAACATAACGCCATGTCCGTGCTGATGATCGACAACTTCGATAGCTTTACCTACAACGTGGTGCAGTACCTGGCCGAGCTGGGGGCCGAGGTGATCACCCACCGCAACGACGCCATCACCCTCGAGGAGATCGAGGCCCTGGCGCCGAGCCATATCGTCATCTCCCCCGGGCCCTGCACCCCCAACGAGGCGGGCATCTCCCTGGAGGTGATTCGGCACTTCGCCGGCAAGCTGCCGATCCTCGGCATCTGCCTGGGCCACCAGGCCATCGGCCAGGTCTATGGCGGCGAGGTGGTGCGCGCCCCCCAGGTGATGCATGGCAAGACCTCCCTGGTGCGCCATCATGGCCATGGCGTCTTCGAGGGCCTGGCGGATCCCCTGGAGGTGACCCGCTACCACTCCCTGGTGGTGGCCGCCGAGACCCTGCCCGAGTGCCTGGAAGTGACCGCCTGGGTCGACGACGATGACGTGACCCCGGGGCTGATCATGGGCCTGCGTCACAAGACCCTGGACGTGGAAGGGGTGCAGTTCCACCCCGAGTCGATCCTCACCCGCCAGGGCCACGAGCTTTTGGCCAACTTCCTCAAGCGTGGCTAAGCGCCGCGGATCGCAAGGAGACCCAACCATGCAGATGCGAGAAGCGATCGATGCGGTGATGCGGGGCCGTCACCTGAGCTTCGACGAGACCTATGCGGTGATGCGCACCATCATGACCGGCGAGGCCACCGACGCCCAGATCGGCGGCCTGCTGATCGGCCTCTCCATGAAGGGCGAGACCCCGGAGGAGATCAGCGCCGCCGCCCAGGTGATGCGCGAGCTGATGATCCCGGTGGAGGTGCATGGCGACAATATCGTCGATATCGTCGGCACCGGCGGCGATGGCGCCAACCTCTTCAATGTCTCCACCGCCTCCAGCTTCGTGGCGGCGGCCGGCGGCGCCCATGTGGCCAAGCATGGCAACCGCAGCGTCTCCTCCTCCTCCGGCAGCGCCGACCTCTTCGCCGTGGCCGGCATCACCCTCGAGCTCAACGCCGAGCAGGTGGCCCGCTGCATCGACCAGGTGGGGGTGGGCTTCATGTTCGCGCCCATGCACCACAAGGCGATGCGCCACGCCATCGGCCCGCGCCGGGAAATGGGCGTGCGCACCCTGTTCAATATCCTCGGCCCGCTGACCAACCCCGCCGGGGCCCCCAACCAGGTGCTGGGCGTCTACGAGCCCGCCCTGGTGCCGGTGATGGCCGAGGTGCTCAAGCGCCTGGGCAGCCGCCATGTGCTGGTGGCCCACGCCGAGGATGGCCTGGACGAGATCTCCCTGGCCGCGCCGACCCGCATCGCCGAGCTCAAGGACGGCGAGATCCGCGAGTACACCATCACCCCCGAGGATTTCGGCATCGAGCGCCAGTCCCTGGAGCCCCTCAAGGTGCTGACCGCCGAAGACAGCCTGCGCCTGGTCAAGGAGGCCCTGGTGGGCGAAGGCCCGGCGGCGGATATCGTCGCCCTGAATGCCGGCGCCGCCCTCTATGCCTCCGGCGTGGCCGACACCCTCAAGGAGGGCGTGGCCATGGCCCAGGATGCCCAGGACTCCAAGCTGCCGCTGGAGAAGCTCAAGGAACTGGCCGATTTCTCCCGCGTCTTCGCGGGCTAAAGGATACCCACCGATGACCACTCAACTGCCCACCATCCTCGCCCGTATCCTCGCCCGCAAGGACGAGGAAGTGCAGGAGCGCAGCCGCGCCGTGGCCGAACGCGACCTGCTGGCCCTGGCCGAGCGCCAGAGTGCCCCGCGGGGCTTCGTACAGGCCCTGCAGACGCGCATCGCCCGGGGCGAGCCCGGGGTGATCGCCGAGATCAAGAAGGCCTCGCCCTCCAAGGGCGTGATGCGTGAAGACTTCCACCCCGCCGAGATCGCCATCGACTACGCCGCCGGCGGCGCCGCCTGCCTCTCGGTGCTCACCGACGCCGACTTCTTCCAGGGCCACGAAGACTTCCTGGTCGACGCCCGGGATGCCTGCGAGCTGCCGGTGATCCGCAAGGACTTCATCACCCACGGCTACCAGGTGAGCGAGGCCCGCGCCATCGGCGCCGATTGCATCCTGCTGATCGTCGCCGCCCTGGACGATGCCCGCATGGCCGACCTCTACCAGCAGGCCCAGGCCCTCGGCATGGACGTGCTGGTGGAAGTGCACGACGCCAAGGAGCTGGAGCGCGCCCTGCGCCTCGACCTGCCCATGGTCGGCATCAACAACCGCGACCTGCACACCTTCGACACCCGCCTCGAGACCACCTTCGAGCTGCTGGCGCAGATCCCCGACGAGGTCACCGTGATCACCGAGTCCGGCATCCACACCCGCGACGACGTGACCCGCATGCGCGAGAAGGCCGTCCACGGCTTCCTGGTCGGCGAAGCCTTTATGCGCCAACCCAGCCCCGGCGCCGCCCTCAAAGAGCTGTTCTTCTAAGCCAAGCTCGCCACGCCCCACCTACCCCGGACGGCCCCCGCCGCCCGGGGTTTTTCTTTGCCTGCCTCGCAGGAGCCACTGGTGTTGTAGGAGCCGGCTTCAGCCGGCGATCGGCGCCGTAGGCGCCCCTGTTCAATCCCCCGTTTCTCGCATTAACCACCAGCGCTGTAGGAGCCGGCTTTAGCCGCGGTCCGACGTCTCGGCGATTGGCGCCGCCAGGCGCCCTAGAAGAACTGCCCCCAACACCCCACCTTTGCATCTCCCGCCCCCCTTGCTTACTCTCAATACTTAAGGCCGCTGAGAGGGTCAGAAGAATAACGACAAGGTACTCGGGGACTACCGCATGGATGGCGGCCGCCATCCCAAGACGCAGGGTAGGGGCGGTAGCGTGCCCGGACAGGGAAAACGCATGAAAAACCGCGCTACGACGGGCGTCGTAGCGCTTTACCAGTAGGATCTAATGTGGTCATCTAACGCCTTTTTCTCATGGATGACCCGATGCTGACACCGTCCCTTATGCACCATTTATCGATCGTTCCCGACTTCCGCCAGGCTTGGAAAGTGCAGCATCAGCTGTCGGATATCCTGTTCCTGACGGTCTGTGCGGTGATCTGTGGTGCAGAGGGTTGGGACGAGATCGAGGACTTTGGCCATGCGAAGCTCGACTTTCTCCGCCAGTACGGTGATTTTGAGGCTGGCGTGCCCAGCCATGACACCTTGGCCAGGGTCATGGCCCTGGTGAACGCTGAGCAACTGCAAAGCGCGTTTGCCGAATGGATGAAGGCCTGCCATGACGTGACGGAAGGCGCGGTAGTGGCCATTGATGGCAAGACGCTACGTGGGTCGTACTGCCGAGGGAAAGGCAAAGGTGC